>CP076354.1:603333-1206666 GCA_018798825.1 Ochrobactrum sp. BTU1 | reverse complement strand
GCTCCTGCTAAGATCACTGGCTTTGCACGTATCGCTCTCGGTGAAGGCATCGAGAAGGAAGAAAGCGACTTCGCTGCTGAAGTTGCTGCTGCAGCCAAGGGCTAATTCGTCTTTTCATCTGAAAAGGCTTTTGATTATGAAGGGCATCGCGTGACAACGCGGTGCCCTTCGTGTATCGGAACCCCAATACTAACAGTTGATCACAATCAGCGGAGAACACTCCATGTCCGTTAAGTCCGCCTATAAACGCGTTCTTTTGAAAGCCTCGGGCGAGGCATTGATGGGCAGTCAGGGCTTTGGCATCGATGTTTCGGTTGCTGACCGCATTGCCAATGATATCAAACAAGCGCGGGAGCTTGGTGTTGAGGTGGGCGTCGTTATTGGTGGCGGAAATATTTTCCGTGGCGTAGCGGTTGCATCCAAGGGCGGCGATCGCGTGACAGGCGACCATATGGGGATGCTTGCCACTGTGATCAATTCGCTGGCGCTGCGTACTTCGCTTCACAAGATCGGCGTGGATGCGGTTGTTCTCTCCGCCATAGCAATGCCTGAAATTTGCGAGAGTTTCTCGCAGCGACAGGCAACTGCTTATATGGACGAGGGCAAGGTTGTGATCTTTGCAGGCGGCACGGGCAATCCTTTCTTCACGACAGATTCTGCGGCAGCTCTGCGTGCAGCTGAAGTGGGCGCCGATGCGCTTCTTAAAGGTACTCAGGTTGACGGCATCTATTCCGCCGATCCGAAGAAAGACCCAACCGCAACGCGATTTGACGCGCTTACGCACAAGGAAGTTCTTGATCGCGGGCTTGCCGTCATGGATACAACGGCGGTCGCCCTTGCACGCGAGAACAACATTCCGATAATAGTCTATTCCATCCATGAAAACGGCGGCTTGGCCGAAATTCTACAAGGCAAAGGACGCTGCACGATCGTTTCCGATAATTGATCGGCGTATTGATCGTTTGTCTTGTCGCGCACTGAAGGAGAACATGCATGAGCGATGTTTTTGACATCAACGACCTGAAGCGACGCATGGAAGGCGCTGTTAATGCCCTGAAGCATGACCTTGGTGGTCTGCGTACGGGTCGCGCTTCTGCAAGCTTGCTCGAACCAATCACGATTACGGCTTACGGATCTGAAATGCCGATCAATCAGGTTGCCAATATTACGGTACCTGAATCGCGTATGCTGTCAGTTTCCGTATGGGATAAGACCATGGTTGGCGCTGTAGAGCGTGCGATTCGTGATTCCGGTCTCGGCCTTAATCCGATTACTGACGGTATGACGTTGCGTATTCCTTTGCCGGAGCTCAACGAACAGCGCCGCAAGGAACTGGTCAAGATTGCGCATCAGTATGCGGAACAGGGTCGTATTGCAGTCCGTCACGTTCGTCGTGACGGTATGGATACGCTGAAGAGGCTCGAGAAAGACGGCGATATCAGCCAGGATGACAGCCGTGGTCTTTCTGAGAAGGTTCAGAAGCTCACCGATGATACGATCGCTGAAATGGATAAGATCGTTTCGGTCAAGGAAGGTGAGATCATGCAGGTCTAGTTTCCTGATTTTGGAGCGCGCGAATTCTTTTTTTCAGAAAAGTGCGGCTTTGAAAGCATGGGCTACTAGAAACAAGTTGTTGCCAGTGTCTGGTAAGTTATGAAATTCTGATTGTGTTTTTCAAAGCGCTACAGATTTATGACGTTAGGCACTGGCTGTGCATGATTTACCAATGAGGAGAGCTTCGCCATGTCCGATCCGCGCCACATAGCCATTATTATGGATGGCAATGGCCGTTGGGCGAAGGCACGCGGTTTGCCGCGCAGCGCCGGTCACAGGGCCGGTGTCGAAGCTTTGCGTGAGACGGTGAGGGGCGCTGGCGACCGCGGCCTTGGCTATCTTACACTCTTTGCATTCTCGTCAGAAAACTGGTCGCGCCCAAGCGGTGAAGTCGGCGATCTCATGGGATTGCTGAAGCTTTTTATCCGCCGCGATCTTGCCGAACTGCATCGCAATAATGTGCGCGTGCGCATTATTGGTGAGCGCGAAGGGCTGGCCGCGGACATTTGCAGCCTGCTTGGCGAAGCGGAATCTCTGACCCGCCATAATAGCGGCCTTAACCTCATTATCGCTTTCAATTATGGTTCTCGCGATGAAATCGTCCGCGCGGTGCAGAGCCTTGCGCGTGATGTGGCGGCTGGCCGCCTTGACCCATCATCGATTTCTGCGGAGCTGATCTCCGCCAATCTGGACACGGCCGGTATTCCCGATCCGGATTTGATTATCCGCACCAGTGGCGAAATGCGCCTGTCTAATTTTCTGCTTTGGCAGGCAGCCTATGCAGAATTTCTGTTCGTTCCTGGCCACTGGCCAGACTTCAAGCCTGCCGATCTCGATGCGGCTTATGAGGTCTTCCGTCAGCGCGAGCGCCGTTTTGGTGGTGTGGAGGTGCGCGACAAGCTCGAAGAGTGTTCACCTGCAATCGAATGCACTTCAGCAAAAGGTGCAGCGGTTTGATGCGGCCTGGCCGCATAGAGTGCCGTGCGACCGGTGGGGCGCACAAAGGCCGCTCTAACAGTTTAGGTTAGCCGAAAGGTATCAATGTCAAATCTGCAAACTCGCATTCTGACCGCCATCGTTCTCGGCGCTGCAGCTCTCTGGCTGACCTGGGTAGGCGGACTGGGTTTCACGCTCTTTTCCATCGCGATCGGTTTGGCGATGTTTTATGAGTGGACGGAACTCAGTGCGACAAAGCAGACGTCCTTTTCCCGCCTCTTTGGTTGGGCTTGGCTTATTCTCACCTTTATTCTTCTTGTGCTTGATCGTAGCGCGCTGCTGACTATCGGGGCGCTGCTTGCAGGTTCAATTGTTCTTCTCGTAACACAGTGGAAGACCGGACGTGGTTGGCCCGCTGCTGGCATCTTTTACGCCGGTTTTTCTGCAATTTCGCTTTCGCTGCTTCGAGGCGATGAGCCGTTCGGTTTCACAGCTATCTGCTTTCTTTTTGCCGTCGTATGGTCCACCGACATCGCAGCCTATTTCAATGGGCGCGCTCTGGGCGGACCAAAACTGGCGCCGCGTTTTTCACCAAACAAGACATGGTCTGGGGCTTTGGGCGGCGCGGCTGCTGCAGTTGCGGGTGGTATTCTGGTTGCGTCGCTCGTTGCACCTCCCGGAAGCTGGGTTGTGCCATTGCTGGCATTGCTGCTGTCGATTGTTTCGCAGATTGGCGATCTCGCAGAATCATGGGTGAAGCGTCAGTTCGGTGCAAAGGATTCTGGCCGCCTTCTGCCAGGACACGGCGGCGTTCTGGATCGGGTTGACGGACTTGTTGCGGCTGCTGCACTTTTGTACATCTTTGGTGCGATTATTGCCGAGCCAGATGTTCCGTCTGCAATTTTCTTTAGTTTCTGATGCGTGTGAATTCGTAGGAGTGGTGATTTGCAGGAGGCTCTGGCCTTTTTTATCGGCAGCGAAAGTCTGCTTGTAGGAACGATAATTCCATTTCTATTTGTACTGACGGTTGTCGTCTTTGTGCATGAAATGGGCCACTATCTCGTTGGACGCTGGTGCGGCATCGGTGCGAGTGCCTTTTCCATCGGCTTCGGACCCGAACTGATCGGTTTCACCGACAAGCATGGCACGCGTTGGAAGCTTTCTGCGATTCCGCTCGGCGGCTACGTGAAGTTTTTGGGTGATGAAAGCGCCACAAGCTCACCTGTGGGTGTGGATAACTCCAATCTCAGTGCAGAAGAACAGAGCAGGGCATTTCATACCCAGCCTGTCTGGAAACGTGCCGCGACTGTTTTTGCAGGTCCCGCCTTCAACATCATTCTTACGGTTGTCATCTTCAGCGTGTTCTTTGCGCTTTATGGTCGGCAGATCGCTGATCCGCTTGTTGCTGGGGTTCAGCCGGGTAGCCCGGCTGCCGAAGCTGGTTTTGAGCCGGGCGACCGCTTTGTCAGTGTTGAGGGACAGAAAATCACAACTTTCTCCGATGTTCAGCGGATAGTTTCTGGTCGCTCAGGTGATGAGTTGGACTTTACCGTTGAACGCGGCGGCAAGATGGTCGACCTGAAAGCGACACCTGCCCTTGTCGAACGTACTGATCCGCTGGGTAACAAGGTCAAGATGGGTGCTATCGGCGTGGAAACTACGCAGGCGGTCGGTAATTTTCGACGCATTGAGTATGGTCCGCTCGAATCAGTAGGGCAGGCGATAGTCGAAACCGGTCACATCATCAGCCGAACTGGTGAGTTTTTTCAACGCTTTGCCGTTGGCCGTGAAGATAAGTGCCAACTCGGCGGTCCAGTGAAAATTGCCAATATGGCGGGCAAAGCCGCAAGTCAGGGATTCGACTGGCTTATCCAGCTGACAGCCATGCTTTCTATTGGTATTGGGCTTTTGAACCTGTTTCCATTGCCACCATTGGATGGCGGACATTTGGTTTTTTATGCTGTGGAAGCAATCAAGGGCAGCCCAGTGTCTGTTGGGGCACAGGAAATTTTTTATCGTGTTGGGTTCCTCGTTGTGATGGGATTCATGGGGTTCGTACTTTTCAACGACCTGTTTGCCTGCTAGATCACTGTCCGGCTGGCAAACGGGGAGCCGGGTCGCGCTGCTGATTGGCGAGACTCTCCACCGTAAGGAGCGCAACGTGTGGCGGAAGCCGTACGGAGGCGTTAATCAGAAATGAACATTGGGAGTGAGGACTGGAAAAGCGTAGTGATCTGTTTACCATAACAGTTAAATCGCGTGGCGCGGATGCCACGCCGGTTGTTTAAGTAAACAGTTTTTAACCGCGACGCTTGCTTGTATAGAAAAACCGGCTATTACGGTTGTATCTATACGTGCATTTCTGGGAAATTCGCCCCGGGGACAGAAAGAAACGAAGGTTCGGAAAGCCTATGACGGCAAGTTCTAAATTCTTTGGCGCCGCTTCAGCGCTCGCCATGTCGGTGGCTCTTGTAGCTTCTGGTACTGCTGCGCTCTCTCTGGCATCGATCAATGCTGCTGAGGCTGCGGTCGTCAATCGCATTGAAGTTCGCGGTAATACGCGCGTCGATGCTCAGACAATCCGTGACAACATCGACATTCGCCCGGGCAAAGCTTTCAACAGCAATGATATTGATGCTGCTGTTAAGCGCTTGTTCGCAATGGGGCTGTTCTCGGACGTGCGCATCAACCAGTCAGGTGGTTCGCTGATCGTTCAGGTGAGCGAGCGCCAGGTTGTGAACAATGTTCTCTTCCAGGGCAACAAGAAGGTCAAAGATCCTGATCTGGCTCGTGCTGTTCAGCTTAAAGCCCGTTCGCCGTTTGATGCGGCAACGATGGAAGCTGATAAGGAAGCCATCAAGGGTGCATATGCTCATATCGGCCGCAGCGATGCGACTGTAAATGCTCGCACCGTTGATCTCGGTCAGGGTCGCGTGAACGTGGTTTATGAAATCACTGAAGGTTCGCGCACGAAGATCGCCAGCATCAATTTCGTTGGTAACAGTGCATACAGCGCCCGTCGTCTGCGTGACGTGATCTCCACAAAGCGTTCGAACCCGCTTTCGTGGCTGACCCGTAATGACGTTTACGATGAAGGCCGTCTGCAGGCTGACGAAGAAACGCTACGCCGCTTCTACTACAATCGCGGTTATGCAGATTTCCGCGTACTGTCATCGAATGCGGTTCTGAATCCATCGACCAACGAATACGACATCACCGTTACGGTTGATGAAGGTCAGCGCTATACCTTTGGTAATGTCAGCGTCGAAAGCACCGTTGATGGCGTTGATACGCAGTCGCTCGGTCATTTGGTCAAGACCCGCGAAGGTAAGCCTTACAGCGCCAAGGAAATCGAAGACTCCGTTCTTGCGGTTACCGAAAACGTTGCTGGTAGCGGTTACGCTTTCGCCAAGGTTGAGCCACGCGGCGACCGCGACTTCGACAATCACACAATCTCGGTTGTTTATAGCGTTGATCAGGGTCCACGCGCTTACGTTCAGCGCATTGAAATCCGCGGCAACGACAAGACGCGCGACTACGTGATTCGTCGTGAATTCGACATGAACGAAGGCGACGCCTTCAATCAGGTCATGGTTCAGCGCGCTAAGCGCCGTCTTGAAGCTCTCGACTTCTTCCAGACCGTCAATATCTCGACTGCTCCAGGCTCCGAGCCAGATCAGGTTATCCTGGTGGTTGACGTTGTCGAAAAGTCGACCGGTGAGTTCTCGATCGGTGGTGGTTACACGACCGGCGGAGAATCGCCAGGTGCGCAGGTTGAAGCTGCGATTACCGAGCGTAACTTCCTTGGCCGTGGTCAGTTTATCCGAATCAGTGCTGGTGCAGGTCAGGACGAAATGCGTAACTACGCACTGTCGTTCACTGAGCCTTACTTCCTCGGTTATCGCATGTCGGCCGGTTTTGACGTATTCCGTCGTTCGTACCGCGTAGACAACGGTGGTCGTTATGACGTTCAGCAGACGGGTGGTACGATCCGCTTCGGCCTGCCGATTACTGACAACTTCTCGGCTGGTCTGGCCTATAACCTGGTTCAGGAAAAGTACGACCTGTACGTTTCTGACCAGAATGGCAATCCAGATCCTAACTATTATGCTCCAGCACTTATTGAAGCTGCTGAGCATAGCCCATGGCTGCGTTCGTCGATCAGCTACTCGCTGACGTATAACTCGATCGACGACATGAAGAACCCACATGAAGGTCTTTATGCCAAGTTCACGCAGGAATTCGCAGGTCTTGGTGGCGACGCGAAGTATCTGAAGACGACTTTCAAGGGTAACTACTACACCACGCTTATGCAGGAAGCCGACATTGTCGGTATGCTGGGTGTCGGCGGTGGTTACATCCACGAATTTGGTAGTGACGGTGTTCGTATCTTCGATCTGTTCAAGAACAACACCGACATTATCCGCGGCTTCAAGTTCAACGGTATTGGTCCTTATCAGGATGCTGCTAACGGCAACCGTTACTGGATGGGTGGCACCACATACTTCAGCGGTACTGCTGAAGTTCAGTTCCCGATGCCGCTCGTTCCAGAAAGCCTTGGTATCCGTGGTGCTCTGTTCGCAGACGCTGCAACCTTGTACGGAAACGATACCCCGGGCGTCTTGGGCGATGACAAGAAACTCCGCGCTTCGGCTGGTGTGAGCTTGATGTGGGCTTCTCCATTCGGTCCGCTCCGCTTCGACTATGCGTTCCCGATTGCAAAGGCTGACACCGATAAGGTTCAGAATTTCAACTTTGGTGTTTCGACCAAGTTCTAATAGATTTGCCTTTTCCCGGGGCAGACATGCCCCGGGCAAGAAAGTGCTTTGATGGCAGATCCCATTTTCTTCAAGCCTTCTCGTGACCTCACGATTGGCGATATTGCTGATTTTACCGGTGCAAGCCTTCGCAACCCGAAGCTTGCACCGCGTTCTGTTGCGCGTCTGGCGTCATTGAATGACGCGAGTGATGATGCCCTCGTATTTGTCGATGGTAAGAAGAACGCACAGGCTCTTGCCGGCATAAAAGCCGCAGGTGTTTTGTGTTCTGAAGATGTTGCTGACAGCGTGCCTTCCGGTGTTGCTACGCTTGTAACCAGAAATCCACAACGTGATTTTTCGTCCGTTGGACGAATGCTGTTTCCTGTTTCCGTGCGGCCTGAAAGCTGGCTCGGCGAAACGGGCGTTTCGCCAGCTGCTTATGTGCATCCTACTGCATCGATTGAGGCGGGTGCTACGATTGAAGCAGGCGCAGTCATCGGCAAAGGTGTGAGCGTAGGCACAGGAACGCTTATTGCGGCGACAGCTGTGGTCGGTGAAGGCTGCCAGATCGGCCGCGATAGCTATATTGGGCCGGGCGTTGCTGTTCAGTTCGCTATGATCGGTAATCGCGTATCCCTGCATCCGGGTGTCCGTATAGGGCAGGACGGATTCGGCTATGTTCCCGGTCCTAGAGGCCTTGAAAAAGTCCCTCAACTTGGCCGCGTCATCCTTCAGGATGACGTTGAGATTGGTGCGAACACCACGATCGACCGTGGCGCTTTGAGCGACACTGTTATCGGTGAGGGCACCAAGATCGATAATCTGGTGCAAATCGCACACAATGTGCGTATTGGCCGGTTTTGTATCGTTGCCGCGCATTGCGGTATTTCGGGAAGTTGCGTGATCGGTGACCAGACGATGCTTGGAGGCCGCGTTGGTCTTGCTGATCATCTGGTTATTGGTTCGCGCGTGCAGATTGCCGCAGCAAGCGGTGTGATGAATGACATACCCGATGGCGAGCGTTGGGGGGGCTTCCCCGCTCGTCCTATTAAACAATGGTTCAGGGATATCGCAAATATCCGGAGCATCGGGAAACCAAAAAAGGAGCAATCCTCTGATGAGTGAAACTAATCAGAAGCTGGAAGTTGCAGATATTCAGGCTGTTCTGCGTGCGCTCCCGCATCGTTATCCATTTTTGCTGATTGATCGCATCATCAATATCAATGGTGATGAGTCTGCGACTGGCATCAAGAATGTCACGATCAATGAGCCACATTTTACCGGTCATTTTCCCGACAAGCCGATTATGCCAGGTGTTCTCATCATTGAGGCCATGGCGCAGACGGCAGGCGCGATCACTGTTCTCAATCAGGGCTCTGACGCGCCAAGCCTCGTCTATTTCATGACAATCGACAAAGCCAAGTTCCGCCGTCCAGTTGTTCCTGGTGACCAGCTTCACCTTCACGTGAAGAAGGTTAAACAACGCGGAAATATCTCTAAATTTGAGTGCGTGGCTGAAGTTGATGGCGTAAAGGTTGCCGAAGCTGAAGTTGCCGCAATGGTTGGCGTAGCCGAAGAGAAGGCATGAGTACTTCAATGAAGGAAACTTTTATCCACCCTACCGCTCTCGTGGAGCCGGGTGTGGAACTTGGACAGGGCGTTTCCGTCGGTCCTTTTTGTCACGTTCAGTCCGGCGCCGTCATCGGCGATAATTCTGAACTGATGAGCCATGTTGTTATTAGCGATGCTGTTCGTCTTGGCGCCAATGCCAAGGTTTATCCGCACGCTGTTTTGGGTTGCGATCCACAGAACGGTAAGCATAAGGGTGGCCCGACGACGCTAGTTGTTGGCGATAACTGCCTTGTCCGCGAAGGTGTCACCATGCATCGCGGTTCTGACAGTAGCCGTGGTTACACGAGTGTAGGCAATAACTGCCAGTTTCTCGCCTATGCACACGTCGCGCATGATTGCGATGTCGGCGATCACGTCACTTTTGCTAACAACGTTATGATTGGTGGCCACGTCGAAATCGGTCATCACGCCATTCTCGGCGGTGGTTCTGCTGTTCACCAGTTTACGCGTGTTGGCCATCATGCTTTTGTTGGCGGTATGGCGGCACTGGCCCACGATCTCATTCCTTACGGCAGTGCGATCGGCAACCATGCTTATCTCGGCGGTCTGAACATCATCGGAATGAAGCGTTCCGGTATGCAGCGCAAGGATATCCATAATCTGCGTCATGCAGTCCACATGCTGTTTGACCGCACCAAGCCGGTGCGTGAGCGTGCACAGGATGTGCTTAAAGCTATTCCTGATTCTGATGGTGTGGCTGATCTTATCTCCTTCATTCTGGTGGAAAATAAGCGCGCTTATTGCACGCCGCCGCTTGGCTCATCGGTAGGTGGAGCGATGGATGACGGCGACGACGATTGATAGCGCGACAAGCGCGGTAAAGCGTCAACGCACAGCCATTATTGCTGGCAATGGCCTTTTGCCGATAAAAGTAGCTGAAGCTCTGAAGGCGGATGGAAATCCGCCTTTTATGCTTCCACTGCGTGGTGAGGCTGATGCCTCGCTCTATGAATATGAACATCAGGAAATCGCAGCGATTGATTTTGGCATGCTCATCCGTGCCATGCGGTCGGCTGGCGTCACTCAAGTTGTCCTTGCCGGTGGCCTTCGTAACCGTCCGCATCTGAGTGATCTTAAACTCAATCTCCCGACGATAAGGGCTGTGCGCTATGTTCTGACCGCGCTCGGTCAAGGCGATGATGCGTTACTGCGTGCATTCATGCGCCTGCTTGAGCGCTATGGCTTCAAGATGGTCGGAGCGCATGAAGTTGTTCCTGATCTTCTCTCACCGACACCGCCGAGAGCGATCACGCGTCTGACGCCCGATTCCCGCGAACGCCGGAACGTTTTGCTCGCTATGGAAGCTGCGCTTCGTCTTGGCGAATTGGATGTCGGGCAGGGTGCAATTGCTGCAGGTGGCCGCGTTGTGGCGCTTGAAGGTGCAGAAGGCACCGATCAGATGATCGAGCGTGTTTACGCGCTTCGTCAGGCAGGTCGTATTCCCAAGCGTGGCGGCGTACTTGTCAAAATGGCCAAGCCAAGACAGGATGAGCGCGCAGATTTGCCGGCAATCGGCGTATCGACAGTGGAGAACGCAGCCCGTGCTGGCTTGTCCGGTATTGCGATTGAAGCTGGTCGCACTTTCATTCTCGGTCTTGGTGAAACCATGGCTGCGGCCAATGAAAAAGGTCTTTTCATTGAGACGATCAGTCGAAACCAAAGGGACTTAGCACGTTGAGCAAAACTAGCCGGCCATTGAAAATTGCGATCGTGGCCGGAGAGGAATCCGGCGATCTCCTCGGTGCGGATTTGGTTGATGCTCTTCGCGGCCAGACAGACCGGCTCGTCGATATCGTTGGCGTTGGTGGTGACCATCTTGCTGAACGTGGATTGAAGACCTTCTTCGACCCGCATGAAATAGCCTTGATGGGGCTTGGTGCTATTCTCAAGAATCTGCCTGGGCTTATTCTGCGTATAAATCAGACAGCAAAGCGGATCGTTGCAGAAAAGCCTGATTGTGTTTTGCTCATCGACAGCCCGGAATTCACGCATCGTGTTGCAAAAAAAATCCGCGCAGCCAGTCCTTCAATTCCAATCGTAAAATATATCGCTCCGAGTGTCTGGGCCTGGCGTCCGCAGCGCGCCAAAGCGATGCGTGCCTATGTCGACCATGTGCTCACAGTATTGCCGTTTGAAGTTGAGGTCATGAAGCGGCTTAACGGCCCGCAATCAACCTATGTCGGACATCGTCTCAGTAGCTACGCGCCGATTGTGAAAGTACAGGCTGCACAGCGCGCCGCTGAAGCGCAACGCTGGCCTGATGGCTCACGCTGCCTGTTGTTGCTTCCCGGATCGCGCCGTGGCGAAATCCAGACGCTTATGGAACCCTTCGGCAAGGCTGTAGAAGAGCTGTCAAAGCGTGTCGAAAAGCTTGAGGTCATTCTGCCTACATTGCCGCGCATTGAGGAAATGGTGCGTGAGCTTTCCAAGGATTGGGCCGTTAAGCCGCTTATCGTGACCGGTGATGAAGCCAAGTGGGATGCCTTTGCGCGTGCAGATGCAGCACTGGCTGCGTCGGGTACTGTCTCGCTGGAGCTTGCACTGTCGCGCATCCCGACCATTTTGTCATACAAGGCTGATTGGTTTGCACGCCAGTTTCTGCTGTCCAAGATCACGATCTGGAGTGCGGCTCTTCCGAACATTATCGCTGACGAACCCGTTGTACCGGAGTTTTTCAATGAATCGGTAAGGCCGGGTAATCTTGCCCGTTATGTCGATAAGCTTATGCAGAAAAGTGCGTCGCGTCAGGCGCAACTTGATGGCTTTGATAAAGTGATATCAATAATGGCCACGGAGCGACCTTCCGGCGAGATCGGAGCAAAGGTCTTGCTCGATCTGGCCGAGAACGGCAGAAAACGCTGAACTCAAATTGAGAACAAACAAAAACCCCGGCAAATTGCCGGGGTTTTCTGCATTCTGGGATAGGATTACTTGCGCTTTGCAACTGGCACGTAATCGCGTTCTGGAGCACCAGTATAGAGCTGGCGCGGACGACCGATCTTCTGCTGTGGATCTTCGATCATTTCCTTCCACTGAGCGACCCAACCGACGGTGCGGGCGAGGGCGAACAGAACCGTAAACATTTCGGTTGGGAAGCCGAGAGCCTTCAGCGTGATGCCGGAGTAGAAGTCGATGTTTGGATAGAGCTTCTTTTCGATGAAATATTCATCGGTAAGAGCGATCTTTTCGAGTTCCAGAGCAACGTCGAGAAGCGGATCGTCCTTGATGCCGAGTTCGCCGAGAACTTCATGGCAGGTCTTCTGCATGATCTTGGCGCGCGGATCGTAGTTCTTGTAAACGCGATGGCCGAAGCCCATCAGACGGAACGGATCGTTCTTGTCCTTGGCGCGTGCAATGAATTCCGGAATGCGGTCGACGGAACCGATTTCAGCCAGCATGTTGAGCGCTGCTTCATTTGCGCCGCCATGTGCAGGACCCCAGAGGCAGGCAACGCCAGCAGCGATACATGCAAATGGGTTTGCGCCTGACGAACCAGCGAGACGAACGGTCGATGTCGAAGCGTTCTGTTCGTGGTCAGCGTGCAGAATGAAGATGCGGTCCATGGCGCGTGCCAGAACCGGATTGACCTTGTAATCTTCGCAAGGAACACCAAAGCACATGTGCAGGAAGTTCGACGCGAAATCGAGGTCGTTCTTCGGATACATGAATGGCTGGCCGATGTGGTACTTATAGGCCATTGCAGCGAGCGTAGGCAGCTTGGCGATCAGACGGATCGAAGCAACCATGCGCTGATGCGGATCAGTGATGTCGGTCGAGTCGTGATAGAATGCTGACATTGCGCCGACGCAGCCGACGATGACAGCCATTGGATGCGCGTCACGACGGAAGCCGGTGAAGAACTTCGTCATCTGCTCGTGGATCATCGTGTGACGGGTCACGCGGTAATCGAAATCGGCCTTCTGGGTTGCTGTAGGCAGTTCACCGTAAAGCAGCAGGTAGCAGGTTTCGAGGAAGTCGCCATGTTCAGCAAGCTGATCAATCGGATAGCCACGATACAGCAGCACGCCTTCATCGCCGTCGATATATGTGATCTTGGATTCGCATGAAGCGGTCGAAGTGAAACCTGGATCGTAAGTGAAAGCGTGGGCGTTCTTGTAAAGTGGACCGATGTCGACGACGTCCGGCCCGACAGTGCCTTGTCGTACAGGCAGGTCGAACGTTTTGCCGTCGAGGGTAAAGCTAGCTGTCTTATCTGACATCGTGTTTCCTTTCGTGTCCACTTTGCCGCCCGTGTGGCGGCTGAATTTTAATCGTCGTTATAACTTGTCTCTTGTAACATCTATGTGTTTCCCGCCAACGCGGGAAACCGCATTATTTTTATGTGTTAGCCGTTCCCGTAGAAGAACGGATTTTCAACGCATTATCCAAACGATTTCGCCCGCCAAACTATCCCAATGATTTTGCGATGCAATGCGTAATTTGGTCTAATTAAGTCCGATTTGTCACGTCAGCGTGAATGCTAACAGTTCAAACGATTTGATCTTTTATGCGTGCAAGTGACTCTTCACGGCCGAGCACAAACAGTACGTCGAATACACCCGGAGATGTAGCCCGACCTGTAAGGGCAGCGCGCAGTGGTTGTGCTACCTTGCCAAGTTTGAGGCCTACTGTTTCTGCATGGGCCCGAACAGCCGCATCGAGCGCGTCTACGGTCCATTCGCTGACTGATTCCAAATGCGGAAGGACAGCTTTCAGAACTTGGCGACCTTCGTCGTTAAGCAGAGATGCGGCCTTCTCATCAAATACAAGCGGGCGCTTTGCGAAGATAAACTTCGCACCATCAGCAAGCTCCACCAGTGTCTTTGCGCGATCTTTAAGGCCCGGCATTGCGGTGAGAAGCTGAGCGCGACCCTTTTCATCAAGGGAAGCTTCCAGTTCTTTGCCGCCTTCGATTTCCGGTAATACAGCGATCAGCGCGTCAAACAGAGCCTTGTCGTCGCTTGCGCGCATGTAAAGGCCGTTGATGGCTTCGAGCTTCTGGAAGTCAAAGCGCGCAGCACCTTTGTTGATGTCGGTGACGTCAAACCACTCGATCATCTGTTCGGTCGACATGATTTCGTCGTCACCATGGCTCCAGCCAAGACGGACGAGATAGTTGCGAAGCGCTTCCGGCAGATAACCCATGGCGCGATAGGCATCGACGCCCAGCGCACCATGACGCTTGGAGAGCTTGGCTCCGTCTGCACCATGAATAAGCGGAATATGCGACATCTGAGGGACTTCCCAGCCCATCGCATCGTAGATCACGGTCTGGCGTGCCGCATTGGTCAGATGGTCGTCGCCACGAATGATGTGGGTGACGCCCATGTCGTGGTCGTCCACGACAACCGCGTGCATATAGGTCGGTGTGCCGTCGGAGCGCAGGATGATGAAATCATCAAGGTCTTTGTTCGGGAAGCGAACATCGCCCTGAACAGCATCGCGTACAAGGGTTTCACCTTCGCGTGGTGCCTTGATTCTAATAACGGGCTTTACGCCTGCAGGTGCCTCCGAAGGATCGCGGTCACGCCAGCGGCCATCATAGCGCGGCGGACGACCTTCAGCGCGTGCCTTTTCGCGCATTTCTTCGAGCTCTTCCGGCGTTGCATAGCAATAATAGGCTTTGCCATCTGCAACCAGTTCTTCGGCCACTTCACGGTGACGTGGAGCGCGCTCAAACTGAGAAATTGCATCGCCATCCCAATCAAGACCAAGCCAGTTCAGGCCGTCCAGAATTGCGGCTGTGGCTGCATCGGTGGAGCGTTCGCGATCGGTATCTTCGATGCGCAGCAGCATCTTGCCGCCGGTGTGCTTTGCGTAAAGCCAGTTAAAGAGAGCCGTGCGAGCTCCGCCAATATGCAGATAACCCGTGGGCGAAGGGGCAAAACGGGTGACGACCGGTTTCGACATGACAGCTCCACTGTGTCAGAGCCTCGCGGGACTGCGGCAGGACGCCGAGGGCGAGGCAGAATTAGAGTATATAGTGCCCGTTTGATTGTGTTCTACAGGCAATCGGGGTTCTCGACGCGCGAACCCTCTCGATTTTGGCTGGCGTTCATGTAGCATAGGTAGCACAGCGCGCAAGGGCTTGACGTCCCTTTCGCACCGATCCGGTATTCTTCTTTAGGTTAGCGGGGAGCACTTTTGCAGTCAGGCGGGGGCATGACGGGCACAAGGGAAGCACAGGAGATCAGCGAACGGGCATTTGTCAAAGACATGTCCGATGGTTTGGCTCGCGCTTTGGTGCCCGCTCCGTGGGCTCCGGATGAACACGAAGAAATTTATCCTACTGCCCTGCCAGAGCAAGTTCTAACGCCTTCTGAACGCGCGCGCGTTCTACTAGCCGCCGCGTGGTTGAACTTAAGCAGAGCGCTGAGTCGGGAAGTGGGACGCGGGATATTCTTCCTTCTGTTTCCCGTGATGATGGGTGTGGGAGCAGTTGTCTATTTTACGCTTTCTTTTGAGCCTGACTGGGTGCCGCTCCTTTCGACCCTGACAACGGTCTTTATATTGCGTTTTTTTGTGCGCAAAGGCTTCTTGCTATCGCAATTGCTGACGCTTGTCGTGGCTCTGCAGCTCGGCATGATAGCGGGGAAATTTGAGACTGAACGACGAAGCACGCAATTGTTGGGTTCAGAGGTTGCAACGCGCGTTACCGGCCGAGTGGCTGGTCTCGAATATCGCGACAATGGCAGCTGGCGTGTGACGCTTGATCTGCTTGAAACGCAAAGGCCGAAACTTCGCTACGCACCGCACCGCATCCGCATTACTGCACGCGACATACCGGCCAAGACGACTATTGGTAGCGGGCTAACCGGCTTTGCGCGCCTGAGGGTGCCTTCGGGACCTATGCGGCCGGGGAATTACGATTTTGCCTTCCATGCCTATTTCGGCGGCATCGGTGCCAACGGTTTCTTTCTTGGAACACCAAAGATTGCCGATGTGCCAGGACCGACCGACATGACGGCAAAAATTGCGAGTTCCATTGCTCAGCTACGCGTGCATGTTTCCGAACGTATTGCGGAAGTGCTCTCTGGTGAGGATGGCAGTGTTGCCGCAGCGCTCATAGCGGGTGAGCGAGCAGGGATCAGCGAAGAAACGAATGAGGATCTGCGCAAGGCAGGTCTGGCGCATATCCTGTCAATTTCCGGCCTTCATATGGTGCTGGCCGCTGGCGTTGTGATGATGTCGTTGAGATCGCTGTTTGCTCTGTTGCCGGGGTTTAGCGCCCGATATCCGGTAAAAAAGTTTGCGGCTTTTCTCTCGCTTCTAAGCTGCACATTTTATCTCGCCATGTCGGGTGCGGATGTTGCAGCACAGCGCAGTTACGTCATGATTGTCGTGATGCTCTGCGCATTGCTGGCTGACCGTGCTGCCATCAGTATGCGCAATCTTGCGATTGCGTCTGTCGCGATGATTGCAATTTCTCCGCATGAAATTCTCGGTCCGAGTTTTCAGATGTCTTTTTCGGCGACCGCGGGATTGATTGCTGCATTTGCATGGTGGAGCGACAGGAAAGCACGCAATCAAACGGCCAATGAAAATCGACGTTCTAATCCACGCGGATTTATATCAAAAATGCTTATTCCTGCGGTGGCGACAGGAGCAACATCGATTGTTGCCGGTATAGCGAGCGGAATATTCGCCGCCTATCATTTCAACAACACCGCACCCTTAGGCCTTGTCGGAAACGTATTGGCCCTGCCGGTTATCTCGATCCTTGTGATGCCCTTTGCAGTGCTGAGCTTGGTGTTGATGCCATTGCAGCTTGACTGGCTGCCATTACAGATCATGGGATTTGGTGTCCTATTGGTCAGGCATATTGCAAGTCTGGTCGCTAGCTTTTCTCCTGACGGCAATCCGGGCGTCATGCCTGCAAGCACGCTTATCCTCTGGACCGTAGCGCTTGTTATCGCGGTTGTTTCCACGACCCGGTTGCGATGGCTGGCTTTACCTTTTGTCATTGCCGGGCTTGTCGTTTTTATACGAACGCCATTGCCGGATATTCTCGTTAGTGAGGATGCAAAATTTGTGGCCGTGCGCTTGCCCGATGGCAATTTCGCAGCCAATCGCAGCAGGCCGCCAAAATTCACAGGTCAAAACTGGCAGACTGCCTATTTGATCGAAACGTTTATTCCGCCGCAGATTGTAAAAAAGCAGAAGTTGGTATCCGCCACTGATGCGTTTGTCTGCGAAGAGGGACTGTGTACGATCCCTTTGCGGGACGGGCGGATGTTCGCTTATACCGCGCAGGAGGAAATGAAGGACATCGCCTGCAATATTGGCGACATCGTCGTTCTTGCGATAGCAGGCAAAAATCTGAGCTGCGAGCGCCCTGATGTGCTCGTGGTGGATCGAAAAGAGCTTGCCTTAAAGGGAACGCTTGAACTCAGGCTGGGGCAACAGAAGGAGTCCTCGAAAGGCGAGGCTGCAACAGTTTCGGCTGTCCACGAAGTCGACAACGAAGATAAAATCTACCGATTCGAACCGGCAAAACCTCGTAAATTAGCCGGCTATGCAGATGATCTGAGCTTTGCCATTGATGCGCCTACGAGGCCTTGGCACCTTCATCGTCTTTATTCGCGAGCAGCGCGGGGGCTAGCTGATCGCGAATATCAAAAGAAAGCTGGCTCTGAAAAGAACCCTAAGCTCGAAGCGGCTCCAGCTTTTACAGACAAATCAGAGTCGCTCTAGTTCATGGTCTTCTGGCAGACTTACAGCCGTTCCAGTTAGGAATGAATCGTTGGAACCGCTATAACTGATTGTTTTTACGCATTATCCGACGCACCGCAGCAGGAAAAGAAATCAGTCCGGCGAACCGATTTCCCTGCGGAGACGCTTCGCACTTTTGCCGGAAATGCTATGAATATTAACCGCCACATACCTCAAGGAAGCGCAGCGGTTATGTGTGAGATTTAATAGCGTCGGATCAGACCGATCAGCTTGCCCTGAACGCGCACGCGGTCAGGTCCGAAGATGCGGGTTTCGTAAGCCGGGTTTGCTGCTTCCAAGGCGATGGAAGCGCCTTTGCGGCGAAAACGCTTCAATGTCGCTTCTTCGTCGTCCACCAGTGCGACGACAATTTCACCCGGATTGGCTGTATCACCGCGTTTAATGATGACTGTGTCGCCGTCAAAAATACCGGCGTCGATCATCGAATCGCCTTTGACTTCCAAAGCGTAGTGTTCACCGGCGCCAAGCATTTCCGGAGGAAGGCTCAGTGAGTGTGTCTGATTCTGGATTGCCGAGATCGGCACACCGGCAGCGATGCGTCCCATCATAGGCACAGAGACCATTGTTGAGGAATCATTGTCCGCCATGACCGGAGCAGGGCGCGCCGGTGGAGGAGGGGGAGCTTTACCAAGGCTTCCTTCGATGACGCTCGGAGCGAACTTCTTCTGCGAGTTCAAGCCCGGTGCTATCGAATCTGGCAACCGCAGGACTTCCAGAGCGCGTGCTCTGTTAGGAAGTCTGCGGATAAAGCCACGTTCTTCCAATGCCGTGATGAGGCGATGAATGCCCGATTTCGAGGCTAGATCGAGAGCCTCTTTCATCTCGTCAAAAGACGGAGGGATGCCCGTCTCTTTAAGACGTTCATGAATGAACAGCAGAAGCTCGTGCTGCTTACGGGTCAACATGCGCTACACCCTCCAAACCAGAATCAAATAAAAACAAAACCAGAACGAACACTATATGTTCCAGTCTTGTTCTGCAATGGTTTTAAAATGATTAATGAGGGCGGGAATTGATGCCGTTCGTTACAGCATCAGTATTGTGCAAGGATCTCCAAGCGCTGCCGCTGGCGCATTTTCTTCTCTGATCAGTAGTGCATTGGAACGCACAAGAGCAGAAAGCATTGAAGAATCCTGAACTGGAAATGGCTTTACAATCAATGTGCCGTCGATTGCCTTTTCGACCGTCGCACGAACAAAGTCCCTACGATGATCGTTTGCATTCATTGGCTGACCAAATTTCGCGGGACGAATATCTGCAGTTAAGTCAGTGCCCGATAGCTTTGCCACCAATGGACGCAGAAATACGAGACTGCAGACAAGGCTTGAAACCGGATTACCCGGCAGACCGATGACATGCACGGTTTTACCCGAAACTGTCTTGCGGCCATAAATCAGCGGTTTACCCGGGCGCATCGCGATCTTCCAGAAGTCGAGATCGACACCACAATTCTGTAAAGCCCCGTGAACGTAATCGCGATCTCCAACCGACGCGCCGCCAATCGTCACAAGAACATCGATGCCATCTTCGAGAACGGCACCAATTGCGGATTCGATCTTTTCGGGATCGTCGATAATAATGCCCATATCTTCAGGCCTGCCGCCTGCGCGGCGAACGATTTCGGCGATGCCGACGCTGTTGGAGGCGACAATCTGGTCCGGGCCGGGAACTGTACCGGGCGGGACGAGCTCGTCTCCAGTCGCGAGTATTGCAATGCGGGGCTGTTTGAAAACGGAGATGGCTGCGTTGCCACTGGCCGCAGCAAGGGAAAGTGCCGGGGCGTCGAGTGCTTTTCCAACTGGAAGAACAACATCGGCAGGTGCAAAATCGAGGCCCGCGCGACGAATGTGACGGCCTTTATCGAGGCCTTGCCGTATCGTCAGCTTGTCGCCGGAGCGCTCCGTGTCTTCCTGAATAACGATGCTATCTGCACCTGCTGGCATTGGTGCGCCGGTGAAAATGCGGACCGCCTGACCTTCGCCCAGCTGCCCATCGAAACGCTTACCGGCTGCTGATTCGCCAATTAAGTTCAGTTCAAGCGGATAGCTGATATTTTCAGGTGAGATCAGCGCATAGCCATCCATAGCAGAGCAATCAAAGGGAGGTTGCAGAAGGTGAGCCTTCACAGGTTCAGCAACGACGCGTCCACCGGCTGAAGTCAAAGGAACCTGCTCAGAACCGTGTGGCTCTGCCGAGCTCAGGATACGTGCAAGGGCTTCATCGACCGGGAGAAGGGACATTGGCTTCCTCTCGTAGAAAATAATCTCGTTATTTCGCTTGTTCTGCGCATTATCTCACACAGGCTGCTAAATGCTCATGCCGGAAATGCTTCGCTGCTTAAAGCAGATTAACTGCGGCCATGAATTGATTTGCCGCAAGTTCGTTTGAGAATCAGGCTTTCCAGTCGCCTGATTTGCCACCACTTTTTGCGGAAACGCGAATATCGGTAATTTCCATGTGGCGATCAACGGCCTTTGCCATGTCATAGATGGTCAGGCAGGTGACTGATACGGCAGTCAGCGCTTCCATTTCAACTCCCGTGCGGCCTTTCAGCTTTGCAGTCGCAGAGACGCGCAGGCCGGGAAGTGATTGATCCGGTTCGATGTCCACCGAGACCTTTGTCAGCATCAATGGGTGGCAAAGCGGAATGAGATCAGCAGTCTTCTTCGCAGCCATAATGCCCGCCAAACGGGCAGCACCGATAACGTCGCCTTTGGCAGCATTGCCTTCCAGAATGAGGGCCAGAGTTTCTGGCTTCATTTTGACTGCACCTTCAGCCGCTGCCTGGCGTTCAGTCTCAGCCTTATCGCCGACATCGACCATATGGGCGGCGCCAGTCTGGTCGATATGGGTGAGTTTGGCTGTCATGGCTTACACCTTGCCGGTCAGAAGTTCGCGGGTCGCTTGAGCAACATCATCCTTGCGCATCAGGCTTTCGCCGATGAGGAATGTGCCGATATCCGACTTTTCAAGACGCAGGCAATCATCATGGGTGAAGATGCCGCTTTCACCGACCAGAAGACGGTCCGAAGGCACCATCTTTGCGAGGCGTTCGGAAACAGCAAGATCGACTTCAAACGTGCGCAGATTGCGATTATTGACGCCAACGAGACGCGATGAAAGCTTCAGCGCGCGTTCGGTTTCTTCTTCGTCATGGACTTCAATGAGAGCATCCATGCCGAGTTCGAAAGCGGTTTCTTCGAGCGCTTTGGCCAGATCATCATCGACGCTTGCCAGAATGATGAGGATACAATCTGCACCCCAGCTGCGCGCTTCATAGACCTGATAGGTGTCGAAAAGGAAATCCTTGCGCAAGGCGGGCAGTGAACAGGCATTGCGTGCCGCTGTCAGAAATTCCGGTGCGCCCTGAAAAAATGGCGTATCCGTGAGAACGGACAGGCAGGCCGCACCGCCGTCTTCATAAGCCTTGGCCAGCGCTGGCGGATCAAAATCGGGGCGGATAAGGCCTTTGGAAGGGCTCGCCTTCTTGATTTCAGCAATGAGCGCGAACTTGTTGGCTGCGCGCTTGGCTTCCAGTGCCTTGAGAAAACCGCGTGTTGCAGGCTGATCCTTGGCCTGCGCCTTCATTTCTTCGAGTGGAAGACGAGCCTTGGCAGCAGCGATTTCCTCGCGCTTGTAAGCTTCGATTTTCCCCAGAATGTCGGTGGACATGGTTTGATCCTCTCCGTCAGAGCGGGTTATCGTTTGATACAGCAATGACCTTTTGCAGAACGGCTAAAGCTGCTCCGCTGTCGATTGACTGCGCTGCGAGGGCAATGCCGTCCTTCAGGTCTTTCGCCTTGCCGGAAATCACCAGTGCTGCGGCAGAGTTCAAGAGCACAATATCGCGATATGCGTTCTGTGCACCTTCAAGAACACCAAGCAGCGCCTTTGCGTTAACTTCGGCCTCTCCGCCCTTGAGCTCCGACATATCGACGCGACGAAGGCCAACGTCTTCTGGTGTAATCTCAAAAGTACGAATAGTACCGTTTTCAAGTGCTGCAACCTTTGTGGTGCCTGCTGTGGTCATCTCATCGAGTCCATCGCCATAGACCACCCAGGCGGTTTCAGAGCCCAGTTCTTTGAGAACCTGAGCCAAAGGCTCAACCCATTCCGCCGAGAACACGCCAACCAGCTGGCGCTTGACGCTTGCCGGGTTTGAAAGCGGACCAAGCAGATTGAAAATCGTTCGGGTGCCGAGTTCAACGCGCGATGGTCCGACATGACGCATCGCAGAATGGTGCATCGGCGCAAACATGAAGCCAAGACCGGCTTCATTGATGCTGCGGCCAATCGTGTTTGCATCGGCTTCGATGTTCACACCAAGAGCTGCCAGCGCATCTGCCGCACCTGATTTGGAAGAGAGAGCGCGATTACCATGCTTTGCAACCGGAACGCCTGCGCCGGCCACGACAAAGGCGGAACAGCTGGAAACGTTGTAGGAGCCGGACTGATCTCCACCAGTGCCGACAATATCTACAGCGCCCGCCGGAGCGGAAACTGGAAGCATTCGTGAACGCATAGATGAAACAGCGCCAGCTATTTCCGGCACTGTTTCACCGCGAACACGCAGAGCCATCAGAAAGCCGCCGATCTGAGACGGCGTAGCCTGTCCGGACATCATGATGTCGAAAGCTGCCTTGGAATCCTCGAGCGACAACGGATTGCCGGAGGCAGCCTTGGCGATATAGGGTTTTAAGTCAGCCATTATTCCATGTCCGCCGCTGATCAGAAGGCCAATGCATTGTTGATGACGGTCTGGTTGATCCGCACCGGATACTGCTTCTGCAGTTCGCCGACCATCTGCTCAAGAACATCATCTGTGAGTGTCGTTGACAGATAGGTCTGCTGCTGTTCAGGAATTGCTTCCGGACCTGCAGCGGTTGGTTCGGTGACTTCAACAACCTTGAACAAGATCTGTGCATCGTCAGATGCCGCAGCCGCTGTACCGGTGTGGTCGTTTGCGCCACGGAATACCTGAGCGGTTGCAGCCGAGCCAAAATCCGCATCGTTAGTGTTGCGGGTGATGCCGCGCTTGGTCTGCTTTTCAAGACCAGCTTCAGCAGCAATCGCATCGAGCGTTTCACCGCCATCCAGGCGCTTCTTCAGCTCTTCCAGACGCTGGTTCAAACGCTTGACGGCTTCTTCGCCCTTCCAGGCTGCTATGACCTTGTCCTTAACTTCATCAAGGGTGCGGTCACGGGCAGGGGTGGTGCCATCAATCTGGTACCAGAGATAACCGGTGTTACCCATGGTGAGCGCGTCGTTGTCGAAGCCCTGTTCTGCCTGGAATGCGGCAGCGAGAAGCGCTTCGGAGTTTGGCAGTTCAACTGCTTTGCCGGCTGGATCGTTGCCTTCGGCATCGACAGCGTCAATGGTTACGGTCTTGAGGCTGAGACCCTTGGCAACATCGGCCATGCTTGCGCCGTCTGAACGCTGCTGTTCATAGGAATCGTGAATGCCGTTGATGCTGCTGATTGCAATGTTGGTTGCAACGGTATCGCGAATTTCGCCTTCAACATCCGACAGCGACTTGGTGTTTGCCGGATTAACGTTGGTAACGCGGAGAATGACCGGGCCGAATGCGCCCTTAACAACGTCACTTACGCCGCCTTCATTAAGGCCAAATGCTGCTTCGGCGATAATTGCATCTGGAAGAGCGGTCTTTTCGAAGGTTCCGAGAACCAGATCAGCTTCGCTCTTGCCCTGTTCTTTGCCGATATCGACAAAGCTTGTGCCTGCTGCGATTTTCTGCTGTGCGGCCGTAGCAGCTGCTTCATCAGCAAAGTTCAGCTGTTCGATTGTGCGCGTTTCAGTGGTGCTGAAACGGCTCTGGTTCTTTTCGTAATATTCCTTGATCTCATCCTGCGTGACAGCAGTAGCATCGGCAATGTCCGACGGCTCAAGCTTCACATAGGTGATCTTGCGGTATTCCGGAGCCTTATATTCATCCTTGTGCTCTTCAAAGTAAGCCTTGAGAGCGTCATCGGAAGGCGCTGGAACAGCATCGGCCTTTTCAGCCGGGATTGTGATGTAATCCGCGCTGCGGCTTTCACCCTGATAAAGAGCAAGCGCCTTGAGCATGGTGTTTGGCATTTTCATGCCGTCGGTTGCTGCTTCAACAATCTGCTGGCGACGAGCAACTTTCGCGCGGTTATCGAGATAGTCCTGCGCACGAATGTTTGACTGGCGCAGAACTGCATCGAACTGGGCGCGGCTGAAGTTGCCACTGGCATCCTGGAACGATGGATCTTCGCCGGTCAGACGCGCAATGCCATCCTTGGAAAGACCAAGCTGCATGTTGCGTGCTTCTTCATCCAGAACAACGCCAGCTGCGAGCTGTGCAAGAACCTGATTGTCGACGCCGAACTGTTGTGCCTGTTCGCGGGTCAGTCGCTGACGGAACTGCTGCGACAGACGCATCAGCTGTTGCTCGTAAGCAAAGCGATAATCTGTTGCGCTCACTTCCGACTTGCCAGCGCTCAGCGCTGCATTGCCAGACATGTCGCCTCGGAATGCATCAGCGATGCCCCAGACTGCAAAACTCAGAACGAGCAGACCGAGGAGAAGCTTAGCAACCCAGGATTTGGCGGCATCACGCATACTGTCGAGCATTGGAAACCCTTTAAGAACAAAACAAGCCCGGCTATCGATAAAGATAACCCGTGTGAGGGGATAACCTTAAGCTAGGCCATGATGCAAGTTCTCATTGAGCGTCGACCAACAAGAACATTGCCAAGAACGTTGCATTGCGTGACGAATACGCTTAGTCAGTGGCAAAATTTGGCGCTGCTCACGCAAAAATATGCGGTCCGGCGTTCTTTAAGGCGAGGAGAATGAAATGACTCCGGGAATCCGTCCTCTGGTTGCTGGCAACTGGAAAATGAATGGTACAGGAGAATCCCTCACGGAATTGCGCGCGATTTCTGCGGGCTTGAGTTCCGATCTGGGTCGTAAGCTTGATGCCGTGATCTGCGTTCCGGCGACATTGTTGTCGCGCGCTGCTGAAACGCTTGAAGGTGAAACAGTTGCGCTTGGCGGTCAGGATTGTCACCAGAAAGTGTCTGGCGCACATACCGGCGATGTTTCGGCAGAAATGCTGAAAGAAGCAGGTGCAAGTCACGTTATCCTCGGCCACTCCGAACGTCGTACCGATCATCGCGAAGCCAGCGAACTGGTGCGCAGCAAGACTGAAGCCGCCTGGGCTGCTGGTCTTATTGCGATTGTCTGTGTTGGCGAAACTGCTGATGAGCGCAAGTCAGATCGCACACTTGATGTTATCGGCGATCAGCTTGCAGCTTCGCTTCCCGAAAGTGTGAAGGCTGAAAACACGATTGTTGCCTATGAGCCAGTTTGGGCCATTGGTACTGGTCTGACGCCAACTGTTCAGGATGTACGCGCAGCCCACGCATTCATGCGTGACAAGCTGACCGAACGTTTTGGCACCAGCGGCGCGCATCTGCGACTCCTCTATGGTGGTTCGGTCAAACCAGCCAATGCCATTGAATTGTTGAGCGTGCCGGATGTCGATGGTGCATTGGTTGGCGGAGCCAGCTTGAAAGCAACAGACTTCCTCGCCATATGCGAAACTTATCGTAATCTGTGATGAGCATCTGCGTCCTTAAATCTATATCGGGCGCAGGGCTTGGATTATCATGCAATAGCGTGTAAAGAGCCGCTCTATCTATTTGTATCATCGCTATCCGGGGCGGAAATCGCTTGGTTTTTCCCGGTTATGCATTAGTCCAGAGATATAAAGACCGTAACCTATGCAGACCATAGTCATTGTCATTCATTTGTTGATCGTTCTGGCGCTTGTTGGCGTTGTGCTCATCCAGCGTTCCGAAGGCGGTGGCCTTGGTATCGGCGGTGGTTCGGGCTTCATGACGGCACGCGGCGCGGCTAACGCGCTGACCCGCACGACAGCTATTCTTGCGATTGGCTTCTTCGCCACTTCGCTCGTTCTCGGCATCATGGCCCGTTATGGCGAAAAGCCAACGGACATTCTGAACCGTATTCCTGCAGCTGGCAGCACGCAGAATCCTCCTGCTGGTGGAACTGGTACCGGTACTGGCGGTGGCATTCTCAATCAGCTGGGTGGTGAGTCTTCGCGCACCAATGAAGCTGAAACACCTGCTTCGGGTGAAGCTCCAGCAACTGCACCAGCGCAGCCTGACAGCACTCAGCCACAGGCTCCACAGGTTCCAAGCTCACAGTAAGAGCTTTGTAATTGCAGAAAATTTGAAAGCCGGCTCGAAAGGGCCGGTTTTCTTTTTGTTAAGCATCAGATTGCAAAGTGTTGCACACGGGCAATAGCCCCTCTCGAATCGTGAGGGATAGCTATTGTGGATAATTGAGTAGTGCTGCCCTTTGCAGTATGGAGAGCGAAAGCCTGAACGCGATACTGCGACAGGTGTTTTCCGCACTGCTTGGGTTTTCGGGAACAGATCATGTCTTCACGTTTTATTTTGATGGCTGGCATTGCAAGCCTTTGCATTGGACTTACGGGCCCAAGTTTTGCAGCTGGTGCTGAAGCCGAACTTACGGCTGCGGCAACGGGTGTTCAGCAGGTCGCTATGGCAAACGATGCCAAGGAAAAGCCTGCAAAGAAGAAAAAGAAGAGCGCTTCGAACGCAGGTGCTGCGAAGAAGGTTGCCCTCAACCGCTACAATATCGACCCACGCTATCAGGCGCAGACCGTATCCTTTACCGGTTACGAAGCTGGCACGATCGTCATCGATCCTGCGAAGTATTTCCTTTATCTCGTCGAAAGCTCGACCACTGCGCGCCGTTACGGCATTGCGGTCGGTAAAGTCGGTCTTGAGTTCAAGGGAACAGCAACTGTCAGCGCAAAGCGCGAATGGCCACGCTGGATTCCGACCAAGGAAATGATTGAACGCAATCCGGCTCAGTATGGTCGCTACAAGAACGGCATGGATGGCGGTCCAGGCAATCCACTTGGTTCGCGCGCCATGTATCTGTTCCAGGGCAACAAGGATACGTATATCCGTATTCACGGTACCACTCAGCCATGGACAATCGGCAGCCCGGCTTCGAACGGTTGCTTCCGTATGACCAATGACGACATTCTGGATCTCTATGATCGCGTCGGCATGGGCGCAAAAGTCGTCGTTCTCTAATTTTTTGTAGAAATACCCGAAGGGCCGGGATTTTCCCGGCCTTTTTTCGTGCGCGTGTAACAAACAACGCTACATGCTGCGAGCAGGACTGAACTTGGTGGAAGCATCCGGTTATCCCATATGGGAGGCTGAACGGGTGTGATTTTGATGGAAAAAACGCTGGTCACACTTTTTTTAGTGGCGGAATCAGCAAGAAGGGTCTAACGACATAAGCCCATGGCGCGATATGTATTCATCACAGGCGGCGTGGTTTCTTCCCTTGGAAAAGGCATTGCCGCAGCAGCATTGGCTGCACTCCTTCAGGCACGCGGTTACCGCGTGCGTATCCGTAAACTCGACCCTTATCTGAACGTCGACCCCGGCACGATGTCTCCTTACCAGCACGGTGAGGTGTTCGTCACTGACGATGGTGCCGAAACAGACCTTGATCTGGGCCATTACGAGCGGTTCACCGGTCGTCCAGCAAATCAGCGGGATAACATCACCACCGGTCGCATTTACCGCAACATCATCGAAAAAGAACGCCGCGGCGATTATCTCGGTGCGACGGTTCAGGTCATTCCTCACGTCACGGATGAAATCAAGAACTTCATTCTTGAAGGCAATGACGATTATGATTTCGTGCTGTGCGAAATCGGCGGTACGGTTGGCGATATCGAAGCCATGCCGTTCCTCGAAGCTATTCGTCAGCTCGGCAACGAACTGCCACGCAACAGCGCAGTCTATATCCATCTGACATTGATGCCGTATATTCCAGCGGCAGGTGAACTCAAGACCAAGCCGACACAGCATTCGGTCAAGGAACTGCGTTCGATCGGTATTGCTCCGGATATTCTTCTGGTTCGTGCGGATCGCGAGATTCCGGCTTCCGAACGCCGCAAGCTGTCGCTGTTCTGTAATGTGCGTGAAAGTGCGGTTATTCAGGCGCTCGACGTCTCGACCATTTATGATGTGCCGATTGCCTATCATAAGGAAGGTCTCGACAACGAAGTGCTTGCAGCATTTGGTATCGAACCGGCACCGAAGCCACGTATGGAACGCTGGGAAGGTATTTCCCATCTTCTGCACAACCCTGAAGGCGAAGTTACCATTGCCGTTGTCGGTAAATATACCGAGCTGAAGGATGCTTATAAGTCGCTGATCGAAGCGCTGCAGCACGGTGGCATTGCCAACAAGGTCAAGGTCAATCTCGACTGGATCGAAGCTGAAGTCTTTGAAAGCGAAGACCCGTCGCCATATCTCGAAAAAGTCCACGGCATTCTGGTGCCAGGCGGCTTTGGTGAGCGTGGTGCGGAAGGCAAGATCCTTGCGGCCAAGTTCGCACGCGAACACAAGGTTCCATATTTCGGCATCTGCTTTGGTATGCAGATGGCATGTCTCGAAGCCGCGCGTAATCTCGCCGGTATCGAAAATGCTTCTTCGACCGAGTTTGGCCCGACCAAGGAACCTGTTGTTGGTCTGATGACCGAGTGGCTCAAGGGCAATATGCTCGAAAAGCGCACGAAGTCGGGTGATCTGGGCGGCACGATGCGCCTTGGTGCATATGATTCCACACTCAAGGCTGGAACACGTATCGCCGAGATTTACGGTTCGACCGAGATTTCTGAACGTCATCGTCACCGCTATGAAGTGAACGTTGATTATAAGGACCGTCTTGAAGCAAGCGGCTTGGTATTCTCGGGCATGTCACCCGACGGCGTTCTGCCGGAAACGGTTGAGTATGCTGACCATCCTTGGTTCATCGGCGTTCAGTACCATCCGGAACTGAAGTCGCGTCCGTTTGAGCCACACCCACTATTCTCTTCCTTCATCGCGGCTGCGATGGAACAGGGCAGACTGGTTTGATGCATGACAAATGATCTTGCGCGCAAAGCTCGTTCAGTTGACCATCTGGTGCTTCCAGTTTCTCAACTGAGTGAGGCGCGCAGGAGACTTTCCCTTCTGGGATTTACAGTGGCGCCGGACGCACAACATCCGTTCGGCACCGCTAATGTCTGCAGTTTCTTTGCAGACGATACTTATCTCGAAATGTTGGCTGTAGACCGTTCGCCGCTTTATGAAGCCGCCGCACAGCGAAACAACAGCTTTATCCAGCGTGATTTATCCTACCGTTTTCGAAACGGTGATGATGGTTTTTCCGGCATAGCCTTCAAGACCGACGATTCGCGTGGCGATCATGCGGAATTCAAGCGGCGCGGTATTTCCGGCGGTCGCATGGTCGAGTTTTCGCGCAGTTTCATCTCGTCTGAGGGAAAACGTGAGAAGGGCAGCTTCCGGCTGGCTTTTGCCGCGGATTTGCGCGCGCCGGACGCATTCTTCTTTACCTGTCAGCGTTTGGCTTATCCCAAGACTGACCGTTCGCACCTGATCACACATGAAAATGGCGTAACAGGCTTACGCGAGATATTGCTGTGTGAGGAACAACCGGAAGACTTCTCCGATCTCTTGCAGGGCGTATTTCATGCCGCTGCTCGGAGACGTGAAGATGGCTCTCTGGCAATCACGGCTAAAAATTCCAATATAGAGGTCATGACGCCGACACAGTTTAATCGCTGTTTCGGATGGTCGCCGGAACTACATGGTCGTGGCTTGCGGCTATCAGGACTGGTTTTCTTGGTTGCTTCGCTTTATGCCGTTGAGCAACTCCTCACTCGTAACGGAATCGCTTTTACAAAGAGCGATGGTCGTGTTCTCGTCCATCCTGCCGCAGGTCAGGGGACATTGTTTGTATTTGAAGGTTCACAGTCATGACGACCGCTAATTCTGCCGTGAAAATCGGCAATGTTACGTTCTCCAACAGCGCGCCACTGGCTTTGATTGCCGGGCCTTGCCAGATGGAGAGCCGTGAACATGCGTTCGACATGGCCGGACGTCTGGTGGAGATCACCAACAAGCTCGACATGGGCCTCGTCTATAAGTCGAGCTTCGACAAGGCCAACCGTACCTCGCTTAGCGCACATCGCGGCATTGGTCTGGATAAGGCGCTCGAAGTTTTTGCCGATCTCAAGAAAGAGTTCGGCTTTCCTGTTCTCACTGACATCCATACTGAAGAGCAATGCGCAACTGTTGCTGAAGTTGTCGATGTTCTGCAGATTCCAGCGTTCCTTTGCCGCCAGACTGACCTTTTGGTCGCCGCTGCAAAGACAGGCCGTGCGGTTAATGTGAAGAAGGGCCAGTTTCTGGCGCCCTGGGACATGAAAAACGTGCTGGCCAAGATCACTGAGAATGGCAACCCGAATGTTCTGGCCACCGAACGCGGCGCGTCTTTCGGTTACAACACACTTGTTTCCGACATGCGTTCGCTGCCTATCATGGCAGGTTTCGGCTCGCCGGTGATTTTCGATGCTACCCATTCCGTGCAGCAGCCTGGCGGGCAGGGTGGTTCGTCCGGTGGCCAGCGCGAATTCGTTGAAACGCTTGCAAGCGCTGCGGTTGCTGTGGGTGTAGCTGGTGTATTCATCGAAACGCATGAAGACCCGGATAATGCACCATCTGACGGTCCAAACATGGTTCAGATTGATAAAATGCCTGCACTTCTCGAAAAACTCATGGCTTTCGACAGGATTTCTAAATCGATTTAAAATTTCATTAGAAATTCACAGGCGGGGGATGTTCCTCCGCCTTTTATTTCTGTAATGAAGTCTCACATCGGATTTCTTCAATGTGCCTCGCGGCAGGAGCGGGGCTATCTACAGGGAAGGACTTGCCCCTATGACTGCAATCATCGACATCGTTGGTCGCGAAATTCTCGACAGCCGCGGTAACCCGACTGTTGAAGTCGACGTCGTACTCGAAGACGGCTCTTTTGGCCGCGCAGCTGTGCCATCGGGCGCTTCTACTGGCGCACATGAAGCTGTTGAGCTTCGTGACGGCGGCAGCCGCTATCTCGGCAAGGGCGTTGAAAAGGCTGTTGAAGCAGTCAATGGCAAGATTTTCGACGCAATCGCCGGCATCGATGCTGAAAATCAGCTGCTCGTTGACCAGGCTCTGATTGAACTTGATGGCACGCCAAACAAGGGTAATCTCGGTGCAAACGCAATTCTCGGCGTTTCGCTTGCTGTTGCCAAGGCTGCTGCACAGTCGACCGGCCTGCCACTTTATCGTTACGTTGGCGGTGCTAACGCCCATGTTCTGCCAGTTCCAATGATGAACATCATCAATGGTGGCGCACATGCCGACAATCCAATCGACTTCCAGGAGTTCATGATCCTGCCAGTGGGTGCTCCATCGCTGCGCGAAGCTGTTCGTTATGGCGCGGAAGTTTTCCACACGCTCAAGAAGCGCCTCAAGGATGCCGGCCACAACACCAATGTTGGTGATGAAGGCGGCTTTGCTCCGAACCTGCTGAGCGCAGAAGCTGCTCTCGATTTCGTTGTAGAATCGATCGAAAAGGCTGGCTTCAAGCCAGGTCAAGATATTGCTATTGGTCTTGATTGCGCTGCGACTGAATTCTTCAAGGACGGTAACTACGTCTATGAAGGCGAGAACAAGACCCGCGATCCAAAGGCTCAGGCCGAGTATCTCGCAAAGCTTGCTGCTGATTACCCAATCGTTTCGATTGAAGACGGCATGGCTGAAGACGATTGGGAAGGCTGGAAGTATCTGACCGACCTGATTGGCAAGAAGTGCCAGCTCGTTGGCGACGATCTGTTCGTAACGAACTCGGCTCGTCTGCGCGATGGCATCAAGATGGGCGTTGCCAACTCGATCCTCGTCAAGGTCAACCAGATCGGTTCGCTTAGCGAAACGCTTGATGCCGTCGAAACGGCACACAAGGCTGGTTACACCTCGGTCATGTCGCACCGTTCGGGCGAAACCGAAGATTCGACCATTGCCGATCTCGCAGTTGCAACCAACTGCGGTCAGATCAAGACCGGCTCGCTGGCTCGTTCAGACCGTACTGCAAAGTACAACCAGCTCATCCGCATCGAAGAAGAACTTGGCAAGCAGGCTCGCTATGCAGGCCGCAGCGCATTGAAGTTCCTCTAAGATCGAATTGATATCTGAATTAAAAAGGCGGGCTTCGGCTCGCCTTTTTCTTTTTGTCTTCGTGCGGACATATTTGCTTGTTCTCTAAGTTTACAAACGGGGAGCAAGGTCATGTCGAACGATACGCTGGGTTTTTACGCCAATAACGCCGCGACTTATGCTGCGAGCTCAAGCATTAATCGCAAACTCGATAGCTTTCTCAAGCATGTTCGTCCAACTGGGCGCATTCTCGAACTTGGTACGGGAAGCGGGCAGGATGCGAAGGCAATGCTTTCGCGTGGCTTCGATGTCGATCCGACCGACGGTTCACCCGAACTTGCTCAGGAAGCCTCGGCGCTGTTGCAGCGTCCTGTTAGGCAGCTGCTTTTTCACGAGCTTGATGCAGTTGCCCGCTACGATGGCATTTATGCTTCGGCGTCGCTTCTTCATGCAAAGCGTGCCGATTTACCAAATATCGTGAAACATATGCATCGGGCATTAAAATCCGGCGGTTGGCTGTGGGCCAGTTTCAAAGATGGCCCCGGTGAGGGCCATGACGCATTGGGACGTTACTATAATTATATGAGTGCTGAAGAGATCGGCCGCATCTGGAACGACAATGCAGCATGGAATGTTGTGTCACTGGAGAGTTGGCAGGGCGGTGGCTACGATCAGAAGCCGACTTTGTGGCATTCGGTGCTGTCACAGCGCTGAGCTTTCTCACAAACCATTCGAACTAAATCACGCAGAGCCTTATCTTATAGTTGTCTTCCATTCCTCTTATGGCCTTTGCAGCCGTTATAGTCGATTTGACAAAACAAATTACATTGATATCAATATAAGTGTGGTTGCCCGTTTCATTCGGTGTCCTATTTCTAGGGAATGCTGACCGAGGGCAGACGCATCTAATCAAAAATGGGTGGGCCAAAATGGGAGAGAGAAATGGCTTACATAGAAGGATTTGTCGTCGCAGTTCCTAAGGCGAACAAGGAAACCTACCAGAAACACGCAGCCAAGGCTTCGGCCTTGTTCAAGGAATTCGGCGTGACGCGGATGGTGGAAGCCTGGGGCGACGATGTGCCTGATGGCAAAGTTACCGATTTCCGCCGTGCGGTTCAGGCCAAGGACGACGAAGAGGTTGTCTTCTCGTGGTTCGAATACCCGGACAAAGCCACGCGCGATGCTGCCAATGAAAAAATGATGAGCGATCCGCGCATGAAGGACATGGGCGATACCATGCCATTTGATGGCAAGCGCATGATCATGGGTGGCTTCTCAACAATTCTTGATGTGTGATTTGCACAGGATTCGTTGATGAGATGGCGGCTTCGGCCGCCATTTCTGATTCAGGCGAGAGCCATATGTCGTAAAAATTCTACGCCGGAATTGCCCTGTCATCACTCTGCGGTAAAGCTCTGTTAAGCAAAATAATGCTTCATGGTGGAAATCGGATTGACGTGGTCAGAACGCGTGCGATCTGATTCTAACGGATCGGCACTCTGATTATCTTTATTAATGCGCAACCTGTTCCGAAGACTGGTTCCCGTTTTTCGGGGTGCGCTTTAATTCAGAATCAAAGCCGCTCTGAATGTGCGGGAAGGAAGTCGAAATGTGGACCAAGCAGAAACGTAAATCTATCCGCGGCCGTTTTTTGCTGCCTATTCTGACGGCTGCGTTTCTTAGCTATTTCGGCTTTCACGCCTATCATGGCGAATTCGGTCTTTATTCCCGCATCCAGCTTGAAGAACAGAAGAGCTTGCTGACGCAGCAGCTCGATAAGGTGACTGCCGACAGAGCAGCACTTGAAAAGCGAGTCACGCTTTTACGTGATGGTTCGATTGAAAAGGACATGCTTGACGAGCAGGCCCGCAGAGCGCTTAATCTCTCTCATCCCGATGAAATGACAATTATCGTTTCTCGGGAGGATCGATCGAATTAACCAAATCCCGGTTAATTGTCTTTTTGTGATATGTTTTTAAGGGCTTGGCGGCATAGCAGCTATGCTCTACGCGCATATTGTATCTTGTAAATTGCCCGTATAACGTCACAATAGAACGACAATCGTAGAGCGCCGCGCGTCCTTCGTGTGCGTGAATGTGCTCTGATAATTTGAATCGACGCATGTTGCTTTCAAAATCGATCCCGATTTTGGGTGCATGCTGTAGGGAGCGAGATATGGCACCGAAGGCTAATAAGGCGTCGGCTGGAAAATCGCAGGCGTCTTTTGGGAATGTTCCCAAGACTCCAGCGCCAGCTGATTTCACTAAAGAGCAGGAACTGAACGCTTACCGTGAAATGCTGTTGATCCGCCGTTTCGAAGAAAAGGCCGGACAGCTTTATGGTATGGGCTTTATCGGTGGCTTCTGTCACCTTTATATCGGTCAGGAAGCTGTCGTCGTTGGTATGCAGAGTGCGCTCAAGGAAGGTGATCAGATCATCACTTCCTATCGTGACCATGGTCACATGCTGGCAACCGGCATGGAAGCGCGTGGCGTTATGGCCGAGCTGACCGGTCGCCGTGGAGGTTACTCCAAGGGCAAGGGCGGCTCCATGCACATGTTCTCGAAGGAAAAGGGCTTTTACGGCGGTCATGGTATCGTCGGCGCTCAGGTTCCTCTTGGCACTGGTCTTGCCTTTGCGAACAAGTATCGCGGCAATGACAATATCTCTGTCACCTATTTCGGTGATGGCGCTGCCAATCAGGGCCAGGTCTATGAAGCTTTCAACATGGCATCGCTGTGGAAGCTTCCGGTGATCTACGTGATCGAAAACAACCGCTATGCAATGGGTACATCGGTTTCGCGTTCTTCCGCTGAAACAGATTTCTCCAAGCGCGGCGTTTCGTTCAACGTTCCGGGCATCAAGGTTGACGGTATGGACGTTCGCGCCGTTGCTGCTGCTGCTGAAGCTGCTGCTGAATGGGCGCGTGCTGGCAAGGGTCCATTGATTCTTGAAATGGAAACCTATCGTTATCGCGGTCACTCGATGTCCGATCCTGCGAAGTATCGCTCGAAGGACGAAGTGCAGAAGATGCGCTCCGAGCACGATCCTATTGAACAGGTCAAACAGCGCCTGATTGAAAATAACTGGGCCACTGAAGAAGAGCTGAAGGAAATCGACAAGGAAGTCCGCGACATCGTCGCTGATTCGGCCGATTTCGCTCAAAACGATCCAGAGCCGGATGTTTCCGAGCTCTACACGGATATTCTGCTCTAATTCAGGAAAGGTATTGTCATGCCCGTAGAAATTCTCATGCCTGCCCTTTCCCCGACGATGGAAGAAGGCAAACTGTCCAAGTGGCTGAAAAAAGAAGGCGACAAGGTCACATCCGGTGACGTGATCGCTGAAATCGAAACCGATAAGGCGACGATGGAAGTCGAAGCTGTAGACGAAGGCACCGTCGGTAAAATTCTCATCGCAGAAGGAACCGAAGGCGTGAAGGTCAACACGCCGATTGCTGTTCTGCTCGGCGATGGCGAAAGCGCCTCCGACATCGGTTCTGCTCCTGCTGCAAAAGCTGAAGCACCGAAAGAAGAAGCAAAAGAAGCACCAAAGACTGAGGAAAAGAAGGCCGATAGCGTGCCTGCTGCTCCGAAAGTTGAAGTTGCTTCCGATCCGGACATTCCAGCCGGTACAGAAATGGTTTCGATGACTGTGCGTGAAGCACTGCGCGACGCCATGGCTGAAGAAATGCGCCGCGACGAGAACGTCTTCATCATGGGTGAAGAAGTTGCCGAATATCAGGGCGCCTACAAGATCACACAGGGTCTTCTCGACGAATTCGGCGCACGCCGCGTTGTCGATACCCCGATCACCGAGCATGGTTTTGCCGGCGTCGGCGTTGGTGCTGCAATGGCTGGCTTGAAGCCGATTGTCGAATTCATGACCTTCAACTTCGCCATGCAGGCGATTGACCAGATCATCAATTCGGCTGCAAAGACGCTTTATATGTCAGGTGGCCAGATGGGCGCTCCGATGGTGTTCCGCGGTCCTTCGGGCGCTGCTGCCCGCGTTGCCGCCCAGCACTCCCAGTGCTATGCCGCATGGTACAGCCAGATCCCTGGCCTGAAGGTCGTCATGCCTTACTCGGCTGCTGACGCGAAGGGTCTTCTCAAGGCTGCTATCCGCGATCCGAATCCGGTCATCTTCCTTGAAAACGAAATTCTCTATGGTCATCATTTCGATGTGCCGAAGCTTGACGATTTCGTTCTGCCAATCGGCAAGGCTCGCATTCACAAGCAGGGCAAGGACGCGACCATCGTTTCGTTCGGTATCGGCATGACCTATGCGGTCAAGGCTGCTGAAGAGCTGGCTGCACAGGGCATCGATGTCGAAATCATCGATCTGCGCACCATCCGCCCAATGGATATTCCAACGGTCGTTGAATCGGTAAAGAAGACCGGTCGTCTCGTCACCGTTGAAGAAGGCTACCCACAGTCTTCCGTTGGCACTGAAATTGCCACCCGCGTCATGCAGCAGGCTTTCGATTATCTCGATGCGCCGATCCTGACGATCGCTGGCAAGGACGTTCCGATGCCATATGCGGCAAATCTCGAAAAGCTGGCTCTGCCAACTGTTGCAGAAGTGGTGGAAGCGGTGAAAGCCGTGACCTACACCGCCTGAGGAGGTACTGGACATGCCGATTAAAATCACCATGCCAGCACTTTCGCCAACCATGGAAGAGGGCAATCTCTCCAAGTGGCTGGTCAAAGAAGGCGACAAGGTTACGTCAGGCGATGTGATCGCCGAGATCGAAACCGACAAGGCGACGATGGAAGTCGAAGCTGTCGATGAAGGTGTTGTTGCTAAGCTCGTCGTTCCTGCCGGAACCGAAGGCGTCAAGGTCAACGCGCTGATCGCAATCCTCGCCGAAGACGGCGAGGATGTTGCAGAAGCAGCCAAAGGTGGCGACTCCGCTCCTGCACCAAAGGCAGAAGCGGCTAAGGAAGAGCCAAAGAAGGAAGTTGCAACCGCGGCTCCTGCAAAGGCTGAAGCCCCAGCAGCTGCTCCGGCAGCAGCCAAGAGTGCTGAGAACAAGGGTGCCGAGAACAAGGGCGACCGCGTTTTCGCATCGCCGCTTGCTCGTCGCATCGCCAAGGATGCAGGCGTTGATGTTTCCGCTGTAAAAGGCACTGGTCCTCATGGCCGTGTCGTTCAGCGTGACGTTGAAGCTGCAATTAAGTCCGGCGGAGCGAAAGCAGCATCCGCTGCGCCGCAGGCAGCTGCATCGGCTCCAAAGCCTCAGTCGGATGATGCCATCCTCAAGCTCTTTGAAGAAGGCACATACGAAATCGTTCCTCACGACGGTATGCGCAAGACCATTGCCCGCCGTCTGGTTGAATCGAAGCAGACTGTTCCGCATTTCTATCTGACGATCGATTGCGAACTCGATGCGCTTCTGGCTCTGCGTTCGCAGATCAATTCGGCTGCACCACTGACCAAGACGGAGAAGGGCGAGGTTCCGGCCTACAAGCTTTCTGTCAACGATCTGGTGATCAAGGCTGTTGCTCTTGCGCTGCGTGACATTCCTGAAGCCAATGTCTCCTGGACTGAAGGCGGCATGATCAAGCACAAGCGTGCGGATGTCGGCGTTGCTGTGTCGATCCCTGGCGGTCTGATTACGCCAATCGTGCGTCAGTCGGAATCCAAAACGCTGTCCGCCATCTCCAACGAGATGAAGGACCTTGCCAAGCGGGCGCGGGATCGCAAGCTCAAGCCTGATGAATATCAGGGTGGTTCGACCTCTGTGTCCAACCTCGGCATGTTCGGCGTGAAGGACTTTGCAGCAATCATCAACCCACCACATGCGACGATCTTCGCAATCGGTGCGGGCGAACAGCGCGCAGTGGTCAAGAACGGTGAAATCAAGGTTGCGACGGTTATGTCCGTAACCCTTTCCACCGATCACCGTGCCGTCGATGGTGCTCTAGCCGCTGAACTTGCACAGGCCTTCAAGCGCCACATCGAAAACCCGATGGGTATGCTGGTCTGATTGGATGACCTTTAAATGCGCCGCATTCTCAGAATGCGGCGCTTGAGGTTTTGAATGGCAGGACTACTCAAACTTCGCCCGGCTGAACGCCATGATGCTGCCGAGATAGCCATTTTGGTCGATATCTCTTCTCATGGCTTCGCACATTGGTTGTGGCAAAGTGTTATGCATGATTGCGACGCTGAGACCGTGATGGAGGCGGGCTTACGTCAGATGCAGGAAGCTGGCATGGAGGGCTGGCAAGGAACGACCATCGCCGAGTGGGATGGCGTTACAGCTGGATTATCCATTGGTTTTACTCTGGACGAAAGCTTGCATGAGCTAAAGCCACAGAACGAGGTTCTGGCTCAACTTATTGCACTTCAATGCAAGGTGATCGGCAGCCGTTTTATAGACAGCGTTGCCGTTTATCAGAAATTTCGTGGCAAGAGTATCGGTCGCGCACTCGTTGCAAATGAAATCGAGCAGGCAAAACTGAGCGGGAACGCCAGTCTCAGCCTGATAACAGAAAGCCATAATGGCGTAGCGCTTTCGCTTTATCGCGGTTATGGATTTGAAGAAATGGAACGGCTCGAAGCTGTGAAGCGTATCGGGCAGGACAAAGTTCATGACTGGGTATTGCTTACCCGGAATGTGAACTGAGCAAAGGCAGGAACAATATGGCCGACACTTACGACGTTATTGTTATCGGATCCGGCCCTGGAGGCTATGTTGCGGCGATCCGCGCAGCACAGCTCGGGCTCAAGACGGCTGTTGTAGAGCGCGAACATCTCGCTGGCATCTGCTCCAACTGGGGTTGTATCCCGACCAAAGCGCTTCTGCGTTCGGCTGAAGTGAAGCACCTCGCTGATCATGCCAAAAATTATGGTCTGAAGCTTGAAGGTTCAATCACTGCCGATATCAAGGCTGTTGTTTCGCGTTCGCGCGGCATTGCCGAGCGCATGAACGGTGGCGTCGGCTTCCTGATGAAGAAGAACAAGATCGATGTGATCTGGGGCGAAGCAAAGCTTTCCAAGCCGGGTGAAATCGTCGTTTCCAAGACTTCCAAGGCGCCGATGCTGCCACAGGCACCTCAGCCGAAGAACACACTTGGCGAGGGCACTTACAAGGCTAAGCACATCATCGTTGCAACAGGTGCGCGTCCGCGTGCGCTTCCAGGCATTGAGCCAGATGGCAAGCTGATCTGGACTTACTTTGAAGCGATGGTGCCGCAGGAACTGCCGAAAACCATGCTGGTCATGGGTTCGGGCGCAATCGGCATCGAGTTTGCCTCGTTCTATAACGACATGGGCGTTGATGTTACCGTCGTTGAACTGATGTCGCAGATCATGCCTGTTGAAGATGCGGAAATTTCGGCTTTCGCACGCAAGCAGCTCGAAAAGCGCGGTCTCAAGATCATCACCGAAGCCAAGGTTTCCAAAGTTGAGAAGGGCGCAAACAATGTGACAGCTCATATCGAAACCAAGGATGGCAAGGTTCAGACACTCACCGTTGATCGCATGATTTCGGCTGTTGGCGTTCAGGGCAATATCGAGAAGATCGGTCTTGAAGCACTTGGCGTTAAGACTGATCGTGGCTGCATTGCCATCGACGCTTATTGCAAGACCAATGTTGATGGCATTTATGCGATTGGTGACGTTGCTGGTCCGCCGATGCTGGCTCACAAGGCTGAGCATGAAGCTGTTATCTGCGTTGAAAAGATTGCAGGTCTGCCAAATGTTCATCCGCTTGACCGCAATATGGTCCCAGGCTGCACCTATTGTAACCCACAGGTTGCATCGGTTGGTTTGACTGAAGCCAAGGCAAAGGAAAAAGGCCTCGACATTCGTGTCGGTCGTTTCCCATTTGTAGCAAACGGTAAAGCGATTGCACTTGGTGAAGATCAGGGTCTGGTCAAGACGATCTTCGACAAGAAGACCGGACAGCTGCTGGGCGCGCATCTTGTTGGCGCCGAAGTGACCGAACTTATTCAGGGCTTCGTCGTTGCGATGAACCTTGAAACCACTGAAGAAGAACTGATGCACTCGGTCTTCCCGCATCCAACGATTTCCGAAACGATGAAGGAAAGCGTACTGGATGCCTATGGCCGCGCGCTGAATATGTAATTCAGAGACCTGATTCCGACATTTGCACCTCTTCACAACAAGTGTTGTGCAAATGTCGGTTTTCAAACTTTGAATTCAATTCACGAGGAAACGCTCTTAAAGGAGTGAACTCATTCCGCTGATTGATAATGGAGGGCCATGGCGGCGTGCCGCTTGGCCCATGATTAAATGGTGTACGACAGGCGGTCTTGCTTTAGGCTTTCTGGCAGGAAGCTTGAGCTTGCTCGGCGGAAACACCATATCGGTCAACGGAATGGCTATCGCTGGCTGGTACGGCGTCTGGATATTGACATTCGCTCTCGGATTAGGCGGCTTTCTGTTTGGCCTCATCTGGGCGTTGGTTTTCAGAGCATTAGGTATGGCAGCGAGACGGTAAGCCGCAGCAAATGCCATTGCATTGCAGCGTATCAAATTGTTAGGGCAAGCGTTAAGTCAGGGGTCTACCCATTATTGGAACAGATTAGCTCTCAGGCATTTGTTTCAGATAGGCAGGAAACAGCATGGTTACAGTTCTCGATACAGTGAACCAGAGACGTCAGCGGCACCCTGAAAAGGCTCACCGTCCAGACACCGAAATTCTGAAGAAGCCGGACTGGATCCGCGTTAAGGCTCCCGTTTCACGCGGCTATAATGAAACCCGCGAGATTGTCCGTTCGAACAAGCTCGTTACCGTTTGCGAAGAAGCCGGTTGTCCGAACATTGGCGAGTGCTGGGAAAAGAAGCACGCGACCTTCATGATCATGGGCGAAATCTGCACCCGCGCCTGTGCTTTCTGTAATGTTTCGACCGGTATCCCAAAAGCGCTTGATCCGAATGAGCCGGAAAGTGTTGCGCGCGCGATCAAGCAGATGGGCCTGACCCATGTTGTCATCACCTCTGTTGACCGTGACGATCTGGCCGATGGCGGCGCGCAGCATTTTGCCGAGGTTATTCGCGCGATCCGCGCGGCGACCCCGAAGACGACGATTGAAATTCTAACACCAGACTTCCTGCGCAAGGAAGGCGCGCTTGAGATCGTGGTCAAGGCACGCCCTGACGTGTTCAATCACAATCTGGAAACGGTTCCGTCGAAGTATCTCAAGGTTCGCCCGGGCGCTCGTTATTTCCATTCGATCCGCCTGTTGCAGCGCGTGAAGGAACTCGACCCGACAATCTTCACGAAGTCCGGCATCATGGTTGGTCTTGGCGAAGAGCGGAACGAAATCCTTCAGCTGATGGACGACCTTCGTTCTGCTGAAGTGGATTTCATGACCATCGGTCAGTATCTCCAGCCAACCCGCAAGCACCATCCGGTGATCCGTTTCGTGACGCCAGACGAATTCAAGTCTTTCGAGACGATTGGTCGTACCAAGGGCTTTGCGCTCGTTGCGTCCAGCCCGCTGACGCGTTCATCGCACCATGCCGGTGACGATTTCGCAAAGCTCAAGGCTGCTCGCGAAGCGCAGGTTGCAGCACAGGCTTAAGTTCGCATGCCGCAATTTACGAATGTCAGACGCGTTCATCACAGGGCAGACCAGATGTTTGCCCTGGTGTCGGATGTGGAAAAGTATCCGCAATTCCTGCCGATGTGCGAAGCACTCTCAATTCGCTCCCGAAAGGAGCGGGAGGGCAAGACGCTTCTGATCGCTGACATGACGGTTGGCTATAAGCTGATCCGCGAGACATTCACCAGCCAGGTGCTTCTGAAACCGGACGAAAACGTCATTGACGTGAAATATGTCGATGGCCCGTTCCGCTATCTCGACAATCGCTGGACATTTAAGCCGGTTAGCGATGGTTATGAATGTGACGTCGAATTCTTCATCGACTATGAATTCAAAAGTCGCACGCTTGGGCTGCTGATGGGATCAATGTTCGATCTGGCTTTCCGCAAGTTCTCAGAAGCCTTTGAGAAGCGTGCTGACGCAATTTACGGTCTGGCTTAGGCTTTAGAGTTCAGCGCCTCAAGGACCAGTGCCAGCGCAGAAAGCACGGTTTGATGCCGAATGTCTTCGCGTGACTTTTCACCAAAACGGCATTCTTTGTGTAGCGTGGCAAAACCTTTGCGCGCGCTGGCAATGTGCACGAGACCGACCGGCTTTTCTGCTGACCCGCCACCGGGGCCGGCAATACCGGTAACGGCAATGCTGATGCCAGCGCGTGAATTGTTCAGCGCGCCTTCTGCCATAGCTATTGCCACTTCTTTTGAAACCGCACCCACCTGGTTGATCAGTTCCATCGGGACGCCGATCATCTCATTCTTGGCTTCATTGGAGTAGGTTACAAAGCCGCGATCCACCACATCGGATGAACCCGCAATATCGGTGAGTGCTGCCGCGATAAGCCCGCCTGTGCAGGATTCTGCTGTCGCAATCATGATGCCGTGTTTGCGGCAAGCGTTGAGTACGTCGATGGCCTGGGTTTGCGCAACAAGTGTCATTCTGGAACCTCATGGGCAGGAACCTCACCGGGATAGATGACTGTTGCCGTAACGATAGCAGCAATGCCTTCGCCGCGACCAACAAAGCCCATTTTCTCGTTGGTGGTCGCTTTGACGGAAACACGGTCATGCGAAATGCCTAGCATATTGGCCATGGCTTCCATCATTGCGGGGCGATGCGGACCAATCTTAGGTTCTTCAGCGATGATCGTCACATCCGCGTTGGCGATACGACCACCGGCTTCACGCACGATCTTGACCGCATGTTCGACGAAGATATGCGATGCTGCGCCCTTCCACTGCGGATCGGAAGGCGGGAAATGTGTGCCAATATCGCCTGCGCCGCGTGTGGCAAGCAGGGCATCGGTCAGTGCGTGGAGGGCCACGTCGGCATCCGAATGACCGTTCAGTTTCCTGTTGTGCGGAATGGCCACGCCGCAAAGCGTGACGTGGTCGCCCGGCTCGAAACTGTGAACGTCATAGCCATTGCCGGTGCGGATATCTGGAAATGAAGTCATGCCATGCCTCAAGCGTTTGTCGGCCATTTCAATATCTTTGGCCCATGTGAGTTTGGTATTGTCTGCCGAACCCTCGATAATACGCACGGAAAGTCCATAAGCTTCCGCAATCGAGGCATCGTCGGTAAAATCCGACCGGCCGCTGAGATAAGCTTTTTCGTGGGCGTCCAGGATCGGGGTAAAGGGAAAGGCCTGCGGCGTCTGTGCTGCAAAAAGACCAGCACGAGGGACAGTCGTTCTAACAGTGCCATCACTGGCCGATTGCTTCAGCGTGTCCGAAACGGCAAGGGCAGGCAGCACGCCTTCCTGTGGTGTCAGATTGTCGAATATGCGTGCAAGCAAATCCTGCTCAATGAATGGACGCACACCATCATGGATGAGGACATAGTCAGGGACGTTATTGTTGAGCGCCAGCAATCCAAGTCGCGTGGATTCCTGGCGCGTCGGACCACCGGTGACAACGCGCACATTCTCATAATATTCGGTGATGGCATTCTCATAAAGCGCCGCATCATCGGCATGGATGACCACGATGATCTGATCGATCTCAGCGCAATGCGCAAAAGCGCGCAGCGTGCGCGAAAGCACTGCTTCGCCGCCGATCCGCCGATATTGCTTCGGCCCTTCAGTGCTCTGTCCCGCCCGTTCGCCGCGTCCTGCGGCTACGATGACTGCTGCTGCCCGTGAAATGTCGGTCGCCTTCGCCAAAAGATTCATCTAGTTACATGCGGAATAATGCCTTGCGCAAATAATTGCCAGACGGCAATCGATTTATCATCGCAGCTACGCGCTTTTCCTTGCGTTCAATGCATTGAATGATTAAAGTGTGTGCTAATTGCATCATGCACATCAAATGGGCATTTCGTGGTGACTACCCTTGAACAACCTCTGAATATACGCGGTGTGACACTGCCAAACCGCGTATTTCTCGCGCCCATGTCGGGCGTTTCCGATCTTCCGTTCCGAAAGCGCGCCGCCGAGGCTGGTGCGGGCATGGTTGTTTCGGAAATGGTGGCAAGTGCTGAACTCTGCAATCGCCATAGGGAAAGCATGTTGCGCTTATCCGGCGAAGGGCTTGGCACGCATGTCGTGCAGCTTGCAGGCCGCGAAGCGCACTGGATGGGCGAAGCAGCCATCATCGCCGAGGGCGAGGGCGCGGATATTATCGACATCAATATGGGCTGCCCTGCCAAGAAAGTGACAGGCGGTTATTCGGGTTCAGCCCTTATGCGCGATCTTGATCATGCCATGACGTTGGTTGAAGCAACCGTTAATGCCGTGAAAGTGCCAGTTACGCTGAAAATGCGTCTTGGCTGGGACGAAAACAGTATCAACGCACCGGAGCTTGCAAAGCGTGCCGAAGATGCGGGTATTGCGATGGTGACGGTTCATGGACGCACACGTTGCCAGTTTTATGAAGGCACAGCCGACTGGGACGCCATTCATGCGGTACGCGATGTCGTGAAGATTCCACTTGTCGCCAATGGCGATGTGTCGTCACGCGAGGATGCGGAAGAATTGCTGCGTCGCTCAGGCGCTGATGCCGTGATGGTCGGACGCGCTTCCTATGGTCAGCCCTGGCTTGCAGGCTTGATCGCAGGTAGCGATTTCGCACCGCGGTCGGAAGATGGCATTCTTTCTTATATTATAAGACATTACGAAGATATGCTCGACCATTATGGCAGCAAGACGGGTATTCGCCATTCAAGAAAGCATCTTGGCTGGTATCTGGATCGCCATGCAGTCGAAGCATTTTCTCCCGCAGACAAGGCTGAAATCATGACGCTCATCGATCCGGAAGCGGTTATCGCGGCATTGACCCGCGTTTTTCTGCGTGAAGCAGACAGAAAGGTCGCATGATGGGCGTTAGAGGTGAAACGAACGGCATTCCAGCAATCATTCTGGATGCAATCAATCAGCCTGTCATCATGGTCAGCGCCGACAATCATATTGTTTATGCCAATATGGATGCGGAGCAGTTTTTTCGCTCGGGTTCGTCCATTCTGGCGCGTAACCGTCTTGAATCCTTTTTGCCTTTCGGCAGTCCGTTGCTTGCTCTTGTCGATCAGGTTCGCACCGCTCAGGTTCCGGTGAACGAGTATCGTGTCGATATTTCATCGCCGAAACTCGGTGCCGAACGCATTGTCGATCTTTACGTGGCACCGGTCATCGAAACGCCGGGTGCTGTGGTTATTCTGTTTAAAGAAAAGACCATGGCGGAGAAGATTGACCGCCAGATGACCCATCGCGGGGCCGCACGTTCGGTGACGGGGCTTGCTTCCATGCTGGCGCATGAGATCAAAAACCCGCTTTCAGGCATTCGCGGGGCCGCTCAACTGCTTGAACAGGTGGTTGGTGATGAAGACCGCGCATTGGCACGGTTGATTACCGATGAAACCGACCGCATCGTGAAGCTCGTTGATCGTATGGAAGTGTTTTCCGATGAGCGACCTATCGAGCGCACGGCGGTCAATATCTATTCGGTGCTGGATCATGTGAAGACGTTGGCGCGAAACGGTTTTGCGCGGCATATCCGCTTTGTCGAGGAATATGATCCATCGCTGCCGCCGGTTTATGCCAATCGAGATCAGCTTGTGCAGGTTTTTCTCAATCTGGTGAAAAATGCTGCTGAGGCGCTTGGCGACCGTGAAGGTGCCGAGATCACGCTCTCGACGGCTTATCGTCCGGGCATTCGCCTGCAAGTGCCGGGTGCCAGTGACCGTGTTGCGCTGCCACTTGAGTTTTGCGTCCATGATAATGGTCCGGGCGTGCCGGAAGATATGCTGCCGCATCTGTTTGATCCGTTTGTAACGACCAAGACTAATGGGTCGGGCCTCGGACTAGCGCTTGTGGCCAAAATCATTGGAGATCATGGCGGTGTGATCGAGTGCGATAGTCATCCATCGCGCACTACGTTCCGCATTCTGATGCCTGCATGGAAAAGTTCTGCTGATAACACGGGCTCCAAGAGCCCAAGCATGTCTGCAAAGACAGGAGATAACGCATGATTGCCGGACGTCCGACAGGTACGATTCTCGTTGCGGATGACGATGCTGCAATTCGCACAGTGCTTAATCAGGCACTTTCGCGTGCTGGCTACGATGTTCGGGTTACATCCAACGCGACCTCGCTGTGGCGCTGGGTGGCGGCTGGCGATGGCGATCTGGTTATTACCGACGTCAATATGCCAGACGAAAATGCGTTTGATCTGCTGCCACGCATCAAGAAAATGCGCCCCGATCTGCCGATTGTGGTGATGAGCGCGCAAAATACATTCATGACCGCGATCCGGGCTTCGGAAGCGGGAGCTTATGAATATCTGCCAAAGCCGTTCGATCTGACAGAGCTCATCAATATTGTTGGTCGTGCGCTTTCAGAGCCCAAGCATAAACCAGCTGCCGTGTTGCAGGATGAGCAGGCAGAAAATATGCCGCTCGTTGGCCGTTCGCCCGCCATGCAGGAAATCTATCGTGTCTTGGCCCGTATGATGCAAACCGACCTGACCATGATGGTCACAGGTGAGTCGGGCACAGGCAAGGAACTGGTTGCGCGCGCGCTACATGAATATGGTCGCCGTCGCAAAGGACCGTTTGTTGCCATCAATATGGCTGCAATTCCGCGCGATCTGATCGAATCCGAACTGTTTGGTCATGAAAAGGGTGCCTTTACCGGCGCACAGAACCGTTCCAGCGGACGTTTTGAGCAGGCCAATGGCGGTACGCTGTTCCTTGACGAAATCGGCGACATGCCGATGGAAGCACAAACGCGCTTGCTGCGCGTGTTGCAGCAGGGCGAATATATGACGGTTGGTGGCCGCACGCCGATCAAGACCGATGTGCGCATCGTGGCCGCAACCAACAAGGATTTGCGCCAGCTCATCGCACAGGGTCTGTTCCGCGAAGACCTTTATTATCGCCTGAATGTCGTGCCACTGCGCTTGCCGCCGCTTCGTGAGCGCAGCGAAGATGTGCCTGATCTGGTTCGTCATTTCTTCAAGCGCGCTGCCGAAGAAGGCCTGCCTGAAAAGCGCATTACGCCTGCTGGCATTGAAATGATGCGTCGCTATCCGTGGCCGGGTAACGTGCGCGAACTCGAAAATCTCGTGCGCAGGCTTTCAGCACTTTATCCGCAGGATGAGATTTCGCCGGAAATCATCGAGACCGAGTTGAAATCAGAGCTTTCAAAGCCTGATATTCCAATTGCGGTTGCGGGCGACATTGAAAACATCACCATAACGCAGGTGGTTGAGCAGAATATGCAGCGATACTTCGCATCGTTTGGTGCTGATTTGCCCCCACCAGGGCTTTATCATCGCGTGCTGGCGGAGTTGGAATATCCGCTGATTCTTGCTTGTCTGACCGCAACGCGGGGCAACCAGATTAAGGCTGCAGAAATTCTCGGACTTAATCGCAATACGCTGCGTAAGAAGATCAGAGAGCTTGGCGTGAATATCTATCGGGGTGCTAAGCAGTAAGAAAATGGGCAATAAGCCGCTCACAGTTTCGCGAAACCCTATCTAAGCTGTAAACAATCGTTGCATTTTCGCCACAATGCGTTGCATAGATGCAACGCTATTGGGTAACATGGTTAACATGAATACAGCGAATCTGACGACGGATATGGATAAGGTGGGGCGATCATCGCAAGGCGGTGAGGGGCGCAGGCTTCTTGCATTGCCCGGTATTATTACCGTTGTGTTGGCGCTGGTTACAGCGTCAATTTCTTTTGCCATCCTCATCGGTATCACGCCAATCACGCCTGATCGCAACGTGACGATTGCGTTGGTTATCGTCAATGTTGCGCTAATTGTTTTTCTTATCCTGCTGATTTGCCGCGAGATTTTCCGTATCGTATCGGCTCGCAGATCGGGAAAAGCAGCTTCTCGTCTGCATGTCCGCATCGTCGCGCTGTTCTCATTGATTGCGGCCGTTCCGGCAATCGTGGTGGCAATTGTCGCTTCCGTGACGCTTAATCTCGGACTTGATCGGTGGTTTGATACGAATACACGCGATATCGTGAGTTCGTCGCAGAGTTTGGCCGACTCCTATCTCCGCGACACGGCACTTAACTTGCAGAGCACGTCTTTTTCGATGCTGCAGGAGCTGGATGCTCAACGCACGCTTTACAGTCTCGATAGGGGCGGGTTCATTCGCTATATGACGCTCCAAGCCGGCGGCCGCGGGCTGCTCGGTGCATTTCTGGTTCGTGAAGACGGCACCGTTATCGTTAAAAGCGAAACTGGTGTGGAAACACGTCTTCCACCGCCTACCGAAGATGCTCTGCAAACAGCCTCTGACGGTAAGCCGGTTATCATCCCCCCGGGTGATCTGAACTTCGTCGGCGCTGTTATTAAGATGCGCGAAATACCGGATCTGTATCTTTATACGGTTCGGGCTATCGATCAGCAGATATTGGACGCAATGCGTCTGATGAAAGCCAACACAGAACGCTATCAGGAGATGGATGCTACGCGCATCCCGACCCAGATCGCTTTTGCGCTTCTCTATTTTGGTCTGACTCTCATTGTTCTGTTGTCGGCTATTTGGACCGGTATTGCCGTTGCTGACCGTCTGGTGCGCCCGATCAGGCTGCTGATTGGTGCTGCTGATGATGTGGCTGCTGGCAATCTCGATATTTCTGTGCCGGTACGCTCGTCGGATGGTGACGTTGGTGCGCTTTCGGGCACCTTCAACAACATGGTCGCCGAGCTTAAGAGCCAGCGTAACGAACTTCTGTCTGCCAAAGACCAGATCGATGAACGCCGTCGCTTCTCCGAAGCCGTGCTTTCAGGCGTTACAGCCGGTGTTATCGGCATCGAAACGGATGGCTCGATTTCGATCCTCAACCGTTCTGCCGAGCATATGTTCGGGGTCAGCTCAGAGGATGCAATTGGCAAGAGCCTAAGCAGCATTGCTCCTGAAATCGGACAGGCCTTTGAAGTTGCCCGCACGACGGGTCGCACTGTTCATCGCGAGCAGGTCAGCATGACTCGTGGCGGTGTTGCGCGTACCTTCAACGTGCAGGTAACTGTTGAGGATGCGGAATCCGACGATCACTCTTATGTCGTCACCGTTGATGACATTACCGATCTCGTTCAGGCACAGCGTTCGTCTGCATGGGCTGATGTTGCGCGCCGCATTGCACATGAGATCAAAAACCCGCTCACACCGATCCAGCTTTCGGCTGAACGCATTCGTCGTCGTTATGGCAAAGTGATTACCGAGGATCGCGAAGTCTTCGATCAATGCACCGATACGATCATTCGTCAGGTTGGCGATATTGGCCGTATGGTCGATGAATTCTCCGCTTTTGCGCGTATGCCCAAGCCTGAAATGAAGGCCATGGATATGCGCGAGGCGCTGCGGGAAGCATCGTTCCTCATTGAAGTCAGCCGTCAGGATATTCAGTTCGCCAATGAATATGGTTCTGAAAAGCTGATTGGTTCGTTTGATAGCCGCTTGCTCGGTCAGGCATTTGGCAACGTCATCAAGAATGCCAGTGAAGCAATTGATGCTGTTCCCAAGGAAGAGCGCGGCGAGGGGCATATTCTTGTGCGCTCAATGAAGGCGGACGGGAACCTGATCGTCGATGTCATCGATAACGGCAAAGGTCTGCCGGGTGATGATCGTCAGAAGCTCCTGGAGCCTTATATGACGACGCGAGAAAAAGGCACGGGTCTTGGCCTCGCGATCGTCCGCAAGATCGTGGAAGACCATGGTGGACATTTGGAATTGCATGATGCGCCAGCAGATTTCCACGGAGGACGTGGCGCAATGATACGTATGATCTTTCCTGAGGTTTCCGCCGGTCCATCCGGTGTGGAAGAGGGAAATCCCGGAAACGAGATAATTGGACAGGTGAACTGATATGGCAGCCGATATTCTTGTAGTTGATGACGAAGCGGATATTCGGGAACTCGTTGCAGGTATCCTCAGCGACGAAGGCTATGAAACCCGCACAGCCTTTGATGCCGATAGTGCGCTTGCGGCGATTGATGATCGCGTGCCACGTTTGGTGTTTCTCGATATCTGGTTGCAGGGCAGCCGCCTTGATGGTCTTGCGCTGCTCGATGAAATCAAGAAGCAGCATCCCGATCTGCCAGTGGTGATGATTTCCGGTCACGGCAATATTGAAACGGCTGTGTCTGCGATCCGTCGCGGTGCTTATGATTTCATTGAAAAGCCGTTCAAGGCGGATCGTCTCATTCTGGTTGCCGAACGTGCGCTGGAAACGTCGAAGCTGAAGCGTGAGGTTTCAAATCTGCGCAAGCGCGGCGGCAACAGTATGGAACTCATTGGCGCGTCACTTGCGATCAACCAGCTGCGCCAGACTATCGAGCGCGTTGCACCAACCAATAGCCGCATCATGATTACCGGCCCTTCGGGTGCAGGTAAAGAACTCGCGGCACGCGCCATTCATGCGCAATCGAGCCGCGCCAATGGCCCATTCGTGACCGTCAATGCTGCAACCATTACGCCAGAGCGTATGGAAATTGAGCTTTTCGGCACTGAAATGGATGGTGGTGAACGCAAGGTCGGTGCGCTTGAAGAAGCGCATGGCGGCATTCTTTATCTTGATGAAGTCGCCGACATGCCGCGCGAAACGCAGAACAAGATTTTACGCGTTCTCGTCGATCAGCAGTTTGAACGCGTTGGCGGAACCAAGCGCGTAAAGGTGGATGTCCGCATCATTTCCTCTACGGCACAGAACCTTGAAGGCATGATTGCCGAGGGTACTTTCCGCGAAGACCTTTTCCATCGCCTTTCTGTGGTGCCTGTGCATGTGCCACCGCTTGCAGCGCGCCGCGAAGACATTCCATCGCTGGTCGAATATTTCATGACTCAGATTGCCGAACAAGCCGGTATCAAGCCGCGCAAAATCGGATCTGACGCCATGGCAGTTCTGCAGGCGCATAGCTGGCCGGGCAATATTCGCCAGCTGCGCAACAATGTTGAACGCCTGATGATTCTGGCGCGTGGCGATGATCCGGAAGCACCTGTAACCGCTGATCTTCTGCCTGCAGAAATTGGCGACACGCTGCCGCGCGCGCCGACTGAATCCGATCAGCACATCATGGCATTGCCGTTGCGTGAGGCGCGCGAGCGTTTCGAGAAGGAATATCTCATCGCGCAGATCAATCGCTTTGGTGGCAATATCTCGCGTACGGCTGAATTTGTCGGCATGGAACGCTCGGCATTGCATCGCAAGCTGAAGTCGCTCGGCGTTTAATATTCAAGTAGGCGGGATGATATGCGTGTAATCGTATGCGGAGCAGGGCAGGTCGGCTATGGTATTGCCGAGCGGCTTGCTGCCGAAGAAAATGACGTCTCCGTCATTGATACGTCCGCGCGCCATATCGAGATTGTCCGTGACACGCTGGATGTGCGTGGCTTCGTCGGCCATGGCTCGCAACCAGATGTGCTCGCGGCCGCCGGTGCCAACGAAGCCGATATGATTATTGCGGTGACGCTGTCTGACGAAGTCAACATGGTGGCCTGTCAGGTGGCGCATTCGGTTTTCAATGTGCCGACCAAGATTGCCCGCATTCGCGCACAGTCTTATCTCAAAGCTGAATATCAGGACCTGTTCCTGCGCGAAAACCTGCCCATTGATGTGATTATCTCGCCGGAGCTTGAGGTCGGTGAAGTGGTTTTGCGGCGCATCGCCTTACAGGGCGCGACCGATGTGCTGCGATTTGCCGATGATAAGATCATCGGTCTCGCCATCGAATGTCTGGAAGAATGCCCGGTTATCAATACGCCGCTGAAACAGCTGTCCGACCTTTTTCCTGGACTGGCTGCGACAGTCGTGGGCGTTGTGCGCAATGGTAGCCTGTTTATTCCACGCTCCAACGATCAACTACATGCCGGTGATCTTGCCTATGTCGTCACGACCCGTGAGCAGGTCCGCAGAACGCTGTCATTGTTCGGGCATGAGAAGCCGGAAGCGCATCGTATTGTTATCGCAGGCGGTGGTAATATCGGGCTTTATGTCGCCAAGGCAATTGAAGAGCGTAAGTGGCAGACGCGCATCAAGATGATCGAGAGCGAGCACGAGCGCGCCTTCGCGATTGCCGACCAGCTCAACCGGACCATGGTTCTGCATGGCAGTGCGCTTGACCAGGCACTTTTGCAGGAAGCCGATATCGAGGACGCCGATCTTTTTGTGGCGCTGACCAATCAGGATCAGGTCAATATCCTCTCCAGTATCATGGCCAAGCGCCTTGGCTGTAAGGCCAATATGGCTTTGATCAATACGGTTGCGTATCAGGATTTTACCCACATGGTGGGGATTGACGCCTATATCAATCCGAAAGCCGTTACCGTATCGAAGATATTGCAGCATGTCCGGCGTGGTCGTATCCGTGCCGTCTATAGTGTCTATCGGGACATGGCGGAAATCATTGAGGCGGAAGCGCTTGAGACGTCGTCGCTGGTCGGTGCGCCTCTGCGCGATCTCGATCTGCCGGAAGGCCTGCGAATCGGCGCAATCTATCGCGACGGTCAGGTTATCCAGCCCAATGGCAATGTTCGCATCAAGCCGAAAGACCGTGTTGTGATCTTTGCGACCGCCGATGCTATCAAGCATGTGGAGCAAATGTTCCGCGTAAGCCTCGAGTTCTTCTAGCTAGCAATTTGATGTATCTATTTTATTAGCTGATCTTTATATGATGCCGCAGTTCTTCTTCCTCGGTGTCATTCATGGATATCTGCACTTTCTGGTATGGGCCGCGGCTGCGCGATGTTGATCGCATCTGTCTGGCATCGATGGTGATGACCGGTCAGCGTGTGAAGCTGTTTTCATACGCGCCTATCGAGAACGTGCCAGCGGGCGTCGAACTGCACGATGCCAGCAGCATTCTGCCTGAGTTGGTGTTTAAGCGTCTTGATCCCGGCTATCCGAATTTCCACAGCCGGACGACGATCGTTCAGTTCAGCGATATTTTCCGTATAATGCTGATGAAGCATAAGCAGGGTGTGTGGCTCGATACGGATGTTTACCTGCTCAAGCAGTTTCACCCCGACCCGTCAAAGCCATATCTCGCGCGCGAGAATCGCTTCCGTGTTGGCGTATCCGCGCTTTATCTGCCGCATGACCATCCGATTATCCGCGAATTTGAAGCTTATGTGGCTGCCAGCTATCCGTTGCCGCGTTGGCTTGGATTGCGACGTGGAAAGCTGCGCCCGCTTTATTATCGCGTGATCGGTAAGGAAGTTACGCCCGCCGCCATTGGAATCACTATTTTTGGAAATGACGGCATATCCCGGCTGGCGCGCAAGTATGGCATCTTCAGAAATGCAGCTCCGCAGGAGAATTTCTATTACTGGGTCGGTAAGGAAGCGACGCGGATTTACGATCCGGCTTATGGGATTGAACCTACCAAACATCCTGATTTCATTGGCTTTCATATCCATAAGAAGCATAAGGAAGTCGTCTCGATGCAACCGGGAAGCTTCTATATGTGGGCAATTGACCGCGTGAGACCGCTGCTTGGTGAGCCACTTTCTTTCGAGCAAAATCAGTGCTCATCCGTTGGTGCCTAGAAAGAATTGCTTACCTGCATTTGAATTTGCTGGTTGCGCAAAGATTCCCATCCTGTTAACCGAAGCTAAAGAGCGAAGCAGTTGTCTTTCCACAGCAATTGCGATCAGTGCCAGGCTTTGCGCAATCCGGGTGCTTGATTTATGTGTGTGCGCGTGTTCGTCTGGCATTAAACGAACAAACTGCTGATCGATTAAAGGAATAAAAACAATGGCTGAACGATCGCAAAATCTTCAAGACCTTTTCCTCAATTCTGTACGCAAGCAGAAAATTTCACTGACCATCTTCCTTATTAATGGCGTGAAGCTCACGGGTATCGTGACGTCCTTTGACAATTTCTGCGTATTGCTGCGTCGCGATGGTCATTCGCAGCTTGTTTACAAGCATGCAATTTCGACCATCATGCCGAGCCAGCCGGTACAGATGTTCGAGGGTGAGGAAGTCTGACGCTTATCAGTTTATAACTGACCAGTTTTATGCTGGAGCGTGGTGATCTCTTGAAACTGTCACACCGCTCCAGTTTTTTCGATTCCGATCCACGCCCGATTTGGGCAATATGGATCATGATTTGATTAGCCGGGGCGTCTTCTGTTTGAAACCGCAAGTGCGGAGACCTATCTGCTGGATAGTTCGTTTCCGTATCCCGGAGTAAGTTTATTTGTCGAAATTCAAGGGTAAGAACGTATCGCCTGCCGATGAAAACAAGGGATTTGGTGTGTCTGAACCAGAACCCACAAGAGCGGCGGTTATCGTTCCAATTTTGCCAGAGCGGCACAATACAAGCACTGCAAGTGAAGAAGGCGAGAGACCCCAGTTCCAGCGCTCCAATGAAGCGCGGCTGGAAGAAGCCGTCGGTCTTGCGCGTGCGATCAATCTTGAAATTGCCCATGCCGAAAACGTGATCGTCAATCAGCCGAGGCCTGCGACCCTTCTGGGAACCGGCAAGGTTGAGGCTGTTGCTGAAGTAGTCAAAGAAAAGGCGATTGGTCTTGTTATCGTTGATCATGCGCTGACGCCTGTGCAGCAGCGCAATCTTGAAAAAGAGTGGAACGTCAAGGTTATTGACCGTACCGGCCTCATTCTCGAGATTTTCGGCGAGAGAGCGCGCACCAAGGAAGGTGCGTTGCAGGTTGAGCTTGCGCATCTGAACTATCAGAAGGGCCGTCTGGTACGAAGCTGGACCCACCTTGAGCGTCAGCGCGGCGGTAGCGGCTTCCTCGGTGGTCCGGGTGAAACGCAGATCGAAGCCGACAGACGTATGCTTCAAGACAAGATTTTGAAGATCAAGCGCGAGCTTGAAACGGTTGTGCGTACGCGTACGCTGCACCGGCAGAAGCGCCGCAAGGTGCCGCATCCGGTTGTCGCGCTCGTTGGTTATACGAATGCGGGCAAATCAACGCTGTTCAATCGTATGACGGGCGCGGATGTGCTGGCGGAAGATATGCTGTTTGCCACGCTCGACCCGACATTGCGTCGTATTCGTTTGCCGCATGGCGAGACGGTTATTCTGTCGGATACTGTGGGTTTCATTTCGAACCTTCCGCACCATCTGGTTGCTGCATTCCGTGCGACACTGGAAGAAGTGGTTGAGGCCGATCTGATTCTGCATGTGCGCGACATTTCCGATCCCGACAATGCAGCACAGGCTGAGGATGTCGAAAGCATTCTGGCTGGTCTCGACGTCGAGCCGCATGATCATAAGCGCGTGATCCAGATATGGAACAAGATCGACAATCTGGACGAAGCTGGCCGTGAAGCGGCTTCCCGTCTGGCTGCTGCAGGCAGCGAGGAGGGACGTCCGATCCCGCTTTCAGCTTGGACCGGAGAAGGCGTTGACAGGTTGCTTTCTTTGATCGAGACCCGCATTGCAGGCGCGCTTGGTACTGTTGATGTTGTGCTTTCTCCGTCGGAGCTTCGTATCCTCGACTGGATGTACCAGCATGGCAGCGACGTGAAGCGCGAAGATCTGGAAGATGGCTCTGTTCGTATTCAGGCACGCCTGACTGAAACGGCACGCAAAATGCTCGATGAGAAACGCGGCATTAAGCCTGTCGAACAGGATTCCGACTGGGATTGATCGGCATCTTGCGGAACAGGGCTGCAAAGCCCTATGTATGGAACATCCGTACGATTCATATTCGCCATAAATATGCAGAGGCCCATTATGAGAGATCCCATTGAAACCGTCATGAACCTCGTGCCGATGGTGGTCGAGCAGACCAACCGTGGCGAGCGGGCCTATGATATCTTCTCGCGCTTGCTGAAAGAACGCATCATCTTCGTCAACGGTCCTGTCGAAGATGGCATGTCGATGCTGATTTGCGCGCAGTTGCTCTTCCTCGAGTCTGAAAACCCGAAGAAAGAGATCAACATGTACATCAATTCGCCAGGTGGCGTTGTTACGTCCGGCATGGCGATCTACGACACGATGCAGTTCATCAAGCCTCCTGTTTCCACGCTCTGCATGGGCCAGGCTGCTTCCATGGGCTCGCTGCTTCTGACTGCAGGCGCTACTGGCCAGCGTTATGCGTTGCCAAATGCCCGCATCATGGTTCACCAGCCTTCGGGTGGCTTCCAGGGGCAGGCGTCGGATATCGAGCGTCATGCGCAGGACATCATCAAGATGAAGCGCCGTCTGAACGAAACCTACGTCAAGCACACCGGTCGCGATTATGAGACGATTGAGCGTACCCTTGATCGCGATCATTTCATGACCGCACAGGAAGCTCTCGAGTTCGGTTTGATCGATAAGGTGATCGAATCGCGCGACGCAGGCACTGAAGAAGCCAAGTAATTTTGGGGAGGCAGTTTGACTGCCTCTCCATATTTTGGTGCTCTTTGCCACAAAAGCGGCTTATTTGTTGTTCGTACCTGAAGGTTAACGAGTGGCGTTAAGCATCTGTTGGGGTTCAGGGCGCTAAAATCGCTCAGATTGTGCAGAAACTGGCAGGAATGGCGATTTTTCAATTGTTCCCCGCCTAAGGTTCTGCAAAAGTCGCCAAAACAGGCTTCTTCGGTCGGGAAGCCTGCGGTGACTGGAATCCAGAGAATGTAAGCAGTGCGTTTTGACTGCTGATATGACCATTGAGGCGGCGGTGTATTGTTCCCTCAATTGGATCCGAACCGGAAGAAACGATTGAAGTGGGCGCATCTCGGAATTGCGTTCAATTCGGTCAATTGAAAGGAAACTGCAATGAGCAAAGTCAGCAACAGCGGCGGCGATTCAAAGAATACGCTTTATTGCTCGTTCTGTGGCAAAAGCCAGCATGAAGTTCGTAAGCTGATTGCAGGCCCGACCGTATTTATCTGCGACGAGTGCGTCGAACTTTGCATGGACATCATCCGCGAGGAAAACAAAACCTCGATGGTGAAGTCGCGCGAAGGTGTACCTACGCCGCAGGAAATTATGGACGTTCTTGACGATTATGTCATCGGCCAGAAGGGCGCCAAGCGCGTTCTCGCTGTAGCCGTGCACAATCACTACAAGCGTCTCGCACATCAGACGAAGAGCAGCGACATCGAACTGGCGAAGTCCAACATTCTGTTGGTCGGCCCTACGGGTTGCGGCAAGACCTATCTTGCCCAGACACTCGCACGCATTATCGATGTTCCGTTCACCATGGCTGATGCCACGACGCTCACAGAAGCCGGCTATGTCGGTGAAGACGTCGAAAACATCATTCTGAAGCTGCTTCAGTCGGCTGATTACAACGTTGAACGCGCACAGCGCGGCATCGTTTACATCGACGAAGTCGATAAGATCAGCCGCAAGTCGGACAATCCTTCGATCACCCGCGACGTGTCGGGCGAAGGCGTTCAGCAGGCGCTTCTGAAGATCATGGAAGGCACCGTTGCTTCCGTACCGCCGCAGGGCGGTCGCAAGCATCCGCAGCAGGAATTCCTGCAGGTGGATACGACGAACATCTTGTTCATCTGCGGTGGCGCTTTTGCTGGTCTCGACAAGATCATCTCGGCACGCGGTGAGAAGACATCGATTGGTTTCGGTGCAAACGTGAAGTCGGTTGATGAGCGTCGTATCGGTGACGTGTTCAAGGAACTGGAACCGGAAGATCTGCTGAAATTCGGTCTCATTCCGGAATTCGTCGGTCGTCTGCCTGTTATCGCCACTCTGGAAGATCTGGATGTCGATGCACTGGTACAGATCCTGACCGAGCCAAAGAACGCGCTCGTGAAGCAGTATCAGCGTCTGTTCGACATGGAAAGTGTCGAGCTGAGCTTCCACGACGACGCTCTGCGCGCGATTGCCAACAAGGCAGTTGAACGCAAGACCGGCGCTCGCGGCCTGCGCTCGATCATGGAAAAGATCCTGCTCGACACGATGTTCGAGCTTCCAACGCTGGAAGGCGTGCAGGAAGTGGTCATTTCCGGCGATGTTGTGGATGGCAGCGCTCGTCCGCTCTATATCTATGCTGAGCGGCAGGAAGAAAAGGGCAATGCGTCGGCCTGACGATTGCGAGAACTTTTGTAAAAGGCCGCGCAAGCGGCCTTTTTCTTGTCTATGTCTTGGCTGATGCTGAATACAACGAGCGCTTGTTATTGTACAAATTCCCGTGACGGCGCAGGATAGATGACGATTCTATGAATGCTGCCCCTTAAAGCAGCTTGAATTAAGGAGTTCGACACTCCAATTATGGACCGAAGCACTGGTTGTGGACTGCCTCATAATGAAAGGGGCCACAGCCTGTGGCAATCGGGTCGAATGACCTGAGAAAGGACTGAATAATGACGGGTATTGAACAGAAGACCCCAGCGGGTGGCGAAGACGGGCTGTTTGCCGTTCTGCCGTTGCGCGATATCGTAGTCTTCCCCCATATGATTGTTCCGCTGTTTGTTGGACGCGAAAAGTCGATCAAAGCGCTTGAAGAAGTGATGGGTGTCGACAAGCAGATTCTGCTCGCAACGCAGAAGAATGCGGCTGACGACGATCCGGCACCGGATGCAATCTATGAAATCGGCACGATCGCCAATGTGCTGCAGCTTCTCAAGCTGCCAGACGGTACCGTAAAGGTTCTCGTCGAAGGCACTGCGCGCGCCAAGGTTTCCAAGTTTACCGATCGTGAGGATTATCACGAAGCTTACGCAACGGCTCTGCCTGAGCCGGAAGAAGATGCGGTTGAAGTTGAGGCTCTGGCCCGCTCGGTGGTTTCCGACTTCGAAAACTACGTCAAGCTGAACAAGAAGATTTCGCCGGAAGTGGTTGGTGCTGCCAGCCAGATCGACGACTATTCCAAGCTCGCCGATACGGTTGCTTCACATCTTGCGATCAAGATTCCTGAAAAGCAGGAAATGCTGTCGATTCTCTCGGTGCGTGAGCGTCTTGAGAAGGCACTTGCCTTCATGGAATCCGAGATTTCGGTTCTGCAGGTTGAGAAGCGCATCCGTGGCCGCGTCAAGCGCCAGATGGAAAAGACGCAGCGCGAATATTATCTCAACGAACAGATGAAGGCGATCCAGAAGGAACTTGGTGATGGTGAGGATGGTCGCGATGAAGCGGCTGAACTCGAAGAACGCATCAACAAGACCAAGCTTTCCAAGGAAGCTCGCGAAAAGGCACAGGCTGAGCTGAAGAAGCTGCGCAGCATGAGCCCGATGTCGGCGGAAGCGACTGTTGTTCGTAACTATCTCGACTGGCTGCTGTCTATTCCTTGGGGCAAGAAGTCGAAGATCAAGCAGGATCTGAACTTTGCCGAAGGCGTACTCGGTGACGATCACTTTGGTCTGGAAAAGGTCAAGGAGCGCATTGTCGAGTATCTCGCGGTGCAGGCTCGCTCGACCAAGATCAAGGGTCCGATCCTCTGCCTCGTTGGACCTCCCGGCGTTGGTAAGACCTCGCTTGCACGTTCGATTGCCAAGGCTACCGGCCGTGAATATGTCCGTATGTCGCTCGGCGGCGTGCGTGACGAGGCTGAAATCCGCGGTCATCGCCGCACCTATATTGGCTCGATGCCCGGCAAGGTCATCCAGTCGATGAAGAAGGCGAAGAAGTCTAACCCGCTCTTCCTGCTCGATGAAATCGACAAGATGGGCCAGGATTTCCGCGGTGATCCGTCATCGGCAATGCTTGAGGTACTGGACCCAGAACAGAACTCAACCTTCATGGATCACTACCTTGAGGTTGAATATGATCTGTCGAACGTCATGTTCGTAACGACTGCCAATACGCTGAACATTCCCGGTCCGCTTCTGGACCGTATGGAAGTCATCCGTATTGCCGGTTACACCGAAGATGAAAAGCTCGAGATTGCCAAACGGCACCTGCTGCCAAAGGCGATCAAGGATCATGCTCTGCAGCCGAAGGAGTTTTCGGTCACGGACGATGCGCTGCGTAACGTTATCCGTCTTTACACGCGTGAAGCCGGTGTTCGTAGCCTTGAACGTGAGATGATGACTCTGGCACGTAAGGCCGTGACCGAGATTCTGAAGTCGAAGAAGAAGTCGGTGAAGATCACTGACAAGAACCTCTCCGATTATCTCGGTGTCGAGCGCTTCCGTTATGGTCAGATTGATGGCGAAGATCAGGTCGGTGTCGTCACGGGCTTGGCATGGACTGAAGTGGGCGGCGAATTGCTGACCATCGAAGGTGTCATGATGCCTGGTAAGGGCCGTATGACTGTCACGGGTAATCTCCGTGATGTGATGAAGGAATCGATTTCTGCGGCGGCATCTTATGTTCGCTCGCGTGCGGTTGATTTCGGCATCGAGCCTCCGTTGTTCGACAAGCGCGACATCCACGTTCACGTACCGGAAGGTGCGACACCAAAGGATGGTCCGTCGGCTGGTATCGCCATGGTCACGGCAATTGTCTCTGTTATGACCGGTATTCCGGTTCGTAAGGACGTTGCGATGACCGGTGAAGTGACGTTGCGTGGCCGTGTGCTTCCTATCGGTGGTCTCAAGGAAAAGCTGCTTGCTGCATTGCGTGGCGGCATCAAGAAGGTTCTGATCCCGGAAGAAAACGCCAAGGATCTGGCGGATATTCCGGACAATGTGAAGAACAATCTTGAGATCGTTCCAGTGTCGCGAGTCGGTGAAGTGCTGAAACATGCACTGGTTCGTGAGCCGCAGCCGATCGAGTGGACAGAGCCTGAAACGCCTGTTGCATCCGCTCCTGTGGACGACGATGCAGGTGTTTCAACTGCACATTAGTCATTGCTAGTGGCTAATAAGCATACAATGCCGGGCTAAATTCCCGGCATTTCTGTGTTTAACCCCGGTTTTCCGGGGTTTTTTCGTGTTGACAGGCTTGGTTTGTCAACCGATTTGAATAAACTGCACCCAATCCGTTCGCGTAAATCGCGTCGGCAGATAAAGAAAGGAAATGCCTATGAACAAGAACGAATTGGTCGCCGCAGTAGCGGAAAAGGGCGGTTTGACTAAGGCCGACGCAGGAACTGCTGTTGACGCTGTACTCGCAGCTGTCACCGGTGCTCTCAAGGCTGGCGAAGAAGTACGCCTGCCAGGCTTCGGCGTTTTCTCCGTTTCGCATCGCGCAGCTTCGACTGGCCGGAACCCTTCGACCGGTATGGAAGTTGCTATTCCTGCCCGCAACGTGCCGAAGTTCTCGGCTGGCAAGGGCCTGAAGGATGCCGTTAACGGCTAATCCTTATGAACTGGCGCGGCATGATCGCGATCAGTTATGCGAGAAGGCCCGGTTTGACCGGGCTTTTTTCATTTCTACGGTCTATGGTTTTAATTGGGAGGTTTCGCGATGCGCTTTCGTAAAATGAGTATGGCTCTCCCGGTTATTGGCTTTGCAGGGCTGCTTTTGGGTATCCAATCCGCGCAGGCGGAAAGCTGTGACGAGCAGGTCTTTCAGGACACCAAATTCATCATCTGCACGGTGAAGGCTAAAGAAAACCTGCGTCTGTTCTGGAAGGGCGCAGATGGCGAGCCTTATCGCAATTTCTCGAAAGTTGCGGATGCTGTGGCTGCACAAGGCAAAACGCTGTCGTTCGCGTTTAACGCGGGAATGTACAGGGAAAATTTCGCGCCTATGGGGCTTTTTGTCGAGGACGGGCAGGAACTGGTTGCGGCCGATACGAAAGTGCCTCAGCGCGCGTCTGGCCCAATTCCGAACTTCTATAAAAAGCCCAATGGTGTTTTCTATTTTAGTGATGACAGCGCCGGCATTGTTGCGACTGACAGGTTTTTGAAACGTCGGCCGCAGGCGCGCTTTGCGACTCAATCCGGACCGATGTTGGTCATTCAGAACAAGCTCAATCCGATTCTGATCAAAGGATCGACGGACCGGACCCGTAGAAGCGGCGTTGGTGTTTGCGCCGATGAGACCATCCGCTTTGCCATCAGCGAAGATGCGGTGAATTTCTATGATTTCGCGTCACTGTTTCGAGACGAGCTGAAATGCGCGAACTCACTGTTCCTCGACGGTGGTGGCGGTGCCGGAATTTACAATCCAGCCATGGGGAGAAACGATATCTCGTGGCATGGCGGATATGGCCCGATTGTGGGATTTGTTGAATAGCAAAAAGCCGGGCACTAGGGCCCGGCTCTGATATATACACTTATTCAGCAGCTTCTGCTTTGCCCTTTGGGCGCCGCTCCAGCAGTTCTTTCAGGAACTGGCCTGTATAAGAGCGCTTTTCCTTCACGATGTCTTCCGGACGTCCAACGGCCACGATCTCGCCGCCGCCATCACCACCTTCCGGACCAAGATCGATAACCCAGTCGGCAGTCTTAATGACTTCGAGATTGTGCTCGATGACCACAACCGTATTGCCCTGTTCGACCAGCTCGTGCAGCACTTCGAGAAGCTTTGCAACGTCGTGGAAGTGCAGGCCGGTCGTCGGCTCGTCAAGAATATAGAGTGTGCGACCCGTTGCGCGGCGCGACAGTTCCTTGGCGAGTTTCACGCGCTGCGCTTCACCACCCGAAAGTGTCGTTGCCTGCTGACCGACCTTGATATAGCCGAGGCCAACCTTCACCAGCGTTTCAAGCTTGTCACGCACGGCTGGAACTGCGGAGAAGAACTCAGCGCCTTCCTCAACCGTCATGTCGAGAACATCGGCAATCGATTTGCCTTTGAACTGCACTTCCAGCGTTTCGCGGTTGTAGCGCTTGCCGTGACAGACGTCACAGGTGACATAGACATCCGGCAGGAAGTGCATCTCAATCTTGATGACGCCATCGCCTTGGCAGGCCTCGCAGCGACCACCCTTCACGTTGAACGAGAAGCGTCCCGGTTGATAACCGCGAGCCTTGGCTTCCGGCAGACCAGCGAACCAATCGCGCATCGGTGTAAACGCGCCGGTATAGGTCGCCGGGTTGGAACGCGGCGTGCGGCCAATCGGCGACTGATCGATGTCGATGACTTTATCGAGGAATTCCAGTCCTTCGATGCGGTCATGCTCCGCTGGATGTTCGCGCGAGCCCATGATACGGCGCGAAGCGGCCTTGAACAGCGTTTCGATCAGGAAGGTGGACTTGCCACCACCGGATACGCCTGTAACTGCCGTGAATGTGCCAAGCGGAATATCCGCTGAAACATCCTTCAGATTGTTGCCACGCGCGCCGACAACGCGGATGCGCTTGTTCTTGGTTAGCTTGCGGCGCTCAGCGGGAACAGCTACTTCCATCGCACCCGACAGATATTTTCCGGTGAGCGAATTCGGGTTGGACATAACGTCTTTCGGCGTGCCCTGCGCGATGATCTTGCCGCCATGAACACCAGCTGCAGGGCCGATATCGACCACATAGTCTGCTGTCAGGATCGCATCTTCATCGTGTTCGACGACGATAACGGTATTGCCGAGATCGCGTAGGTGACGGAGCGTGTCGAGAAGGCGGGCATTGTCGCGCTGATGCAAGCCAATGGACGGCTCATCGAGCACGTAAAGCACGCCAGTCAGACCGGAGCCGATTTGTGAGGCAAGGCGAATACGCTGGCTTTCACCACCCGACAGCGTGCCGGAATTTCGCGCCAGCGTCAGATAATCGAGACCAACATCGTTGAGGAATTCCAGACGTTCGCGGATTTCCTTGAGAATACGGGCAGCAATTTCGCGCTGCTTGTCGTTGAATGTGCCATCGACATCGCGGAACCACTGATCCGCATTGCGGATCGACATGCTGGTGATTTCACCGATATGTTTCATGCCAACCTTCACCGCCAGCGCTTCCGGCTTCAGGCGAAAGCCTTTACAGGCCGGGCAGGGCGTCGAAGACATGAAGCGTTCGATTTCTTCACGCGACCATGCCGAATCGGTTTCTTTCCAGCGGCGCTCGAGATTGGGAATCACACCTTCAAAAGCCTTGGTGGTCTGATAGGAACGCAGGCCATCATCATACTGGAAGGTGATTTCCTTGCCCTTGGTGCCATAGAGAATGGCGTCCTGTGCTTCAGCGGAAAGATCCGACCACTTGGCACTGACCTTAAAACCATAGGCTTTGCCGAGCGCTTCGAGCGTCTGATTATAATAAGGCGAAGATGAACGAGCCCAGGGCGCAATCGCTCCATCTTTCAGGGCAGCATTCACATCTGGAACAATCAGGTTTGGATCGATTGCCTGCTGGGTTCCCAGGCCGTCACAGGTCGGACAGGCGCCAAATGGATTGTTGAAGGAAAACAGGCGCGGCTCGATTTCCGGGATTGTAAAGCCGGAAACAGGGCAAGCGAATTTTTCCGAGAACATTACGCGTTCATGCGTCTCGTTGGCCGACTTGTTCGCGGCACCACCTCCGGCAGTTTCTTCCGGCGGCAGCGGCTTGTCGGCAAATTCTGCGATCGCCAGACCTTCCGCGAGCTTGAGACAGGTTTCAAGGCTGTCGGCGAGGCGGGTCGAGAGATCAGCACGTACCACAACACGGTCGACGACCACATCAATATCGTGCTTGTACTTCTTGTCGAGCGCCGGAACATCAGCGATTTCATAGAAGGTGCCATCGACCTTCACACGCTGAAACCCCTTTTTCTGAAGCTCGGCCAGCTCTTTCTTGTATTCGCCTTTACGACCGCGAACGATAGGCGCGAGGATATAAAGACGCGTGCCTTCTTCAAATGCCAGAACCCGATCAACCATCTGGCTGACTGTCTGGCTCTCAATCGGCAGACCGGTGGCTGGCGAATAAGGCACGCCCACACGCGCGAAAAGCAGGCGCATATAGTCGTAGATTTCAGTAACGGTGCCGACAGTCGAGCGCGGATTGCGGCTTGTCGTCTTCTGTTCGATGGAGATGGCAGGGGACAGACCGTCGATCTGATCGACATCTGGCTTCTGCATCATCTCAAGGAACTGGCGCGCATAAGCCGAAAGGCTTTCGACATAGCGGCGCTGACCTTCCGCATAGATCGTATCGAAGGCCAGCGATGATTTGCCGGAGCCTGAAAGGCCTGTCATCACGATCAGCTTGTCGCGTGGTAGATCTAGGTCGACATTTTTCAGATTGTGTTCACGCGCGCCACGTATGGAAATGAATTTCTGATCGCTCATTCCGCGTCCTGCCTGTTTGGTCATGTCATGGAGTGTTCGGGCGCCGATATACGTCGCGCCGCTCCATAATATGGGGATGAACCCCTTCCAGGGAAAGGGGGCCGGTCAATCGTTCGGTGCAGATTTAGCACCAGAACAAAGATCGAACAACCAGCCTTCTGATAGGCGATACGAAATGTGAACGCAAGAGCGTTGACTGTTACTCCTGACAGGAGCAGACTACATTTACTCGCTGAATGGGGAGATATCGGAAGGGATGAAACGATATCGACAAGAGGTCCCAGTCAGTCGAGCCAACGCAACAGGGAGGTAAAGGAGCATGAGTCCACCTGACTACGTTGCCTAGCTTTCATATTGATGAAAGCACAATTGTCTGCGGTCATAGCTGCCTCATCTGCAAGGAATGATGCATTTTTGATTGAAACAGGTAATTGCAGAAAATTTAAAACATGCGCGGAAATATGGTCTCGTACCTCAGATTTCCGATTAGATTTATCGGCGAAGTACTGTCGATATGAGAGCATTGCTCAACCCCAAGCCCTGCGCGCCTAATAAACAGTGAGCGGCAGGGCTTATCTCTGTTCTCTCAGGAATTATCTGCTGAAAATTGTCAGTAGTTATTGCATTTCGAACAAAACAAGAACATAACTTCTGTGGAACACTATTAAAATAGCCCCTCCAATGAGAGCGCATGGAGAGTGGCTGTTGTAGAGTGTTTGCTGAGTTTCTGGTGATGGCGCATGGTTGCGCCTGATCTTTATTTTGGACAGCACCCCTTGTCTGGATAAATCTGGATGAAGTCTGGATGAAGACGTGCGGGAAGGCGTGCTTGCGAGACCCGGAGTAAGTTTTCGATGGCTGGTAGCGTCAACAAAGTCATTCTGGTCGGCAATCTTGGTGCCGATCCTGAAATTCGTCGCCTCAATTCAGGTGATCAGATCGCCAATCTGCGCATTGCGACTTCGGAAAGCTGGCGCGACCGTCAGACCGGCGAACGCAAGGATCGTACCGAATGGCACAGCGTTGTCATTTTCAACGAAAATCTTGCCAAGGTTGCCGAGCAGTATCTGAAAAAGGGTGCCAAGGTTTATATCGAAGGCGCGCTCCAGACCCGCAAGTGGCAGGACCAGAACGGAAACGACCGCTACAGCACCGAAATCGTGTTGCAGAAGTTCCGCGGCGAGCTTCAGATGCTCGATGGCCGTGGTGAAGGCGGCGGCGAAGGTCGCTCATTCGGCGGTGGTGGCGGTGGCAATCGCAACCAGATGTCGGATTATTCCGGCGGCGGTGGTGATTTCGGTTCCTCCGGCCCATCCAATCAGGGTGGCGGCGGCGGTGGTTTCTCCCGCGATCTCGACGACGAAATTCCATTCTGAGAGCGGATATAATCTGCTTTATAAGATAAACACGATAAGGCGCTGTTTTTACAGCGCCTTTTCTATTGGTTGTTAGCGGCCAAAATCAAAGAAAGCCAAACTAGGAGCGCATTTAAAGCGCATCCTCACAAATGCGAACCGGTTTTCGGAGCAAGATGCGCGTAAAAACAAAGAGATAGAGCAGTTCCAATGATTCGGTTTTAACAGAAACCGCTCTAAAGAGGCTTATCAGCGTGGTCTATCCGGATATGTGATCTGCTCGCCGTCTTCTTTCGTGAATGAAGCAACGGGATTTTCCAGAAGAGGCAGAACCAGTTCTGAAGGGCGGCATAGTCTCGTGCCGAGCGGTGTTTCTACAATAGGCCGATTGATCAGGATTGGATGAGCCATCATGAAGTCGATCAGCGCGTCATCGCTCCATTTCGGGTCAGACAAGTTGAGTTCGACATAAGGTGTGCCTTTCTCGCGCAACAATTCCCGCGGCTTTACATTCATGGCCGCCAGAAGCCCTGTCAGACGTTCCCGTGTAGGCGGGTTTTGTACATATTCGATGATGACTGGTTCTTCACCACTGGCGCGGATGATTGCCAGCGTATTGCGCGAAGTGCCGCATTTAGGGTTGTGAAAAATAGTCACTGTCATCGGCGTTTTCCTGCCTGAATTAGTTACAGAATAATTCCTTAAACTGAATCAGTTTAAGGTAAAACTATGCTGTAAATATAAAGTGTTAGAGCGACTTTTGTGCGCCAAAAAGGGCGCACAGCGCCCTAGTGGATTGAGTTTGTCGTTTGAATCCCGGCTGACACTTATGCTGAGCAAATATTAGAATCAGACCACCAGTGTGTGATTAAAGCAGCTTCTGGGCTGGTTTTGGCAGTATCTGAATCAGCACGATCTAGCTCATGTCATTCATCTGAGGATCGCCGGGATAAGTCTCGATTGAGAATTCCATATTGTCTGCAGAGAACCGGGTGAGCGAATATTGGATCGGTTCCCCATCCGTGTTCACATTGATAGCTTTGGCTGTCAGCACAATGGCGCCTGGCGAAAGTTTTAAATGTTTCAGATCATCAGAATCTGCATGTCGGGCGGATATGATTGTCGATTTGCGGAAATAATCCGTAAGACCTGCTTTTCTGAAAGCCAAGGTGACAGAACCACTCTCTGCATAGTCCGTGGTGATTTCCGGAAATTTTTCGGCGCTGATCCAAAGTGTAGCGCGCGACACAGGGCGTCCGTCGGCACTGTGTAAGGTTTCCAGTTGCGTAACAGGTGAACCGATCTCAATTGCAAGAGCTTCGGCTATGTCTTGAGAAGCGGGCACTGTGTCGGAAGCGAGTAATGCGCCCTTCATGTCGCGTACCTGCGAAGCCAGCGATTGCGAAATACGAGTGCGGCGCCCGATCTGGTAGGTAAGGCGTTTTGCATTGGCGATAAAAGTGCCGCGTCCTTGTTCCGCGCGCAATACACCTTCCTGCGTAAGAGCCGCAATTGCGCTGCGCACGGTATGGCGATTGACGCCAAATCGTTCTGCCAGGTCCATTTCGGCTGGCATACGCGCGCCCGTAGCAAGTTTCCCGGCCATGATGTCGCCGCGTATCTCGTCGGCAATCTGCCGCCAGATGGCTACACCGCTGTTTCTCTCAATCCGTCCGCTCTTTTTCATCTGCGCCTTTGTCATCAATTGTCATCGTCCTGTCATTGGCAGGGTGTATTCATTCTGGTATTGTATAGTTGTCTATATGAATAGACAATTAAGGCGATCAAGTCAACCGGATTAGATAGGGCGGATAAGCTCATGAACACGATGGGGCATACTACGCGGCACAGCACAGTTGAAAGTGGAGGTGGCTCCACCGCTGGAAGCAATTTGGCGCCGGATGCAACGCAAGCAGCACGTCAGGCCAGTATGGCGCTTCTCGCTCGCGCAAGCGGCGAAGAATTGAAAACGTTCTGGCAGAACTGGGCAGACAAGCCTGAATTTGAAGTTTTGCGTGGTCCTGAAACCGGACTGGTTATGATGCGCGGTCGTATTGGCGGTGGCGGTGCTCCGTTCAATGTTGGCGAGGCAACCGTCACCCGCGCAACTGTTCGTCTGGCGAATGGCTCGGTTGGGCATTCCTATGCGCTGGGACGTGATCAGGAAAAGGCGAAGCTGGCTGCATTGTTTGATGCGCTCTGGCTCGATGAGGCTACCCGCGATGCGATCGAAAGCAGTGTGCTCAACGCATTGCGTGGTCGTGTCGATACTGCGGATGCAAAACGGCGCGGCGAAGCTGCTGCCACGAAGGTCGATTTCTTCACAATGGTTCGGGGAGACAACTGATGCTCCATTCTTCTTCTGCATTTGAAGGCGGACTGGCTGATCCAGTCAATGAAGCGCAGTCGGCGTTTCATGCAGTCATGCACGCAATGGCCAATCCTGGTCGTATCCATTCGCTGCCTAGTGCGGCTGCGCCATCAAAGCCGCTTACGCCTGAGCTTGGCCTGATCGCAGCAACGCTTCTTGATCACGACGCAAGCGTCTGGGTCGATGCCGAAATAGCAGCCAATCAGGATGCGACGGCATGGCTGACATTCCATACTGGTGCACCAATCGTCGGCGATCAGTCGAAAGCGCAGTTCGCACTTGTAACGGATACGCAATCGTTGCCGGCACTTTCTTCCTTCGCGCAGGGAGACCCTGAATTTCCGGATCGTTCGACGACTGTTTTTCTAGCAGTTTCGTCGTTGACGAGTGGGCAGGGTTTCAGCCTCAAAGGCCCGGGCATCAAGGATGAAACTGTGCTGACTGTTGATGGTTTGCCGCAGGATTTTGCTGCGCAATGGCGTGAGAATGGCGCGTTGTTTCCGCTGGGTATCGATCTGGTGCTCGTCGCTGACGGCAAAGTCGCAGCGCTTCCCCGCACCACGCGTATAGCAAGTTTGGAGCATGATCCCGAAAAGTGGGAACCGGTTTTCGGAAAAGATCATGCTGTCGAAAAGATTGAGGGCTAATCCATGTATGTTGCTGTAAAGGGCGGTGAAACCGCCATCCGCAATGCCCACCGTCTGCTTGATGATCGCCGTCGTGGTGACCGTTCGGTTCCGGCGTTGCGTCTTGACCAGATTGCTGAACAGCTGGGTCTCGCCGTTGATCGCGTCATGGCCGAAGGTTCGCTTTATGACCGAGAACTCGCAGCACTTGCCGTGCGCCAGTCGCGGGGCGATCTGATTGAGGCAATCTTTCTGGTTCGTGCCTACCGCACAACCTTGCCGCGTTTTGGCTATTCGCTACCCCTTGAGACCGCGAATATGCTTATCGAACGCCGCATTTCGGCCACCTATAAAGATCTGCCCGGCGGGCAGCTGTTGGGACCGACATTTGACTACACGCATCGTCTGCTTGATCCGGAACTGGCGGGTGATGTCAGTGTTCCCGAGCCGGAAGTGCGTGCGACTGAGCCTGAAGAAACGCCACGCGTGACCGATATTCTCGGTGTCAACGGCATGATCGAAGAAGACGGTGCGATGCCGGAAGGGCATGAGCCGGGCGATCTTACCCGCGAACCGTGGACGTTCCCGATGCCGCGAGATTTGCGCTTGCAGGCTTTGGCGCGCGGTGATGAAGGCTTCCTGCTGGCGCTGGGTTATTCCACGCAGCGCGGTTATGGCAACACGCATCCATTTGTCGGTGAAATCCGCATTGGCGAGGTGGAGGTTGAGTTCGATGTGCCTGAGCTCGGCTTTGCCGTTTCGCTTGGCCGTGTTCAGCTGACCGAATGCCAGATGGTGAGCCAGTTCAAAGGCTCTTCCAAGCAGGCACCACAGTTCACCCGTGGCTATGGTCTGGTGTTCGGACAAAGCGAGCGCAAAGCCATGTCGATGTCGCTTTGCGACCGGGCGCTGCGTGTCCGCGAATTCGATGCGGATGTGACAGCACCCGCGCAGGACGAAGAATTCGTCATTTCCCATTCCGACAATGTGCAGTCGACGGGCTTCGTTGAGCATCTGAAATTGCCCCATTACGTGGACTTTCAGGCCGAACTCGATCTCATCCGCCGTATGCGTGCGGAATATGAACAAGCGAACAACGAGACTGAAGTTTTGGCAACCGAAGCAGCAGCCAATATCGGCACAGGCAAGGAAGCAGCAGCCAATATTGCCGCAGGCAAGGAAGCAGCAGAATGAGCGATCTAGCCAATTACAATTTCGCCTATCTGGACGAGCAGACAAAGCGGATGATCCGTCGTGCTATCCTGAAAGCCATTGCTATTCCGGGCTATCAGGTTCCGTTCGCAAGCCGTGAAATGCCGATGCCTTATGGCTGGGGCACAGGCGGCGTCCAGGTGACGGCGGCAATTCTCGGTCAGGATGACGTGCTCAAAGTTATCGATCAGGGCGCTGATGATACGACCAATGCCGTTTCCATCCGGGCATTCTTCCAGAAAACTGCCGATGTTGCCGTGACAACCCATACGGGTGAGGCGACTATCATCCAGACACGTCACCGCATTCCGGAATATCCGCTGACTGAAGGGCAGGTGATTGTCTATCAGGTGCCAATTCCTGAGCCGCTGCGTTTTCTGGAACCGCGTGAAACCGAAACGCGCAAGATGCACGCGCTTGCCGAATATGGCCTCATGCATGTGAAGCTTTACGAAGATATCGCGCGCCACGGCCATATCGCCAAGACCTATGATTATCCGGTGATGATCGAAGGGCGCTATGTCATGGCACCGTCGCCGACGCCCAAGTTCGACAATCCAAAGATGCATATGTCGCCAGCTTTGCAGCTTTTTGGTGCTGGTCGTGAAAAGCGCATCTATGCCGTACCGCCTTATACGGATGTCGTGAGCCTCGATTTCGAGGATCATCCATTTGAGGTGCAGAAATTCAAACAGCCTTGCGCATTGTGTGGCGCTCGCGGTGTCTATCTCGACGAAGTCGTGCTCGATGACCGTGGCGGCTCGATGTTTGTCTGCTCCGACACCGATTATTGTGAAGATCGTCAGGCGACTGGCCACTTTGGCCATCTGGCAGCGAACAATGAGGCCGCAGCCAAGGGAGCCCTGAAATGAGTATTGAAATGAGCGTCGAACCTCTGCTGAAAGTCAGCAATCTCTCGAAGTTTTATGGCAGTCGTCGCGGTTGTGCGGATATCGATTTCTCGCTGTGGCCGGGCGAAGTGCTGGCCATCGTTGGTGAATCGGGTTCGGGCAAGACGACTTTGCTCAACTGTCTGGCAACACGTCTGGAACCGACATCGGGCAGTGTCGAATATCGGATGCGTGATGGCGAGTTCCGCGATCTTTACAAGATCGGAGAGGCTGAACGCCGCTTTCTGATGCGTACCGACTGGGGCTTTGTGCATCAGAATCCCTCGGATGGTCTGCGCATGACCGTTTCAGCGGGTGCCAATGTCGGTGAACGGCTGATGGCTGTTGGCGAGCGCCATTATGGCAATATTCGCAACACGGCAACTGAATGGCTCGGACGTGTCGAAATCGCTGCTGACCGCATCGACGACCAGCCCCGCGCTTTCTCCGGCGGTATGCGTCAGCGTCTGCAGATTGCGCGCAATCTCGTCACGGCTCCGCGTCTTGTTTTTATGGATGAACCGACCGGCGGTCTCGACGTGTCCGTGCAGGCGCGTCTTCTCGACCTGCTGCGCGGTCTGGTGAGCGATCTCGGCCTTTCCGTTGTCATCGTGACCCACGATCTCGCAGTGGCGCGTCTTCTGTCCCATCGCATCATGGTCATGAAAGACGGCCATATTGTCGAACAGGGCCTGACAGACCGCGTTCTGGATGACCCGCAAGCGCCTTACACGCAGCTGCTCGTGTCGTCTATTCTGCAGGTTTAGTAAATTAAAACAGATGTTTGCAGCGTGTTGTTCGTAAATTAGCGAAACTTCATGCGTGAGGTGAGAAATGACACAAGTTAGAACATCCTCTCCGTTGGCCGTGTCGGGTCTGGCGAAGACTTTCACGATGCATTTGCAGGGTGGCATTCAGTTGCCAGTCGTAAGTGGCGTGGACTTCAATCTGGAAGCAGGCGAATGCGCCGTGCTTGGCGGACCTTCCGGTGCTGGTAAGAGCTCCATTCTCAAGATGGTCTATGGCAATTACGCCGTGAATGCAGGCTCTATCCTCATTCGTCACGAAGACCGTATGGTGGATCTGGCAACAGCCGATCCGCGCGAAGTGCTGGCTGTTCGGCGTGATACGATTGGTTATGTCAGCCAGTTCCTGCGCACATTGCCTCGCGTGGCAGCAATCGACGTCGTTGCGGAGCCATTGGTGGCTCGTGGTGTTGATCGCGATGCTGCTCGCAATCGTGCAAGCGAATTGCTCGCGCAGCTCAACCTGCCGGAACGGCTCTGGGCATTGCCACCTGCAACCTTCTCTGGCGGTGAGCAGCAGCGCGTGAATATTGCGCGTGGTTTCATCACGGATCATCCCGTGTTGCTGCTTGATGAGCCGACAGCTTCGCTCGATGCCAAAAACAGGGCAGTGGTTGTTGATCTCATCAAGGCCAAGAAGGCGCAAGGCGTCGCAATGCTTGGCATTTTCCACGATGAAGATGTGCGTGAACAGGTTGCTGATCGCATTATCGACGTAACCGCTTTCTCGCCGAGGGCAGCAGCATGACCAAGCTCTCGGTAGAACCACTGGTTCACGAAACGGCTGAAGTAAACGGTAGCAAGCTTGGTCGATATACCGAGATCGGCGCGCGCAGCCGTGTGTCGGAGACTGTGCTGGACGACTATTCCTATCTCGGTATCGATTGCGAAATCTGGTGTGCTGAGATCGGCAAGTTTTCCAATATCGCCAGCCATGTGCGTATCAACGCCACCAATCATCCGACATGGCGTCCGACGTTGCATCATTTCACCTATCGCGCCGGTGATTACTGGCCGGAAGAAAAGGATGAGACGGAGTTCTTTGATTGGCGTCGCGGCAATGCTGTGAAAATCGGTCACGACACATGGCTTGGCCATGGCTCCACCATCTTGCCGGGTGTGACGGTTGGCAACGGTGCGGTTGTCGGTGCGGGAGCTGTCGTGAGCAGGGACGTGGCGCCCTATACGATTGTTGGTGGTGTCCCGGCGCGTCTCATTCGTGAACGCTTCGACGCTGCGACCGGCAATCGTCTGGATCGACTGGCCTGGTGGGACTGGAGCCATGATCGTCTGCGTCAGGCGCTCGATGATTTCCGCGCGCTCGATATCGAAGCATTCCTCTCGAAATATGAAACGGCCGCCAATGCGAATGCGGTCATGAAAGAGCTATCCAATGGCTAATGAAACCGTTCTGAAAAATGCGCAGATCGTGCTTGCTGATGAGATCGTTTCTGGTTCTATCCTGATCCGTGATGGCAAAATTGCCGCCATAGATCAGGGCAATACCAATGGCGGCGATGACATGGATGGCGATTATGTTATTCCAGGCCTCATCGAGCTGCATACCGATCAGCTGGAAAGCCATTACGCGCCGCGCCCAAAGGTGCGCTGGAATGTCGATGCAGCGGTTCAGGCGCATGATGCGCAGGTTGCAGCATCGGGCATCACGACAGTTTTCGATGCGATGCGCGTTGGTTCCGATTATGACCGTGACTTCGTGGGCAAGGATATGCGGATGCTTGCGGACGCCATCGAAAGCGGTGTTCGCGAAAATCGCTTGCGTGCAGACCACTTTCTGCACCTGCGCTGCGAAGTTTCCTCCGCAGATTGCCTTGAAACATTCGAGCTTTTCGCAGGCGATGACCGCGTTAAACTTGCTTCGCTGATGGATCATGCACCGGGACAGCGTCAATTCGTTGATCTTAATACGTATCGCACTTATTACATGCGCAAGATGAAGCTCACGGATGAGGAGTTCCGGGTGCATTGTGAGAAGCGTATGGCGGATTCGGACGCCTATTCGGCCAAACATCGTCGCGCCATTGCCGAACTGGCAGCAGCGCGCAGCATCGTGCTGGCCAGCCATGATGATGCGACCAGCGCGCATGTCGATGAATCACTCGACCATGGTGTGCGGATCGCCGAGTTTCCGACCACGATGGAAGCAGCCAGTGCCTCAAAAGGTGCAGGCCTTTCCATTCTGATGGGCGCGCCCAATATTGTGCGCGGTGGCTCGCATTCCGGCAATATCGCTGCACGCGATCTCGTCGATAATGGCAGCCTCGACATTCTGTCCTCGGATTACATTCCGTTCAGCCTCATTCAGTCGGCTTTCGGCCTTGCTTCGGGGGAGCGTCCGATTGCGCTGCCACAGGCTGTCCGCCTCGTAACCAAGAACCCGGCTGATGCCATGGCTATGGATGATCGCGGCGAAATCGCTATCGGAAAGCGTGCCGATCTGGTTCGCGTGCGCCCGAAAGGTGCAATTCCGGTTGTGCGCACTGTCTGGCGCGAAGGCGAACGGGTGCTTTGATGCAGATGCAATCCGATACGCCGAAAGGCTGTTTCGTTGCCGTTGTCGGCCCCAGTGGGGCCGGCAAAGACACGATTATGGATGCAGCGCGTGTGGCTCTTGCGGGCGACACGCGGTTTCATTTTGTGCGCCGGATCATCACGCGTCCGCAAATGCCGGGCACGGAAGATCACGACAGTTTGGATGAAGCAGCATTTACAAAAGCCGCAGGCGAGGGTGCTTTCGCGCTGCACTGGCAGGCGCATGGCCTGAGCTATGGATTGCCTAAATCGCTTGATGATGAAATCGCCGACGGTATCGTCGTGATTGCCAATGTCTCGCGGCGTGTACTTGGCGATATCCGCAGGCTTTATTCGGAACGGTCCGTGGTCGTCATTTCGGCTAGGCCGGAAGTACTTGCAGAGCGGCTTGCATCGCGCGGACGTGAAAGTCGAGAAGAAATCGCTTTGCGACTTAAGCGCGAAGTGAGCTTCGATGACAGTGCAGACGATGTCGTCATAATAGACAATTCAGGTGAAGTCGCTGCTTCCACAGATGCCTTCCTGCGTCACTTGCAGGAAATGAGCATTAAAACAATTGCCTAAATTAAAATCTTAAAGCGGAATGTAAGTTTACACAAACGTCATGGTCCGTTCATTGCAGTGTCATTGAACGGATCAATAGTGAGCATGAATGGAGACGAATTCATGCTTCAACTAAAAAACGTAACGCGCCGCTATAATGATAAGGTGGCGGTTTCGGGTGTTGACCTCGAGATCGAGCCCGGCTCGTTTGTTGGAATTATTGGTCGCTCGGGCGCGGGGAAGTCGACGCTGCTGCGTATGATCAATCGCCTGGTTGAGCCTTCAGAGGGAACAATTCACTGGGATGGTCGCGACGTTACCGGGCTCAAGGGTTCGGGATTGCGCGATTGGCGCGCACAATGCGCGATGATTTTCCAGCATTTCAATCTGGTCGATCGTCTTGATGTTCTAACCAATGTTCTGATGGGGCGTCTCAACTATGTTTCGACGCCTAAGTCGCTCCTGCGTATCTGGAGCGATGAAGAGCGTCTGATCGCTCTTTCGGCGTTGCAGCAATTCGATATTGCGCATCTTGCAGCCCATCGCGCTGATGAGCTTTCGGGTGGTCAGCAGCAGCGCGTGGCCATTGCCCGTGCGCTTGTTCAGCAGCCGCGCATCATTCTCGCAGACGAGCCGATTGCATCGCTCGATCCGCGCAATACCCGCAGCGTCATGGACGCTTTGCGTCGCATCAATCGCGAATATGGCATCACGGTTCTCTGCAATCTGCACTCGCTCGATATTGCGCGCAGCTATTGCGATCGCCTCGTCGGCATGTCTGCCGGCAAGATCGTATTCCGCGGCACACCGTCGATGCTGACCGATATGGCATCACGCGACCTTTACGGCATGGAAGCCGATGACGTCATCGATACCGATGAACAGGCTGAAACAATGCCAATGCCAGTTCCGCAGTCGGCCGAAGCCGTTCTGCGCCAGCTTTCCGCCTGAGCGCACAAAGCTCCGGAAAAAAATACGCTCCAAAATCAGGGATTAACAGGAGATACCTATGCTTAACCGTAGAAACTTTCTGGCGGCTGCTGCGCTTACCGCTACGCTGACCATGCCGATGATGGCTTCCACTGCACAGGCTGCAGACTGGAGCAAGGATTATCCAGAAATCGTTCTGGGCGTGATCCCAGCTGAAAACGCTTCGACCACTTCCGACCGTTATGCGCCTCTGGCAGCTTATCTCGGCAAGGAACTCGGCACGAAGGTTACGCTGCGCGTTGCTAACGACTATGCGGCTGTTATCGAAGGTCAGCGCGCTGGCAACATTCAGATCGCATTCTATGGCCCGGCTTCTTACGCCCGCGCTGTGATGACTGGCGTTGAAACCACTCCGCTCGTCAACCAGCGTCATGACACCGGCGTAAACGGCTATTATTCGGTTGTTTATGTTCGCGCCGACAGCCCTTACCAGAAGATGGATGACCTCAAGGGCAAAGCGATTTCTCTCGTCGATCCTAACTCGACATCGGGCAACAACGCGCCACGCTTCTTCTTGAACCGCGATGGCTATAGCGTTGATACGTTCTTTGGTAAGAACTTCTTTGCTGGCAGCCACGAAAATGCAGTTCTCGCTCTCGCTCAGGGCACCGCAGACGCTGCTGCAAACTCCTGGAACTCGGAAGACGATTCCAACCTGACCCGCATGGTCAGCCGCGGCGTTCTCAAGGATGCAAACGGCAAGGCAATGACGAAGGATGATTTCCGCATCATCTTCAAGTCGGACTTCCTTCCAGAAGGCCCATTTGCGGTTCTCAGCACCCTGCCAGATCAGCTCAAGGCTGACATCAAGCAGGCCTTCCTCGATATGCCAACCAAGGACAAGGCTGGCTTTGACGCTCTTTCCGACGGCAAGGATAAGGAATTCGTAGCGACCGAAGCCAAGGAATATGAGCCAATCATCGAGATGCTCAAGTTCAACGACAAGGCTCGCAAGTCTTAATCCTTAGAACAATTGAAGTGCCCGGAACGTAACCCGTTCCGGGCATTTTTATAGGAAAGATCGCATGACGGTATCCTCACTCGACGGCAACGGAGCAAAAAGCCTGCTTGCCGATTATCGGAGAGAAGTCGGCAAACGGCGTCTCTACGGTATCGCGCTCCTCCTTGCGCTCGTCGTTGTCGCCATTGCTGCCTCCGTCGTTGCCGATGTTCGGCCGGGCACTCTGGTCGAAAATCTCTTTCGCTTTACAAGCTATCTTGGCCGCATCCTGCCAGATCTGACGATTGCCAATTTCTGGGGCGATCTCGCTGCCTGGTACTGGAATCTCGGCGGCTGGCTCAAGATGCTGTTTGAGACGCTGCTCATTGCCTATCTGGCAACATTGATTGGCGGCATCATCGCTTTTGCCGCGTCATTTGCGGCGTCATCCAACATGGCTCCCAATTCGACGGTGCGTTTCGTCGTTCGTCGCGGTCTGGAGCTGCTGCGTACGGTTCCCGAAATCGTCTTCGCGCTGCTTTTCGTCATCGCTTTCGGTCTTGGGCCGATGGCTGGTGTGCTGGCGCTGATGCTTCATACAACGGGAGCACTGGGCAAATTGTTCTCCGAAGTTGTTGAGAACATCGATGTGCGTCCGGTGGAAGGCATTCGTGCATCGGGTGGTTCCGGCTTTCAGGTCATCCGTTTCGCCGTGCTTCCACAAGTAGCCGCAAATTTTGCGTCCTACGGCCTGCTGCGCTTCGAAATCAACGTGCGCGGTGCTTCGGTTATGGGCTTTGTGGGTGCGGGCGGTATCGGGCAGGAACTGCTGACTTCGATCCGTCAGTTCTATTACAGCGATGTCAGCGCCATTCTGCTTTTGATTATCGTAACCATTGTTGCCATCGATCTCATTACACAGCGTATTCGCCATGCGCTTTTGGGCCGTATTGGTTGAGGAGCGTGATCCCGAAAAGTGGGAACCGGTTTTCGGAAAAGATCATGCTCAAACAAAAGAGAGAATTATGACCGATATTGCACAAAGTCTCTCCCGTGAAGCGCACGCGCATGAAAAGGAACTTCGGGCAGAACATGCCGAATTGTTCGGAAACGCGCGTGCCTGGCGAAATCTGGCGATTTTAACCGTAGCTTTGATTGCTTCCGTCTGGTTCGCTTTCTACTGGCTCGATTTTTCGCTGCTGCGCATTCTCAATGGCCTGGGTCGCCTCGGCGATTTCACGCTTATGATGATGCCGCCTTCGTCCGGTGGGCGTTTCAGCCTTTATTTGTGGTCGATGATGGAAACGCTGGCAATCGCCTATCTCGGCACATTGCTCGCGGCAATTCTTGCTTTCCCATTCGGCTTTCTTGCTGCCAAGAACATCATCCCGAATGTGTTCCTGCATTTCGGCATCCGTCGCTTCCTCGATACCATTCGTGGCGTCGATACGCTGATCTGGGCACTGATCTGGGTGTCGGTTGTTGGTCTCGGACCGTTTGCCGGTATTCTCGCAATTGCCTGTTCGGATTTCGGGGCATTCGGCAAGCTGTTCTCGGAAGCCATTGAAGGCGCAGACAAGAAGCCGATCGAGGGCGTTGTCTCATCGGGCGGGAGCAAACTGCACGGCTATCGCTTCGGCGTGTTGCCGCAGGTTCTGCCGCTGATCGGAAGTCAGGTGCTTTACTTTTTTGAGTCAAACACCCGTTCGGCAACCATCATCGGTATCGTTGGAGCAGGCGGCATCGGCGCGCATCTGGCTGAGCAGATCAAGGTTCTCAATCTTCAGGACGTTTCCTTCCTGATCATCATGATCCTGATCGCCGTCGCTGTTATCGACTGGTTCTCGTCCAAGCTTCGCCATGCGATGATTGGCAAGAAGGCGATGAAATCGGCTTAAAGCGCATCCTGAAAACCGCTTCGCACTTTTCGGGATGCACTCTAACCATTGATAAGTGTCTTAACGCCATCTGCCACAAACTGAACCGCAAGTGCTGCGAGGATCACACCGAGCAGACGGGTCAGAATAGAACGGCCGGTTTCGCCAAGAAACCGGTCGACGCGTTCTGCGAGCAGCAACACGAAATAGGTAATCAGCAAACAGACGGCTATGACGCCGAGAAGGGCGGCACGGGGACCGATGCCGTCAAAAGAATCTGATGTCAGCACGATAGCCGAAATAGCACCCGGACCTGCGATCAGCGGAATGGCCAGCGGGAATGCCGCGATGTTGCGGATATGGTCCTTGGTAATGGCAACCTCGGCGCTCTTTTCCTTACGCTCGGTTCGCTTTTCGAAAATCATCTCGAAAGCGATCCAGAAGAGAAGCAGGCCACCTGCGACACGGAAGGCGCCGATGCTGATACCAAACATACCGAGTATCTGCGCGCCAGCAATCGCAAACAGCGCCATAACGATGAAGCCGATGATGGATGCGCGCAGCGCGACCTGTCCGCGATGGTTGCGATCCATGCCGGGTGTGAGTGCCAGAAACAGTGGCGCGAGACCGGGCGGATCAATGGTGACGAGGAGGGTGACGAAGGCGCTGAAAACCGTATCGTAGAACCCCATGCTAAACTCGCCCCTTTTGTTGGTATTCTCTGCCTGATTTGTGAAACGGATTGTAGCCGATGAGTGGCGCTCGGTCGACGCAAAGCGCACGCTCAGGCAACATCATTGCGCGATCTTTATGTGAATATCTTTCAAGTTATTGATTCGATGAATGAAATTCGCCGGTTGAAATGGCCCCGAAATTGGCGTTTTGTGACGTTTTATTCTATAAAGTGACTTTATCGATTCTGTTGAGAAAGATATCTGAATAGTGTCAGATCAAACACCTCCACCCGGTTCCGAAGATATGGATGGCGGCCCAAGCGGCCCTACAGGTATCGAACCGATTTCCATTATTGAGGAGATGCAGCGCTCCTATCTCGATTACGCAATGAGCGTTATCGTGAGCCGTGCTCTGCCTGATGTGCGCGACGGCTTGAAGCCCGTACATCGCCGTATTCTCCACGCCATGAACGAGATGAACCTCGCTTACAATCGCCCCTACCGAAAGTCGGCAGGTGTGATCGGTGAAGTGATGGGTAAATACCATCCACACGGCGACTCTTCTATTTATGACGCCTTGGTGCGCATGGCGCAGGACTTCTCCTTGCGCGATCCACTTGTGGACGGACAGGGCAATTTCGGTTCCATCGATGGCGATCCGCCAGCGGCGATGCGTTATACCGAATGCCGTCTGGAAAAAGTCACCGAATCCCTTCTGTCGGATATCGACAAGGATACGGTTGATTTTCAGGACAACTATGATGGCCGCGAGCGGGAACCTATGGTTCTGCCTGCCCGCTTTCCAAACCTGCTTGTCAATGGTTCGGGCGGTATTGCGGTTGGTATGGCAACCAATATTCCGCCGCACAATCTTGGCGAAGTCATTGATGGTTGCGTAGCGCTGATCGACAATCCGGCTCTTGAGCTGGAAGAAGTCATGGAAATCATTCCTGGTCCGGATTTCCCGACCGGTGGTATTATCCTTGGGCGTGCCGGCATCAACTCGGCCTACAGCACGGGTCGCGGTTCCGTTATTATGCGTGGTCGCGTGGCGATAGAGCCAATGCGCGGCGACCGTGAAGCTATTATCATCACCGAGATACCGTATCAGGTGAACAAGGCTTCGATGATCGAGAAAATGGCCGAACTGGTGCGCGACAAGCGTATCGAGGGCATTTCTGATCTGCGCGATGAATCGGACCGCGATGGCTATCGCGTTGTAGTCGAGCTCAAGCGCGATGCTGTTGCCGATGTCGTGCTGAACCAGCTTTATCGCTACACGCCGCTGCAGACCTCGTTTGGCTGCAACATGGTGGCGCTGAATGGTGGCAAGCCGGAACAGCTCAATCTTCTCGACATGCTGCGCGCTTTCGTGGCGTTCCGCGAAGAAGTGGTAACGCGCCGCACCAAGTTCCTGCTCAATAAGGCGCGTGATCGCGCGCATGTGTTGGTTGGTCTTGCGATTGCAGTTGCCAATATTGACGAGATTATCGCTCTCATTCGTCGTGCGCCAGATCCGGCGACCGCGCGTGAGCAGTTGATGGAACGTCGTTGGCCTGCCGCCGATGTGGCACCGCTGATCCGTCTTATCGATGATCCGCGTCATGCGATCAACGATGATAACACGTATAACCTCTCGGAAGAGCAGGCGCGTGCTATTCTTGATCTTCGCTTGCAGCGCCTGACAGCACTTGGCCGCGATGAAGTTGCGGACGAGCTGAATAAGATCGGCGAAGAAATCCGCGATTATCTGGAGATTCTTGGCTCGCGCATTCGCGTTATGACAATCGTCAAGGAAGAGATGATTGCTGTTCGTGACGAGTTCGCTACGCCGCGCCGTACCGAGTTTGGTCTTGGCGGCGCCGAAATGGACGATGAAGACCTCATCGCTCGCGAAGATATGGTCGTCACCGTCAGCCATGCCGGTTATATCAAGCGTGTACCGCTGGCGACCTATCGTGCGCAGCGTCGTGGCGGCAAAGGCCGCTCCGGCATGGCAACGAAGGACGAGGATTTCGTAACCCGTCTGTTCGTCGCCAATACGCATACGCCGGTGCTGTTCTTCTCCTCGCGCGGCATCGTCTACAAGGAAAAAGTCTGGCGTCTGCCAGTGGGTAATCCGCAGTCGCGCGGCAAGGCACTCATCAATATGCTGCCATTGCAGCAGGGCGAGCGCATTACCACGATCATGCCGCTGCCGGAGGATGAAGAATCCTGGGCAAACCTCGACGTCATGTTCTCGACCACGCGCGGTACGGTTCGCCGTAACAAGCTGTCGGACTTCGTTCAGGTCAACCGCAACGGCAAGATCGCGATGAAGCTCGAAGACGAGGGCGATGAAATCCTCTCGGTCGATACCTGTACGGAATTCGACGACGTGCTTCTGACCTGTGCTGGTGGCCAGTGCATTCGCTTCCCTGTCACGGATGTTCGCGTCTTTGCTGGTCGTAACTCGATCGGCGTACGCGGTATCAATCTGGCGGAAGGCGATAAGGTCATCTCGATGGCAATTCTGCATCACGTTGATGCAGACGCTTCGCAGCGTGCCGCTTATCTCAAGCGCTCGATTGCTGAACGTCGGGCACAGGGTGCAGACGACGCCGATGATATCGTTGTTGTCGGTGAAGAAGTTGCGGTGGAAGCTGATCTTTCCGAAGAGCTCTATCAGGAGTTGAAGGCTCGCGAGCAGACTGTTCTCACGGTTAGTGAGTATGGCTACGGCAAGCGTTCCTCGTCTTATGAGTTCCGTGTTTCTGGCCGTGGCGGCAAAGGTATCCGTGCAACCGATACGTCGAAGACCGACGAAATCGGCAAGCTGGTAGCGCTCTTCCCGGTCGAGGCAAGCGATCAGATCCTGCTGGTTTCCGATGGCGGTCAGCTGATCCGCGTGCCGGTTGGTGGCATTCGTATCGCTGGACGCTCGACCAAAGGTGTCACGATCTTCAATACGGCTGACGGCGAAAAGGTCGTCTCGGTCGAGCGCATTTCGGAAACCGAAAGCGATGAAGAGAATGGCGCTGCCGAGGTTGATGAAACCGCAGCTGAGGGTGATGCACCTGCAGCTGGTGGCGAAGAATAAAGGAAACTCCCTGATGCAAGCAGTATCAGGGGATTTCATGTTCCAAATAAAAAGGCCGATGGTTCACCATCGGCCTTTTTCAGATGCCAGGACTGGAGGGAACTGGCGATCTCTGGAAACTCAAAACTGTACTTAATGCGAACTCAGTTTACGCATGGCGCTTAGACTAAAAGCGGCGGGACGTACGCGTTGGCGCTTCGCTTCATTCTCTTCCAGAAGCAAAACAATCGCCGATGCAGCCATTGCTACCATCATGGATAATGCCAGAAGAAATATCATCATCGCGGTATCCTTTCGTTATAGATACGCTTCAGAAGCGAAAAGGTTGCACCAAACTTGCGCCTATCTTGGTAAATCGGTTGTGAACTTCTCGTGAAATCGTTGTTCATATCGCATTCATCTGTTTTCTTGGTTTCTGATTTCTTTCAATTGTGGTTGTTGTTGAAAATCTGATTAGAAAAGGCTAGCTGGAAGAAATGACGATCGCGATTTATGCGGGTTCATTCGACCCGGTCACCAATGGCCATATGGATGTTCTGAAAGGCACGCTGCGTCTTGCCGATCAGGTTATCGTCGCTATTGGCGTGCATCCGGGCAAGAAGCCGCTGTTCAGTTTTGAAGAACGTGTCGAGCTTATCAATGCAAGCGCCAAGGCTTTGCTTGGGGCTGAGGCGAAGCGCGTTTCCGTGATTTCGTTTGATGCCCTTGTCATTGATGCTGCACGTAAGCATGGCGCCAAGCTCATGGTGCGTGGTCTGCGCGATGGCACCGATCTCGATTATGAAATGCAGATGGCGGGCATGAATGGAACGATGGCGCCGGAGTTGCAAACCGTCTTTCTGCCAGCCGATCCTGCTGTGCGCACGATTACTGCCACATTGGTTCGCCAGATTGCCTCAATGGGAGGCGATATAAAGCCCTTCGTTCCTGCAGCTGTTGCGGCTGCGCTGGAAGCAAAATTCAAATCCTGATTCAGGGAGTTTCTCGATTATGTCATTCGTTCGTTCGGCGCTTGTCGCAGCCAGCATTGTTGCGTTTTCTCAAGGTGCGGCCTTTGCTGCTGACATCCTCAATCTGCAGCTCAAAGACGGCAATGTCGCTATTGAGCTGAGCCCAAACCTTGCGCCAAAGCATGTCGCACAGATTGAAAAGCTGGCTCAGGAAGGCGCTTACAACGGCGTGGCTTTCCATCGCGTGATTCCCGGCTTCATGGCTCAGACCGGTGATGTGAAGTTCGGTAACGTTGACAAGGGCTTCAATGCGTCGCGCGTTGGTACCGGTGGTTCTGAACTGCCGAACATTCCGGCTGAATTCTCGCAGGAACCATTTGTGCGTGGCACGGTTGGTATGGCGCGCAGCCAGGACCCGAATTCCGCCAACTCGCAGTTCTTCATCATGTTCAATGATGGCGCATTCCTGAACGGCCAGTACACGGTTGTTGGCAAGGTTGTCAGTGGCATGGACGTGGTTGATAAGATCAAAAAGGGAAGTGAATCCGATAATGGTTCGGTGGAAAGCCCTGACAAGATCATCAAAGCCACGATCGAAAAGAAATGAGTTTTAGAGCGCTTTTCGATCTGATTGAAACAGATCGGTGCTCTAAATATCTGTTCTAATGCGCATCTTATCCGAAAACCGTTTCACACTTTTCGGGATGCGCTCTAAATTCAACACGTATCCCTGTCCCAAAAAATGATTCAAACTTTTGGGGATACGCTCAATAGGAGAGGCCCGATGGCTTACAAAGACCCGGAAAACACGCTCGTTCTTGAAACCACCAAGGGCAATGTCGTTCTCGAACTCTTCCCTGATCTGGCTCCTGGCCATGTCGAACGCATCAAGGAACTGGCACGCGAAGGCGCTTATGACGGCGTTGTGTTCCACCGCGTTATCGACGGTTTCATGGCGCAGACCGGCGACGTGAAGTTCGGCAAGACGGGCGGCGCGCATTTCAATGGCTCGCGTGCTGGCATGGGCGGTTCGGACAAGCCTGACCTCAAGGCTGAATTCTCGAACACCTCGCACAAGCGCGGCACTGCTTCGATGGCTCGTTCGCAGAACCCGAACTCGGCTAACTCGCAGTTCTTCATCTGCTTCACCGACGCTCCATGGCTTGACCGCCAGTACTCCGTATGGGGTCAGGTTATCGAAGGCATGGACAATGTCGACAAGATCAAGCGCGGCGAACCTGTTACCGATCCAGACGTGATCGTAACTGCACGCATCGCTGCAGATATCTAATTCTGTCGTTTCTATAGAAATATAGCGGCTCCGGTTTTGCCGGGGCCGCTCTTGCTTTGATGCATTTCTGAAATTTGAAATGCTCTGATGAGGTTTATGATGCGTGTTGATCTTTTCGATTTCGATTTGCCGGAAGAGAGCATTGCTCTGCGTCCAGCCGAACCGCGCGACCACGCCAAGCTTTTGCGCGTGCGTCCCGGTCAGCCATTCGAAGATCGACAGGTATTCGAGCTGCCTGATCTGTTGCAGCCGGGCGATGCGCTCGTTTTCAACGATACAAAAGTCATTCCTGCACAACTTGAAGGTATGCGCGAGCGCGATGGCAATATTTCGCAGGTCAGCGCGACGCTTCACATGCGTACCGGCCCCGATCGTTGGAAAGCATTCCTGCGTCCTGCCAAGCGCGTGAAGGAAGGCGACCGCATCCGTTTCGGCCATTCCGATTCAAGCTGCTTCCTCGGAACACTCGACGCAACCGTTGCCGAGAAGGGTGACGCTGGCGAAGTTCTGCTGGTGTTTGACCTCTCTGGCGCGATGCTGGATGAAGCCATTGCTTCGGTCGGCCACATTCCTTTGCCGCCTTATATCGCATCCAAGCGCGCTGAAGATGAGCGCGACCGCAGCGATTATCAGACTGTTTATGCGCGTCAGGAAGGGGCTGTTGCAGCCCCGACTGCAGGGCTGCATTTCACACCCGATCTGCTCAAAAAAATCCGCGATCGTGGCATCGAAGAACATTTCGTGACGCTGCATGTAGGGGCGGGCACATTTCTGCCCGTCAAAGCCGACGATACGACGGACCATAAGATGCATTCCGAGATCGGATACGTTTCGCAGGAAACTGCCGATGCGCTGAACGCCGTTCATGCCCGAGGCGGCCGGGTAATCTGTGTCGGCACCACATCCCTGCGCCTGATTGAGAGCGCTGCCGGTGAAGATGGCATCATTCGCCCATGGGCGGGTCCGACCGATATTTTCATCACACCGGGCTATAAGTTCCGGGCGGTCGATCTGCTGATGACTAATTTCCATCTGCCGCGCTCGACGCTCTTCATGCTTGTTTCGGCCTTCAGTGGCTTTGAGACGATGCAGGACGCTTATAAGCGTGCAATCGAGACAGGCTACCGCTTCTATTCCTATGGAGACTCCTCTCTTCTTGAGAGGCAATGAAACGGTTCCCTTTTTCGGCATAATTCATTAGAGACACGGCATGACCAGCGAAAATTTTGAATTCAAAGTGCTTGCGCGTGATGGCGCAGCCCGTCAGGGCGAAATCTCCATGCCGCGCGGCGTGGTGCGTACGCCTGCCTTCATGCCAGTTGGCACAGCCGGAACCGTCAAGGCCATGTATATGGATCAGGTGAAGGATTTGGGCGCCGACATCATTCTCGGCAACACCTATCATCTGATGCTGCGTCCGGGTGCGGAACGCGTTGCTCGTCTTGGTGGTCTGCATGAATTCGGCGGCTGGAAAGGCCCAATTCTGACCGATTCCGGCGGCTTTCAGGTCATGTCGCTCGCGCAGCTCCGCAAGCTTAACGAAAACGGTGTGACTTTCCGCTCGCATATCGACGGCAAGCCTTATGAAATGACGCCGGAGCGTTCCATCGAAATTCAGGGGCTGCTTGATAGCGATATTCAGATGCAGCTCGATGAATGCGTAGCGCTGCCATCGCCTGAAAAGAACACTGAACGCGCGATGGAATTGTCGCTGCGCTGGGCAGAGCGCTGCAAGGTGGCGTTTGGTACACAGGCTGGTAAGGCGATGTTCGGCATCGTGCAGGGCGGTGACAATGCGCGCCTGCGTGAGCGCTCGGCTGAAGCATTGAAGGCGATGGACCTCAAAGGCTATTCCGTTGGTGGTCTGGCTGTTGGTGAGCCGCAGAACGTCATGCTCGAGATGCTCGAAGTGGTTTGCCCGATCCTGCCTACAGAAAAGCCACGCTATCTGATGGGCGTTGGCACGCCGGATGACATTCTGAAATCGGTCGCCCGCGGTATCGACATGTTCGATTGCGTGATGCCAACGCGTGCTGGCCGTCATGGTCTGGCGTTCACGCGCTTTGGCAAGGTGAACCTGCGCAATGCGCGTCATGCCGATGATCATCGTCCGCTTGATCCAGAATCAAACTGCCCGGCGACGCGTGATTACAGCCGCGCTTATCTGCATCATCTGGTCAAATCGGGTGAAGCACTGGGCGGGATGCTGCTGACATGGAACAATCTGGCCTATTACCAGTATCTCATGCAGGGCATTCGGGCGGCAATCGCTGAAGGTCGTTTTGAAGACTTCGCGGCTGAAACGACAGCCGGATGGGAGAGGGGCGATATACCAGCCCTTTGATTTTCATCTCTGTTTGAGTTGTAAAACGCGCCTCTAAGGCGCGTTTTTTGTATCTATTACAGCGGCTCCAGTTAAAAATGAATCGTTGGAACCACTGTAACTGTTTGTTTTTACGCATTATCCGACGCAAAACTGCTTCGCACTTTTGCTGGAAATGCTATAAACCTATCCAGCTTCGAGCAGCTTTTCCAGACGACAGATAACGGAATGGCGCTCTTCTTCGCTTACGATGTCACAATCAAGCAAGCGGCCGCATTCAAGTCCGGAAAGCGCAAGATAAGTAATCAAAACGAGATTGGAGTCGGAAGCGTCTTTTAGCATCCGATCAAGTACGGCCCGGTGATAATGTCTGACCGGGATCATGAAATCCGGGTTCTCGACCAGCGCAGCAAGAATTCCGCTGGCCGGTGGCTCATCGTCAGCCTGAACGCGATAAACATCAAAAAAAGCACGCGCGACACGGTTTTTATCTCCGCTCTGCAGGCGTTCCTGAACCTCCATCGCACGTTCATGCTCTTTCATATACTCTTCGACCACGCCCTCAAGCAACTTTGCTTTCGTTGGAAACGAGTAAAGCAATCCTCCTTTTGAGAGGCCTGCGCGGGCCGCAACCGCGTCGAGAGATATATGTGCTGGTCCGACCTCTTGGGCGAGTTCCACTGCTGCGCGCAAAATGCGCTCTCGCGAAGAGACCTTATTCTTTGTGTGCAATTCCTATGGTCTCCTGACAGTTCGATAGTTGACAATACCGTCCAGACGGTACAGTTATTTTCATCTGATATTCAAGTAAAATACGTGCGACCAAATTGTGAGGAACATAAAGGAAGCACGCCAACGACACCCTGGAGTGCATCCGCAATGATCAAACGCCTCATTCTGGCAATAATTTTCCTCGTGATCGTCGTGGGGGGGCTCGTTGGTTTCAACCTGTTCAGAACGCAGGCGATCAAGGATTTCTTCGCGAATATGCAGCAGCCTGCCAAGACGGTTTCGACTGTCACGCTTGAGCCGGGCGTCTGGACTCCAGGCATTGAAGCGATTGGTTCTGCCAATGCGATCAATGGTGTCGATCTGACAGTTCAGGTCAATGGTATCGTTGATAAAATCGAATTCACCGCCAATCAGGAAGTAAAGAAGGGCACTGTCCTTCTTCAGCTGGAAAACAGCATTGAGACTGCCGATCTGGTGGCTGCTCAGGCTGAAGCTGTGCTTGCTGATCAGAACCTGAAGCGCGCTGAAACCTTGCGCACGCGTGGCGTGGGTGCAGTTTCAGACGTTGACACAACTGCCGCTGCTGCCAGCGCCAAGAAGGCCGCTGTTGCCAAGATGCAGGCAGTGCTTGATCAGAAGACCGTAACGGCGCCATTTGACGGTGTTATCGGTATTTCCAAGGTCGATCTCGGTCAGTACCTGACGCCGGGCACCGTTATCGGCACTTTGCAGGAAACCGACAAGATGCGTATCGACTTCTCTGTACCGGAGCAGTCGCTTTCTTCCCTGAAGCTTGGACAGCCTGTGAAGGTCGGACCAAACATGGACGCATTGAAATATAACGGCACGATTGTTGGTATTGATCCAAAGATCGACCCTGCAAGCCGTCTGGTCTCCGTGCGTGCAGAAGTGCAGAATGATGAACCACGTCTGACGCCTGGTCAGTTCGTTCAGGTTCGCGTTGAGCTTCCACAGGAAGACAATATTCTGGCTTTGCCACAAACGACAATCGTGACAAGCCTTTACGGTGACTATGTTTATGCTGTTCGTCCCGAGCAGCCAAAAGAAGGCGAAAAAGCTCCTGAAGGACAGGCTGCAAAGCAGGTCGCGCAGCAGGTTTTCGTCAAGGTCGGTCGTCGTTATGGCGGCGTTGCTGAAATCACCGATGGCCTGAAGGCTGGTGATATCGTGATCACTGCAGGTCAGAACCGGCTTTCGCCGGGTGCTGCTGTTACGATCGACAACACAGTCAATCCGCTGCCTGCGGCTGACAAGTAATAGGCGAGCAAGATGAGTTTTTCCGATATTTTCATCCGGCGACCCGTACTTGCTACCGTGGTCGCTCTCATGATCATTCTCCTTGGCCTTCAGGGTATCGCGCAGCTTTCGGTGCGTGAATATCCAAAGGTCGATGAAACCGTTATTACCGTCACCACTGCTTATGCGGGTGCGAGTGCGGAGCTTATTCAGGGCTTTATCACATCGCCAATCGCGGAATCCGTGGCGACCACTGAAAACATTGATTACGTCACTTCATCCAGCCGTCCATCGTCGAGCACGGTGACGGTGCAGATGAAGCTTGGCGCAAATCCTGATGCGGCACTGACCGAGGTGATTGCAAAGGTTAATCAGGTTCGCGGCAATCTGCCGTCTGAATCCGATGACCCGGTTATCGTCAAGGGAACGGGCCAGAGCTTTGCTACCATGTATCTGGCAGCACAGAACCCGAACATGACGAGCGAGCAGATTACTGAATATCTGGAACGCGTCATGCAGCCGCGCATCTCCACGGTGCAGGGTGTGGCCAAGGCCGAAATTCTGGGTGGTCAGGTCTATTCGATGCGCGTGTGGCTTGATCCAATTCAGCTCGCCGCACGCCAGATCACCGCACCGGAAGTTCTGGCTGCGATCAATGCGTCGAACTTCCTGTCGGCACCGGGTACGACCAAAAACCAGTTTGTTGCCTCTTCGATTACGCTTGAATCGACCTTGCAGACACCGGAAGCTTTCGGTGCGATGCCGATCAAGACTTCCGGCGATGAAGTCGTTCGTCTGCGCGATGTTGCAAAGGTGGAACTGGCGGCGAAAAGCAAGGACACGATCGTTTCGTTCAATGGTTCTGCGGGTACATTCCTTGCAATCTACCCAACGCCTTCAGCGAACCCTATCGATGTTGCGACAGCGTTCAGGAAAGAACTCCCGGCCATTCAGGCATCCTTGCCTGAAGGCATGACGCTTGATCTGGTCTATGATGCGACTGAGCAGATCAGCTCGTCGATCAACGAAGTGTTCACGACCATCGGCGAAGCGGTCGCTATCGTTATTCTGGTCATCATCGTGTTCCTGGGTTCGTTCCGGTCGGTGCTTATCCCGATTGTAACAATCCCGATTTCGCTGATTGGCGTCTGTTTCTTCCTGTATATTCTGGGCTTCTCGATCAACCTTCTGTCGCTTCTGGCGATGGTTCTGGCGATTGGTCTGGTGGTGGATGACGCCATCGTGGTTCTGGAGAACATTCACCGGCATATCGAAGAGGGATTGCGTCCTATGGATGCGGCCTTCAAGGGTATGAAGGAAATCACCGGCTCCATTATCGCGATGACGATCACGCTGGCTGCGGTGTTTGCACCTCTCGGATTTACCGGTGGTTTGACCGGATCGCTGTTCCGCGAGTTTGCCTTCACGCTTGCAGGTGCGGTTATCATTTCCGGCGTTGCAGCTTTGACAATCTCGCCGATGATGTGCGCGCGTATGTTGAAACATGGCGAGGCATCGCGCTTCCAGAAGTTCATTGATACGAACTTCAAGAAGCTCGAAAAGGGATATCATCGTCTCGTATCGGGATCGCTTAATTATCGCCCGATTACGCTGATGATCGTTATTGCTCTGGTTGGTCTCACAGGCTTCCTGTTTGTGAACACATCGAGCGAACTGGCACCGGAAGAAGATTCAGGCGCATTGTTCTCGATGTTCCAGGCGCCGCAATATGCAACCTCTGCCTATACCAACCTCTATGCCGAGCAGATCGATGGTCTGACCAAGGATCTGCCGGAACTCGACACACGCTTCCAGATCGTCGGCATGGATGGTGGCACAACCTCCGGTATCGCTCTCTGGGTGCTGAAGGACTGGTCTGAGCGCACGCGTTCGCAGAAGCAGATTCAGGAAGACCTGACTGCCCGACTGACCAAGGTTGCCGGCGTTGACGCATTCATCTTTGCGCCTCCTTCGCTGCCGGGTGCTGGTGGTGGCTTGCCGATTTCGATTGCTCTTCAGTCGACGGGACCGTCAAGTCAGGTGTTCGAGCTTGCTGAGGAAATCAAAAACGAAGCACAGGCGACAGGCCAGTTCATTATCGTTCAGAACTCCATGTCCTATAATGCGCCGCAGACCACCATCACAATTGATCGTGACCGGGCTGCAACGCTGGGCGTGCAGGTGAGTGATATTGGCTCGACGCTTGGTCTTCTGACCGGTGGTGCAAAGATTGCTCAGTTCGACCGCGATTCAAACAGCTATGATATCATCAGTCAGGTGCCGGACATCTATCGTTCGAATCCTGAAAAGCTCGGTGATTTCTATGTTCGCAGTGTTTCGGGCGAGATGGTTCCTCTGTCTTCTGTCATCCAGATCAAGACGAACTCTTCGCCTGCGGCTATCGAGCAGTTCAACCAGCTGAATTCGGCAACGATTTCCGCTCTGCCAATGCCGAGTGTCACCACAGGTCAGGGCCTGCAAACACTCGTCAATCTGGCGCAGCAGAAGATGCCGGAAGGCTTCTTCCTTGACTATTCCGGTCAGTCGCGTCTGGAAGTCGAGCAGGGCAACACGATCATGATCGCCTTCGGCCTTGCCGTTATCGTGATCTATCTGGTGCTTGCGGCGCAGTTCGAAAGCTTCCGCGATCCGTTCATCATCATGATGTCGGTTCCGCTTTCGATCTTCGGTGCTATCGTTCCGCTGAACCTGGGACTTGGCACGCTCAACATCTATACGCAGGTTGGTATGATTACCCTTGTCGGCTTGATAACCAAGCACGGTATTCTGATGGTGGAGTTTGCCAACCAGCAGCGTCGCCTGCATGGTCATTCGCGTCGTGAGGCCATCATCCTCTCGGCAGAAACCCGCCTGCGTCCGATTCTGATGACCACGGCTGCAATGGCGCTTGGCGTTGTTCCGCTGATCATCGCAAGTGGTGCGGGTGCGGCGGCTCGTTACTCGATGGGGCTGGTGATCTTCACCGGTATCACCATCGGTACAGTCTTCACGCTCTTCGTGGTTCCGATGTTCTATACGTTCATTGCAAAGAAAGATGTTGAGGGTGAATTCGTTCCTGAAAAGGAAGAGGGTGGACAACCTGCTCCTGTACCGCATCACTGAAACTTGTATTGAATAATAAGATGAAGGGCGGCCACATGTGGGCCGCCCTTTTTCTTGGGATCATTTGTATTCCAACTCTTAATTACCATATGAGCAGGCATGATACCTTTATCCGTACTCGATCTTTCACCCGTCCCTGAAGGCAGCGATGCAGGACAGTCTCTGCGCAACACGCTCGAATTGGCCCAGCAGGCTGAAAAACTGGGCTTTACGCGCTATTGGCTGGCCGAGCATCACAACATGCCCGGTATTGCCAGTGCAGCTACCTCGGTCGTTATCGGCCATGTGGCAGCGGGCACGTCCACCATTCGCGTTGGTGCGGGCGGCATCATGTTGCCGAACCATTCGCCATTGGTGATCGCCGAACAGTTCGGCACGCTGGCTTCGCTGTTTCCGGGCCGTATCGATCTGGGCCTTGGTCGTGCGCCCGGCACTGATCAGCTGACGGCACATGCGCTTCGCCGGAATCTTGAAAGCAGCGCCAATGACTTTCCGCGCGATGTCGTGGAGCTTCTCAATTACTTTAAGCCAGCCGATCCCGCCCAGCGCGTTCAGGCCGTGCCGGGCGCGGGACTGAATGTCCCGGTCTGGATTCTCGGTTCGAGCCTGTTTGGCGCGCAACTGGCTGCGATGCTGGGGCTACCTTATGGCTTCGCCTCCCATTTCGCACCGGCTGACATGGAACGCGCTGTAGAGCTTTATCGCGAACGATTTGAGCCGTCCGAATATTTGCAGAAGCCTTATGTCATGCTTGGGCTTAATGTCATTGCAGCGGATACGGATGAAGAAGCACATCATCTGTTCACGTCGCAATTGCAGGCATTTGTGAACTTGCGCAGCGGCCGTCCGGGCAAGTTGCCAGCGCCCGTTGTGGGCTATCAGGAGCAGCTTGATCCTTCCGCACAGGCACTGGTTCGCCAGATGCTATCATGTCGTGTGGTGGGCGGTCCTGAAGCCGTCGACAAGGGCATTCGCGAATTTGCCGAACGCACTGGTGCGGACGAATTGATGGTGACGGGCATGATCTATGACCATCAGAAGCGTCTTCGCTCTTATGAGATCGTCAGCAACTCGATGGCGTGAGGATCGAACTCGCGATTGACCTCAGTAAGAAGCCAATCGCGAAAAGCTTTGACCGCAGGCGTATTCGCACGCGCCTGCGGTGTCACAAAGTAATAGCTGCTCGGACTTTTGACTGTGTGCTGATAGGCCACCACAAGCTGCCCGCTTTCAATTTCGGCACTGATCAGAAACAGCGGCATCAGTGCAATCCCAAGGCCTGCGACACAAGCCTGAGAAACATTTGAGAATTGCTCAAAGCGCATTCCGCCCGCAACAGGTGCTGCAATGTCGAGGCTTTTGAACCAGTGGCTCCATGCACCGGGGCGTGATGCCATGTTGAAAAGCGGCAGGCGCAACAGGTCATTCGGCTCGGTGATGGCGTGCTGTTTCAGAAAAGCTGGACTGCAAACGGGCGCAACCGTTTCCTCCATCAGAAATGTGCAATCGGCATTCGGCCAGTCCGGTTGGCCAATATGGATTGCCGCATCAAGGCCCTCGCGTTCAAAGTCGAACTGGCCAATGCGGGTGGCAAAATTCAGAATAATATCCGGATATTGCGCGACGAAACGCGGGATTCTCGGGATCAGCCAGCGGGTGCCGAAGGTCGGTAGAAATGCAAGATTGAGCGTTGTCCCACGCATTTGCGACATGACTTGCAATGAGGCCGCGCGAATAGAGGCAAGGGCAGGGCTTATCCCACTCAGATAGGCACGTCCGGCATCGGTCAGCAAAACATGGCGGCTGGTGCGGTCAAACAGAGCAGCGCCAAGCTGTTCTTCCAATGCTGCTATTTGACGGCTGACAGCCCCTTGCGTCAGAGACAGCTCTTCCGCCGCACTCGAAAAGCTCTCGTGTCGCGCCACTGCGTCAAAGGCAGCAAGCGCGCTTGTCGAAGGAAGCAGGCGTCTCGATAGTGATGTCATCATCTATTACTAAACGGAATAGATCGATGAGTAAACGTTCATTGCATGATTCCGCTTTTCCGGTCACATTTGGGCACCTGAATTTGAGGAGATTATTCATGTCGCGTGCCGCATTTAACTGGGAAGATCCGTTTCTGCTTGATGAGCAACTGACCGAAGACGAGCGGATGATCCGCGACTCGGCGCAGGCTTTCGCGAGCGATGTTCTGCTGCCGCGCATTGAAAAAGCTTATCTTGATGAAACGACTGATCCGGACCTGTTTCGTCTGATGGGGCAGGCTGGCCTTCTTGGTGTAACGCTTTCCGAAGAATACGGCGCAGCCAATGCTGGCTATGTTTCCTATGGTCTGGTGGCACGCGAAGTCGAGCGCATCGATTCCGGCTATCGTTCGATGATGAGCGTTCAGTCGTCGCTCGTCATGTATCCGATCTATGCTTATGGCTCCGACGAACAGCGCAAGAAATATCTGCCGGGCCTGGTTTCCGGCGAATTGATTGGATGCTTTGGTCTCACTGAGCCTGATGCCGGTTCCGATCCTGCTGGCATGAAAACCCGCGCCGATAAGATCGATGGTGGCTATCGCATCAGCGGTTCTAAAATGTGGATTTCCAATTCGCCGATTGCCGACGTTTTCGTGGTCTGGGCTAAGTCGACTGCCCATGACGGTGCGATCCGTGGCTTTGTACTTGAAAAGGGCATGAAAGGTCTTTCTGCCCCCAAGATTGGCGGAAAGCTTTCGTTGCGTGCTTCGATCACTGGCGAAATCGTCATGGATGGCGTGGAAGTATCGGAAGATGCATTGTTGCCGAATGTATCGGGCCTCAAGGGTCCGTTCGGCTGTCTCAACCGTGCGCGCTATGGCATTTCATGGGGTGTGCTGGGCGCGGCAGAAGATTGCTGGTTCCGCGCACGTCAGTATGGTCTTGATCGCAAGCAGTTCGACAAGCCGCTGGCTGGAACGCAGCTTTATCAGAAGAAGCTCGCCGATATGCAGACTGAAATAGCGCTGGGCTTGCAGGCAAGCTTACGCGTTGGTCGTCTGTTTGACGAAGGAAAAATGGCGCCCGAAATGATTTCCATCGTCAAGCGCAACAATTGCGGCAAGGCGCTCGATATTGCGCGTCAGGCTCGTGACATGCATGGCGGCAACGGCATTCAGATCGAATATCACGTCATGCGCCACGCGCAGAATCTTGAAACCGTCAACACCTATGAGGGTACGCATGATGTTCATGCGCTGATTCTCGGACGTGCGCAGACCGGAATTCAGGCCTTCTTCTGATCGCTCGAAAAGGTTTTGAGAAATGCATAATACACCGCTTGCGGGTCTTAAAGTCATTGAGCTGGCCCGCATTCTGGCAGGTCCATGGGTCGGACAGACACTGTCCGACCTTGGTGCCGACGTCATCAAGGTCGAAAGCCCTGAAGGTGACGACACCCGCACATGGGGGCCGCCATTTATCGAGGTTGAAGGCGAAAAGTCGGCAGCCTATTTCCACGCCTGTAATCGTGGCAAGCAATCGATTATTGCTGATTTTCGCTCTGATGAGGGCAGGGAGCTTGTGCGCAAGCTGGTTGCCGATGCGGACGTGGTGATTGAGAATTTCAAGCTCGGCGGTCTTGATAAATACGGCCTTGACTATGAAAGCCTGAAAGCGATCAATCCACGGCTGATCTATTGCTCAATCACGGGTTTTGGCCACACCGGGCCTTATGCAGAACGTGCGGGTTATGATTTCATGATCCAGGGCATGGGCGGCATCATGGATCTGACTGGCGAGCCGGACGGGCAACCGCAGAAGATTGGCGTGGCTTTCGCAGACATTTTCACCGGGCTTTACAGCGTCATCGCTATCCAGTCGGCACTCATCATGCGTGAGCGCACGGGCAAGGGTCAGCATATCGATATGGCGCTGTTTGATTGTATGTCGGCGGTTCTTGCCAATCAGGCGATGAATTATCTGGCATCCGGCGTTTCGCCCAAGCGTATGGGCAATGCGCATCCCAATATCGCGCCTTATCAGACGCTGCCTGTATCGGACGGTTATTTCATTATCGCCTGCGGCAATGACGGGCAGTTTGCAAAACTGACGGCTTTGCTGGGAGTCGGTGAAATCGCGCGTGATTCCCGCTTCCTCACCAATGCATCGCGCGTCGCCAATCGCGATGCACTGACAGCAATGCTTGAAGAGCGTACAACGCAATGGTTACGGGATGATCTTCTGGCAGCGCTTGCTAAGGCAGGGGTGCCCGCCGGGCCGATCAACACGGTTGCAGATGTGTTTGCCGATCCGCAATTCATCGCGCGGCAGATGAGAATCGATCCCGATGGTGTGCCGGGCTTGCGTACGCCAATCCGATTCTCAGACGCCGAACTGAAGCTCGACAGGCGATCACCGAAACTGGGCGAGCATAAGAATGATATATAACAAAAACCCCGCTTTAAGCGGGGTTATTAGTAGGTCAGTCGTCGGTGGCGACCATCACGTCTGATGCTTTAACCACTGCATAGGCTGTCTAGCCAACCTTGAGGTCAAGTTCATCCACGGCTTCATTGGTGATGGATGAGGTAACAACGACACCGTTTCCGATATCAATGCGGATATGCGCCGTGGTTGCACCTTTGGTGACATCGACGATTGTGCCTTTGAGGCGATTGCGTGCGCTGATTTTCATTGTTTCTTCCCGTCGTTGATTGGCGTCTGCATGATGCAATAAAGCATTTTAGCAGGTTGGATAACATCCCAAATTCGAGAAGCTATTCATTACTGCAGCGCAAAAAAATCAAATTTTTAAGGGGAGAGAATGGTGCGGTCGAGAAGACTCGAACTTCCACGGGTTGCCCCACAGCGACCTCAACGCTGCGCGTCTACCAATTCCGCCACGACCGCACTGTGTGGTAGAAGCTGAACAATGTCAGCGAGAGGGCATTTAGCAAATCAATCTGGACTGCACAAGGCCATTCTTGCAGTTGAGCACAATTGAATGAAATTATTTTATGTTGGGCTTAAATATCTGATTTTAAAACGCAAAAAATCCCTGCTTCATCTGGTGTTTAACCAGATCGCAGAGCTGCATCTAAAAAGAAATCATAACTCTTGGGAGAGAATGGTGCGGTCGAGAAGACTCGAACTTCCACGGGTTGCCCCACAGCGACCTCAACGCTGCGCGTCTACCAATTCCGCCACGACCGCACTGTGTGGTAGAAGCTGAACTTGTCAGCGAGGAGGCATCTAGCAAATCGATCAGACAGGCACAAGCCCGATCTTGTGCTTCTGCCGATCTTTTTCAAAAAAGAGTGCCTAAAAGTCGTAATACTGCAATTTAAGGCACTTAAAACCTCAGTTTTCCTGGCTTCTTGGTGTCAAGATTGTGGCCATTCTGCGGCTTTCGGCGTCGATCTATGCGGATTTGCCATAGATGACGACGAATCTGCTGCACTCATCAACCGCTTATTCCCTGCAGTCTTTTAATGTCTTCCAGCCGCTTTACGGTTTCCGCATAGCCAATATCGATTGCTTCTGATGCCCGGTGAAAGTCGGCCAGGCCGATTTGCCCGACAGTGGGCATCAGCGAAACATCGGGCGGGTCGCCAGCCATACGCGCGCGGGAAATACGGTCCTGAATGATGTTGAAGGCTTCCATCATCACGCCGGTAATACCGAGGCGGCTTTCCTTCTCGCCGTGAATCGTTTCGCTCAATGTGTCCTGACGCGACTGAGCGTGTTTGATGACCGCAGCACGTCCAAACTGGTCGTAATGCAGGTTTACCGCCAGAACGAGGCGTTGCTCATAGGCGCGGCAGACCGAGACCGGAACCGGATTGACCAGCGCACCATCGACCAGCACGCGCTCCTGCCAGCGAACGGGTTCAAACACGCCGGGCAGGGCGTAGGATGCCCGCATGGCTTCAACCAGTGGACCTGTCGAAAGCCAGATTTCGTGGCCTGTGCGCAGTTCGGTACAAACGGCGACGAATGGGCGATCCAGATCTTCAAGACGCAAGCCGTCGAGGTGCTCGCGCATACGGCTATCAAGCTTCATGCCGCCAAACAGGCCGCTGCCGCGAAATGTGATGTCGAGAAGGTTGAACATGCGGCGGCGTGTGAGGCTGCGCGCAAATTCTTCAAGCTGATCGAGCTTGCCCGCAAGATAGCAGCCGCCAACCAGTGCGCCGATTGAGGTGCCGGCAATCATTTCGATTTCGATGCCCGCTTCATCAAGCGCTCGCAGCACACCGATATGTGCCCAGCCACGCGCCGCACCGCCGCCAAGCGCAAGTGCAATGCGGCGTGGTTCATGCCGTACCTGCGGCAGTTCGATGACTTCTTCTTCAGGCTTCAAGGGTTGCGTATTGGCTGCCTTGCGCCTTTGACCCCATGCGAGCATATCGACCAAGCACCTTTCATTTCGGTGAGTGTATCAAAACACTGTATCGAAACAATAAATGCTGCAAATTGAAGGCGCGAGAGAAAATCACGCCTTCACATCGATTTGAGAGGGGTCACAGATCGTGAGAGAATTTAGTGATCGTGGTCGCAGGAACCATTCAGAGACAGGCTAACCTGACCATCTTCTGACTGAACCTGTCGGTAAAAACACGAGCGCCGACCGGTGTGGCAAGTTGGACCATCACCAGCAACACGGACTTTCAGCCAAAGCGCATCCTGGTCGCAGTCTGTACGTAGCTCGATCACGCTTTGCAGATTGCCAGAGGTTTCGCCCTTTTTCCAAAGCGTATTGCGGGAGCGCGACCAGTAATGCGCGATCCCGGTTTCGAGCGTCAGGCGCAGTGCTTCCTCGTTCATATGAGCGACCATCAGCAACTCGCCATCACGTTCGTCGGTGACGACTGCCGTGATCAAACCTGATGCGTCAAAGCGCGGCATGAAAACCGCGCCTTCTTCAATCGCCTTCTTGTCAGAAGGCTGAACGGGAAAAATACTCATTGTTGCGCCTGGTTGTCTTTTTACTGGCGGATAAGGCTCATGAAGCGAACCTGTTCGTTCACTTCTTCCTGAAACGTGCCGGTAAAGGTCGTCGTGATTGTGCTTGAACCCTGCTTGCGAATGCCACGCATCGCCATGCACATATGTTCTGCATCAATCATTACTGCAACGCCGCGCGGTTTCAGAATGCGCTGAATGCTTTCAGCGATCTGGGCAGTGATGCTTTCCTGCGTTTGCAGGCGACGCGCAAAAATATCAACAACGCGTGCAATCTTCGACAGGCCAAGCACCTTGCCATCTGGCAGATAAGCGACATGCGCCTTGCCGATGATTGGAACCATATGATGTTCACAATGCGAGAAGAAGGAAATGTCCTTCACTAGCACCATGTCATTATAGCCGGATACTTCTTCAAAAGTGGTGCCAAGCACATCCTCCGGGCTTTCGGCATAGCCGCCGAAAAGTTCGCTGTAGGATTTGGCAACGCGCTTTGGTGTATCCAGCAGGCCTTCGCGGTCAGGATTGTCTCCTGCCCAAAGAAGAAGAGTGCGCACAGCAGCTTCTGCGTCGGCCTGAGTTGGCCGTGGCAGGTCTGCAGACGGATTGGATTCGTCATCAATCTTGAGGATGCGAGCGTCCATCAGTATTCTCCAGTAGTCTCCTTCAAGGAGGAGACGAGTTAAACGGACAATACAACGATGCGCCCCATAGTCTGATTTGCGAGCGTGCGATGTATTGATCCGGCAACACCAAGCTGCCGGACGGGCATTTCCGCGGCTACTCATCACCATGTGATAATCTACCCATGGCGCAGCCGCTACTTGCCTATTATATAGACAGGAAATTGCAACTTCAAACCGTAACCGGACGACAATTTTACATTTTTCTCCGGAAAGGCGGAAGGTTTCCCTCAATGATCGACGATGTTTATAACAAACGTATCCTTGAATTTGCAGGGAATATTGAAAGACTCGGACGAATTGCTGACCCCGATGCGGTCGCAACTGTTCACTCCAAATTATGTGGGTCCAAAGTTACCGTCTATCTGCGCATGTCAGACGGCGTGGTTACAGACTTCGCACATGAGGTGAAGGCCTGCGCATTGGGGCAGGCGTCATCGTCGGTCATGGCGCGCAATGTGGTTGGCTGCACGTCGGAAGAACTGCGCGCCGTGCGCGATTCGATGTATAAGATGCTCAAGGAAAACGGCCCTGCGCCGGAAGGCCGTTTTGAGGATCTCAAATATTTTGAACCGGTTCGTGAATATAAAGCCCGTCATGCATCGACGCTTCTGACATTCGACGCGGTTATCGATTGCATTCGCCAGATCGAAGAAAAGGTGCAGGCGGCTTAGGATAGCATATGTGCAGTTGCGGGAAAGATCATTCGGGCGGTGCGACGGCAACCGGAAAGCGCCAGACCCGCAATTTTACCGATCCATGGCGCAAAACGCCGGGCAGGGTGCTCGGCACCAGTCTGATAAGGCTTTATCAGCTCACGCTGTCCTCCTTTATCGGCAATTCCTGCCGACATATGCCGACCTGTTCTGAATATACCTACGAATCTGTGGCCCGTTACGGATTGTGGAACGGCAGCTGGATGGGACTGTTCCGGATCATGCGTTGCGGCCCCATGGGAACTCACGGATTCGATCCTGTTCCGCAAGAATTGTCGGCCTATTATCGCTGGTATTTGCCTTGGCGCTACTGGCGGGTCTCGTCACCCACAAGCTAAGTGTTTGTTTTTTAAAGATTGCAACAAATCTGTTAGTTTATTGCCCGTTGATTAGAATTCGTTAATGATAATTCTGTTTTATCGGGAAAAGGAAATCAGGTCGGCCCGGCGTCTTTTTCGCGCCGCAATTCGGCTTCATTTGCATCTAGTTTTCTTTTCATGTGAGCCAATATGCATAAATCGTTGTCCCGCACCTCCCAGCTGATTGCCGGTGTTGCGCTTGGTGCCAGCATCTTCTGCGCTACCAACGCCATGGCGAATGTTTCATGGGTGGTTTTTGATGCCGATACTGGCGTCGTTTTGGGACAAGACGATGCAACCGAGCAGCACGCGCCTGCTTCATTGGCTAAGATGATGACGCTCTATCTGACCTTTGAGGCTCTCAAGACTGGCAGGCTGAATTGGGATGATCAAATGCCGATCTCCAAGAACGCATCTGCCAAAGTCAGAATGAAGCTGTATCTGAAAGCAGGCGAAACAATTTCAGTTCGTGATGCCGTCATGGGTATGGTTATCGTTTCGGCAAATGATGCCGCAACGGTTGTTGGCGAATATCTCGGTGGATCGGAAGCGGGCTTTGGCCGCCTGATGACGCAAAGAGCCCGAAACCTCGGCATGAAAAGCACTTATTTCGCTAATCCATCGGGTTTGACGGCGAAGATGACCCAGCTGACAACCGCGCGCGATATGGCCGTGCTTGGCATGTCGCTGCGTCGCGATTTTCCAAAAGAGTATGCGCTGTTTTCGCAGCGCTCCTTTACCTATAAAGGCCGTCCGTTCAACGGCCACAACAATCTGATGTATCGCTATCAGGGCGTAGACGGCATCAAGACCGGCTATACAGATGTTTCCGGCTATAACCTCGTTTCGTCGGCAATCATCAATGACAAGCATCTCGTGGGCGTTGTGCTTGGCGCTGGCTCATCGCGCGAGCGTGATGACCGCATGGCGAAACTCCTGACGCGCTTCGGCACGGAAGGCGCTGGAAAGTCCACAGACGAAATCGTTACGGCTTCGGTTCAGACACCTTTGCCCGTTATCTCGCCGCTTAAGCCACAAAAGCCAAAGGTTGATGCTGTTGCCGATATGATCGACGACAACAAGATCGAGCAGGGCGACGGCGGCTTTCTGGTGAAGTCTGCCATGTCTGCATGGCGTGTTCAGGTTGGTGTAACGCCATCCCGCAAGGGCGCAGACGAACTGCAAGCCAAGTATTTGCCGGTTGTAAGCAACCTGGTGCCAGGTACAAAGGCTGAGATTTCCACCGCTCCTCGCGGTCGCAAGATGTACCGTGTTCGCTTCTCCGGATTCAAGGATTCGGATGCAGCTGAAAAGACTTGTGCGAAGCTCAAGCAGCAGGGCGTTCCCTGCCTCGCCATCCGCAACTGAGTTCATCCAGTTTCCAGAATGCTGAAGGCGCCGTGATGCAGTTTGCCACGGCGCTTTTGCTTTACCTATTAATCAAAAAAGATTAATACCCAAACGTTATAGCGGATCCAGTTAAGACTGAATCTTTGGAGCCGCTGTAACTGTTTGTTTTTACGCAGTATCCGACGCAGAACCGCTTCGCGCTTTTGCTGGAATGCTATAATTCCTGTTGTGTAAGCAACATATAGGCGGTTCTGACAGCTTGAGCAGGATCGTTTCATGCAAAACCACCCGCAATCGTTGGCGGGACTGGATAAGGAAGAAAATGATGTCGAATGTATCTATGCAGTTTCCTGATGGCTCGGTGCGCGAATATGATGCCGCAACAACCGGTGCCGAATTAGCTGAATCAATCTCCAAATCACTTGCAAAGAAGGCCGTGGCTTATGCCGTAGACGGTACCGTGCGCGATCTCTCCGATCCGCTTGGCGCTTCCGGTGCAATCGAAATTCTCACCCGCGAAGACCCGCGCGCGCTGGAACTGATCCGTCACGACACGGCTCACGTTCTGGCTGAAGCTGTGCAGGAACTCTTTCCGGGAACGCAGGTAACAATCGGTCCAGTCATCGAGAACGGTTTCTATTACGACTTTGCGCGTAATGAGCCTTTCACGCCCGATGATCTGCCGGTGATCGAAAAGAAGATGCGCGAAATCATTCAGCGCAACAAGCCGTTCACCAAGCAGGTATGGTCGCGCGAGAAGGCCAAGCAGGTTTTTGCCGATAAAGGCGAGAGCTACAAGGTCGAACTCGTTGATGCGATCCCTGAAGGTCAGGACCTGAAAATCTACAATCAGGGAGAATGGTTCGATCTTTGTCGTGGCCCGCATATGGCATCCACTGGCCAGATCGGCAATTCATTCAAGCTGATGAAGGTTGCTGGCGCTTACTGGCGCGGCGATGCCAACAACCCGATGCTGACCCGAATCTACGGCACGGCATTTGCCAATGATGCCGATCTCAACGCTTATCTTCATATGCTTGAAGAAGCCGAGAAGCGCGATCACCGCCGTTTGGGTCGTGAAATGGACCTGTTCCATTTTCAGGAAGAAGGTCCGGGCGTTGTGTTCTGGCACGCCAAAGGCTGGCGCATGTTCCAGACGTTGGTCGCCTATATGCGTCGTCGTCTCGACAGCCACGGCTATCAGGAAGTCAATGCACCACAGGTTCTGGACAAGTCCCTTTGGGAGACATCTGGTCACTGGGGTTGGTATCGCGACAACATGTTCAAGGTGACTGTTGCCGGTGACGATACCGACGATGATCGCGTATTCGCGTTGAAGCCGATGAACTGCCCAGGTCACGTTCAGATATTTAAGCATGGTCTTAAGTCTTACCGCGATCTGCCTATAAAGCTTGCAGAATTTGGTAATGTGCATCGTTACGAACCATCGGGCGCATTGCATGGCCTGATGCGTGTGCGTGGCTTCACGCAGGACGACGCGCATGTGTTCTGCACCGAAGAGCAGATGGCTGCCGAATGCCTTCGCATCAATGATCTTATCCTGTCAGTCTATAAGGACTTCGGCTTTAAAGGGATCACGATCAAGCTTTCGACACGCCCTGAAAAGCGTGTGGGTTCGGATGAATTGTGGGATCGCGCTGAAAGCGTGATGATGACGGTTCTGGAACAAATCGCGGAACAGTCAGAAGACATCAAGACTGGAATTCTGCCGGGCGAAGGTGCGTTTTACGGTCCTAAGTTCGAATACACGCTGAAGGATGCGATCGGCCGTGAATGGCAGTGCGGAACGACACAGGTTGACTTTAACCTGCCGGAACGTTTTGGCGCATTCTATATCGACAGCAATTCGGAGAAGACGCAGCCGGTGATGATCCATCGCGCGATCTGCGGTTCGATGGAACGCTTCCTTGGTATTCTGATCGAAAACTTCGCCGGTCACATGCCACTGTGGTTTGCACCGATTCAGGTTGTCGTTGCGACCATTACGTCTGAAGCTGACGGCTATGCTGCTGAAGTTGCAGCAAAGCTCAAGGCTGCTGGCCTCCAGGTCGTGACTGACGTTCGTAACGAGAAGATCAACTACAAGGTTCGCGAACATTCGTTGCAGAAGGTTCCGGTCATTCTCGTCTGCGGTATGCGTGAAGCAGAGGAAAAGACGGTCAATATGCGCCGTCTCGGATCGCGCGATCAGGAAGCCATGACGCTGGACGAAGCGATTGCTCGTCTGACAGAAGAGGCGACGCCACCAGATCTTCTTCGTCTGAAGAAGTAATCAAATAAAACTGCGCTTAGGCGCGGTTTTTTATGCATCCATACACAGAACGATAATTCTTACGGGCTGAATTTGACAGGCGTAGGGAAGCAATGCGCTATAGATGGGTGAGAAATCAATCTACAGTGTCGTCGGACGCTTCAAATTCCTTGCTTGTGACAACCTCGACATCTTCATTCTTGCCCGATGAAACCTTGAAATCACGCTGATAAATCCGGTCCTTGTTCTTGGCAACGGCGACATAGTCCCCCTCGATGAGAACGAGTGAAGAATAGGCGCCAGCGCTTTCGCGAACGACGTCACCGGAAGCGTTCAAGATTGACCAGGAGGTATCGGCGAGCGCTTCGCCACCTTTTTCGCGAACAAGCTTCAGCACAACTTCGGCCGCACGATGCTGAACGGTGGCTTCCGTCAGCTTGCCTGCTTCGACGCGAATATCTGCGCGAATGATGGCATTTGCAGAACCGTAGTTGGAAACGACATGATAGGTGCCGCTGTTCAGACGGATGATCGTATCTGGTTTTACATCCGGCACGATGAGCGAGCGGTCATTGTTGTCTTCGTCGGCATAAATCGAGAATCGCACCAGGTCGCTTTTGATTTTGCCTTCATCTGGCAGAACTGCACTGAGCTTCATGCCGCCTGCATCGAGGGTCATTACTTCATGGCGGCTGGCATTGGTCAGTGTGATGCGCTTGGTTGCTCCCGCACGGCCATAGGCGGCGTGTACGAGATAACTGCCTTCAGGAAGATTGAAAACTGTGCTGCCGCCCTTTGAAGAAGCGATGAGCGCGAGTTGTCCATCTGCCCCAACCTCAGGTGCGAAGACGCGCCAGACAAGCCCGGTCGAAATATCCGGACCGTCTTGTTTGAGACGTGCCTTGAGATCCAGTTCGCTTGTTTTCACAAGAGGATTGTTTTCAGGGCTTATTGGGCTTGCGTAGGGGCTGAGCGTTGGCAAATTAAGCTTTGGCTCTGGAAAATTTGGCAAGCCGCTAGTGCTGTTGGTCTGAACTGATCCATTTCCGCCGGAAGGGGCCTGCATGGCAGGTGGGGCAGCTGGTGGCTCAAGCTGGAAATTCGGTAATTTGAAGCCGCCGCCGGGACCTCCCTGCGGACCGCCGCCAAATCCCCCGCCCATTCCGCCGCCGGGACCACCCGGTCCGCCCGGGCCACCGGGGCCTTGCGCTAAAGCAGACGAAGCAATCAGGACAAAAGAAAGGGTCGCGGCAAGTGACTTGCTGCGCGATGATTTTGCACTGTTTGCTCGAAACAGACCCATAGTATCTGACATGGACATGTTTTGACCCCAAGCGGGTGGCGAATTCAAGGCCAAATCGACCATAGACATGGCAATTTATATGGGCGCTTCATGCGTTGTCACAGATTCTTGGCTTTACAGGCCAACAATGACAGGTGAGAAGCAGTCACATTCCATTTCCAGCATAATCTTGGCGATCTCCATTTCACTCTGGTCGCATTATGCTTTAAGTGGAGTGACATATGCAGATTTTAGCGATGAGGTTTCCCCCCGTGACACATCCGGTGTTTGATTTTCTGGCTCAGCGCAGCTCCACACCTATTTCGGCTATTTCAGAACCAGCACCCGAAGGCGCTGAACTGGACGAATTGCTGAAAGTGGCAGCGCGCGTGCCGGATCATGGTCGTCTGACACCTTGGCGTTTCATTCTTTATCGTGGTGATGTTCGTCACAAGGTTGGTGAATATCTTGCCAAGCGCGCAGAAGAGCGGGAAGGTCCCTTGCCGGACAGTCGCAAGGATCAGGAGAGGGCGCGTTTTGCGCGCGCACCACTGGTAATCGGTGTGGTTTCTTCGCCGGTCGCTCACGAGCGCATTCCGGAATGGGAGCAGTTTCTGTCGGCAGGCGCTGCTGCAATGAACCTTTGCACCGCAGCAAATGCGCTTGGTTATGCCACCAACTGGATCACCAATTGGTATTCCGACGATGCGCCTGCACGCGCTCATCTGGGGATTGCTCCGAATGAACGGGTTGCCGGTTTCGTGCATATCGGGACAGCAGAAAACAAGATGCCTGAGCGTCCGCGCGCCGATATGGAAAAGATCGTTTCCGATTATAGTGGACCTTGGACTGAATAAACTAGGTTAGTTTTCTCTGATAAACTACGGAAAACAAGATGTTTTATAAGCCAGAAGATGGTCACGGACTGCCCCACAATCCGTTCAAGGCAATTGTCGCTCCGCGTCCGATTGGCTGGATCGGTACGCGTTCGGCATCAGGAAGCGTCAATCTGGCTCCGTACTCGTTTTTCAATGCCATCTGTGATACGCCACCTATGGTGATGTTTTCGTCTTCAGGTGTGAAAGACAGCGTGACATTCATCGAGGAAACGGGCGAGTTTACCGCCAGTCTGGTGAGTGACCATCTGAAAGAGAAGATGAATGCTTCTTCGGTCAATGCGCCACGCAGTGTGAGCGAGTTTGAATATGCAGGCCTTGGTATTGCCCACAGCAAGGTCATTGCAGCGCCATATGTGAAAGAAGCCTATGCAGCACTCGAATGCGTCGCAGTCGAGACCAAACGTCTACAGGACAAAGAGGGCAGGCCGACTGACAATTATATGGTCATCGGTGAAGTTGTCGGCGTTCACATTGATGAAAGCGTGCTGACTGATGGACTGTTTGACATAAGAAAAGCCAAGCCCGTCACACGGCTTGGCTATATGGATTATGCGACGACCGAGTACGTCTATCAAATGTTCCGACCGAAGTGGGAAGGTTAGAGCGCCGTTCACCCTGCTGGGCGCGAAATTATAGCTATAGTATTTTGATTTTACAGCATAATTTCATTTTAAGCTGATTCAAGTTTTAGAAATTATGCTGTAGATTTGAGGGGCTGATTACAGCCCCTTTTTCTTTGCTTCGATCCAGATATGTTCCATCTCGTCGAGTTCTGCTGCCTCAAGACTGCTGCCTGTATCCTTCAAGGATTTCTCAATGAAATCAAAGCGGCGCTTGAATTTGTCATTCGCCGCGATCAGGGCTGTTTCGGCATCTATTTCCAGATGTCGACCGAGATTGACCATCGCGAAAAGCAGATCACCGTATTCTTCGGCGATATTAGCTTTGTCTTCAGCGGCCATTGCTTCTTTGAGCTCGGCAGTTTCTTCAGCGATCTTGTCGAGAATCGGCGCTGCTTCCGACCAGTCGAACCCCACCTTGGCGGCTTTCTGCTGGAGTTTCAGCGCGCGTAGAAGGGCAGGGAAGGCATTTGGAATATCATCGAGATAACGTGTTTTCTCAACAGTTTCCAAACCAAGTTTAGCACGGCGCTCTGCACGCTCAGCCTTCTCTTCCGCCTTGATCCGATTCCAGGAGCCCTTCGCCATGCCAGCGCTTCTGGCCTCAGTATCGCCAAAGACATGCGGATGACGGCGGATCATTTTGTGCGTGATGGCTTCCACGACATCACCGAAACCGAACTTTCCCTGTTCTTCCGACATGCGTGCGTGAAATACGACTTGTAGCAACAGATCGCCAAGCTCTTCGCGCAGATCATCCACATCGTCACGTTCAATGGCATCCAGAACCTCATAGACTTCTTCAAGCGTATAAGGTGCGATGGATTTTGAGGTCTGCTCGACATCCCATGGGCAGCCGGTTTCCGGATCGCGCAGAGCGACCATGATTTCGAGAAGACGGTCGATATTGCGGGAGGGTTCCATCTTCGCTCCATTAAATTGATGTCGCATTGTTGAGGCAATCTGCGAGAATCGAAGGGTTTGGGTTGCAGTCCGCTATGGTTTTTGCATAGTCAGCCAATAAACGCCTTTGGGGGATCGCACATTGGGGCAGTATGTTCAACAAGCAGGTATTTAAAGAATGACGATTCTTGTAACTGGTGGTGCCGGATATATCGGTTCTCATACATGCGTACAGCTGATTGAGGCTGGCCACGACGTGGTTGTGGTCGATAATTTTGATAATAGTAATCCGGAAGCTCTCCATCGTGTGGAAAAGATCACGGGGCGTGCGCCAATTCGCGAACCTGGTGATATTCGCGACCGTACCCTGCTGGAACAGATCATTACACGTCACAAATGCACGGCTGTTATTCATTTTGCCGGGCTGAAAGCCGTAGGTGAGTCGAGCGAAAAGCCGCTGCATTACTATGATTGCAATGTGCTAGGTACGCTACGCTTGTTGCAGGCGATGGAAACTACAGGCGTCAAAACGCTGGTTTTCAGCTCTTCGGCCACGGTTTATGGCGATCCGGAAAAACTCCCCATCACCGAAGACCAGCCACTGTCCGCAACAAATCCCTATGGCCGCACGAAGCTCGTCATCGAAGATATGCTGCGCGATCTCTATAACAGCGATAACAGCTGGAAAATTGCGATCCTGCGCTATTTCAATCCAGTTGGCGCACATGAAAGCGGTCTGATTGGGGAAGATCCAAAGGGTATCCCAAACAATCTGATGCCAATCATCGCGCAGGTTGCGACGGGCCGTCGCGAGAAGCTCAACATCTGGGGCAATGATTATGATACGCCGGATGGCACAGGTGTCCGCGATTATATCCATGTTGTCGATCTTGCTGCAGGGCATTTGAAAGCGCTTAAAAAGCTTGATGAACCGAAGTGCTTTTCAGTCAACCTGGGTACAGGGCAGGGCTACAGCGTTCTTGATGTGGTCAAGGCTTTCGAGCATGTGTCAAACCGTGAGATCAAATACGAGATCGCGCCGCGCCGCCCAGGTGATATTGCCGAATGCTATGCCGATCCTGCTTTCGCGCGTGATTTTCTGGGCTGGACCGCTGAAAAAGACCTTCGTGAAATGTGTCAGGACATGTGGAACTGGCAGTCTAAAAATCCAAACGGATATGAATAAAGCAGTAGGGTAGGGCTGTTGTATTTCAGTCCTGTTCTCCCGGAAAAGTGAACCGGCTATATGCGTCACCTATCCTTAAGTATTGTACCAAAGTCTGATTGGACTATTACAACTGGAGGGATGGCTGGCCGGTTTACGGCCCGAAGTAATGAAGGACTACCGAGATAATGCGTTTTCTGCCCGATAAGTTCACTTGCATGTTGATTGCAACCATCTTGCTTGCGTCATTCCTTCCGGTGCAAGGCGATTTCGCTGAATGGTTCGGGATTGCGACGAAGATCGCTGTGGGGCTTCTGTTCTTCCTGCATGGCGCTCGTTTGTCGCGTGAAGCGGTTGTTGCGGGCGTTACGCACTGGCGACTGCATTTGGCGGTCGTATGCTCGACATTTGTCCTGTTCCCGATTTTGGGACTGGCCGCAGGCTGGACAATTCCGGGACTGGCACAATCGCCGTTCTATCTCGGCATTCTCTATCTCTGCGTTCTGCCTTCTACGGTTCAATCGTCAATCGCCTTTACCTCGATGGCAGGCGGTAATGTTTCCGCTGCCATTGTTTCGGCCTCTGCATCCAACATTTTCGGTATGTTCCTGACGCCATTGCTTGTCGGCCTGCTTTTCGCAGTGAAAGGTGGCGGCGGTATTTCTGTCGATGCGCTTGAATCTATTCTGCTTCAATTGCTTGCACCGTTTGTTCTTGGGCAAATTTTGCAGCCATGGATCGGCAATTTCATGCGTCGTCACAACAAATCGCTCGGATTTGTCGATCGGGGCTCGATCCTGATGGTTGTCTATCTGGCGTTCAGTGAAGCGATCGTCGAAGGTCTGTGGCATACAGTTTCCTGGAACGATCTCGGTGTAATGATCGGCGTGAATATTCTGCTTCTGGTGATTGTCATGTTGGCGACCTGGTATGGCAGCAAGGCGCTGGGCTTTAATCACGCCGACCGTATCACGATCATGTTCTGTGGCTCCAAGAAGAGCCTTGCCAGCGGTGCGCCGATGGCCAGTGCTATATTTGCAGGCGCAAATGTCGGTAGCGTGGTGTTGCCGCTGATGCTTTTCCACCAAATCCAGCTGATGGCTTGCGCAGTGATTGCGCGTAAACTTGCCGATCATAAGCCTGCTGCAAATACGGCGACTGCAGCAGCTGAATAGAACTGGTTCTTGCTGTGATCCTCATATGAGGGTAGGAGGGCAGGCGAGTGGTTTCGCCTCGCCCTTTCCTTTTATGGAGCAGACGGCCCTAACCCAGTTATTTGCTTTCTAGTGGCTATCCGCGTTCACTAAGGGCTCAAGAAAAGGCGATTGATATGTCCAAGCAGAACGGCAAATCCGGCACGACGGATTCATTTGATCAGGAGGCTTTGGCCGAGGCTTACAACCATGCGCTTGCGCTGGAAAAAGCCGGTGATCTGGATGCTGCTGAAAAGGCATATCAGGCCGTTCTAAAACTCGACCCGGAAGATCATTGTGGCGCTGCGGTGCGCCTTGCCAGCATGGGGCGCGGAAACGTGCCGCCAAAAGCGCCAGACGCTTATGTTGCAACGCTGTTTGATCAACACGCCGAGATGTTTGACACGATCCTTGTCGATCAGCTTGGTTACGATGTGCCATTGCAGCTGCGCGAAATGCTTCTTGAAATGGACGAAGAGTTTCAGGCTGAGCGTATGCTTGATCTTGGCTGCGGTACTGGCCTTTCTGCCGATGCGCTGGATGACATGGCAGACCACAAAACCGGCGTCGACATTTCTGAAAACATGATCGAAGTGTCGTATGAAAAAGGCGATTACGACGCGCTGTTCGTTGGAGAAGCTGTTCGCTTTCTTGAGACCACTGAAGAAGACAATTGGGATCTGATCGTCGCGACCGACGTGCTGCCTTATATGGGCGGGCTGGATCAGTTCTTTTCAGGCGTAGCAAATCATCTGCAAGCCGGAGGCTATTTCGGCTTCTCCAGTGAAACGCAGCCTGACGAGCGTTTTGCCGGACGTGATTTCATGGTGGGTGATTATCAGCGCTTTGCTCATGCACAATCCTATGTGCGTGCGCTTTTATCTGCGCATGGCATGGAATGCATACGCTGTGAGGATATCGTCGTTCGTAGCGAGCAAGGTTCGCCAGTTCCGGGACATTTATATATCGCTCAGCGCCGATAATATCGGCGTAAGCTGACTCCAAATCACAAAGGTATGTTCCATAATCTATCTTATGCAATCGATGTGTATAACGGCAATATACAGATGCGACACATGGGCAATTTAGAGATGCGACAATTTTTGCCTCTCTTGCCCTTTTCAAATCGAACGCGGAAAGGAAGACTGGGCTTTCAGCAGCAAACAGCGGATGGGAGCCGTCATGTCTTGTTTGATCACGATGTCGCAGAAAGAACTCAACCGGCTGAAGACTGTTCAGCAAATCAGAGATAATCAGCTTCGTGTGGTGGAGGCAGCGGCGCTGCTTGGCCTCAGTCGTAGTCAGATTCATCGGATGTTACAGGCATTTGATCGGCTTGGTGCAGCGGGCCTTGTTTCGGGCAAGCGCGGTCGTCCGAGCAATCGCCGTTATGGCGAGGATTTCCGGAATGATATTCTGGATATTGTACGGACGTATTATCGGGACTTTGGGCCGACACTGGCCTGTGAGAAGCTGATTGAACGCCATCGGCTTTCAGTCAGCAAGGAGACGCTGCGGCAATGGATGACAGCAGCGGGATTGTGGACATCACGTCGCGAACGCAAGCGGCAACTGCATCAACCGCGCGGCCGGCGTGATTGCTTTGGTGAACTGATACAGATCGACGGCTCGCATCATTGGTGGTTCGAGGAGCGGGGTCCCAAATGCGCCCTCCTCGTTTATATCGACGATGCCACTGGCAAGCTCCTGCATTTGCGTTTTGCGGGCTCAGAGAACACGTTTGATTATTTTCATGCGACGAAGGCATATCTCCAGCAATGGGGCAAACCACTAGCTTTCTATAGCGACAAACACGGCGTTTTTCGTTCGCTTCATCCGTCGAAGCAAGATCGAACAAGCGGCCTGACACAGTTTGGTCGGGCACTTTATGAGCTCAACATCGACATTATCTGTGCCAATACTCCACAGGCCAAAGGCCGTGTTGAGCGGGCAAACAGGACTTTGCAGGATCGTCTGGTTAAGGAATTGCGGCTGCGCGGCATCGATACGATCGAAGCAGCCAATGCATATGCGCCGGAATATATTGCAGATTTCAATGCCCGTTTTGGCAAGGAGCCACGCAATCCCAAGGACATGCATCGACCGCTGGCAGCGCATGAGAATATTGATGGTGCGCTGTGCCGGAAGGAAGTGCGAACGCTGTCACAAACACTGACACTACGCTATGATAAAGTGCTGTTCATCCTGGAACCGACCGAAGTTGCAAAGCGGCTTGCGCGGCAGAAGGTCATTGTCTGCGACTATCCCGACGGACGTCTGGAGATCATGCACGGTACGGACACCCTGCCCTATACAACATTCGACAAGCTTCGTTCCATTCATCGCTCACCTGTTGTCGAGAACAAACGGCTGGATGACATGCTGTTGATCGTCGCTGAGATGCAGGCGGGACGGGAGCAGCAACGCAGCAAAAGCGGTCCGCGTCGTACTGGTCAGGCCAACCATATGTTTGGTATACCTGACGGCAGTGTCGGGAATGGCTATCAGAAGCGAGAGCGTAAATCGCGCACAGCTTACATGAACGACCCTGCCGTCATTGCCCGGCGAGAACAAGCTTTATTGAGACAGCCAGCGCCGGAATAAAGGGAGTCAATGGACACCGATATCGCTTTGCGTATCTGACTCCAATTGCAGGCAAGCTGTCCAGAGCGGTGTTTTGTGGAAGGTTCCGTCGTCAAGCAAGCTGAGCCCTTCTCTTGCCTCAAAAAGCAGGCCGAGCCAGCATAAGCGTCGCAGGACACCGTACTGAAGCTCGAATTTCAGGTCCCACGCATCGACGGTTATTTCAGTGTCGGACAGATGAGCGATATCCGGATAGAGTATCTTTACAATGTCCATCGGCTTACACCCTTCTCTGGTCTTGATATTGAGCAGATTGAGATACATACGCCACCAACGCAATCGTGCCTGGATCGCCTCTTTACGTTCGGTGGCATGAATATACGAATAGAGATAATCGGTGGCGATCAGATCGAAGAAAGCGTGTGGATTGACCAGAAACTCCAGGCCACGTTTGGTTGGCAGCAGTACATTTTTCCTGCGGCGAAGAAGCTTCAGATAACGGGTCAGGTCGTGCACAACACAAAGTGGTGGCATGTCGTTTTCATTGAGCACCTTGTGCATGCTGAAGAGGTCTTTGGCTGTGAACCTGGGCCAGAGGAAGTTCTCAGCAGCCCAATGCACGAACTTGCGGTTCATCGCGCCGGTTGCCGTTAGTCCGATGCCACCCTCGCGCTGAGCATAGGCAACTGCAAGCAGCATGCCGCGAAGCAGTGGTGAGAGTGCAGCGATATCGACGTCACCTTGCAGGCAGATTTTTGGTAGCATTGTACGACTTGGATCCCTCTCCTGCCCGATGCAGGTGAGCCGAGTATCAACTGCTGACAGAACAATTGCTACTAAGAAAGCTAAAGCCGAAGAGGTGGATATTCACCCGCCCCCATTCCTCGTTTGCAACCCCGACCAGCCTCTCGGAATGGGGGCTGAACGTCAGCACCTGTCGCATCTGTAATCTGCTGGGAACGTCGCAACTTTAACTTGCTAAAACAATGTGTTCGGTTTGGGTTGGGTCCGTTTGTGCGTGCTGTAACCGACTGACGACTGCGACGCCTGCTCTCTTTTGAAGAGCCAACCGATGTTTAACGCTGGCTCATAAACGAAACCGGATGAAACAGTGCTCATCCGGTTTTAGCCTAAGCTTTAGATCTTCTGCCCGACATCGATACGATTACCGTCCGGATCTTCAAACACAAAAGCCCGCAAGCCGTAATCCTTGTCCTGCAAGCCTTTTATGATCCGCATACCGTTCTGTTTGCAGATGTTGTGCAGAGCATCAACATTATCGACCAGCATATGTGCAATGTTGAAGTTTGCAGCTTTGTGATCTTTCTGCAGTGAAAGATGCAGTTCACCTTTCTCATTTCGGAGGATCATAAAGCCAACAGGATTTCCGTTTTCGAAGACTTTTTCGAAACCAAGAATTTCACCGTAAAAATGATAGGCTCGGGCCATGTCTTTGACAGGAATCATAGCCGCAATTCGTCCGAAACCGACATTCTGATTAGCGATATCGTTCATCGCATAACCTCTGTTTGCGAAGGCTCAATCTTCAGCCAGACGGTGCTTCTGAAAGAAATGCGCTTCAGTGTTTTTGTGAGAAGGACGGTGCCAACACATCTACATTTATGCTGTTTTTATCGGGATGGGAACTGTTTCCGTTTGATTGTAATCATTTCCCTGATGCTCCATTTCAATGTAGCTGCTGATTGTCGATCTAGGATCCCAATCTAAGACCAAAGCATGCGTGTAATAGTTCTCTGCTTAGGCTATTACCTCCATGCGCCGACTCCGATCGTCAGCCTAAGCGCTTCGCGTACCGGAGAGCGTTGTTTCCGGCCTAAAGCCGGTCTGCAAGGAAGGTAGATACCATGTTGGAAGCACGTATCAGGAACACGTCTCTGCGTGATAAGATCATCACTGCAGAAGAAGCAGCAGGCCTGATCAAAGATGGCATGATTGTCGGCATGAGTGGATTTACCCGCGCTGGCGATGCGAAAGCTGTCCCACTCGCAATGGCTGCACGCGCTGCCGATGATCCATTTCAGATTACGCTGATTACCGGTGCCTCCCTTGGCCATGATGTCGATAAGCTGCTGACTGAAGCGCATGTTCTGGCGCGCCGTATGCCTTTTCAGGTGGATCGCACATTGCGTGCAGCGATCAACCGCGGCGAAGTCATGTTCATTGATCAACACCTGTCCGAGACTGTCGAACAGCTGCGCTCCAACCAGATCGGCCCTATCGATTATGCTGTGGTCGAAGCGCTGGCCATCACAGAGAATGGCGGCATTATCCCGACAACGTCGATTGGAAATTCAGCGAGCTTCGCAATTCTGGCCGAGAAGGTCATTGTCGAGGTCAACCTGAACCAGCCATTGGCGCTGGAAGGGCTTCACGACATCTATATTCCAACCAAGCGCCCTTCCCGTGATCCAATCCCGGTGACGGCTTGCGACAGCCGTGTCGGCCTGCCCTATATTCCGATTCCACCTGAAAAAATCGCCGGCATTGTTATTACGCATGAGAACGACAGCGCCTCAACGGTCGAACCTGCTGATGGCGAAACCGTTGCGATTGCGTCGCACCTTATCAAGTTCCTGTTGAATGAGGTCGAGGCTGGTCGTCTCGATCTGACGCTTAACCCGCTGCAAGCTGGTATTGGCACTATTGCAAATGCAGTTCTGAACGGTTTTGCCGAAAGCCCGTTCCATAATCTTCGCATGTATAGCGAAGTGCTGCAGGACAGCACCTTCGATCTGTTCGATGCGGGCAAGCTTGATTATGCATCCGGCTCGTCTATCACACTCAGTCCTACCTGCGGCGAGCGCGTTTTCAACAATATCGACCGCTATCGTGACAAGCTGATCCTGCGTCCGCAGGAGATCAGCAATCATCCGGAGGTCATTCGTCGTCTGGGCATTATTGGCATCAATACCGCCCTTGAGTTCGACATTTACGGCAACGTGAATTCGACCCATGTCGATGGCACCCATATGATGAACGGTATTGGCGGTTCCGGTGATTTTGCGCGCAACGCCTATATCTCGATCTTCGTGAGCAAGTCCGAAGCCAAAAACGGTGCCATATCGTCAATCGTGCCGATGGTGACGCATGTTGATCATACTGAGCACGATGTTGATATTCTGGTCACTGAACAAGGCCTCGCCGATTTGCGCGGCCTTGCGCCGCGTGAGCGCGCAAGCCTGATTATCAACAATTGTGCGCATCCGGATTACCGGGATCAGTTGAATGACTATTTTGGACGTGCCTGTGAGCGCGGAGGTCACACCCCGCACCTGCTGGAAGAAGCATTCAGCTGGCATAGCCGCCGCAAACAGACAGGCTCGATGCTGAAATAGTGGCTTGCTTGAAATTGGATGTATGAAACGGCGGCGGAAGCCGCCGTTTTGCTTTGCAATTAAGTGGAACCTTATTCTCATTGGAACGTTAACCGGCACATCATTTCTGCAAAGAAACGATGGAGATCGGGGACAGTCTCTGGCTTTATCGAGCCGTGCTTCCCAAGGTTTTGAAGACTGAATTCGGTGCAGCGATGGAACAGCCGCCGAGTGACACAAATAACAGCCGTTCCGGGAAGGGTCCGACTGCCTATGTCTATCCTCATTAGTCTGCTGATAACAATTCTGGTTATCTTCCTCGTTCTTTACCTTATCAACATGCTGCCGCTTGATGGGAAAGTGAAACAGATTGCCCAGATAATCGTCATTATTATCGGTATCATATCGCTTCTGAAGTACCTGGCAGTCTTCTAATCGCCCGCGATATCAAGATTTCAAAGCTGAAGGACGCCCAAAAGGCGTCCTTCAGTTGTTTTACGTTATTGATCGCCAACATCGTAAATTAGTAACGTGTTAAAAATTTCATCGAGTGTTATTTCTTTTAAAGATAGTTGTCGTAGAGCTAATCTATGAGTAATATATTTTGGCTGCACTACTTTAGATTGTGTCAATAATAGCACGCATATATAAAAAATTGCATAAGTGCAGGAACATGCCTTTAATCGCTAAAATGTTCGGCCTATAAGGCCCACGGCGATCAGGCCTGTTCACAGAGGGTTCAGAGACAGGCACCTAAAAACATCTTCATCGGGGTTTGGGGGAGTTCATCGGCATGAAGGCAGCTTTATGGAAGGCAGCGTTGATAACGTTGTCTGTTGTGCTGTTTTCCGTTGGCTCCAGTTTAGCCGTCGGATTCTTTTCCGGATCGATGCCGGGCGTTATTGCTATCAGCCTTAGCGCCGCTATCCCATTGGCCACGGCCTTCCCTTCACTTCTCTATATTTTTCTGCAGCATAGCAAACTTGGTGAAGCCTATACGCAGCTTGAAAAAGCGCATAGTGAGCTGCAGGCGCGCTCGCGCGTCGATCACATGACCGGGCTGCTCAACCGCGAAGCATTGTTTGATGCGATGAAGATCAGCCGTTCACGTATTGAAAGCGGGACGCTTCTCGTTATTGATGCCGATCACTTCAAAGCGATCAATGATACGTTTGGGCATAGCGTTGGTGATCGCGCACTCAAGCTGATTGCTTTTGCACTGCAGAATGTGACGCGTAAAGGCGATCTCGTAGGGCGTATTGGCGGCGAAGAATTCTGCGTTTTTCTTCCGGGTGCAACGGGGGAAACCGGTATTCGTGTCGCACAGAGAATACGCGCGGAAGTAGAGAACACACCATTCCACGCTACTGAATATCAGGTATATCCACTGACGATCAGTATCGGTGTGGCGTCTGCACCGAAGAATGAAACCAACTCGCAGGTGTTAAGCCGCGCTGATCGTTGCCTTTATATGGCCAAGCAGCGCGGTCGAAATTGCGTCGTCTTTGATGAAGAAAGCGGTCGTATTACGAGTGCGTCCGTCGTTTCGATCACCAACGGACGCGAAGTCGCGCGCGGATAATTTAGTCCCAGGGCGTGACTTCTTCTTCGGACCAGCCGACAGGCACAAATCCCATCCTTTGATAAAGCTGTAATGCACGCGGGCTATCGAGCGTGTTGGTGTGGATAGCCACTTTCTGCGGGCTATGGGACCAGGCCGTGGAAATTGCTTCATTGAGGAAGAACTTACCCAATCCCCTGCCCTGATAGTCGGGAACCAAGCCGAAATAGAGAATTTCAGCCGTTTCAGGTAATGCAGACAAATCCAGTTCGAGAAGGCCAGCCGGGTTGCCGTCAGCGTAAAGAACGTGAATCTCGGCAGTTTCAGCGTGAATAGCCTCGGCCACTTCCGCATCGCTCTGCACGCGACGCATCATCCAGTGATGCTGGCGTCCAACCTGTTCGTAGAGATAGCGATAGAAATGCACCGGCATTTCGGTCGAGCGCATTATGGCAAGGCGCAGGCTGGAGGGAACCGGAACCGACAGCGCAGGACGCGCTGTCATTTCCAGATGGGTCACTCTGGCCATCATTTTTTCAGTCATGCTTATTCTGCTTCGCCGGTCACTACAGGCGTATCCTGCCTGCTGCCCCATTCACTCCATGAGCCATCATAAAGCCGATTGTCTTCATGGCCAAGCGAGGTCAATGCCAGGGTGATAACGGCAGCGGTCACGCCGGAACCGCAGCTGGTGACGACTGGTTTATTGAGGTCTACACCGGCACTGGCGAAGATTTCGCGAAGGCTGTCGAGGCTTTTCAGCTGACCGTTTTCAGACAGGGAACCGACCGGAACGTTGCGAGCGCCCGGCATGTGGCCGGAACGCATACCTTCACGCGGTTCTGCATCGCGGCCTGTGAAACGGCCTGCGGCACGCGCATCAGCAATCTGAGAGCTGCGTCCATCCACGATTTTGCTCATTTCGGCAAAATCAACGACCTTTGACGCATTGAATGAAGGCGTGAAAAGTGTTGCAGCAATTTTTGTGACTTCATCCGTGACGGGGAAGTTTGCTGCCTTCCAACCATCAAAACCGCCATCGAGAACCAGAACGTTCTTCACACCCATCACGCGGAACATCCACCAGACACGCGGTGCGGAAAACATGCCGGGGCCGTCATAGACCACAATGGTTTCATCCGCCGTAATGCCCATTGCACCTACATGGCGCGCAAAAAGCTCCGGCGATGGCAAAGTATGCGGGAGACCCGAATCCTTGTCTGCAATCACATCCTGATCAAAGAAAACTGCGCCCGGAATGTGTGCTGCATCATATTCATCGCGCCCATTGCGACCGGCTGCGGGCAAATACCAGGATGCATCCACGATTGCGAGACCCGGCTCGCCCAGACGAGCTTTCAGATCATCGCGGGAGATAACAAATGCGCTTTTGTCGGACATGATTGCTCCTGAACTTAAACTAATGGTGCATTGCCAAATCGAATGCGGAAGCGGCGGTTTTCCTTGCCCTTCTTTTCGATTTTGCCGATGTGGATTTCACCCACTTCCTGCGTTTCAGAAACGTGTGTTCCGCCGCAAGGTTGCGAATCCACCGAACCATTTTCGCCGATAACCACCAGACGAAGACGGCCTGCACCCACAGGTGGGCGCACGTTCTTCGACTTCACAATATCCGGATTGGCCAGAAACTCTTCGTCGCTGATCCAGCGAAGCGTAACTGGATCATTGGCTTTCACCATTTCCATGAGTTTTTCGGTAACGGATTCCTTGGTGTAGCTCGCATCAGGAAGATCGAAATCGACACGGCTTTCCTCTTCACCAACCGCAGCACCGGTGATTGGAAACGGGCAAGCGACAGAAAGAAGATGGCAGGCTGTATGCATACGCATCAGCTTGTAGCGGCGCTCCCAATTGATATGCAGAACCAGCTTCTCACCAATAGCAGGGAGCGCCTGCCCTTCGGCAGGCACATGGACGATTTCATTTTTGCTTTCACCGGTCACGGTTGCAGCAATTTCAATACGTGAGCCATCGGCACGCTCAAAAAAGCCGGTATCTCCCGGCTGACCGCCGGAAGTGGCATAAAAATTTGTCTGATTAAGAATAATCCCGCCGGTATCTGTCAGGGCAATGACCGAACCCTCCGCGGTTGAAAGATATGCATCTTCGCGGAACAGAGCTTCAGTCTCGTATGCCATGATTATCCCTCGTACGGTATGTGAACATCAGTTTTCGTTTCCAACCAACCCGGCACAGGCAGATCTTTGCCGCGCAGGAAAGCAGGGTTGAACAGCTTGGACTGGTAACGATTACCATAGTCGCAAAGCACGGTCACGATTGTGTGGCCCGGCCCGAGATCTTTTGCAAGGCGGATTGCACCGGCAATATTGATGCCCGAAGAACCGCCCAAGCAAAGTCCTTCCTCCTGCACCAGATCAAACAGAATATCGAGCGCATCAGCATCGCCAACACGGTAGGAAAAATCGGGTATGAAACCTTCGAGATTGGCCGTGATGCGCCCCTGCCCGATGCCTTCAGTGATGGAATCACCTTCTGATTTCAATTCGCCCGTGGTGTAGAAGGAATAAAGCGCTGCACCATGCGGATCAGCGAGAGCGATCTTGATATCCGCATTCTTATCCTTGAGGCCGAATGCAGTGCCTGCAAGTGTGCCACCTGAACCTACAGCCGAAACGAAGCCATCGACCTTGCCATTGGTATCACGCCAGATTTCCTGCGCTGTCGTTTCAATATGTGCGATGCGATTGGCAACATTATCGAACTGATTGGCCCAGATTGCGCCATTGGGTTCGGTTTTGGCGAGTTGCTCGGCCAGACGCCCGGAAAGACGCACATAATTGTTCGGATTGCGATAAGGCGCGGCAGGAACCTCAATCAGTTCAGCACCTAGAAGGCGCAGTGCATCCTTCTTTTCCTGGCTTTGGGTTTCCGGAATAACAATAACGGTGCGATAGCCAAGCGCCTTGGCAACAAAAGTAAGACCGATGCCGGTGTTTCCTGCTGTACCTTCAACAATAACGCCGCCGGGCTTGAGCAGTCCGCGTTTTTCGGCATCACGGATGATGTAAAGCGCTGCGCGGTCCTTGACCGACTGTCCGGGATTGAGAAATTCGGCCTTGCCGTAGATTTCGCAACCAGTGATTTCAGAAGCCTTTTTCAAGCGGATCAGTGGTGTATTGCCGATAGCATCGAGTGCCGAATTGAGCATGGCTTCCGTTCCTTCTGGTTGACAGGAAACTATGTGGAAGCACGACGTTCTTCAAGCAAGCGGGGAATAATTTTCCAATTGAAATTGCAAGGACTAACTCACCAATCCAGCTAAAACGAAAAAACCGCCCCGTTAAGGGCGGCTTTTAGAAAAAGTAGTGCTGCGATTAAGCAGCGCGTTGGCCGCCACCGCCGCCACCTGGACGACGTTTGCGATGGAATGGACGCTTTGGCTTTGCTGCGCCTTCTGCACCTGCAGGCTTTGAACCTTGGGAAGTCTGGCCCGAACGATGTTCGCCAGACTTTGCCATCTTGTTTGCAGGACGGCGATGCTTCTGCGGCACAGAGTGCGAACCTGGCTTGCGGTCCGAACGTGGCCGGTCTTCTGCATCATCGAACTTTGGAGCCGGTGCTGGTGCAAGCTTAACCGGAGCTTCCTTGATGGTCAGCTTGTTACGCGTAACGCGTTCAACCGCGCGCAGCTTCGAATCTTCTGTTGCTGCATCGTAAAGCGTGATCGAAGCACCGCTTGCGCCGTTACGACCGGTACGGCCAATACGGTGTACGTAGGTTTCAGGCTCATCCGGCAGATCGTAGTTGACGACGTGGCTGATGCCCGGAACGTCAATACCGCGTGCGGCGATGTCGGTCGCAACCAGAATGCGCAATGTGCCATCACGGAAGCCGTTCAGCGCGCGCTGACGGGCATTCTGGGATTTATTGCCGTGGATCGCAGCAACGTCGAAGCCATCACGTTCGAGATGACGCACAACCGCATCTGCACCATGCTTGGTGCGGGTGAAGACGATGACCGACTTCATGCCCTTGTCGCCCAGAAGTCCGGAAAGCAGACGGCGTTTTTCCTTGGTTGGAACAGGATGCACGACCTGCGTGATTTCAGCAGCTGTCGTACCCTGTGGAGCAACTTCAACGCGAATTGGATCGCGCAGCAGGCTCTGAGCGAGTGCAGCGATTTCCTTTGGCATGGTTGCCGAGAAAAGTGCTGTCTGACGGTTCTTGTGCGTGCCCTTGGCAATGCGCTTCACATCGTTGATGAAGCCCATGTCGAGCATACGGTCAGCTTCATCGAGAACCAGCCAGCGGGTTTCCGACAGATCGACGCAGTTTTCGCGGACCAGATCGGTCAGACGACCCGGCGTTGCAATAAGAACGTCCACGCCACCCTGCATACGCTTGATCTGGCTCAGGCGTGACACGCCGCCGAGAACAAGTGCGGTGGAGATATGGGCCTGCTTGGCGACAGTGCGGATTGTTTCTTCAATCTGCACGGCCAATTCGCGAGTTGGTGCGAGGATCAGCGCGCGTGCGGTCTTGCCCTTGCGCTTGTCACCAAGTGCGATGATTTTCTGCAGGATCGGCAAGCTGAATGCAGCGGTTTTGCCAGAGCCGGTCTGTGCGATACCCAGAATGTCGCGACCTTCCAGCTGGTGCGGAATAGCCTGTGTCTGGATCGGCTTTGGCTCGGTCATGCCAGCAGCTTCAACGCCTTTGAGCAACACGCCGGTAACGCCAAGAGCGGCAAAGCCGCCGGTGTTTTCAGTAGTCAATTTAAACTCTTTCGGCGGCACCGCAAAGTTGCGGTCCGCTTTAAAACTTCGGACAAGCGCAACTTGCCGAACGGGAATATCTTGGATGTACGACGGGACGCCGGAATACTCCGGTCGACTTGCGCTGCCGTGCCCGAAACCAGTCGGGTCTCCCCTGCTATCAGACCATTCTGACTGCAAGAGGCGAGACGCAACAAGTCCGATTCCGGGAAGGCTGAAATTGTTCAGCCCATGCGCCTAAGCCGCCATATGGGGTATTATGCCCCAAAAAGCAAATGAATTTTGCCTTTAGTTCAATCAGATGATGAAATCTGCCAGCACCTGATTGTCGGTAATATCCTGATAAGCCCAGCCTGCTTCCGCAAATTTCTTTTCGAGAATTTTGAAGTTTGCAGCGTCCTTGGTTTCAATACCGATCAGCACAGAACCGAAATTGCGTGCAGATTTCTTCAGATATTCAAAGCGTGCAACGTCATCTTCCGGACCGAGCAGATCAAGGAATGAGCGTAGCGCACCGGGACGCTGCGGGAAGCGGAAGATGAAATATTTCTTGAGACCTTCATAGCGAAGCGCGCGTTCCTTCACGTCTGGCAGACGCTCAAAATCGAAATTGCCGCCGGATACGACGATGACAATGCGCTTGCCTTTGAGTTCGCTTTTCTTGAAATCCTTGAGCGCATCAATGCCGAGCGCACCGGCAGGCTCAAGGACGACGCCCTCAATATTCAGCATCTCGACGATGGTTGAACAGAGGCGATTTTCCGGAACCGTGACGACAATATTTTTGTCGAAGCCTTTGAGAAGCTTGAAGTTTTCCTTGCCGATCTCTGCGACGGCTGCGCCATCGACAAAATTATCGACTTGGCTAAGTTTGATACGTTTGCCTGCTTCAAGGCTGCCCTTGAGGCTTGCAGCGCCCTGTGGCTCAATGAAGCGATAGGCAGTCTTCCAGCCCAGAGCAGTGAAATATTGTGTCACGCCGCCCGAAAGGCCGCCACCGCCAACTGGAAGGAAGACAAAATCCGGCTTCTTGCCATCCGGCAGCTGTCGTTCGATTTCGAGCGCAACAGTCGCCTGCCCTTCGATGATGCCTGCATGGTCAAATGGCGGCACCATCACGCCTTTATTTGCCTCTGCATATTCTTGCGATGCAGCATAGCAAACATCGAAAATATCGCCGACGAGCTTGATTTCGATAAATTCCGCACCGAAAGCACGGGTCTTGTCGATTTTTTGCTGTGGCGTTGTTACAGGCATGAACACCACGCCCTTGCGACCAAAGTGGCGACAGGCGAAGGCAAAACCCTGCGCGTGATTGCCAGCCGATGCGCAAACGAAGACCGCATTTTCGTCAGCAGTTTTTACCGCGCGCGAAATGAAGTTGAAGGCGCCACGTATTTTATAAGAGCGAACTGGTGTCAGATCTTCGCGTTTGAGCCAAATTTCCGCGCCGTATTTCCGTGAAAGATAGTCATTGAGCTGCAAGGGCGTCTCTGGAAAGAGCGCGCGCATGGCAGTTTCAGCTTGAGCTACGGCTTTAACGAAGGCGTTCATCGGTCAGCTTTCTGCATTCATAACAATATTTGCGCATGGCTACATGGCTTTGAGAGCGCAAACAAGCTTGAAACGATAAACTTGAGTAAAATTGTAATGTTTTATCTAGGAGAATGGGTGGTGCGGTCGGCGGGACTTGAACCCGCAAGCCTAAAAGGCGACGGATTTTAAGTCCTTTTTTCTTCCGGGGCTAGTTGGTGCGGACGGCGGGACTTGAACCCGCAAGCCATTGTAAGGCGGCAGATTTTAAGTCTGCTGTGTATACCGATTTCACCACGTCCGCTTGCTGTGGTCACAGCTTATGTCACAGCTTTGGTCACAAGTTCAAGACCTAATGACCAACTCCCTTGTGTAAACCTTTCAGGCCACTTCAAGGGCATTTTTTGCTTCGTCCAGATCGGTCACAGCAAGCTTCATATAACGCTGCGTTACGATGATAGACGAGTGATCCATCCACTCCATGATTCTCTTGGCGTTCACGTTGCGGATTGCCAAGCGGCTAGCGCAAGAGTGACGGTAGACATGGAACGGCTGGGTAATCTTGGCGAACTCCCCGCCCAGCTGAGCGTACACCTGACGCAGAACGCCATGAGCGCCCTTGTAGGTCAACTCACCGAATGGTTTGTCGGGATGTTTGCCGAGCTTCTTGCGGCGCTTGAGAGCTTCACTTGCACGTTTGGTCAGAGGGACAGTCCCGAACTGGCCGTTTTTGCGGTTCTCAAAGGTCACCCTATCGCCACGAACGGTTCGCCATTCGAGGTTCAAGGCTTCACTGATGCGGCAACCTGTATCGAGCAAGAAGCAGACCAGATCGTAATGAGCCTCGTAGCCGAGGTGCTCAAGTTTACCGAGGATCGGGTTCTCTTCACCGAAGTTCAGGAAGTTCAACGATCCCTTGGTCTCATCGAAACGCTGGAACTCAGGAAGGAAGCTGATCAGGCGGTAACGCTTGGCCCTCTTCAGGAGAACCCGCACAGCAGACATTTTGCGGTTCACGGTTGAGCCTGAGTTGCCCTTCTCGGTCCGCAAATAGTTCACATAGCGGTCAATGACGATTTCATCGACTTCGTTCGGATGACGGTTCTCGCCATACCAAGTGACGAAGCACTTGACGTTACGCAAGAGGTCCTTGATCGCAGTAACGCCATCGGTCTGCCAAGCCTTCTCAACTTCTGGCACAAGCTGCCCCAGAGTTGTGATCCTGCCGCCGCCTTGGGTGATGTTCGTCTCAGTCGGAGGAAGCGGACGGCCCATCTTATGAGCGTGTTTCGCATCCATCTCCCACGCCTCGGCTTCAGCCTTAGTCGGGAACGTTGGCCTTAGGCGACCATGATCCCCGAGCCTGACATCGACCTGCCAGACCTTTCCTCGTTCTCTAACTGCCATTATTTCCACTCCTTAGGATACGGACGAACTCATCGAACACAGCCTGACCGGCTGGCGTAAGCGTTGCAGCTTTCGCAGATTTGTCGTTGGACATTTCTGTGGATTTGACCAAACCCATTCCCGGGTCTCTCTGACCATCACGCTTCTTGTAGCCCTCTTCGGACAGCTTCGCGATGTTGCGAGAAACTGATGCGCCGGTGGCATCCATGAGCAATTCAAGCTTTTTATGAGGTGTTTCCCCATTCGCTTTGATGTGCAGAAAGGTCGTTAATAGGTTGATCTGCATAGTGTTATCATCGCCCTGAAAGAGAGCGAGGATAGCCGCCAGCTTTCGCGCTAGCGTTGCCTGATCGGCTTTAGGATCGGTGTTCGATGCGGTCATATCTGCTCTCCTACAAGATACAAAACTGGAACTCTTACGCCCGCGTATTAATCCCTCATGCGTAACACTAATGCAATAGCATGAGGGTGTTTGGTAGCTGACCTACTAGAAGAGCTTCTCCCTGAGCAGCTCTAGTGGGTACGCCCAGCACTCGCTTTGACCGAGTTCACTGAGATATTTCGGGGATCGGACACGCGGCAGTTTCAGGCCACGTCTGGCAGCTTCAGCTTGAAGCCAAGCTTCTTCGACTTTCCATGCGTTCTTTGGGTTCTTCACAAAGGTGAAAATGCCCGGATTTTGATCGAACATGTAACCAAGAACTGTTTGGTAGCCCTCGGGAACGTTCGGTGTAGCGTATGGACTGGCTGGGATTTCATACACGTAGCCCCAGCCGTCCAGCCTCTTTGCACCATTGACGATCCCTTCAACCTGACGGGAAACGTCCGCTCCTTGTCCCTTCTTCAGCAATGCCCCCACTGCTTCCGAAGCTTCCTTGGCTATCGCACCGATGATTTCAGCAAGGTTGCCCCCTGCATTTACTGACTGCACGGTCACTTCTCTGTACTCCTTTGGTTACGCTTGGTGAACTCCAATGTTCTCACTCTGTTCACGTTTGGGTAACCTTTATCATTCGGTTAAAATTCAGGTCAATGGGAAACTAGTCCTAATGCCTGTGCAAGTTCAGATAGCCTTGTAAGTCCGGTCACTGCGGGTGTGGATAAGTTTTTCAGACAAGGTGTCTCGTGGATGCAGCGTTCATCACAAAGTGTTAACCAATGCAACACTTCATGTGTCCAGTTTGGTCAGTTCTCGTCCTGTGCGTGTAATAATCAACTCTAGGTCATCATAGACCGACACATTGACCACAGCTGCTGTGTTGCGCGGGATCGGAAAGACCCAACGCTGTGTTCGTGAGAAGCGAAGGAAGCCCTCGGCCTCCAGCGCTTTAAGATGCCTCGTTACAGTCGTCCTCGGAAGTGACGCTATACGCGCCACCCCTGAGGTGTCCAAAGGTCGGCCTTCATACCATCCTAAGGCAACTGCAAGGATAGTCATGGTCATTGCCGGGCTATCCTGAAATTTTCTGAGGGCTGCATGTATATCGAGTACGCCTCGCGCAATGATCGCACGGCGGCGCAACTCCTTCGGCGGCAAGTCGAGGAGCTTGCTCACTGTTTCCTCCGCTTTTGTAAGGGTTTAGAGAGCTAAGCTGTATCTCGCATAGCGCTGGCCCGTGGTGTCCCACTTCATTTCCCTGAAGATCGGCCAACCGAGCTGCTTAAGTTCACTGATGCGTTTCGACAGGCTGCGGCACCTGAGGACGCCTTGAGCTTCCAATGAGGTGAGCGTTCCCTTTTGCTTAAGGAGGTCCAGCACGGCCTTCGTCATGGGCAGCGAGGGGACGACAGGCGCTGGTGCCTCTGCGTTGACAGCTTCAAGTCGCCAATGGAGCAAAACAGTGGTTCCGCCTTGATTAAAATGGACTGTCAGGAGGCTGTGCTGCGGACTTGCGTTCAGTACCTCGCCCTCTGCTCCCCTAAGGATGTCGTCATAATAGCCTCTATCAAGCCGAGGAGCTGCGTTCTGCGTGACGTTGGTGTTCACTAGGCGAACCTTGTCGCCGCGCTTGAAGGAATGCAGGTCTTTCATTTCAGGTTGTCCTTTCGGTACTGGTTAAATTCCTTGCCTAGCCTCCTGTGTGGGTATATGTTCCTAACCCCTAAGGAGACCTGAAATGGCAACGACAGATGAGCTTTGTTTCCACGTTGAGCAGTGGGCAGATGACGGCAACAGGCTTGAGACGTTACTGTCCGCCTCGTGCAATCTGACCATTGGGATTGGTGCCTATGAGAAGGCTGTGGAACTAAGGGGCCACAAGAGGTTGACCCTTAGGCACGGCGCTAGGGTGATCAGAAGTCACACCCCTGAGCCGTTTAGGTTGCTTGATGAGAAGAATAGAGCTGAGCTAGAGCGGCAAATTGAGGCGGCTCAGGCTGCTTATAAGGCTCGGTCAGTGGGTAAGAGCTAAGGCTTCCCTCGCCTCTGCACGTCTGATCGCACGGTTAAACATGCGTAGAACGTCAGCGTGGGTCGTCGATGGGTGGTCGTTGTACTCCGCCACGTCGAAAGCACCAGCCTCTAGAAGACGAACAGCGGGTTGATAATCATCCGCACGACCCGTCACCTTCCGTACTGCTCCTAGAGCGCAAAAGCAGGTTGCCTCAGGTTCAGTCACCCACGGTGTTTCCCCTGCTTGTTCCTCAGTCAAAGGCTTAACTTCAAACCCGTAGCCCCACTTGGTCCACCTGTCCGGCACACTGATCAAATCCCTTGCTGCACGAAGGATGGTCGAGACAGGCGTCTCAGGCGGCAAGACCACGAACACAGGGAGAGCGGCGGCTGGGCATTCAATAGGTGGAAGCTTCATTTTGGTCGATCCTTAAGAAGAAGCCACGCGGCAGGAGCACAGGTGGCTGAGAAATAACAAAGGGTGATGATTAGGAAGGTGGTGAAGGTCACTGCTTGGCGTCCTCGCTTCGCTGTGAGGCGTCCTCAACCGTTCCGCCCTTCCCTGCCAACGTTCGGGCAACTGAAAGGGCGACTTTACGTGTTGGATAGGTGCCGATTAGAGAGAGCCACCCGGGTTCCCTCTTGGTGACCTTCCACTGGATACCGCAGCGGCGGACTACATATGTTGCCATTAGTCACGCTTCGGTTTTCTTAGCCTTACCGGGCTTAAACGCTATGGCAATTTCAAAACTGCGTTCAATGTCTGCACGGATCGCAGCGATAGTTGCCGGGCTTAGGCCGTCTTGGATGACAACGGGATTGATAATTTCGCGACCGCCTAAGGCAGTCAGTTGAAGCAAGACGCCGCTTCCCATAAGCCCGCCCGATTTGTGCAGCTCGGCGTCGGCAAAATGGTAAGTGCTTGCAAGTTGCGCGGTTAACTCAGCCACCTTCCGGCGCAAATCTGCTTTGGTCTGCTTGACCTTCTTTTGCTTAATCATGGGTGTCGCCTCAGTGATGGAAGATCGCAACGCCAGACGGCACGTCGATCACGTTGTAATCGTGCTTGAGGTCACGGGCGAAGGCTTCATAATCGAAATAGTTGACTAAGAACTGGGGAGCTTCGCCGTCCGCTGTGAGCGAGGAAATATGTTCGTCCGCACAGTCATCCGAGTAATCTTTGAAGCTTGCGCAAATTGTCACGAAGCGGTTCTCCATAGCGTCCGCCGCATCGTCCGTATTCCGGTAATCCTCAAAGATCGCCTTAAGGTCTTCCTCATCGTGTTCGTCGTGGTCTTCTAGGAACTCGACGTAATCGGCTATTGCTTGTAATCCCGGGTATTCCCCAAAGCAGGACGGCAGGTCTTCACTGTCATGCATCGCCCATTCTTCGGCGCTGGGAACTTCCCCCGCACCTCTGCAAGTGTCGCAGCCGCTGGCAATAATGCCCCCGTGACCGTCACAGTCGGGACACGTCACGGTCACGTTAGGGTACTTGCTTCCCCGAAGCATTGCGTTGATTTCGTCCTGCATTGCATCGACATCGCTAGAAGCTTCAATCCAGCGGCCATGAAGAACGCCATTGTTGTACGAAGCGAGACAGGCAGCATAAATGCGCGGCATGGTGTGACCCCTTATGGACGCGCCTAGTCACCCCGCTGGTCATCCCAGACGGCGGCTTAAGGCTTGCTAGAGTGTTTGATGAGGTGTATCTGTAGGGAACGCTCAGGCTTTGCAGCCCAAGCGCCCCTTGCTAGAGGGTTATGAAGAGGGCTACGGTGATCGAGACCGTGGCCTTTTTCTTTGTCCTGAAGCGAAGAGTGATTGACCATGTGAACATGCTTCAATCTCCCTACAGTGGTGCCTCTGTGCGTCGAGGCTTCCGGCTAGATCGACGGGGCCACCCGCCTTACCTATTGCGCTAGCTCATCAGGCCCTAAGCGCGACCTTAGGACGACAGCCGCCCAATTAAGGGCTGACCGTTTCGCTTTGTCAGTTCCACACGTAAACCCCGCACAGTTCAGCGAGGCATTCATTCCACGTTAGCCGTGAATGGCGTGTGTACGGCGTTCCGTAGCTGTCGGAAACTTCGTCGTATTCTTCACGCCATGACGCTGCATCGTCACCTTGAAGAAATGCAGTTTGTCCGGTCTCTTTATCCGTGAACTCATACATCAGGCCGTTTCCGATGCTATCGACACGCCATTTGTTCGTGTTCTCGATAATCACATGCTGCATGGTGCATACCCTTCGATTGTCTGTCTTTACCGTTGCACTAGTGTTACGCTAGCGTAAGAGTAAGGACAAACTTAAGGGGCAATAGCCCCCTGAGTTGCCTTGATCGTTCCGTTATTCATTGTCGCAAGATAGATTGCTAAGGACACGGTTTCGTTGTCCCCGTGGCTATTTCCTTATGTGTCCCCTAGGGTTCACTTGAGGCAGTCGCCACTTACAGATTCGATTGTCAAAGAACTCGGTCCTTCCGGTCCGCCCCTCAGCGCTTGGCGTCTGCCTTGTTCGCTGCGGTGATTATGTTCTAGCGTAAGTGTTACGCTTGCGCAATACGTAAAATGAAAAAACATTGATAAAAATGATAACCTATTGAAAACATTAGAAACTTTTATGCAAATGCCTGGGTTATTGCGCTAGAGCCACGTTAATCGCCCCTGCTAGTAACGCCTTAATGCCCACCTCAAGCCCTTCGTTAAGGCTTCCCGTTGTTGCCTTATAGGTCATAGCGGGTTCATCCCCGATGCACTGCCAGACTTCAAAGCGAATAGCCGCCTGTCTGAATAACCGCTTAGGCGTCCCCCGCTTCGCAACGACAATAAGGCCGCTTAGCATGTCCGATGAATAGACTGCATAGCCACGGCTCATGAGTTCCCCCACCGCATGACCGTCGATGTTAAGGTAAGGTATGCCAACGGTTAGCCTATAGTCCTTGTTATCGTCCCTCTTTAGGAATGTCCCGAACGCTTCCACCTCATGCCGCTCATAAGGCATTGCGTCAGACAGATTGATAAGGGTTTGCCAAGGTAGGCTAGAGTTGCTCATTAGTTGGCCCTTTGGTGTGCTTAGGTGTGACGCCCTTCCTTACACCGATTTGCAAGGATACGTCTAAACATTAGCAAACTCGGAACACACCCTAGGCATTCCCCCTATGCCCCCTACCTTATAAGGATGTAATATCCGTTTCTATCCCTTTGTTTTCAACGCCTTAGCCTCTTACCGTGACCAATAGTGTGACCTTTGGGACCTTTGAGTGCATCCAGAGGGCAGTTTCGAGGGGGTACACGGGGGGATCGCGCAAAGCTTCTATATCCGATTGGTCGCACAGATTTTTGTAACAAACATTCGTGAGGTTCTGCGAACGCTAGGGGAACCCTCAGGTGAAGCCTTAGGTCCAGCTTTAGTTATCCCGTAGAGCTGCTGCCTGAGGTTACCCTTAGGTTTGGATGATTACGGAGGAGCAGTAGTATGGGGACACCCTAGGCCAGCCTGACTTACATCGGGTGGAGCTAAGGATGTATCCCCTTGAGTGTGTGTCGAGGTGAACTCAAGGTCACCCTTAGGATACACCTAAGGTAACACTCTAGGTGAACCTTAGGTGTACCTTAGGTATAACCTTAGGGGACCCCTGCTACTGTGCAACCTATTCGGTCAGAACCACCGAGGTGACGAGTGGAAGGAGGAACCGAGGGCATTCTCCATGAACCGTGCCAGTTCCTGATCGAGCAGCTCCTGCTTCCTGTCTGCAACAGCCTTGTCAGTGTTTCGGCCCATGTAGTCTACCCAGTACGCCACGGCTCCTGCGACAGCATCAATCCGGTCATCATGGGCCAGAGCGCCACGGTTACGGGTGATACGGGTCATCTGGTAGAACAGACGCATACGCACCATGTCGTCCTGTGTGTAGACCTCAGTGCTCTCGTAATCCCATTCGATTACCGAGGAGCAGACCACGAGCTTGTGCTGGTTCAGAATTGGTTCCAGCGTGTCGATGATGCGGACTTCCTTCTGAGCCTTTGCCCAAGGGCTGTCTTCGATCTGAACAGGATACTGAACCTGCGACTTTGCACGGAGCAGCTGGGCAAACATGCCGTCACCGTAGTTCGGCTCAACGAGGATCAGATTGACGCTCTGGTCCTTGGCACATTTCAGCACCTTTAGAAGCGTGGGATCACTATAGCCGTCCTTAGATGCACCGATCGCTGTCAGGAAGAGCATCCCATGGAGCATCTTAATGACGGCCCATGTGGTTTCATCCTTACCTCGGCCCGAAGGGTCCACGAACATGACTGAGCCTTCGTAATCCAGCCATTCCTTACCGATGAACATTGGTTCGTAGTAGCGATCACCCGGAAGGCCGATCATCGGAAGGTCCTCACGAACCTTGTCCTTTGAGGCAGCCCAGACAATTTCTGAAGGTCCTTTCTTCGGGTTCAGCCCTAGGACGATCAGATCGGACAGCTTAAGTGGATACTTGTCTTCATCCGACAAGCTCGTATCGAGCATGAACTGAAGGCTGAAGCCGGACTTACCATAAGACAGCTCACGTTCGTCCAGATCGTGGCCTGAGAAGCGTTCAGGGTCAGTTGTGCGTCCAACTAGGTTCGGATCAGCATCAAGCTCCTTGGCGATCAGAGGGGCCAGCTTAGAGCCGTACTTAGCGCGTCTCGCTTCGTCAGGATAACGAGCACACCAGATGCGGAGCTGGTAACCACGGTCAGGAAGAAGGTTGTAGATAGACTGTTCACTCTGCGGTGTACCGAGGTAGATGATACGGCCTCCCGGCTTCAGAACAGCATCGAACTCCTTAATCTGCTCAGACAGCTTCTCACGTTTCAGCGAAGTGTCGGAGTTGTTAGGAACCTCAACGTCATCGGGAATGATCACGTCAGCACGGCTACCGGCGATCTGCGAGGTGATTCCTAGGGACTTCACAGACGGCGCGTGAGAGGCACGAGCAGGTCCGACATCGAATGCCACGTTGGAGTTACGTTGGTCGCCTGTCGGCCTCAGGTGGGCCAGAATATCGATTTCAAAGATCAGACGTTTGGTGAACGTTGAGAAGTCGTCAGCGCGTTGCTTAGAGGCCGAGATAACGAGGATATTTAGCTGAGGATTACAATAGAGCAGCCAGCACACAAAGGCGGACGTAATCCACGACTTACCGACACCACGGAAAGCTTCGATGACCATACGCTTAGGGCCATGCTGAAGGAACCGTGCGATGTCGTACTGGACCTTCGTCGGGTTGCATCCCGGAAGGACATGCTGCCAGATGACATAAAGGAAGTTTCTGAAGTCTGCCTTGAGTGGATCAAGGACTTGGTTGAGGTGCGTCGAAGATAACGCCCTCTGCTTAGTTGCGGTCAATTTGCTCCTAGGTAACCTCAGGACGAGCGTTTAGGCACCGGGAGGGTAATCCTTCCAGTGGAGCCTAAAGCTCTCCTGTCGTCTGTTATGGCTTAGTGATGTACGGCTTCTTCATCGTGCTCCTCGCCGGAGAACGGAAGATTTGCAGCGATGTTGTTGACTACGGGATTTGTGCCGGGGATCGGATTGACGCCCTGATCCTTGAGGAACTGTCGAATGACGTTCAACGTAGCCGCAGGAGTTTCTCCCGGTACTATTTGCTTCTGGAGTTCCTGAGCGAAGGCATCAAAGAGACTGTCGAGCGTTTGCTTATTAGTCTTCACGATGTCTCCATTTCTGAACAATTTCGGTGACCTTCGAGATGATCTGTACGATCAACCAGATCGCACCTAGGATTGGGGCTACAGTCGCCGTGATTTCTGACGCTGTATGTAGCCAAGGGAGCCACACGGGGCTTGCTACAGCTGCAACAGCCGCGCCGTTCGTGGCAGTTTCCACAATAGGATTTCCTTTCATTAGATCGTAGTTGCCCACATCCAGAGGGCGTCTAGCTGTTCCGCTGGGAGGCCCTGAGCGGTCGCAAGTTGGTTGAGAGTAGGATAGCTCCGGCTGAAGCTCGTGGCCTTCCTGATGTCGATTATGGCTTCCTGACGGGCAATCGGATCGGGGATGTAAGAGGAGCTTGAAGGGTCGCTTATGGCTTCGATAAGGGTGTCTTCGGTGATGCTCACGGAAAGAGCCGCTTGCCAGAATTGACGGGCAGGAAGGTAGGGCATAAGCGCCCTCGCCTCCTCAGCTGAGAGTTCAGGCTCAGGGGCATAGTCGAACACAGGGCCGTACTTACCGGAAGCAGCATCGTTCCAGAGTTGAACACCTTCTGATGTGTCGTATCCCTCATGAATGCAGATAGGTAGTGTCCCTAGGTCAGAAGTGACGACAGTGCCTCCGAGTAGGGTTTGGTCAGGGTTAAGCCATTTGAGGGCGAGAACGTCTATGATCTTCACTAACCGACCCTCTTCCAAAGTGTTGTTCTATTCGTGTGGTTGTTAAGGGTGTAGCCGAGACACTGCCAAGTACCGTAGTTCACAACGCCGCCATTTTGGTTTCCGGCGTTAGACCAATAGAGGAGGCTTCCAACCACGCTGTCGCCCGGACCAACACTGTTGCTGGTCTGACATTTCAAGAAGGCTGTGCAGCCAACTGGCACATGTTCAGCTAGGAGGTAGTCTCGGGTGGCCCAATATCCTCGGTCATTTGCGCGGTTTTGTGCATCGTTCTGGATACCTGCAATATCCCATCCTTGGAGGCGTTCTGAGTTCCACGTACTGTTCGCATAGTTGACGCTGAAGTTTCCGGGCTGATAGACACACATGTCTTGCCCTTCCGTCCCGTCCTCCGCTTTCCAACCCCAAACCCACGTTGGCGTCCCTCCTTTTCCAGACCAGTTGAAATTTATAGCTCCGCCACCAACTCGACGGGGATATGCACGACCATCTGAGGTGATCTTGGCATTGAGCTGGGCTTGAAGATCAGTGATTTGCGAAATCGTGTGGGTATGTGATGCGGCGGCGTAGCTGCCTTTAATCTGATAAACACCGTCGAAGTACGTTTTGTATTTCGCCCTCAGTGCATTCCAAGAAATGCGGAACTTGCCACCTGCAAGGTCAATCCAAGGGAACCGAGTGTTCGCATCATCGACAGCTTCGTTGTACGTCCAGTTTGCTGTTTGGGTCTCATAAACCGAAGAGGCTTCAGTCTTCGTGAGGTAGCCCCCTAAGGCACCCTCAAGGCCGCTAATCTGGTCAGCCGTATGTGTGTGGTCTTTGGCAGCGTAAGACGCATCCAGCGCCGCCTGAAGTAAATAATCGGGGATGTTGAAGCGCACCTCGTCAGCAACGACACGCGCCTCAAACCCCGGCTCAAAGCCGATCAAAATGTTTCCCTATTGTACTCGCTGGATCAGGCCGATTTTAAAGGTCGTACCGCCAATCGTGAACGAACCTCGCAATGCCCAGCCAGCGGGAGGAACGATCACTGTGTTGGAACCGACTAGCTGGTATTGGCCGTATGCACCGTCCGACACGGGGAAGGTACCTGCCGGACCTTGAGTGCCCTGTGGACCCTGTGCTCCCTGAGGACCAGCTGGACCTTGCGGACCCTGAGGACCTGTCGGACCTTGTGGACCCGTGTCTCCTTTAGAACCCTGAGGACCTGTCGGGCCTACGTCACCCTTAACGCCCTGAGGACCCGCGTCACCTTTCGAGACAACGAGGTCCCAAACCGAAGGGTTCGCCACAGGGTTCTGATTGATGCTCTCTGCTGTACCTTTGTGGAAATATGCCTCACCAAGGTAGCGAACGACATCCTTCGGGAAGTAGTTCATGGTCGAAACCCAAAGGCCACGCCATACCATCCCCGGAGTTCCGGCTGGTCCGGTCAAACCATTAGGACCTATAGGACCTTCAACGCCTTGCGGACCACGAGCACCCTGCAAGCCCTGAGGACCTGTGAGACCCTGAGGACCTTGGATGCCCTGCGGACCCTGAACGCCTTGAAGTCCCTGAGGACCCTGACCAAAGGCAGCACCTTCGGACCACACACCAGCTGTCGCAGAGATACGAAAATAGATCTTACCTTGCTGCATATCTAGGAAGGCGAAGTCGACAGGCTTGGTGTCGTACAGAGCACGATCAGCGGTGACTCCGTAGGCATCCGGCACGAATGACGGACCGATGTCCCCACGTTCACCCTGAGGACCCTGAGGGCCGGGAATACCCTGTGGACCTTGTTCGCCCTGTGGTCCTCTTGGTCCTTGGTCACCTTCCGGCCCTTGGATACCTCGTGGACCCTGATCACCAATCGGTCCTTTGTCGCCTGTCGGCCCTTTTGGTCCAGAAGGCATGTTGTATTCATTGTAGATCATGAAGCCGCCATCTTCATCGAAGCCCATGATCTTGTTGCGGCGGTCTTCAATTGACGGGAGAACTAGGTCAACGCGACCTGCATCGCTTTCAGGTGCAATGATTGTCGAGCTGGTAATCCACGTTGAGATATCTCGGGCTTCCTGTGCGACATACATCGACTGAAGCTGGGCCTTGTTCAGGTCATCTGAGCGGAGACTTGAGCCATCCGCAATAAAGACCAGAGGGTCAACTGCGGGTGTCTCTCGCTTGATCTGAAGCTTCATGTCACGAGGCAGCTTAAAGCTGGTCCGTAGCTGATATTCGCCAGTCCAGGCATATTCGCCAGTCGCTTCACCATTGAGGTAAACCTTGACGTGATCCCTTTCGAGATAAGGGAAATCAAAGGTGAAGTCTTGTTTGATATCGTCGCCGTCATAGTAGACGAACGACAGGATTTTGTTTGCCATTGATCCTTTGTGTATGAGGAAAGAAGGGACCGAAGCCCCCTCAACTATTCGCCACGCTTCTTCGGCGTGTATTCAGGAAGATCGCTGATCAATGAGTTGAAACCCATGGTCACCGGAAGGAAATTCTGGAACAGACCCAAGCCCATCAAGGTTCTTGCCGTCTGTTGAGACATTGGTTCACCCTCACGGAGAGCTGTAGCCGCACCTCCGACACCTGTACGGATGTCATCAAACAAGCCCATCGTTGGATTACCGAAGAGCAGGTCCGAGGTTTGCCCTGAGGTTCTCGTTGCGGAGAACTGAGGATCGAAGCCGAGCATAGGTGCAACGCTATCGACCATCATTGGAATGATCGAGCTTTCACCTGTACGTGAGAACGCCGCCTTACCGATACTTTCCCACGACAACAACCGCTCTTCGTATTCCTCACGGTCTGACCTACCGACAGCCTTAAGCTTCGTCTGGGTGACGTAAGCCAATGCCGAGAGCATAGAACCTAAGAGGATAGAAGCAGCAGCCTGACGGTCACGCATATGGGCAGCCTTCAGTGTGCTCTTGGTCCACGAACCCATCATGAACGTTCGGAACTGCATAATCACTCGCGCCAAAGGGTGGCTGAAGTATCTGTGCAGAGTGCCTAGATCATTTGCCTGAACGATGTAGCGGGACTGACGATAGGCTGCATTGAGGAACGCCTCACGAGCAATCGGATCGGACCACTTCTCGAAGTCAGCACGGAGAACCTTGCCTCCGAACTCGCCGTTCTTGTAATGAAAGTTTCCCGGTTCCTTGAATTGCTTCAGGACACGTTCAGTCATTTCCTCGGATAACCCAAGGTCGGCCAGACGTTTCCTGCTAAAGCCCTTCCCTGTGTGTGCAAAGTCAGCCCACTTCTGAACAATCGCTTTCGCCGTCATGTTCTGGAGCATGTCGTTTGCGGTATTCAGGCCAGAGATTTCCGCTGTTACGTGGTTAGCGCGGTTGAGAAAACCTTCTGCCTTGTCGGCAAAGCGGCCTCTGCTGAGAGACGTAAATGCACCTGACATTTCATCGTAGCGATAACCCGGATTGTGAAGGAGACGGTCGAACCCGCCAATACCGAACTTCTCAAGGTCTTCGGCCAACCCAGACTTGCGAATAAGTTCACCGTCAGCATTCAGGATGCGCCTCATTTCAGGTAACTGAGAGAAGACAGCCTTTGGCCCGAGATGTCCCAACACGCGACCAAACTCAGTGATCTGAGCGAAGCCAACTTGGTTCATTACGCGGCTGAAGTTGAACTTACCGGCCAGATTAAGGAACTGTTGCCAGCCCTCCGACATATTGTTCTGTGGGCGACCAACGAGATAATCATAGGCGAACTGAAGGTTTGCTATGTCTTTCTCAAGGTTCTCATGCGATCCGGCCACACCACGGTTCTTATCTTCGGCAGCACGTTTACGTACAGTGTCGAGGTATTTGGAGAACTCGTCATCACTCGTGAAACCGTTGATCAGAAGGTTACCGTCAGCGTCCCTTACGCGATACCGTGCTAGCGCAATACGGCCTGTCATCTGATGAACGTAACGCTCATAGAGATAGAGCGCGTCATTTACCAGAAGGTCGTCAAACCGCAAAGGCGTCTCGGATATCGTTCCTGTCTTTGCATTGACTGGATTGTCTAGCTTGGCAGTCTCGTCAATTGTGACGCGATGCTTTGCCCGAGACATCGTTCCGCCATCCGTAGGACGAGCCTTACGTGCAGCGTCGAGGTTCTCAACGATCTTGTCGATATCAGAAGGACCTAAAGCATCGCTTTCGCTGAGAATGCGTCGGATTTCGTCAACGTCCTCAACGATGAAACCACGCATTGCGAGGTCTTCAGCACCATAGGAACGCTTTACGACTGCCCGAGTGTAGCCTTTTGCCAGCTTGAAGAGGATGTCATCGGCAATCTCAGGGACCTTCTTGCTAATACCGTTCGATACCAGCTGGATAATCGTGTCCTCGCCGTATTCCTCTATCGCATTGACGACCTTTGCGTGATCAAAGACACGCGGAAGGTAGTGCTCACTGTCGTCCAGTCGAGTGAACTTATGGACGCCACGTCCCATCTCTCCTTCACGGAGCAAGGGGTTCTCGGCCAACTGACCAAGCTTGCGTAGACCTTCACGGATACGGTTACCTGTCTTAATGACTTCAGGATGATAAGCCTCAGCTGCACCTTCAGTGGTGTCTCGGATGTACCTAGCGATGTCTTCGGAGAACTCAGAACGCAATGCGGCACCATCGAACCAGCCGGCTCCTTTGTCCTTGGCATAGCGCTTGAATGAAGGCTTAGCCATTTTCTGAAGAAAGCCGTTAAACTCGTAGGCCATGCGGCCCTTGTCTTCAGCTGCCGAGATTTGGTTGACTACGCTGTTCTTCTTACCGACAGCATCGATAACCAAGCCCTGACCAGCACGTGTCACTGCATTTGGAGAAGTACCCAGCTGTCCACCTAAGTCCATCTGTCGGAGCGCCTTAGGTCCTGCACTCGTTCCGAAATCGTCAGCTTCAACGTGCTTGAAGGCATCGTCACGTTCTAGGAAGTCAACCTTATTGTTGACCTGAGCGGCACCTGCGGAGCTGCCTCCCCGGGAAACTGGGGCAATCTCAGCTTTAGCTAAGGAATCCTGCCCTGCTCGTTGAAGGTGAAGAGCTTCTTCCATTGTGTGAGGATTACGTAGGAGAGCACCTGCTGCACCACCGAGCAGTGTACCAAACACGCCAGCCCGAACGACATCCTCAGTGGACTTATCGGGGTTCCAACGTGCGCCTAAAGCTTCACCTGCGGCACTCGCAGAACCGGCAGCAAGGCCACCTGCAATCATGCTGTTAAGGCGACGAGCTTTGTTACCGAGGACCAGTCCGGGAGCTACTGAGCCAATAGCAATATCCAGCGGAAGGTCTTCTGCAATCTCGGTCACGAGTTGCAAACCTGCACCAGTAAGACCACTCTGGCTAATCACTTCGGAACGCTTCTGGGCATCCGAAGCCCGCCCTAGGAGGTACTGATAGCTTTCCTCGGAGACTGCTTTGTCGAACATTGAGCCGTACTTGCTAGCATCAAAGCCTCTTTGGGCAGCATCGGTCTCGTAGCGATTAGAAGGAAGACTGAAATTCTCGTCAGGCTTGAAGCGGTTTAAGTCATCACCAATCGAGCGGACCATCCAAGCCGTGTCACTGTTTCCAGCAACCGCAGCCGCAGTCTGCCCAAAGCTTGGACCTTCGGTTTCCGGCTGGTAGACGTTCGGTGCCGCTGCTTGAGGAATATCGACGCGGGACATATCAGCCCTGCCACTAGTTGCAGCAGACATCACGTCCTGAGCTGAGCCTGCCCCAGAAGCCTGAGCCTGTGGTGGCAGATCAATTTGCGCCGAAGGGTCGTATGCCTTTAGCGCGTTATAGCTTGACTGCTGACGCTTCTCATAATGCATCGCATAACGAGCACCTCGGTTTGAACCCTTAGGCCGCTCAAACATAATCATCCCGTCAGCAGCACCGGCCACGTTAGATGAATTACGGATCAGATCGCCAGCCCGTTTCTCGGTGTTGTTCAGTTCCCAGTCAAGGAAGTCGAGCTGTGCTTCAAGATCGTTTACATTACGTCCAATCTTATCAGCATGAGCATAAAGCCGCGTCTTGCGATCACGATTCCACTGAGCAATGCCTACACTATCGGTGCCGTCAGAAGCATCGCCCCGGTTAATAGCCTTTGTATTGAGGCTGCTCTCAGCGACGAGATTACCGACGATACCGGCAGCTTGGTGCGGTTTCCAGCCCTTCTGGATAAGGAACTGCATAGCAAACTGTTCACGTTGGTTCATAAAGGCTCCAATAGAAAAAGCCCCGGGAGTTACCCCGAGGCCAGTTTAGGTTTCGATTTAAGAGGGCTTAGCGTCCTCTATTGCGTTCGTTGATTGCGTCTTCTGCTGTCTTGCCGAACTTGAAGAAGCTGTTTGATCCTGTGCTGATACCGCCGCCATTTATTGCGTCAGGCATCTGGTCGGACCAAGAGTTGACCATCTTGCGGCTAAACATACCAAAGGCTGGGCTGACTGTTGGCTTCTTGAACTCAGGACGTTTGAGGATGATTTCACCATCAGGGCCAGTAGCTATTGTCTTGGAATACCGTTTGCCGGTCTTCTTCCAGACAGGTGCCTGACCTTCTTCAGCCGTATTGTGCCAGATTTCACGGTTCTTATTGATCCAGACAGTCGAGCCGTCTTTGTCTTCAGCTTGGAATAGGCCCTTAGCGTTCACGCTTTGATTGAATACGCTATACGTGGCTTGTGCCTTACGTTGCATCTCTTCGTTCGCGTTTGACCATGCCCTGAGGTTACTCAAGGTGAACATGTGCATCTGCCCTTGGTCATCCGTAGCGGGACGATTGGTTTCCTTGTCGAGAAGATAGAAGCGTCCGTCGCGGTCGCCTGTCTGTTGGATCGTGAGCTGACCAAGCGAATAGTTCTTGCCCTTACTGTCGGCCATGAATGAAGCAACCTGAGCGTCAACAGCGCCTCGGAAATCCGAAGGCATCTCAGCCCTGCTCTCAATTGCACCAACGTCGATCAGCGTACCGTTATAGTGGATTGCTGATTTCTCCATGGCATCACGAGCAGCTGCAACCGCATCTTTCCCATTAAGGCCACCGAGGGCGAACTTCTGGGCCAGATCGACAAGATGATCCTCGACCATGCCAGAGTTCTCCATATCGATTGACCAACGGCCCATCCATTTCGTGTCCCTGAGGTCTTTCACAGCGCTGTTGATTGACTGAAACTCTCGGGTCACTCGGGCTTTCGCCGTAGGTGTAGGATTAGAGACGGCATAGGCAAACGCTACGGCTTCCTTGTCGGAACGCCCGAGCGTCTCACGAGCTGCAATAAAGCCGTCAAAGTAGTCCTTATCGTTACCCTTGAGGTAGACAGCGCCTATATTCTTGTTCGCTTTGCTGATCGAATTGAGAAGGTCGATGCGCTGCACTAGCTTCTGCTGACTGGCTTCATCGGAGAGAACCTCAGGAGCCCCAGCAAGTGCCAGCCCTTCAGCCGCAGCCTTCACGTCAGGGTTCTCAAGACCTGACCTAGCTAGAACAGCAGTCTGTCGGGCGATTGTTTCCTCTGGTTGTTCGCCCCGGGCTTTTGCATCGCGTCCGTCTTGAAGGAGAAACTGTCGAACAGCTTCAGTCTGCTGCTTCGCTATATTAGTAATCACTTCCTCACTGGAGCCAGAGCCTGTAAGCTTGGTCTGCACGAGGTCACGAGCGCCTATAAAGCCTGTACCATTGCGGATGTTCTCAACGTTTGCAGAGAGAAGTGCGTCCTGCTCAGCGGCGTTGTACTGATTATGCTGGGCAACCTGAGCTTTGGACATTAGGTCCATCGCTTTGTCCCGCGTCATTGGATCGTCAAGGAACGAAGGTAACTCCCCGCCTTTCCCCGGACGTGCCATTGAGAGAGCCTTAAGCACAACCTCAGGGTTCGAAGAGGTACGCCTTTCGAGTTCCACGAGTTGCCGCTTTGCGACTTCGTTATCATCTAGGAGAAGTGTTCCCTTGCTTCCGGCATCAATGGCCGTCTTAAGGAAATCCTTGGCGATGACTTCGGGTGCCTTATCGGCCCTTACGCCATCATCAATGGTCATTCGGAAGTAGTTAGCTGCCGCCCCTTGGACTTGCTGCTCTCGCTTCTCGACCATCTTCTTGTTTCTCAGTGACACGATGTTCTGAGCGAACGTCTGTCCAGCCTGTGAATACGCTGAAAGGAATGTCGGCTCACCTGCACGGCCACTTTCCTGAAGCTTCTTCTGGAGGACCTCACGCGCATACGTCTCGGGGTCGCCATTATCCCAGTCGAAGTTCTCTTGCATGTCCATCAGAACTTCATTCTGGACCATCTCAGCGAACTGAGCGCCATCCATCTTGCCAATAGCTGCGGCCTGAAGCTTATCTGCTTTATCCAGCCCGTGCTTATCGATGACGAACTGACGGCGCTCTTCAGGAGAAGCCTTCATGAAGAAATTCTGACGTTCGGCCAAGGCGGCCTCGTTAGCGTCTTTATTTCGGTTTGCCTGTGCTGCCCCTAGAATCGGAGCAAGCTGGCCGATCTGACCGGAGAATGCCGAAAGGGCATCCACCAGTCGTGCCGTATTGTCGTCCCGAGGTATAGCGGCAGGGGCCTCATAGGTGTCCACGGGTCGGGCTGCGGGTTGCAGCTTTAGATTATTGCGGAACTCGGGAGTTTGTACGCGCCCCTGTGCCATATTCATTCCTCTTCTTAGCCCGTCTGCTTAGCTGCCGATTTGTAACGCTGATACGTGCCGTAGCTCTCCAGTCCTCCTGAGAGGATGCGAACTGCTGCACCTGCGAATGACGGCTTCTGGCCCTGCGAGACGGAATTGATACGACTTGCGGTTTGATGCATGGTGCCGTCCATGTCGGCCCTTAAGGCATCGGCTTGCATCTGCATGTTGTTATCGAGGGTGCGTTCATACTGACCCTCTTGGTTGTAGAAGTCCCCGATAAGGGCATCTACCGACAGACCGGAAACACCGGCCTCACCTGCTGCGACTTGAGCGGTTGCCCTCGCCTGAGCGGCTTCTGTCTGTGTCTTCTGAAGTTCTTGTGAAGCGGCTTTCTGCTCCTGCTGCATACGGAGCTGAGTAGCAGCGTAGTTGTCCGTTGCGGCTTTATTAGCCTCAATGCGGTTGTTCTCGTACTGCTGCTGCTGAGCCTTATATGCGGCCTGCTCTGCCCCAAAGCTCATAACCGTAGTTGCGGCGCTGATTGCGAACTGAGCGATTGCCATCCCCACTGCGCCAATGCACATCAGGGTTTCCTTAGTTTTGCGAACTCAATGAATGGTGTCTGGTCGATGCCATACCTCGGGAGAACCCTAAGGAAGCTGAAACCAGACCGTTTGATCCAGCTAACGTGAACCTTGTTTCGGGCATCCACATGGTTACCCAGAAGGGGAAACTTCTCGTGGAACTTATCGATCTGCTTAGGAACAAGCGTAACAAGCTCCCTGCGGTAGGCAGAAAGCTTCTCACTTGCCATCATCCAGATCAGCCCGAGGTGCGGGTAATGCTGAACAGGCGAGACCCCGAAGATGACCTCAGGGGACCCGTTGTCTGTGAAGACGTAAACCTCTTCCCTCGAAACCGAGAGCGGCAGGATGACCTCAGGAGGTAAACCGGAAGCCGAGAGGCACTCACGTCTGTCTTCAGGACGAAGCCGAGGGGCAAGTTTCCTTGCATCCTCAGTTGTTGCCCTACGGATTTCCTTCATTACATCCTTTGCGATTTCTGGACGTAGTTTGCCACCCACTCAGCTGAAAGGACTGAGCAGGGAAGATAACTGTCCGAAACGATGTCAATTTCCACACGATCATTCTTCGAAAGGATCGGAAGAGCGAACGTTCCATCTGACAGCGTGACGCTATCCGTGGTGTTCATCGGGTCACCCATAAGGCGACCATTGGTGACATATGAGCGTGTAGCCTGAGCAAGTGGCGTAACTTCAACACGGAAGTAGGCCGTCTTGGAATACTGAACGAGCAACTGGAGGAGCTGAAGTCTGCCTTCGGTGACCGTAGTCACACCTCCGTTCTGCCCTGCCTTGCGGATGAAGATGCGCGATAAGCGATACCTCATGGTGTACTCAAGGCCGAAATAGAGAGGCACCCTTCGCATGTCCCCGTCGAGGATCACGTAGTTCGTCCCCTTCTCCTTGATCTGAAGCCGTAGCCCCGGAGATATCGGAGAGGAAGGGTCTCCAGCCGACACGCAAATGAAATCCAGACGTGAGAAATCGTAGGTCATAGGGACCCGCGTTTCCTTGTTGTATGGATCATATGTGCGAAGGTCGTAGCCCTCCTGACGGTATCGATGATCGAGATTGACCACGAAATGCATGTCAGTATCTGTTCCGCCTGGCTGAACTTCCATCGTCTCGATGAACGTCTCGTTGAGGCGCTTAAGGAGCACATAGAGTTGACTATTCACGAACCAGAAGTCGAGGACCTTGGTTACCCCGGGGAACGTCCATTTAGACCAAGAGGCTTGAAGCTTTTGCTCATTTGCCCAGTAGTACTTGTAGACGTAAAGAGACGCCACGTCCTTGTTAGAGCGGACGATTAAGATGTCCTCATGTGTACTTGCGGCCATCTTCTCGATTGACCCGGGGATGTACTGAGGCACATGTCCTGTCACGTCTTCAGCATCTGCCTCACCTGTAGCGGCATCAATGCGATATTCACGAACAGTCGAGAACTGGCCTCGATCCACTGGAAAGAAGATTACATTGCCGGTTGCCACTGGGCGCACCTTAGATGAAACCTGATAGGCAGTCGTGACGCGCATCGAAGCTGACTTCTGGGTGAGCAATTCACTTCCCAAAAGGTGAGCCTGAACTTGATCCGCAAAGAGAACCAAACGGTCAGCGAATGAGATACCGTGACGAAGAACTGAGACGTTTGTCTCGGCACTTGATACGTCAATTGGATCATCATCCATCATCGCCGTTGCAGTCATTCGCCAGAAATCGAAATACGAACCATGTCGAGACAGGATTGCATTCTCTCCTGAAAGGAAGCCTAAGCGGTTCTTGAAGAACACGATGTCGTTGATTGTCTTCCCGACAAAGCTTGGAGGAGGATTGACCTCATCGTCGCCTGCCTTGCGTTCATCCCAGTCAAGCGATTTGAACGTAAATGTTCCGTCCTCTTCACGGACAAGAGCGTGAGGCATCGTCTGGGCTTCAAAGCCTTTAGCGGTCCCCGGAGCAGGAATTTCGCGCCACACCCCGGGTGTCGAGATGTCATCGTGAGCTGAGTGCTTTTGGAACCTGACGTAATAATCATCGTACTTGGTCGAGACCGAGCCAGTGATTTTTATTGCCATGCCATCTTCAGTGAACGAAGGAAGATCGGAGAAATCCTGTACCTCCTTCTGAACGGCTTTCATTGAGTGACCGTTGTAGCCATCTTCAACGCCGATACTGAAGGGCTGCCCATCATCCTTGCGGAAATAGATCGTCCCCTTGAACACCTTGATGGTGAAACCCGTGAGGTTTGCCTGAGCGTACTTATCGGTTGTCTTATACTTCCACGCAATGTCACCGTTAACGGTCTTGCCTAGGTCCTTCATCTCACCGTTCGCCAAGCGACGAGCAATATAAGAAGTATCTACGCCCGGAGACTGCGCTCCGCTCGTTCCATCTGGTGTCGAATAACGTGCGACCTCGTTGCCATCTATCGTGATCGTATAGTCTTTGCCGTAGTTACCAGCCATGACATGCACAAGTGCTTCGGAAGGTGACAGCGGTTCAGTGATACTGGAGATTTTGGTTTTGACGCCAGTGTTCGCAATGAACGTGTAGTCACCCACTGTGAGCATCTTATAAGGAGCTGCCGGGGTAACCGACGGGTCGTACCAAAGGTAATCCCAGCCTACTTGCGTTCGGACAACCTTCTCGTTGCCCTGAAGGTCAAACACTCGGATACCTGAAGGTGTCGTTAGGATCGAATAACGTTCGTTGTTATCCCGGTTGACCATGTGGCTGTGAACGTTATCGGGAAAGTCTGTGCCAAGTGTTGCAACACGGGAGGTCGGAGGGCGCTTCTTAAGGCCATCAATGACGGTCGAATAAGCGTTTACCTGTTCCTCACCTTGCGTTGCGAGACGAAGGGCAACAGCCTGTTGGCTGATACCGTTCGCAAAGTTGGCGATAGAGCCAGAAATCTTAGCCATTAAGAGCGGCTAGAAAGGTCCCGAATGGTCTGGCTATCGTTGAGCATGTTGGCTCCTTGATTATCCAGTTCCTCGTCCATCATGGCAGCACGAGCATAGCGTTCGTCTTCGATGGTATAGGAGTGAACAGCTTGATCACCGAAGAAGCGGTCCTGATATCGACGCGCTGCGGTGACCGTTGCGTACATTCGAACGGTCGACGGAAGGTCCTCAAACTCAAGTGCGAGAACCAGCTCAACGGTTACGGATGCGGTGAACTTGTCGGTTTTGTTGGTCTTGTCGTAGAGGGTCGTCCCTCGTTGAACCAACTTGCTTCCCTTTGAGCCACCGGAAGCCCGGAGCCTAAGGGTGTTTCGAGGGAGCCTAATGCGTCCATCCTGATCGGGGACAAGCTCAAGGTCTTCCTCAGTGTTGAAATACCAGCCCTTGCTGAGTATCTCGATCAAGGCTGATCGAAGTGTGCTCTGGGCCAGTGAAGCGTCGATGACTTGGTTCTCATCGAGCGTAGATACGGGACTGTTCGAACCTACTGCGAGGATTTCGTTAACAGCCTCAAGTTCAGTTAAAGGTGCCAGCCCGAGGGCCATCAGAGGTTTCCTAAACGAAAAAACCGAGGCCCCAGCTAAGGGACCCCGGTATGGGTTAAAGTGCGAATGGATTAGGCGATTGCCAGCTCCAGAGCGCACTCAGGACGAAGCTCGCCGTGACCAACAGCGTACTTAGCGACGACAAGAGTACCCTGACGGGAAACCATGTATTCGCTTTCGATTGCCAGATCGAGGAGCTTCACTGTGCCGACTGCGGACTTATTCATGATAAGACCTGCGGTGTTGGTGAAGTCGCCCTGATACTTGGCAAGGCCGGTCGTGACGTTCTTACCGTTAGGCAGGTTTGCAGTCTTCACGAGGGTGATATCGGCAATCTTGATTACCTTACCATCCGCGTACGAACCGCGACCATCCCAGTCCTTGTTGATCACCTTCGTGTTCTGCGACAGCATGTAATACTGCACAGGCTTCATGAAGGAGTAGCGATCACTTGCTGGGACGAACTTCTCGTCAAAGACAGCAGCAGCGTCGAAGTGGACAGCAGCGAGAGCATCGCTGTCAGTCAGGAGGTCAGCTTTCACAAGCTTACCGCCACCCGGAAGGCCATCGACAACTGGACCCTTACGGGAAGCCAGAACTGCCGTAATAGCAACGTTGCGGTCATAAGCCTGAGCGAGTTCTTCGCCCATCTGCTTAGTCATTTCCGAGCGAGTTTCGAAGTGGTTCATCGCCTCGTCAATGTTGGCGGTGAAGTAGTCAGTGAGCAGAAGGTCATCAATGGTGATAACGCGCTCATTGAACTTCACAACCGAGCCGAGAACCTGCTCACCCGGAGTATGGTAACGAGCACCCGAAGTGCGGCCAGTTACTGGGAACGAAGCGGACTTGCCTTCCTTGATGGAACGAACCAGCTGCTTATCAGTGAACTCAGCGGTCTGAGTGAAAGCAGTCATGATTTCGCCAGTAGCGACCTTAACGAAGTTTGCCTTTACGTCACCAGCACCGTTTGCCTGACCAAGACGAGAAACAATAGCATCAGCCATGTTGTATATTCCTATGTTGTTCTGAGGTTTGCGCGGACCTCGGAGCAGCACAGTCAGAGTATTGAGATTATCCAGCTTCGATCACCCTCAGGTGAACGTTGGTGGGTCCCAAGTGTCTTCTTGTGAGACATCCTTGGTTCCTTGGGATCACCTGCAAGAGTGCAAGTGTGATCAGTCAGAACTAGGCAATAGGAATAGATGACGGACGATTTGGATAAGGCTCGTGTCCGTCAGAAGCCTTTGGTTACTTCGATAGGTTATCGTAGAAGGCAATCAGGCGTTTGCCACATGCCGTCTTCTCAGCTTCCGAAGTCTTAAGCGAAGCGATCAGCGCGATCACCTGCTTCTTTGTGAGCGGCCCTTGCTTTGGCTGCGGTACTTCCTTGTCGAAACACAGGCGTAAGTCCGCAGGTAGCTCAGGGTAAACCGGAGCAGAAAGCTTAGTTCCAAATGTCGCGCAACCGCTCAGTGTCAGCGCTAGACAGACACTCACGGCCAGCGTCAGCAAGCGCATCGACGTACTCCTGTAAGTTGGTGATTTTGGTTCTCAGTGCATCGGCCCGAACCGCAGCCTCTTCAGCAAGTCGAGCATCGGCTACACGCGCCTCACGCTCCTTTGAGATTTTGTAATACAGCTCACTGAGTTCCTGCCGAGTAGCCTGTAGCTCAGCCTTTGCTTTGGCCTCAGAATGCCCTTTGGCATAGATAAAGCCGAACAATGCAAGAGCCGCGACTAGGCCGATGAGCCACTTATAGATTACATTCAAGGGTAATCCTCAGGTGATTTGTTGAAGGTTTGCCGGTAATCCATATGGCCGATCCCGACATAAGCACCGTACACAGCCGGGATCATTACTGTGATCGCAGCAGCGGCAGTCTCAAGTCGGAACCATAAGGCCATGAATAAGGCGGTGAAGGAGACCAATAAGGTAACCGCTAGCCAGAACTTCGAAGTCCTGCGGCGGCTGGTCTTTCGGTTCATTTCAAGAGTTTACCAAGAGGGTCATCCGGCACTTTGAATGACGGACAAGCCTTGTTGGCGAACTCATTGTGTCCCGCGATACGCTTGATAGTCGGGAACTGTTTGAGCAAGTCTTTGGTAAGCTGGATCATCGCTGCCTTCTGGGCAGGCGTCCGGGTGTCTTTGGCGAACCTGTTGTCTTTATCGACGCCACCAATATAGACGCAACCAATCGATCCCGTGTTGTGGCCCTGAACGTGAGCACCAACGGTTTCAACTGGTCGGCCTTTCTGGATTGTGCCGTCTAAGAGGACAACGTAGTGATAACCAATTCCTGCCCAGCCCTGCTGTTTATGCCAACGATCAATGTCAGCAGCAGTGAAAGGCTTACCTTCAGGCGTGGCAGCACAGTGCCACACCAGCAAGTTTATAGGACGCATTAGATACTGGATGCCGCCAGCTTGTTAGCGACCTTGGCCTGAAAGGCTTTATCGGTCTTGTATTTTGGGTTCGACATGTCGCGTGTAACTTCAGCCCAACTTCCGTAACCCTCAACGCGCGTCGAAGGGTCACCTTCAAGTCGCTTCTTGGGATCATTGCCATTTGCCTTTGCGTACAGGCTGCGAACTTCTTCCATCTTCAGAACAGCGGCTTCAACGTCATTGCTGTCGAAGATTTCATTGGCCTTATCAACCTGCTCAGGTGTCAAGCCAGTCTTAGCCCAAGTGAGAACCCGGCTCAGCTCTTCCTCACCACCCGCAGCATCCGTAAGACGCTGTGTTGCGATCTGGGCAAGAGCCTCCTGTCCACGCTTGTATGCGTCAACAGTCTCACGGCTGAAGCCAATGCTTTCGAGCTTTGCATAGCTCTCTTCAGAAAGTTCACCCTTCTCGGCGTACTCAGCTTCAAAGGTCGATACGTCAACCTTAGCTGCTACATCCTCTTCTTTTTCTTTGGATGTATCTTCTTCCTTGGGTGCATCTTCAGCATTGGCCTCAGCCGCCTCTTCAGGTGCTGCGCCTAGTTTTGCCTCAAGTTCGGCATAGGCTTTAGCGAGGTCCTCAGGCGTCTTGAACTTCTCGTTGAGCCATTCAGGGCGTTCGCTCTGTTCACGTTCAGTAGCAAGCTTAGCAGCAGCTTCTTCAGTGGAAGTCGGAGCGTTAGCAGCTGCTTCAGCAAGTGCCTGTTCAACCGCCTCACCTGTTGGTGCTGCGTCTGCCGACTGGATAACTACAGAGTTGACTTCACTCATTAAGCGTTCACCGGAATGTAAGTTGCGCCGGAGTTGAACGTAATCTGTCCCTTAACCGGCTCTGGAGCTTTGGCCTTAGGTGCAGCTTTAGTCTTCACCTCAGGGGTTGTTTCAGGTGCGACAACTGGAGTTTCGGGTGTCTTAGCTTCTTCAGCCATTATTCTTCCTCTGCGGGTTCGGGTGTCGGAGTGCCGTTCTGAGCACCGACCATTTCCTGTTTGGCTAATCCGCCCATCTGGGAGATTGCTTGAGGTCCAAGGTTCTGAGCCATTGCCATGAGCTGAGCCTGTTGGTCAGCCTGAGCCAGCTCTTCTTCAGTCTTGATGAGACCTGACATGTCGATGCCGAGGGCAGCACCACGGCGCTTGAAGTATTCCCCAGCGTTGAGATAACGAGCGACCTGATCTGCACCGACAACCTGAGCAGCACCTGCAACGAGAGCGTCGAGGTTGTTCAGGTCATTGCCTCTGCCGAGTGCATCAAGCCCCGTCACAATGGCCGTGTTGGTGATTTCCTTTGGAAGCGGAGGCACCTTACGGACGAACATCATGCGGATTTCATAAAGCTTGGCGACAGGCAGCTGGAACTCTTCAGACAGCAGCGAGTAGACGCCACCTAAGCCCTGATCAAGTTCACCAGCCATGTACCGAATTTCAGCAGCAGTAACCCGTTCCCCGTTCCGCTGGATCGCGGTGTTGAGGAGGAAGGCAAACTGAAGCCGTTCGGTGAGCTGGGCAATGAAACGTTCAGCAACCGAGAAGTCGGAAGCTTTATTGAGCTGAAGCGGGATTACACTTTGATGATCGCCTTGGACGAACTCACCATTCTCAGCAGCGGCAAGCTTACGAACGCTCACAGTGCTGTTTGGGTGAACCATCCAGACAACCTTAGCGCCCTGAATGGTGCCATCGCGGAGAGCTTTGGTCAGGCCGTTGAGTGTCGCTAGGTCGCCAATGTACTCATCACAGAATGAGCGGCCATAGTTCTCGCCTTCGATGTACGTGAAGCGAAGCGCAATCCAAGGTAGATTGTCCTTGGTGTACGTTCCTGCGTAATCGGTCGGGAGTTCTACGCCATCGACTTCCTGAGTGACTGTGTATGTTTCGCCGTCAATGTCTTTCGCAACGTGCGTATAAACATCGACCTTGCTGTCACGTTCCGCGTCCTCAAGGGTGTCCACAGCATTCAGATGAGCGACCACATCAGGCGGCAACGCTGTCCGAGCCATGCTTTCTTTGATTACGATGTCGATTACGTTACCGGCAGCATCGCGCTTGACCACGTAAGAACTCAGACGGAAACCACGAGGCTTACCCTTCTTCGGAATGAAGAGAAGATAATTCCCTGCGATCAGCAGCTGACGACATGCTTCGAAAGAAACGGGACGGAATAGCGAACCGTTCATCTCGTCAAGAACAGCGCGTTCTCTGGAGTTGAGTGCTTTCTCGACAGCTCCTCGCTGGCCTTCAGCTTGGGTAAGCTGCTGGAGTGCAAGGTCATCGACTGTGTACTTGAAGAAAGGCGCGTTCACTGGGAACAATGCCATTTGGAGCTTTGATGCGAGGTTGCGAATACCTCTGGCTCCGAGACTTTGCGAAGGCTCTTCGAAATCTGTCGATGCCCCTACGCCATCCTTAGGGAATAGCGAGGGGACCGTCAGTTCAGCAGCGCGTCTAGCACGACGGAGATATGGGTCTCGGTCGGTGACAAGCTGTTCATAAAGAGCTTTCGCGGATACTTTATCCTGCTCTTCAGCCATTCATCAGGTCGGGATGTTGATACCTGAGCCTGTTGACTGAAGGAGCGGGATCGTCAGGGACGCACGGCCCCGGCGCTTGAGAGCTGCGCTATTGCCGTTGGAATCGGCAGAGCTAGAGCTTTCATTAAGCACCGGAGCCACGGGTGCCGAAGCGACTGGAGGAGGTGCCTGAACAGGGTCCGCCTTCTCAATCTTCGGCGTCTTTGGTTTACACAAGGACGGTCTCTTCCTGCTCTTGGAGGCGGCACAGCAAATGGACAATTACGTCCTGTTGGCCGAACAGCTCTCCCAGTTTGCGTTCGTTAATGGTGCGATCTGTGGGCAGTCGGTCGGGGAATACCTTTCGTAGATATTCCACCAACGCTTTTGAGACAGCGGGACATTCGAGGTCGTGCTGTTCAAAACTGCTACTGTGCAACCTATTCATTTGAGACCGAAGAGAAACGTATCGATGCCCTTCCGTAGAGCGCCGATGCCTTCATTATTATCCAGCGAGTGATCGACCAGAGCGGGTGCAAGTCCCTTCTCGGCCTTGTGTTTGGAGACCTTACGACGACCTCGGGCTGACTTAACCTGCACCACAGAGCCACCCAAGCGTCGAACCACATGGGCTTCGTTTGGAAACCTGCAATCATCCACAACGATCAAATCTGCCCGTGAGCCTTTGATCTTTGCTTCGGCTGCATTCGTCCAGAACTCAGGAGCCATCTGATCCCTGCCCCATTCTGTTCCTAAGGTCTCCATAGCGTGGCGCGGGGTTCGGCCCGAAAGATGAGGATCAGGGGTTTCCTTGAGGTCGCCCTCCAGTCGCCTGTCGATTTCCTCTTCGGTCAGCCCAAGCTCACGATAGTAACCTCTAAGCATCGCCTTAAGTGGCCCTGCGAATTTCACGAGCTGGAACCCGTGGCCGTCTACGAGGTAGGAAGCCACTTCCGACTTCCCACTCCCTGCCTTGCCTGTGAGGGCGATCAGCTTGGACGCCAGAGCTTAACCTCCTTCTTCTTGTAATCGTAATCTGTCCAGCGAAGGATACGAGCCATTCGAGCTTGAGTGAGCGCATATTCCTCATCGAAACCATTATCGACAAAGAGCTGGACAATATGCGGCCAAGGGTCTTCACCCTCAGGGATACCGTCTAGGAACTTCTCAGCTTTCTTTGCGCCGTATCCTTTGAGGCCCGGATAGTTGTCCGTCACGTCGCCCGTAAGTGTCTGAGTGAGCCAGTTCCGGTCAGCCTCTTCTTCGGTCACAGTGATGATTTCACCGTCACGATAAAGTAGTCCAGGTATTGTCATCATGTCTTTGTCAGCAGACACAATCACCTTCTCACCTTTGATCAGCCTAGGGTGGGTCGAAAGGATGCCCATGGTGTCGTCAGCTTCGATCCCCGGCTTCAGCTTTGCGCCCTGCTCTTCGATGAGCCAGCGTTTCACCTCGCCAGTACCGACAGGCTTTCGCCCTCGGCCTTTCTTATAAGGTTCGAAGATTTCGTGACGGAAGGTCAAACCCATAGAAAGCGTAATGATCGCCTCTTGGGCCTCAAGGTCCTTCTTAATGTTCTCGATTGCGTCGAGTATTGTGGCCTTAACCGACTTGATGTCTGACGTCACGGTCCACTGGTCGTCGCCCCAGTCTACTTCCTTTTCAGCTGCGGCACATGTGCTGACAACGAGGATATCGCCGTCAATGAGGAGGGTTCTCAATCCTCGTCCTCGTCCTCGTCCTCATCTTCTTCATCTTCGAAGTAGCCGCCTTGCTTGAGACTTTCGTAATACCATTCCCAGTTATCGACACCGCCATTCTCAAGGCAGTTCAGCTTATTGCTGCTATCTAAGAGGCTATCGTATTCCTTCTTGGAGATTGTCACTGTCTCCTTGTCACCGTTCATGCCTTTACCTTTCGTAGAAACTTGACTGCATCGTCGGGATGTAAATCGAACCATTCGGTGCCGGGGATGCGAAACCCAGCCACCAGCCCGTGAACGCGCTTCTCAGCCAGAGAGCGGTCATCAAACCTCCGAGTGTCGTGATATTGGTATGACCTAAATGGGTCGTTGGTGTTCATCTGTCTGATCCTGTTGGTCAGACTTTTGGCGAACCCGATCTTGCACTTTCCCGGCCACGCTTGGTTTGTCACAACGTAAACGTAGCCGGGACCGTGAGGGTCAGCCTTAGTGTGTTTCCGCCCAGTTGCTGCCGATGTCGTAGTTGCCAGCAAGTTTGCAACGGAAGCTGTAATATTCCCCGGCCTTGGCGATAGCTGCTGCTGCCGTTTTGCCGACGAACTCTGCTTTGTCTTCATCTACCTCGATCTGCCATTCGTCATGAACATTCGCGACGAACTCATATTGGACACCGGGAACCAGCCCCGCTGCCTGTAGGTCGTTGTCTAGGATGACCAAAGCTCTCTTCATCTGGATTGCACCTGCCGACTGAAGCAAGGTGTTCAACGCCGCGTGACCTGAGCGAACTTTTAGGATACGCCCATCGAGACCCTTGAGTGTCCCTGTGGCGGCAGCTTTCGTCTTCACCCGTTCGGTCAACTTCTTCAAAGCTGGAAGGCTGTTGAGGAACTTGGCACGGCTTTCCGCACCTGCCCGTTTAATTGCCGCAGCTGAACCTTTCGCCGCAAGGATCATACCGAGCTTGAAGTCACCAGCACCGTAAATGAAGGCATAGAACCAAGTCTTTGCGTCATCACGTGAACAGCCCAAAGCCGCAGCATTGAGCGTGTGCATGTCGGTGCCGTCTTCTTTCTTCCCTTCAAGAACCGTCTTGATGTATGCGCCGCCATCATAAGCAGCCATATATCCAGCGAGGTCTCGAAGTTCCAAAGCATCGGCATCGCAGCCGACCAGCTTCTTGCCCGGACCAGCAACAAACAGTTCACGGCATTCGTGACCATAAGGTGCTCGTCCTGAGGGAGCCTGAGCAATGTTCGGAGTGCTGTGGGTCATTCGACCTGTGACAGCGCCTGCCGTGTTTACCCTGCCGTGGATGCGACCATTCTTGCAGTGCTTAAGCCAGCTTTCCTTCCCCTCGGCCACCTGTCCGATCCGCTTCTGGATCATGAGGTATTCGAGAAGCTGAGGGATCACCGGATATTTCAGCTTAGAGAGCACCTCTTCATCGATCTTTGGATGACCGTCTTTGGTGAACTCCTTAGGCTTCCATCCGTAGATGACCTTAAGCCGATCTGCGATGTCGAAACGACTGGTCGCATTGAAAGGTTGAAGAGTTACTTTGGTATAGGGGCTGTCCTTGATGTACTGGTCGAAGATCGGACCGATGTACGGCTTGACTTCCCTTCCCGTCACCTTGGAGTATTTCTTAACGACAACCTCAATGCCGAGGTCAGGACGCTTGATCTGCCGGTCCGTTGTTGGACACATGCGATCACCCTTGCGGTACCAAGGCTTGAATGCCTTCTGAAGGTCCCGCTCAAGTTCAGCCTTACGTTGGCTTAAGGTGCCGTAGAGTTCAGCAGCTTTGCGCTCGTTAAAGCCGAAGCCGTAGTTCTCCTGACGGGTGACGATCCTGCGAACGTCATGTTCAAGGTTGATGCTCTCTTCGGAGTTGCCCTTGCCTTCAAGCTTGTCGAGTATCTTTTCAGTTACCTCAACGTCCTGAACGCAATAGTCCTGCATCTCCTGAGACCATGTTCCCCAGACGTATGCAGTAAGCTGCGGCCCCTTAAGGCCGAGCGCCTTTCCTTCTTCTTCCCGCTTCTGGCCGTAGTCGCCTTTCCAGACACCGAGACGTTGGCCCCAAGCCTCAAGGCTGTGGCGTCCCCACATGCGCTTCTCGATCCACTTCTTGCCTTTCTTGGTTCGGCTTTCGTGGAACTCGATGTCGCTGCGGAGCATCTCGGCGTAGATGAACCGAGACATGATCAAGGTGTCGCGAACGATGCCCTTAGGTTTGAACCAAGGGTAAAGCTTCTGGATTACAGGGATGTCGAAGGATTGGATGTTGTGGCCGACTATGAAATCAGCGTCTTCTAGCAGCCTCAGGCCGTCTGCAACGTTCGGGCCTGCGCCAGTATCGTGTTGATTATGAAGAGACCAGATTTCTCCAGTCTCTCTTTCCTTGATAACCAAGGAGTGGATCGTGGTCGTTTCCTCAAGAAGCCCATTGCTCTCAAGGTCGAATATTAATGTTCGGCTCAATTCACCTCTTAGAAGTCCTCTGGCTCAGTCTCCCGTGTTTCGTCTCGGAAGCCGTGAGAGGCGCTGTCCTGTTTCTTGAAAGGATCATCTTCGCGTTCGTACAAACGTCCTGTTTGTTGGTCGAAACCAAGCAAGAACGTCTGGCCCGTACCTCTGCCTGTGTAGCGGTCCTTCAGAATACGGAAGATGGTGGTGGTTTTGATTTCAGGATCGTCAGACTGTTGATCGCGCTCTAGGCCAAACATGAAGTAAGACCAGAAGCCGATTGCACGGGAACCCTTGAAATGCCGGATCATGACACGGCCACCTTCTTCATGAGGCTTTCCATCGGGTGTCGATAGGTGCGATACGAAGGTGATCATGATGTCCAGCTCTTGGGCGATCCCAGCCATCTCTTTCATGATCTGCTCAATGGAACCCTTCTCGTCGCTCGTGTCGGCCATAGCCGTAAGGTGATCGAGGTAGAACACGCGGACACCAAGGCTCACAGCCATGTACCGAATGTGTCCCTTCACAACGTCCCAGTCGGTTTGACCGAAGTTGTCGTAGAAGAAGACCTTTCCTTGCAGCTCAGAAGCAGCCCTTCGGAGTTCCTCAGCATTCCAGTCTCCGTTCGGGATATGGAACATTTTGCCAGCCAGTTTACCTGCGACACGCTGAGCAGTTTCCCGAGGACGTTGCTCTAGAAAGATTGCTCCAACCGTTAACCCTAAGTCGTTGACATCAAACGCTATCTGCTGCATGAGGAAGTCTGTCTTCCCTGCCCCGGTCCCTGCCCCCACCCCATAGACTTCCGTATATCGTCTACCGTAGGTTGCGGCTGTGAGACCCGGAAGCCACCATGGGATACCCATCTCGGTAGGAGTGAGAATGTCATCCATGATGTCATCGACGCTTAGGATGCCGTCAGGTCGGTAAACCTTGGCGTCCCAAAGGCAATCGAGTGTTTCCTTGATACGTCCCGCTACGAGTGCCTCATTGGCATCCTTGAGGTCCTCAGGAAGTCGGGCAATGCGGAGCTTTCCGGGCGTGAAGGCTACCTTCTTGCAGTCGTCTAGTGCGACTTGACCTGCCTCATCGTTGTCGAAGAGCAGGACAACTTCATCAAACTGTTCAAGCCAGTCGATGTTCTTTGAGAGCGCCTTAGCTGCACCTTGCGCCCCATTCGGGATAGACACGACAGGCCACTTATGGCCCTGCATCTGTGATAGGGAAATTGCATCCATCTCGCCTTCAACGATGACGACACGCTTTCCTCGGTCACGCCAGAGGTGCATCCCGAACAGGCCAGCTTCCTTCGTCTCTCCAAGGAAACGGAAGTCTTTGCCCTTAAAGCGTACCTTCTGGGCGACGACCTGATTGCTCGTATTTCTGTAGTTGAAAAGTCGGACGGGTTCGCCCTTATACGTAGACTTGGTGAAGCCCCATTTCTGAGCGCTATCTTCTGAAATGCCTCGACTAGGCCAGCCTGAAGGTTCCCCAAGGTCGAGCAAATCCGCCCGAGCGGGGCGTACCCCTGTCGGCTCATTCTCCATATTGTGGTGATCCTTGTCCCCCGGCTCGTAATGTCCGCAGCCAAAGCAATAGCCGTGGCCATCTGAATACCGGGCTAGGTTGTCTCTGGAGCCACACGCTGGGCATGGCTCCTTCTGGAGGAGAAAGCTCTCCTCGTGTTCGTCTCTCATAAATGAGACGCTGTGATCATCTTTCTGAATGCCACCCGCAACTGCGGGATCAGATCAGCCTCAAGCTGCCGCTGGAACTGCTTCTCGATCATCTCAAGTATGACGGGATTTTTGTCCTCTTGGAGCAGATGGCTCATCATGTGGTTCATCGAGTATGAACCCGGGTCCCAGCGAACGTGATAATTTTTAGCGCTGTAGTTGATGTTGAGGCTTGTTTCAGCCGAAAGGAAACCTGAGCTAACCTTGGGGGCTAACGTCTGGAAGTATTCCTTCTCGGCTTGCTGCATTCTTTCGGTGAGAAGCACATTCCGATCGTGGAAGTCACGAAGCATAAACAGCAGCTTTGCTACCACTGCCTCGTCACGAATAAACATGCGATGAACTTCTTCGCGAAGATCACTTCCGATGAACTTGTCGATGAGGGCTAGAGCCTCGTCTTTGTCTAAGTAAGATCGATGTTTTTGTTTATCCAATTACAGCCCAAATGCCTGTTTGACTTTCATGCTCATAAGGAACGCTCGATTCACGATCAGGTCTAACGATGCGATAAGACCTTCCGCATCTTCCTTAACCCACCCTCCTTCGTTACCCAGTTGCTGCCTGACTTCTTCCAAGCTCAAGGGGTTCAGGTCATCGAACGCAACGAAGAGTGTTTCGGCGAGGTATCGGGCAGCTTTCTCAATTCCTTCAGGGTCCATCAAAGGTAACCTGCGATTGCCCCGATGATCGGGATCACAATACCAATTACACGGACGACCAGCTCACCCGTAAGGTCAACTCCTTGTGTAACAAGCAGGCCGAAGACCTTGAAAAGATTAGCGATCCAGCCGCCGAGAGCTGCCAGAATTGCAACGAGAAGGAGCAGATAAATAGTTACACCTAGGGTTCTCATTAATCTCTCTCCTTATGCCAACAGGTCTGCGAAACGTTCAGCTACCTTCGACGCACGATCACGGCGCTTGAAGGCATCAAGGCGGTCACTGGCCGCAGTCTCGATAACGTCATCCAGACGATCAATTTCAGTGTTCTCATGGGTGACGACTTCCTGAAGCTGGTCGAGAGCCTTGGACATCCCACGAAGGGCGTTCTCTGTGGTCGGCTTGCGGCGAATGCTGCCGCTGACAAATGCGATGATCTTCTTGATCATTTCGAAGCTTTCTTGGTTGCTGGTATGAGATTGAGCATCGCTTCCATACGCTTTGCGTTAGGCGCTTCATCGAGCCAGTCCTGAGGGATGCTCTTGTCTGCGTATAGGAAGCCGTGGGTTTCACACCACTTTGCGTAAGTGGTTTGCGAAGCCTTGGAGATGCGGGTTTTGGAATTGGAGAACACGAACCGTATGTCTAAGTCCGGGTGCTGTTCCTTGATCAGAAGGTGTTTCTGACGGTCCTCGGTGAGGAAGCGCCCCTTGGTTTCGACAATGATGCCGTTATGAAGGAGCGGGAAGTCCGGCGTGTATTTCGACTTTCGAGCAGGCCAGACGTATTCAACGCGGTAGCCTTCGTAGGCGTAGGTGTATCCGGCATTATCGAGCGCTACGGATACCTTGCCCTCCAGCCCAGAGCGGAAGCCATTGGCATAACCGATCTGAGCAGAGGCTTTCACTTTACGTGGCAAGCTTAGAAGTCTTCGTCGCCGTCCGCTGGGCCGTTGTCGTCGTTGCCTTCAGAACCACCTTCGGAGGAGCTATTGTCCTCTTCACGGTAATCCTCAGGATCATACTCGTAACCTTCTTCAGCTTCGAAGCCGTAGCCCGAAGCGTCACGCTGGCCGTTAGACACAAGATCAATGACCTGAGCAGCGTTGAGGAATAGCGTGAGGCCGACCAGCCAAGAGCCGTTCACTAGGAAGTTCGACGCTTCGAAATTAACCTTGAGCGTAGAACCACCCCAGATACTGACACCTTTGCCCAGCTTGTTGCCTTTAGCGTCGAAGAGGTCAGGCTTAGCGGTCCACTTCTTGTTGTCCTTCTTTCGGACACCTGAAGCCTTCTTCTTGAACTTGAACTCGACATCGCCGGTTTCCTCGCCGGTTTCCTTATCGAGCACTTCAGAATAAATTGGGTGAGCCTTAGGACCCTTAATGTCCTGCTTCTCCAGCTTCTTCTTCTTCGCCATGTCCAGCTTATCGAACTCGACCTGAGCTGCCTCAACGGCTTCCTCATGGACCTGACGCAAAGTGCGACCATCGCTGCCCTTAGTATCAAGGAATGCCTCAGCTTCGTCTTTCGACATGCGAAGCTTGACCGAGTATTCGCCGTCTGGCTTAGGGTATTCAGCGGTGCCGTAGTCAGGTTCGGTCAGCTTAGGGTAAACAGCTGTACCCTTTGGTGACATAAACTTCGGGTTCTTCTTGTATGTTTCATTTGCCATGTGTTCGGGTATTCCTTTTGATTAGATTGCGTACTTGGCTTCGAGACGTGGCATGTCGTAGCCACGAGCGGAGAGCTTCATCCAGACATCAGCCGGGATTGGATTGCCCATCTTGAGGGTGAGGATTGCTTTGCGGAGGAGGCTCATGCGGGAATGACCTCGGCTGTGACGGTCACCACTTCAGCACTCGTGAGGCTTCCTGTGGTATGCCTGAGACGGAGCCCAAGCTTCTTGCTCACGTAGTCCCGCATCGCTTCTTCAATCTCGACACGAGAGAACTCGAAGGTCGCCTTAATGGGAGACTGGGGCGTCTTGGCAGGGACGACCAGCTCGATGTCTTTGACGGGAACATTGACATCGAAGGTTACGCCCGGACGATGGTAAGTGATTTGATCGCCGTATCGAGATGGGGAATGACTTACCCCCTTCACTTCGAAATTTTCACCTATCGTACCGAACCGAGCGCCACCATTGGAGTTGTCGCGGATGAAACGGAAGCGGTCACCAACATTAAAAACAGTGCTCATCGTGCAGCCACCTCCGCATGAAGTGGAACCAGTGCCGTACCGTAAGGAAGCTTGGCTGATGCAAGCGTGACGCCGTAGACTTCCTTGACGTAAGCTTCGGCAGCTTGTGTGAGGATGTCCCGAGGGATGCTGAAGTTGGCCTTGAGGTTCGGCTGAGGCTTCTTGGCGGGGACGACTAGCTCGAAATATTTTGGATCGCAGCCATAGGGGAAACTTCCTTCAACAAGGAAATATCCATCAGGTCGGAAATCGGAGATGGTCCATTCACTACCTACGGGCATTTGGTGTGTGTTATTGCAGCGGAGGCGTCGAACGCGGTCACCGGCTTTAAAAATGGTCTTGGTCAATTCAATTCTCCTTCGAGATAAGCTTGGACGGCGCGGAACTCGACACGCTTTCCGTCCTGATCGTTGATGAGGTTCTTGGTTGCGGTGAACACGTCCTGTGCGGGGACCTTCAGGTGTTCAGACAACGCTAGGAAGACAGCAGCAGCGCCCATAATCTGGACCTCAGGTCGGCTGTCTTGGAGCACGTTAAGGATTGTAAGGGAGGCATCGGATACAGCCTTAGGCTGCGCCATATGCATCACGTCACGGTTGAACCTAGGCATGGAGAGTTGGCCCTCCATCGCTCATGGCGAGGTAGATCATGGCTGCTGCCAGAACCAATCCTGTGAAGATAATGCCCAAGTCAGCCATGACGGACGAGGGTCCCGTGGCCCTTCTTGCCCTTGAAGCGGGTGACCTTGCGGCGCTTACCCTGCTCCCCGAAATAGCCCAGCTCACGGAGACCTTCGATAACGGTCTTACGTGTCTGGTAACGAACGTCACGATGCGCTTTGCAGAAGTCGATTGTCACATCCCCGACAGAAACCGAGTGGTGAGCTGCGCCGTAACGAATGGTGATCTTATTGTTCATGTAAGGTGAACCTCATGTGTTGTTTGAGGGAGACAGAAACCTGAAAGGCTACTGTGCAACCTATTACCGTAACACTTACGCTAGCGTAACGATTATGCGAAAAAAAAGGCAGACTTAAGCACCTCTTCTATTTGAAGAGTGCCTGAGGCTGGGAGGTCTTTAAGTTTGTCTGGGTCTTCTAAAGTCACCGCTATTCTATGTTTGAAAGCGACAAGAGGGTTCACTCGATACATCCTCACGAACTCCTGTCGAAGAACGTCTGAAAGCATTTGAGTGTCACACGCATGTACTGCGTAGCTGTCGTGGATCATTGCGAAAGAACGGAAACCCGCTTTCCACATGTGAGCGACAGTGAGCATCATCGCTGATGCATCCATTGAGTGGACGTAGTTTGGACTAAGGCTTGTCGCCTGTTTGTTCGGGTTGATCTTGGAGGTCTCTTGAAGATCGCCAAAGTAAAGCAAATCTCCTGCAACCTTCGTTTTGACCCTATGGAGGCGAGTGTTGAAGATAGCCTGATAAACAATGAAGCCGCTCGGTGTCACCCAAGACAGCGGTTTGTTCTCCTTAGCAGCCACCCTCGCCGCCCCTTGGAGCCAGTCCATGGCTTCCCTAGCGGCAACCACAACGTCACCGATGCTGGACCAGACGAGACTTGAAAGCCAAGCAACCGCTTGCCCAAGCTCCTCCCCTAGGTTGTGTTCTTTACCTCCTGCAATCTTTTCGCGAACGGCTTCATCCACATACTTCAAGCAGGACCGAGCGGTTCCGCCGTAAGGTAGGACCATAACAGGACGCTTGGTAACCTTCCTGTCGATCCCGAAGTGTCGCCATGCGTAGGCCCATCTGGACTTCTGCGCGGCTTCCTCGCTGTCTTCGTCTTCCCCGTTAGCGAAGACCTTGAGCTTGCCCAGCACCACGTCAGCGACCTGCTTGTAAATGTCCTGAGGTCGATCTGAAGGTATCAGATTGACTGCGGCACCTCCGACAGGATCACGAAGCATGGCGCTGAAATGCTGAAGACCGTTACACGAACCGTCCAGAGCAACAGGCAGATGAGAGACAAAGGCTTCTCCTGCGTGATGCACCCCGGCCCACTCGAAACAGAACGCTAGGAAACACCAAGGGCTGTCAGCTTCGGTCCACCAAAGGCTGTCCAGCGGCTCCATTGCGCATTTCCAGATTTCGTATGAGTTCTCGTGTACCCACGCAACTCGGTCCTCAAAAGGAACCTTATCCACACCGAAGCAGTTTGCCCCGTGAATTGCTAGCCAGCGCTTGCCGTGTTCGCCCAAAGGTTTCCCTTCAGTGAACCTGAGCAGAGCTTTGACTGGATCGCTGCCCTGCGGATTGAGCGCCTGAGGAACTGGATACGCCCTGCCCCTGAAGTCCAGGGTGTGAGGGAAATACACAGCGTTCTCATTGCGGAACCGCTCAGCGAGGTCGAGGAGCTGTTCCTGTTTCAGGCGATCATTGCGAAGCCGGATGTTCGCGACATGTACGTCACGAGCTGCCCACTTCCATGTCCGCAGGGCTTCTTCATTGGTTTCGATATCGTGAGGCTTATCGGGAAGCTTCAGGTCATCCTCGGGAACCATTCCGGCAATGCTTGAGTTCGTCTTGGCAAGCTGTTGCATAACGTCGAGGACGCTTGTGTTGATCTGCCAAGGCGTCTCTTGGATTGCATTGACACCCGCAAAGACCGTGCTCAGGTCCGCCTCTTCGAGAAGCTTTCGGTGAGCCTTACGCATCCCTCTGACGAGCCTAAGGGGCTTCACAGCGTTGCTGTAGTAACCGCCACCTTCCAACGAGGTCCAAGGTTTGGGCCGGATAATCGTCGGCAAGTAGAGCGGATGGAAGTCTGCACCTTTGACGAGCGATTGCTTTACCCACTCGTCCACCTTGGGTGTGAAGTTCACGAGGTACTGAGATTTGTACGCTCCGCTGAATGTCACTTGCTGCTCAGCGAACTCAATGATCCCTGAGTATTCCTGACACAACTCAATGAGCTTCATCCCAAGGTGGATGCAATCGGTCCTTGTCCAGCTGTCCCAAGGCAGATCGTTCTTGCCCATCGCGTATTTCAACACGAGCGCCTTATGGCTGGGTGTCGCGCCTGTCTTGGTAAGGTTCCGGTCAATGGTATTATAAAGAGCCGGTGCAGTGGCTTCGAAGGAGGCGAAACGAGCTTCTGCTTCGATGGAATTGCCGATCAACCGTGCAAGTCCAAGCATCGGCACGTTAGGTTTGAACAGAAGACGACTGATCAATGCCCTCACGGCAAGGTAAGCGACGACTTCAAAGTCCATATCCTTGATCAACTTGGCGGCAACCGCCCTTGGACCGGGGCGTCCTGAATAGGCATCGTCAACGAATAGCTTGATGCCTCCAGCGAGTGGGCCAATCACCTGCTGAACTAAGTAGCGTCCAGTCTGGGTGCCTGCGCCCCGGTCCTTCTCAATGTCTTTCTTGGTTCTGGCCCAGTAGCGGTCCTTGCCCAGCCCAACCATTTCAATCTCAAGGTCAATCTGACGGAGATAAGCGGGGTCAAGCTCAACCGCCCCTTGGATAGGCGTGAGTGCATTCATTGCTGATTTTCCGGTGTGGTTTAGAGGACGCTTAGCTCGTGGTCCGGGTAGAACTCCCCGGCGATTTCACGGATGACCTCTAGGTTGTCTTCACGAATGACGTGGCCTCGCGGGTCCTTGACTGTCGCCCACCACGTTTCGCTGAGCTGACGTTCAAGGAGATACTGCCCGTGTCTGTCGGTCACGATACGGACGCGCTTCATTTGCGCCTGCCTGTTTCGAAATAACGCTTCGCTGCCTCGTAATGCCGAGGGAACGCCCAATCTTCAGCCGTAAGGGCGCTCTCAAGCCAGAGAACTTCCTGCACCTCTGATGCGTCTTGGATTGAAAGTTGGAAAGCTTCCGGCGCATTTGCATAGGCAATGACCAGATTGTTCCCGTATTCATCGGTCACGAGGCTTTGCAGAGCTGCTGTCTGAGGATCGACACTGTAACCTGTCTCCTCTTTGACTTCCCTTGCGCCACCTTCCTGCCACGTCTCGTCACGCATATGGTAACCTCCGGGCAGACCAAGCAGTCCCCTTCCGGGCATATTGGCTCGACGTACAGCGAGAAGCTTTAGGTATCGTCGATCAGGCACCAACATGCAGACAACCGTAGGTGTGTTATCGAAGAGCGGACGCCCTTCCTTAGTGTAAGCGATTGGTTGATCCATTTCACCAGCCTCCGTTCTCGTTGCCGAGGTAAACCTGAACTTGCCTTCGGATTTCGTTTGCAACCGGACGTTTCGATTTCGTCGTTGCCCGGAAGAACCAACGCCATCCGTCAAGCTTGGCTGAAGTCGCCGTGTGAAAGTCGAACTGACCGAACTCGTAAAGGTGACCGGAAAGCGACCTCTCGATAAACTCAGGATCAACAGACTTGCGGATTATGCTGTCACATTGTCCCCAGACTGTGCTTTCTTCACCTCGCTGTAGCGCCTTATCATGTTCAATAAGACCGTCATCGAGCGCCATGTAATTTCGGCATTTGCCGGACAGGAAATGCGTCATAGCCTCGGTCCCGGCGTCCAAAACGATTAGATAATGACGTGGGCGCAAATCATTTTCTGGAAGGAGGTCGATGTCGGGCTGTCCATCGTCTCCTCTAGGCATCTCATCGCAGTGCCAGCCGGGGATCGCAGGGAACCATCCGGGCTTCAGCATGTGTGACCGTGTGTCAACCAGAAGGTCTGTTCGGTCTACTCCGATGTTCTCCAGAGCCAACAAAGCGAGGTCCGTTAAAGGACCCCCTTGCTTTTCAGCAAACTTCGCCTCAGCGCCGAACAGCATCGGCTCCTGCTGGATGAGCTTCGTCAGGAGGCTCTTATTGTCGGCTATTGAAGGGCCGATGACTTTACCGTGGTTGCGCATGGGTGCCTCACTTCACGTTGACGAAAGGTGTTGCTGAGCCGGGAACCATGGTCGTCGGGAGCGAACCATTCCATTTCTCAGCTGCGGTCAGGTCGATGAGCGTAGGGTTGTCCCGCAAGGCGGCACCCTTGGCCTTGATAGCGGCAGCTTCGGCTTCACCCTGAAGTCGCACAGCGTCTGCCTGAGCCTGAGCTGTTGCGCGGATTGCTCCAGCTTGAGCTTCTGCCTTCGTGACTGTGATCTGCGCTTGAACCTTCTCACGCTCAGCGTTCTGCTTCAGCTTCTGGACTTCAATCTCGGCGCTCATGCGCTCTTCGATCTTGTCGTTGTATGCTTCCGAGAAAGCCACGTTCTCAATCTGCACGGTTTCAATCGTGACAGGACCATCGACGGACTGCTGAAGGGCCAGCTGGATGTCAGCGTTGAGCTGAGCGCGTTCGGTCACCGAGCGATGAGCGTTGTACCGACCAAAGACATTGCGAACCTGTGCCATCAGCTGACGTTCAACCAGACGGCTCAAGAGGTTCTCCTCGCTGCCGTACTCGGAGTAGACCAGAGCGGCCTTATCGCCCGGGATCGAGTAATTGAAGGAGAGCGCCAAGGTGGCGACCTGCTGGTCAGAACTGATCGCGGTCACGTCAGTGTACGTCTTGGCCTTCGAGCGGATGTCGATGATCGAAACGCTGTCAACAAATGGCATCTTAAAGCCGAGGCCACTTTCCTTCACAGCTGTGATCGAGCCGTTGCGAACGACCACGCCACGTTCACCCTGATCAACGACATAGAACGAACCGAAAGAGGCCGAAGCGGCGACGAGAGCGGCAGCACCGAGTGCGATAAGCTTAGCGTTCATTGGTATTTCCTTTTGCTGTTTTGAAGATGTGTTTGGCTGCTGTGTAGGCACCCAAAATGAGGACGAGAGCGACCGTCACGGCCCCGATAAAGGCGAGCATTTGAGGTCTCCGAATTGTGGGTTTGGACACGAGGTCACAGGGTTTTGGTCACATAATCCTTACGCTTGCGTAACGCTTGTTACGAGCAAGGTGAAAAATGAAGGATTATCAAGCGATATCATTACGCTAGCGTAAGAGTGAGGGTATTAAAAAAGCCCCGGACAGGATTTTAAGTCCGTTGCGTATACCAATTTCGCCACGACCGCAGCTGAGGAATTCTATGTCATGATTTGTGAAGCAAATTCAAGCTGTTTCCAGCGTTTTAACAACTGGATTTAATGACAGTGGAAATTGTCGCGAGAGTGCCGCCGAAAATATTCAACAAATTACCCGCAACGATTTCGGAGAATGAAAGTTATAGTGAAAACAATCAGTCGCATGCGGGGTCTCCAGTTTGAAAAACACAGAAAACCAGTTGCAGCATTCTTCTGCCGGGGATTAACTGTGCATACACAGAATGGAGTCTGGGCATGACGAATACCCCGCAGCAGGCCGTTACGGCTGCAATGCTTGCCATCGGCGATGAACTTCTCTCAGGACGAACGAAAGACAAGAATATCGGCCATTTAGCTGATGTTTTGACAACTGCCGGCATTGATCTCAAAGAGGTCCGGATTGTGCCTGACGACGAAGATTCGATCGTTTCTGCACTCAATGCGTTGCGGCCGGGCTATGACTATGTATTCACCTCCGGCGGCATCGGTCCAACCCATGATGACATCACTGCAGACGCCGTATCACGCGCTTTTGAAGTGCCATGCATTTATGATGAAAAGGCGATGAAGCTGCTGGGCGACAATTACGCCAAGCGTGATCTGGAGTTTACGGACTCACGCAAGCGCATGGCGCGTATGCCGCAGGGCTCGGAACATATCGACAATCCGGTATCCGCTGCGCCCGGCTTTCATATCGGCAATGTCTATGTGATGGCTGGCGTGCCGTCTGTGTTTCAGGCGATGCTCGACAATGTTCTCCCAACCTTGAAAACTGGCCGCAAGCTTTTGTCGAAGGCCGTGCGCTGCCCGTTTGGTGAAGGCGTCATTGGAGCACCGCTCACCGCGATCCAGAAAGAGAATCCTGAAACGATCATCGGGTCTTATCCGAAGTTTGAAAATGGCCGGTTCAGTACGGAACTGGTGGTGCGCGGCAGTGATGTCGCCAAGATCGATATTGCTGTTGCTGCAATCGAAGCGATGATTACAACGTTGCAAAATCAGGGAGCCGCTTGAAATCGGGTGGTTTTGCCTGCTCGCGCAATCGCATTATATGCTAAAATAGAAGTATAGCCGGAAGGAGATCTGATATGTCCTACAAGACGGTGGTAGCCTATTCCCGCAGTGAAGCCGAGTTGAAGCGGGTTCTGTCTGCAGTTGGGCTTTTGATGCGAAAGTTTCCCGACATTCACGTCATCGGACTTTACTCTATTCCCTCTCCTATTGTGTATGCGGACCCGAACGGATTTATCGATCCGGGCATGTTTGAGCTGCACGACAAGCAGCACAAGGAAATCTCCGAGAGGCTACAAGAACGCTTTGAGGAGGAAATGCGCCGTCAGGGTGCAAATCATGAGTTCCGCATAACCCGTTCGGAAACCGGAACGGCAGCTGATGGTGTTCTCACATCCTGTCTTGGTGCGGAACTTCTTGTGGCTGGGCAGCCAGATCCTGAAGATGCGGCAACTAATGACGAAACGGCGGATACGCTGGTGTTTAATTCCAGCTGCCCGGTTCTTCTCGTTCCGCACACACCCGTTATTGCAATGGAAGCGTTGGACCGCATTGTTGTGGCATTTAATGGCAAACGCGAGGCGGCACGCGCCACTTTCGACGCGCTTCCTTTGATGAGGAATGCAAGCCGAACTGAAATTGTCTGGATTGATCCGCCTGAGCGCGAAGGTGAGGATGAAGCACTTGCAGGTAGCGATCTTGCTGAATCCATTTCTCGTCATGGACTTGCCGTAAGCGTAACGCCACTGGCATCTCATAATCGTTATGCGCAGGATGTCTTGCGAGAACACATCATAGCGCAGCGTGCCGACCTGTTGGTCATGGGCGCCTATAGCCACTCAAGGCTCCGTGAGCTGGTTTTCGGCGGTGTTACCCGCGCCATGCTCAATGACCTCCCTATCCTCACGCTTTTCTCGCGTTAGAGCGGTTCCAGTTACAGCGGTTCCAGTTAAGAATGAATCGTTAGAACCGCTGTAACTGTTTGTTTTTACGCATTATCCGACGCAAAACCGCTTCACACTTTTGCTGGAAATGCTGTAATACTGAATCATTGGAACGGTCTTTTTTGTTTTATCGCATTATCCCACGCAAGACCGCCTCGCACTTTTGCTGGAAATGCTCTGAACAGTTGCTTGATACGCCGATTTTGATCGGCGTATCATTTTTTTGCTTCTAATTTAGCGATCTATAGGCGTGCGATCTCACGCTGCTCTTGCACAATAGGCATTTTTGCGGTTATCAGCATCACCCGGCGCTGACTGTGCCGGGATAAAGCCTTTCTGCATTGTGCTGCATGTGAAAACTTCACTGTGCGCGAATAAAGAAAGCCTAAACAGTTCAGCGCGAATGGCACCCGTCATAGCGCATTTTTGGTTTGATAGGTCCGGCATATCTCGACCGGACCCTCCATGGAGCGTTTCGATGTCGTTGCCCGATAAAGCCTTTCCCGTTTCCTGGGATCAGTTCCACCGTGATGCCCGCGCGCTTGCCTGGCGTATTGCAGATATGGACCGCGAATGGCGTGCCATCGTTGCAATCACCCGTGGTGGTCTGGTTCCTGCGGCCATTGTTTGCCGTGAACTCGGCATCCGCCTCATCGAAACGGTCTGCGTTGCGTCCTATCACGATTATACATCGCAGGGCGAAATGGAAATTCTGAAAGGAATTAGCGCTCCGCTTCTCGAAAATGGCGGCGAAGGCGTAATCGTGGTCGATGATCTGACCGATACTGGCAAAACTGCAGCCATCGTTCGTGAAATGATGCCAAAGGCACATTTTGCAACTGTTTATGCAAAGCCAAAAGGCCGTCCGCTGGTCGATACATTCGTAACGGAAGTCTCTCAGGACACCTGGATCTACTTCCCATGGGATATGGGCTTCACATATCAGGAACCGATCGCTGGCGGAAAACGCGGATAAACGAAAATAAATGAAAGACGATTGCGGTGGTAAATTCGCCGCAATCGCACTATATTGAAAGTCAGCCGAAATGAGATGGAGGCATGTCACCAAGCTTTTGAGTTAAAGCGATGTGGCTGCTAATTTCAGCAAAACCTTAAAAATAAAAGCATTTTCAGCTTCTTATTCTGAGGCCCTGTTAAACAAATCCATTGTCATTTTGGCGAATCAATCCATTCTGTTTGGAAAATGGTGGGACTTTCGCGGTGAAAACACAGGCCAAAAAATTTGTTGCGACAGAGAAGCGTATTTTGACGCCTTCTGGTCGTTTGCAACAAGTTGCGGCACTGGTGTACCGCTATGAAGCTCATGAATTGCAGATACTTGTGATCACCAGTCGTGGAACGGGTCGCTGGATTATCCCAAAGGGATGGCCGCAGGTCGGTCGCACGCTTGCAGATACTGCCGCTCGTGAAGCTTATGAAGAAGCTGGCGTTCGCGGTGAGATATCGTCTCAGCCAATCGGCAGCTTTGATTACTGCAAAAATGACCTGCCACCTGAGTGCATCAACCAGTTTACGGTTGCAGTCTATGCGTTGCACTTTGTCGAACGCGCGAAAGATTGGCCGGAACGCGAACAGCGCGTTTGTGAATGGGTCTCACCCCGTGAAGCTGCTGCGCGTGTGGATGAAGTCGACCTGAAACGCATTCTTCTCGACTTTGGCGACTCGCCTATCGCGATTGCTGCCGAGTAACCTTCTGCTTATAAACGATTTTTGAACCGTCATGCATCAGTCGTGAATGGCTTTTGCGGTGTCCGGTGTTCTGTATTTTGTTTTTCCGGCTAAATTTTTTGTCTTTCACATAACCGTCATTCTCCCCGTTATCCACATTTGCCCCCAGAGCTTTCCCACAATATCTAGCGTCTGCGGCCTTATGGTAAACCAATGCTTGACGCTCATGTCCGAGTCGTTTTTTATGAGCCTGTCGTTGCGTGAGTGGCGTGGCCGAGCGTAGTCAATTTAGTCGGTCTTTTCTTCAAACTAGTTGAATTCCTAGCGGGCGTTGCGTCGAAAAGACGTGTATCGCGCGGGGTTTTTTGCGTCTGAAACTCAGGCCGACTAGGTGTGACGGAAAGCTGGATTCATTGATGGCGGCGTCGCATTAATACTAGATTTAGTATTTTCAATCATGGTAACATACCAGATGGGGAAATCCTGATCTGAAAGCTTGCTCGACTTCGAATAAGTTCGGCCACTGGCCGGAGCGCTGATACGCCTCTCATGAGGATGTTTGGCCAGATGAATTTCCGAGGAGTTCGCTTCTCAATACGATTGCCCTCTCACCTGTTGGGAGGACGTTCGAAACAAATCGACGCGATGCGTACCGTGGCTGGCAGGCCGAGGCTGAAATTTATCGGTCTGGCCACTATATATAGAACGTTTGGATGGGACAGATGAAGATCGAACGCCGTTTCACGAAAGAGAATCAGTCGGCCTATGCCGATATTGAGTTCCGCACAGCGACCAGCGAGATCAAGAATCCCGATGGCTCTGTGGTGTTCCGCCTTGAGAACATCCATGTTCCTGCGCAGTTCAGCCAGGTTGCTGCTGATATTCTCGCGCAGAAGTATTTCCGCAAGGCTGGCGTTCCCGCCAATCTCAAGAAGGTTGAGGAAAACGACGTTCCTTCCTGGCTTTGGCGTTCGGTAGCGGACGAAGACAAGCTTGCGAAGCTCCCTGAAGGTGAGCGCTTCGGCTCCGAAATGGATGCGCGTCAGGTTTTTGATCGTCTCGCCGGCACCTGGACCTATTGGGGCTGGAAGGGTGGCTACTTCGATACGGAAGAAGATGCGAGTGCTTTCCGCGATGAACTCGCTTACATGCTGGCGACGCAGCGCGTGGCGCCAAACAGCCCGCAATGGTTCAACACCGGCCTGCATTGGGCCTATGGTATCGACGGTCCTGGTCAGGGCCACTTCTATGTTGACTGGCAGACCGGCAAGCTGACGAAATCAAAGTCCGCTTACGAACATCCGCAGCCACATGCCTGCTTCATTCAGTCCGTTGGCGATGATCTCGTCAATGAAGGCGGCATCATGGATCTCTGGGTTCGTGAAGCACGACTTTTTAAATACGGCTCGGGCACCGGCTCGAATTTCTCCTATCTGCGTGGCGAAGGTGAAAAGCTTTCGGGCGGCGGCAAGTCGTCAGGTCTGATGAGCTTCCTCAAGATCGGCGACCGTGCAGCGGGTGCGATCAAGTCCGGCGGCACGACCCGTCGCGCGGCCAAGATGGTTGTCGTCGACGTCGATCATCCGGATATCGAAGAATATATCGACTGGAAGGTAAAGGAAGAGCAGAAGGTTGCTGCTCTCGTAACCGGTTCCAAGATCGTCAAGCAGCATCTGGCTGCCATCATGAAGGCTTGCGTCAATTGCGAAGCCGGCTCGGCAGAAACCCGGGATGATTGCTTCGATCCATCAAAGAACCCTGCCCTCAAGCGCGAAGTTCGTGCTGCCAAGAAGAATCAGGTTCCTGAAAACTACATCAAGCGTGTTATCCAGTTCGCACGTCAGGGCTACACGGACATTCAGTTCAAGACCTATGACACCGACTGGGATTCGGAAGCCTATCTGACAGTCGCAGGTCAGAATTCGAACAATTCGGTATCGCTCAAGGATGAATTCCTGCGCGCCGTTGAAGAAGATGGCGAATGGAACCTGACTGCACGCCGCGATGGTCGCGTCATGAAGACGCTCAAGGCGCGCGATCTTTGGGAAAAGATTGGTTATGCTGCCTGGGCTTCGGCCGATCCGGGCCTGCACTTCAACACCACGATGAATGATTGGCACACCTGCCCGACCGCAGGCCCAATCCGTGCGTCCAATCCGTGCTCGGAATACATGTTCCTTGATGACACGGCTTGTAATTTGGCATCGATCAACCTGCTGACCTATCGCAATAAGGACGGCTCGTTCGACATTAACGCATATGAGCATACTGCTCGTCTGTGGACGATGGTTCTCGAAATCTCGGTGATGATGGCGCAGTTCCCTTCGAAGGAAATTGCTCGTCTCTCCTACGAATACCGTACGCTCGGCCTCGGCTATGCCAATATTGGCGGCCTGCTGATGACCAATGGTATTCCTTATGACTCCGATGAAGGTCGCGCCATCGGCGGCGCCCTCACCGCGATCATGACCGGTGTTGCCTATGCCACGTCAGCTGAAATGGCGCATGAACTTGGCGCGTTCCCAAGCTATGAGCCAAACGCTGAGCATATGCTGCGCGTTATCCGCAACCATCGTCGCGCCGCTCATGGCGAAACCGAAGGTTACGAAGGCCTTGCCGTCAATCCGGTTGCACTGATTGCTGAGGATTGCCCAGATCAGGACATGATTACCCACGCACGCGCTGCATGGGACAAGGCACTGGAGCTTGGTGAAAAGCACGGCTACCGCAATGCGCAGGCAACCGTTATCGCGCCAACCGGCACGATCGGCCTTGTCATGGATTGCGACACAACCGGTATCGAACCAGATTTCGCGCTGGTAAAGTTCAAGAAGCTTGCCGGCGGTGGTTACTTCAAGATCATCAACCGCGCAGTTCCTGAAGCGCTTCGCACACTTGGTTACGCTGAAAGCCAGATCGCTGAGATCGAAGCTTATGCAGTCGGTCACGGCAACATCAATCAGGCTCCAGGCGTCAATCCATCATCGCTGAAGTCGAAGGGCTTTACCGATGAGAAGATTGAAGCGCTGAATGCTGCTCTGAAGAGCGCATTCGACATCAAGTTTGCTTTCAACAAGTGGACGCTGGGCGAAGATTTCTGCAAGGACGTGTTGAAGCTTACCGATGAGCAGCTCAACGACTTCTCGTTTGAAATGCTGCCAGCACTTGGCTTTGCCAAGAAGGACATCGAAGCAGCCAACGTTCACGTTTGCGGTGCAATGACCCTTGAAGGTGCGCCTTTCCTGAAGGAAGAGCATTACGCAGTGTTCGATTGCGCCAATCCTTGCGGCAAGATCGGCAAGCGTTACCTCTCGGTCGACAGCCACATCCGCATGATGGCCGCTGCCCAGCCGTTTATTTCGGGTGCGATCTCCAAGACGATCAACATGCCGAACGAAGCAACGGTTGAAGATTGCAAGAGCGCTTACCTCCTTTCCTGGAAGCTGGCCCTCAAGGCGAATGCACTTTATCGCGATGGTTCCAAGCTTTCGCAGCCGCTCAATGCGTCGCTCATCTCTGACGATGAAGACGAAGATGATGCAGTCGAAGCGCTGATCGAAGCACCTGCTGCAGCGCGCGCCGTTCAGATTACTGAACGCGTTGTCGAGAAGGTCATTGAAAAGATCGTTCACGAGCGCGAAAAACTGCCGAACCGTCGTCAGGGTTACACGCAGAAGGCAGTCGTTGGTGGCCACAAGGTTTACCTGCGCACTGGTGAATTTGGTGATGGTCGTCTCGGCGAAATCTTCATCGATATGCACAAGGAAGGCGCTGCTTTCCGTGCGATGATGAACAACTTCGCCATCGCTGTGTCGCTCGGCCTGCAATATGGTGTGCCGCTCGAAGAATATGTCGAGGCTTTCACCTTCACGAAGTTCGAGCCTGCAGGCATGGTTATCGGCAACGATGCCATCAAGACGGCAACGTCGATCATCGACTATGTATTCCGCGAACTGGCAGTGTCTTACCTTGGCCGCAACGATCTCGCTCATGTTGATACGAGCGATTTCTCCAACACGGCACTCGGTAAGGGCATCAAGGAAGGCAAGACCAACCTCGTTTCCACTGGCTGGACCCGTGGCTACAAGCCAACGCTGGTTTCAAACAGCCCTTCGGGTAACGAATCCAAGGGGTCGGCACAAACGTCTCCATCGGTTTCGAATGTAACGACACTCAAGTCTTCGTCTCCTCGCCCGGCGACTGTCGGTCTCGTGACGGATGGTGCAACTGCATTCAAGCGCGAGTTTGAAGAGCAGCCAGCAGCAGCGCCACAGCAGGACAATGTTGCTGCGACTGAACTGTTCTCGGATAAGGCGGCGTCTGATGCGGCATCTGCCCGTGCAGAAACTGCTAATGCTGCGAAGAAGCTTGAAGCTGACCGTCGCATCAAGTCGATGATGCAGGGCTATACCGGCGACAGCTGCACGGAGTGTCAGAACTTCACGATGGTTCGCAATGGCACCTGCCTTAAGTGCGACACCTGCGGCGCGACAAGCGGCTGCAGCTGATCTTTAGAGCGCTACCTGTTTTGATTGAATCATAGGTAACGCTCTAATTATTCGTCTATTCTTATTATTCTACGCAAAACCGATACGAACATTTGCTGGAAATACTTTAAAGATTAGAGATGATATAAAAGACAGGCCGGATTTTTCCGGCCTGTCTTATTTTATATTAGAGATTATTAGCCGGATATTGGTTAAATTAGTCAGCGTTCTTTCTAAGAAGAAAATTAAAAATATTGGAACTCAATTGTCTTCTCTACGTTCAACTAATGCAACCGAGCGTATAAAGGAGATAATTATGCTTAGAACAGCACTTCTGACAACGACGTGTGCATTGTTTATTGGTGGCACAGCCTTCGCGCAGACTGCGACACCCGCCCCCACAGATGCGCCCGCCGCAGCACCGGAAATGCCGGTTTCGTCCCAGAATATGTTTGGCAGCCCGCCAGCGGAAAATGCCGATCAGGTTGGCTTTATGGAAGCCAAGGATGGCCAGATGCTCGTTTCGAGCTTCATCGGACAGAGTGTTTATGAGAGTGATGCACCTGACGCAGCCTCAGTCGGTAAGTTGAACGATCTGATTGCAAGTCCGGAAGGTGAGATTGAAGCAGCCGTGATCGGCGTCGGTGGTTTCCTTGGCGTCGGTGAAAAGGATGTCGCGGTAAGCCCGGATCAGCTTCAGCTTGCAACGCGTAGTGATGGTAAAAAGTGGCTTGTCATCAAGGCTTCAAAGGAACAGCTGACAGAAGCTCCGGCTTTTGATCGATCCGCCCTCTTTGCGGACGGTGTTGCTGATAAAACAGCGACTGGCGAAACCAATGCGCCGGCCGCAGATACGCCAGCAGCTGACCCAGCACCCGCACCAGCCACACCTGCCCCCGCGCAGTAACTCTGAAATCCTTGTGTCCTGTATGGTAAAAGTCCTGGCCTTTGGCCGGGGCTTTTATTTGAAATGAGGCTCGAAGGTTGATTTCAGAAACTCATCCACGTACCAGTGTTTCACAATCACCAGATCATTTGGCTTAGTTTATTCGGGAAAGTCTATTGTCGGAATTCTTTATTGCCCATCCCTGGGCGCAAACGGTTGCATCCCTTGGCGGTCTTTTTCTTGCGGCGTTTGTCGCAAACTTCCTTATCAAAGCGATACTACTGAAGGTTCTCGACAGGATCGTTCAACGGACGGCATTTGGTCAGGATGAAGAACTCAAGCAAAATGGCGTGATTGGCCATCTGGCTAATATCGTTCCGGCGTTGATTATTTCGTCGGGCATCGCAGCTGTACCTGAACTGCCACAGACGGCACTGACCGTAATCAGCAATGTAGCGACGGCATTCATTATTCTGACACTGGCTTTCACGGTAAGCGCTGTTCTGAGCGTGGTTGATACGCTTTACAGCCGCCGCGAAGAGTCCAAAGATCGCCCGATCAAAGGTTATATTCAGGTCAGCAAGCTCGTAATCTACATTATCGCGATCGTGTTGATCATCGCGACGCTTCTTGATCGATCACCTGTGATCCTGCTGTCTGGTGTGGGTGCCATGGCCGCGGTTCTTATTCTGGTGTTTCAGGATACACTGCTCTCGCTCGTTGCCAGTATGCAGATTGCTTCATCGAACATGGTTCGCGTTGGCGACTGGATCGAGATGAAAAATCTCGACGCGAATGGCGATGTGGTCGAGATCGCGCTTTATACGGTCAAGGTGCAGAATTTCGATAAGACAATCACCACGATTCCGATCCGCAAGCTCATCACCGAGCCAATGAAAAATTATCGCGGAATGCAGCAATCCGGTGGCCGACGCATTAAACGTGCGCTGTTTATCGATCAGGCGACAATCCGCTTTCTGAACGAAAATGAACTCCAGAGCCTTGCTTCAATCGATCAGCTCACAGGCTATCTTTCAAAGAAGGAAAAGGAAATCGCCGACTGGAATGCAAAGCTTGGCGACAAGGCAAAGAACCCGGTCAATACGCGCCGCTTCACCAATATAGGAACGTTCCGCGCCTATGTGGAAACCTATTTGCGAAACCATCCTGGCGTTCACAAGGGCATGACGCTTCTTGTGCGCCAGATGGACCCGACACCGGATGGTTTGCCGCTCGAAATCTACTGCTTTACCAATACGACCGTCTGGGCGTCTTATGAACAGATCCAGTCCGATATTTTCGACCATCTCTATGCAGTGATGCCGGAATTCGGCCTCTATCCGTTCCAGAATCCAAGCGGCGGTGATTTCCGCAAGCTCAGCCTTGCGGATTTGCCTGCCGTCACTGCAAAGCCTTGATGATAGCGGTCTGAAGTTCGGGAACCTTGTAACCCGTGCGCGACGGTGTAAGACCAAGGCGAATAATGGCCAGGTTCATCGAAGGTACAATGATCAGGCTCTGACCATCATGGCCCGACATCCAGAAGGCGTCCGCCGGGATGCCTTCTGTACCCGCTTGAATGCCAGCACTTTGCAGCCATGTCTGAGCTGATCCGTAACGCCCCTGCGATGCTGTGGCTGGCGTCTGCATCAGACGTACAAAATCCTCGCTCAAGAGCTGCTTGTCGCCGACCTTACCCTTATCGAGCAGAAGGCGGGCGATGGAGAGCCAGTCGCGCGCATTGGCATAAAGATAAGATGAGCCGACGAATATGCCGCTCGCATCTGCTTCCAGCTTGGCGCTTGCAATGCCCAATGGTTCAAAGAGCACTTTCTGTGCGTAGGTAAATGCTTCTTCAGGCGTGTCGAAGCTTTCCATATAGAGCTTTGACAGGATATTGGCCGTGCCGCTCGAATAGTTGAATTTGGTGCCGGGCTGCGCTTCCAGTGGCAGGGAAGCTGTAAATTCGGTCATGTTGTTTTCGAGGAAAAGCATACGGGTAACGTCTGTGACATTGCCATAGTCTTCATCGAATTTAAGGCCGCTTTGCATCCCAAGAAGATCGGCAAGCTTGATCTTCGAGCGGTCGTCACCTTCCCACTCTGGCAGAAGATGGTCGCGCTGCAGGTCCATTTTGGCTTCCGAAATGCGCATACCAATCAGCGTTGCCATAACGGATTTCGTCATGGACCAGCCCAAGAGAGGCGTATCGGCATCAAAGCCCTGCGCATAGGTTTCGGCTATGATCTGGCCGTCTTTCAGCACAGCCACGGCTCGCATACCGGGGCCTGCCAATGCTGGGGTTTCGATGATGTTTTGAACGGCCGGGTTGATATTGATGTCTGCTATGAGAGCGGCTGCATCCATGGGCATCGTCAGTTGAGGACGCAGATCTTCATCATGTACGTTGGCGCAGCCAAGGCCCGGACGATAGACAGCTTTGCTTGGCGCGAAAAAGCCAAAGATATGCGCAGTGACTGTTTCACTTCCGTTATCGACTGACACATCGACAAATTTTAAAAGCGGGTGGCCCGGCGCCTGCACATCAAGCGCCAGAACCTCCTGCGGGTTGCGGTTTGCCAGAAATACATTGGAGCAGACGATCTTTGCGGCATAGCCGGTGCCGACTTTGAGAAGCTCCGGTGGCCGAAAGCCGAGCCACAAAACGACACCCAACAGGATTAAGAGGACAATGGAACCGGCAATTTTCAAAAAGCGTATCATATTCCCTCCCATGAGCCTGAATAGTGAGGCGTCTAACTGCCTCTCGAGAGCCAGTAATCCATGCCTTCTGCTGCGGCCTTCGCAATCGCAAAACATGCGGTGAGAAGATAGCCGCCTGTAGGTGCTTCCCAGTCAATCATTTCACCAGCGACAAACACGCCGGGTAGCTTTGTGAGCATATAATGCTCATCGATTTCGCTCCATTCTATGCCGCCTGCGGAAGATATAGCTTCCTGAATGGGGCGTGGACGAAGGAGCGGAACTTCCAGTGCCTTGATGGTTTGCGCCAGTTTGGCGGGGTCTTTTTCGCGCTGAAACTCGAGCACAAGTGCGGCCTTTACACCGGTAAGGCCCGCACCCTTTCGCAAGAGATTACTAATACTTAGCTTCTTATCCTGACGCGAAAGATCAAGTGTCAATCGTTCAAGCGTACGGCCCGGTGCCAGATCGAGAATAAGGTTGGCATGGCCATCGCGTTCAAGGTCATCACGCAAAGCAGCTGAATGTGCATAGACAAGACTGCCTTCCACGCCGCCACGCGTGATGACGAATTCGCCCTGCGTTACACCAGCCTTGCTGGAGATCGTTACCGACTTGAGCGGTTCTCCCGCAAAACGTTCTGCAAAGAGTTCGCTCCAGCTGACATCAAAGCCGCAATTGGCCGGACGCATAGGAGCAATCTGAATACCCTGCTCGGTGAAAGGTTCAAGCCATGCACTATTGGAGCCTAACTTGGGCCAGCTTGCGCCACCAAACGCGAACAATGCTGCATCGCAGGATATGGGCTCGATACCCGCCGGAGATTCAATGAGTGGCTTTCCGGATTGGAATCCGATCCATTTATGACGGGTCAGTATTTTGACATCCTGCGCTTCCAGTTTTCGCACCCATGCGCGAAGAAGTGGTGATGCTTTCATGACCTTGGGGAACACGCGTCCTGAAGAACCCACAAAGGTTTCAGCGCCGAGCGCATCCGCCCAGTCGCGCAAATTCTGCGGTGTGAATTGCTGCAATGCAGGCCAGAGGCGATCATTGCTCGCACCATAGCGCTGGGCAAATTGCGCAAAATCTTCTGAATGGGTGATGTTGAGACCGGATTTTCCCGCCAGAAGAAACTTGCGTCCAACCGTCGGCATCTGCTCGTAAATTGTGACCGAATATCCAAGCGCAGACAAATGCTCGGCGGCGAACAGTCCTGCTGGTCCGCCACCGAAAATCGCAATCACGCGCTCACGCATCGCTGTCTGCACCGCACTCACGCATCAATCTTCTTTCTCCAGCATTTCTTTAACAGCAGTTGCTAACTGTTTGAGAGAGAATGGTTTTGGCAGGAAACCAAACTTGGCATCTGCTGGCAGATTGCGTGCAAAAGCGTCTTCTGCATAACCCGAAACAAAGATGAACTTGATGTCTGGATGAGTCTTGCGCAATTCGCGCAACAGAGTCGGTCCGTCCATTTCCGGCATCACAACGTCGGAGACGACGATGTCGACCTGACCGTTCAGCTCTTCAAGCACCTCGAGCGCTTCGACACCGGATGCTGCTTCGTGTACGGTATAGCCGCGCGATTGCAGCGCACGCACGCCGCCCATGCGCACAGCATCCTCGTCTTCAACGAGAAGCACCGTTGCGGAACCGGAAAGATCGGCAGCCTTTTCGACCTTCTTTTCCTTGACGGCCACGGGTGCATTATCTGCGCCCTTCTCTTCAATATGGCGTGGCAGGAAGATTTTGAACGTCGTGCCTTTTCCAACCTCGGAATCGCAATAGATGAAACCGCCGGTCTGCTTGATGATGCCATAGACCATCGAGAGGCCAAGACCGGTGCCCTTGCCGACTTCCTTTGTCGTGAAGAATGGCTCGAAGATTTTTTCGAGCACATCGGCTGGGATACCCGTGCCGGTGTCTTCAACTTCAAAGACTACATAGTCGGCTTCAGGCAGATCACGATAGTTGAGCTTTGCTGCTTCGTTTGCTTTGACATTGCGTGTGCGCAGTGTGATCTCGCCGCCCTCCGGCATTGCGTCACGGGCGTTTACAGCGAGATTGACGGCAACCTGTTCGAACTGGCCAAGATCGGCCTTAACAGGCCATACATCGCGTCCGTGTTCGATCTTGAGGCCAATATCCTTGCCGACAAGACGCGCCAGAAGCATACGCAGATCGGCCAGAACGTCTGTAAGATCGAGAACCTCCGGGCGGAGCGTCTGACGGCGCGAGAACGCAAGCAACTGCCGCACGAGCGAGGCCGCACGATTGGCATTCTGTTTGATGTTCATGATGTCGGGGAAGGACGGATCGGATGCGCGGTAGTTGCTCAGTAGCAAATCCGAAGACATGATGATCGCGGTCAGCACATTGTTGAAGTCGTGCGCGATACCGCCAGCAAGCTGACCGACAGCTTGCATCTTCTGGCTCTGCGCCATCTGATTTTCTAGCGCTTTCTGCTCGGTGGTTTCGACAGCAGAAATGATCGCCGCTTCTTCGCTTGTTTCACCAAGATCGGTGACAGCACTCATATAGAAGCGAATGTGACGGTCTTCATTACCCGGCAGAACCGTGTCGACAGGCGAGATACTGGCCTGCCCTGCAAAGGCTGCAGCCAGTGCCTTGTTGAAGGTTTCGCGGTCGCGTTCATGAACGACATTTTCAAGCTTCACGCGATTATCGACCGCATCGCGATCAACCACAGGGGCGAAAATATCGAGGAACCGCGCATTGGTCCGCAGCGTATGACCTTCAGCATCCACTGCCGCAATGGCCATTGGAGCCGAATTGAAGAAGCGGGTGAAGCGCACTTCAGCGGAACGCAATGCTGCCGATGAATCCTCGCCCTCGGCGCGATCCAGCACGATTGTACGGCTTGTGCCTCGTGTGCCATCACGAGCGGCCTGAACGCGGTGATAAAAGCGAACAGCGAGGCTCTGGCCATTGCGCTTGATAAGATCAAGATCGATGACTGTGTTACGGCTGGTGCCTGGCTCTGCTTTGACGGCTTTAATCAATGCCATGCCACTGCCCGCAACAATGTCATTGAGCGTAAGCGAGCCGGGCGAGAACTGTGTCAGGTCAACGCCAAGCCATTCGGCGAGCGTTGCATTGAGATAGATGATCCGGCCTGAAGGATCAGCCGAGAAAAAGCCTGCTGGTGCATGATCAAGGTGGTTGATCGCTTCCTGCAGTTCCTGAAAAAAGCGCTCCTGTTCGGCGCGTTCATCGGAAATATCTGCAATCTGCCAGGCGACGAGTTGTCCCTTAAAGTCCTGTCCGCCATCGACCGGGCGCGCCTTGATCCGATACCAGACGGGCGCCGCCGAACTTTGACCTTCACGCGAGAGGCCGCCGGAAATGCGTACTTCTTCCTGCGCCGAATGACCGTCGCGAACTGCATTTGTGAGGCGATAAATAGCGTCTGAGGCGGCTGGCTCACTGGTCAGAATATTATCAAGTGACCGGATACCATCAGCGCTCGCAATACCAGTCATGCCCGCATAGGCGTGGTTTGCATAAACGATCTGGCCGCGAGCATCCGAAATAACGGTGCCTTCAGGCAACGTATCCATGAAAGTGTGTGCGAGATCCTGCTCACCATGCCGCTGGCTGAAATGGATGAGCCCAGTTGCTGCGCCAAAGAGATAGAAAACGCCGATCATGGACAAAATGCCCATGAGTATGATGGCGAAGCCATCACCAAGCTGGTCGCGGAATACAAAATAGACGAGCGCTGCGACCGTCAACACGACGCCGATAATCAAAAGCCGCAGAGCTGCACTTGAGCCACGCTTCGGCATGACGAGCGGTTTCGGATAATTATTGTCCGTCTGTCGCGACATCAGGCCCACTGCCCTTTCATGCTATTTGGCTGAACTGCATGGACGATAAACCGTCCGTTCGCCGTTTCTTCCAGCTCAAGCGCTATCTTATTCATCAAGCAAAACCAATCACGTTCCCTGCTTTATGTCTTGTGCCAGATTTTGACGCATATTGCAGGGTATATCCGATTCGCAGAATGCGTTAATTGCCTGACAGCACAAGCATCCCGACCTCAAAACAGCATGAACCAATGTGTTTTGCACTGTTTTGGCTGGGGATCATATGTTTCTCGTAAATTGATGGAACATTCCCAAGTCAGGCAAATTGAACTAGTGTTCTGCGAGATATGTGTTGTCGCGGTAGATGGAGCGCGGGGAAGTGTGGCTTCATCGACTGGACATTATTCGTTTTTAGTATGAGAGGGTTACCCGCATGAAGGAATGGCTCAGCGGTCTTGTTGGAGAAAGTGCCGCAAATATTGTCGGCTTTATCCTTATTTTTGCGATCATTCTTGGCGGAATTTTCGTTGTTCTTAGTATTATCCGTCGCTTTGGCGGCGGGACTTTTGCCACGAACGGTCGAACAGGACGCCAGCCAAGACTTTCAGTGATGGATGCAGCGGCGGTCGACAGCCGTCGTAAACTCGTTCTTATTCGTCGCGACGATGTTGAACACCTCCTACTCATCGGGGGTCCGACAGATGTCGTTGTTGAACAGAACATCGTTATGGAATCGCGCGCCAACGCACGGTCGCAAGCGTCACGTATCGAACCGGAACATATCGAACGTTTTCGCCAGCACGAAGCCAGCATCACAACTGAGGTAAGCGAGCGCCCGGCCCTTTCCCAGCAGAGCCAGCAGACGATTCAAAAAGACGAAGCCATTCAGCTCAATTCTCCAATTGATACGTCTGTTCAACGCAAGCCCGAGCCAGTCCGTGAAACGCCTGTGCAACAGGCTGCACCCGAAGCGCCGCAATTCCGTGCGCCTCCGCGCCCTCCTGTGCCTCCAGTAACGCCTCAGGCGCCAAAGGTTGCTGAAACGCCGGTTGCTCCAGCCCGTCCTCAGCAGCCGCCCCGCCCGGCCCCGAACTATCCTCCACAGCCACGCACCGTTCTTCCTGCTGCACGCCCGGCAGAGCAGCCGCAGGCACCGCGTTTGCATCCTGCCTATCCGCTTAGCCAGGTTTCGCGCGGTGTTTTGAGTTCGACATCAGGTCTTGGTGCCAGTGCGGCCGCAGCAGCAACGGTTGCTGCAGCTGATCTTGGTAGCGTGACGCCTGAGCGTGAAGTGGCGCCAAGCGTGAAAACCCCGGCACCAGAGATTGGCGACATTCTCCAGAGCCCTGCAGTCACAACCTCATCAGCGCCTGATTTCACGCCCGCGGCCCCGAAATTGGAACCTGTAGCTGTTGTTTCTGATCAAGAACCAGAAACAGATGACGGTCTCGAAGATCTGGGCGGAGCACTGCATGACGCGATCATGGCAGATCTCGAAACCGATACGTCTGCCGCATCTGGCAACAAAGAGCCGGAAATGCTGGAAGTCGATATTTTTGAAGAAGAACTTCTAGGATCTCTCGATATTTCGCCGAACGGCGGCAAGCCAAGTGACGATATCGAGGATGAAATGGAAAAGCTGCTTGGTGAACTGACCAAGGACGAAACACGCAAATTCTGATTTGCGGATAATACCAAACTCCTGAGCACGACTCAGGAGTTTTTGGTTAAGCACGAGTGGCGACTTTGATCGCGAGTGGTATCTATGTTGAGAGTTTGCAAGGTAGAACTGGCTTAGCGGGAACGCTTGTCGTTTTAGGCTTTGTGATGGTCCGTCTTCGGTCTCTTGGTATTATTCAAAACGTATGCGGCTTTCAGCACCGGCGATCTACACGTATCCCTGATATAAATCTGTGTTGGAGCGACGAGAATTTTGCGGGGCAACATATATGAAAAGAATAACAATTGTTATTTGCCTAATCGCATTTACGGCTGTCGTTACTGGCTGCGCTAATCGATCATGCCGAGATTGGCCGGGGACGTGCATTATTCAGTAATCGAAGCGCAGTTGGCGGATTAATCCGTATTTTCTCCCGAAGAGATTGAACGGATAAGGGCTGACAAGTGAGCGATGATGAAAAGTAAAATCGGAAAGCAGTTAGCACTGCTGGCGCCTTAATTGATGGCATCCGAGCTAGGTTCAAGAATGACGACATTCCGTCGAATAAACTGGTGAGTTTTCTTTTCAGCAGTAGAACCAACCAATAAAAAAGGCTGCGGTAAACCGCAGCCTTGAAATTTCTTATTCGACTGGATGAAGATCAATCGTCGCGATAGACCTTTTCGCGGCGCTCGTGGCGCTCTTGTGCTTCAATAGAAAGCGTTGCGATTGGTCGTGCATCAAGTCGTTTTAAACTGATAGGATCGCCGGTCTCCTCACAAAAACCATAGGTCCCCTCGTCAATACGGCCGAGAGCTGCATCGATTTTGGAAATCAGTTTGCGCTGTCTGTCGCGAGCGCGAAGTTCAATTGCCCGATCCGTTTCGGAGGATGCCCTATCCGCCAGGTCCGGGTGATTTGCATTTTCCTGCTGCAGCGCTTCTAATGTTTCGCGCGCTTCGCGCAGAATATCATTCTTCCATGCAACAAGTTTTGCACGGAAGTAAGACTTCTGCCGTTCATTCATGAACGGCTCGTCTTCAGTGGGCCTATAGTCAAGGTCGATCAATTCACTCATTCTGAATCACCCCACATCTAGGAGACGCGAGCGGTTATATAAGTCGATCGCAACAAGGACACAACATCAAACACACGCGTCTCACTACTTTTTAATTCATCAAAATTGTGTGATTTTGATGAAAAAATAAGCATTTTTTAAAACACAGATAATTAATTCAATTTTGTTTTCGTAAAAAACTTCAATATTTTAGATCGGTTGCTGCTTAAGAAATATAATTGCCGAATTAGCATAGCCTATGCTCTCGTTTTTGCCCATTATTGCAGCAAAACTACCTGTGTATATTGTGAGTGTTCGTCGAAAAATCGTCTGAAACTGCAGGTGGTGGGAGCAATCTTGCAGAAATTGTGGCATGGATTACGCTTCAGAAGCCTCAAAATGTTGTTTGGAGCCTTTCATGAGTCGCCTTTTTCTACTCCGTCATGCCAAGGCAATTTGGGCCAAGCCCGCGATGAAAGACTTCGACAGGCCGCTGGATGAGGAAGGTATTTCCTCACTGGACCAGTTGGCACAAGCTATGAAGATGTCTGGTATTTTGCCTGACAGGGTTGTGCTCTCCGCCTCCTGTCGGACACGCGAAACGGCATTTGGGCTTATTGAGCGGCTTGGTATTGATGTTGAAACCGTTATCGATGAAACAATCTATAGCGGTGGTGCAGGTGAATACATGAAGGCCATCAAGAACAATGCCGCCTCCGATCAACTCATGCTTGTTGGACATAATCCCAGCATAGAAGATTTGGCTTTGGCGCTATGTGGCGACGGTGAACCTTCGAGCCTTTCGCGTCTTGAAGCTGGCTTTCCTACCGCTGCTCTTGCGACAATAACCTTCGATGGGCCGCTATCGGAAATCGCGCGTGATCGTGGTTTTCTGGAAAGTTTTCCTTTGCCGCGTTAAGACGCTTCATCATTCTATCTGCAGTCTCCTTGTTGATACGGCTCATGAATTCCTATCTATGGCTGTGACAGGACGTAATTCTCACGAGGAAACAATTGGCAAAACTGACCAGTTTCGGCGATGAAGCAAGGATCGCGCTCGACACGCTGACAGACCGAGCCACAGGCTTGATGTCTCCGTCGCTGAGATTGGGGGTAACAGGGCTTTCTCGCGCTGGTAAAACGGTTTTCATCACGGCTCTGGTGCATAATATGGTGCATGGCGGTCGCCTGCCCCTGTTTGAAGCTTACAAATCGGGACGCATCTCGCGTTCCATGCTTGAGCCGCAGCCCGATGATGCAGTTCCGCGTTTTCAATATGAAGAGCATCTTTCGGCACTGCTTGATGAACGTATCTGGCCAGATTCTACGCGCGCCATTTCACAGCTCCGTCTGACAATCGAATATGAAACAGCTTCTGCCTGGGGGCGCTGGCTGTCACCGGGGCGACTTTCGGTGGATATTGTCGACTATCCCGGCGAATGGCTGCTTGATCTGCCCTTGTTGGGCAAAACCTATAGTGAGTTCAGTGCAGACTCCTTCGCTCTGGCTCATGAGCCGACGCATATCGATCTTGCTCAAGCTTGGATTAATGAAGCAAAAGCAATTGTTCCCTCTGAAAACGCAGATGAGCTGACAGCGCAACGGCTGGCCAAAAGCTTCACTGCCTATCTGCGTGCAGGCAAAGCTGATGAGCGTGCGCTCTCCACCCTACCTCCGGGGCGCTTTTTGATGCCTGGCGATCTTGAAGGTTCGCCAGCGCTTACTTTTGCCCCTCTGCCCGACCTAAAACCTGACGATTTTAAAACCGGCAGTCTGGCCGCAATGATGGAGCGCCGCTATGAGGCCTATAAGACGCATGTGATCAAACCATTTTTTCGGGAACATATCGCGCGGCTTGATCGACAGATTATCCTCATCGATGCCATGCAGGCCATGAATGCCGGTGGCGCTGTGGTTGCTGATCTTGAGCGGGCGCTGACCGATATTCTCTCCTGTTTCCGTCCGGGGCGGGCAAATCTGCTGACCGGGCTCATTCAGCGGCGCATAGGACGCATTCTGGTTGCTGCTACAAAGGCCGATCATCTTCACCATGAAAGCCATGACCGGTTGCAGGCAATCGTTCGCCGTCTTGTTGAGCGGGCGATTGAACGCGCTGATTTTTCGGGTGCCGATATCGACGTATTGGCTATGGCGGCTGTCCGCGCCACGCGTGAGGCGACAGTAAAGGAAGGCAAGGATACCTTGCCTGTCATTATCGGGACACCGCTAAAAGGCGAGCGCATCGACGCTGAAATATTCGACGGTGAAACAGAAACAGCTATATTCCCCGGTGATTTACCAAAAAATCCTAATGTAATATTCGAACCATCGATTTCGAGTGATGAACCAGCCATTCGATTTGTTCGTTTCCGGCCTCCGCGGCTAGAGCGCACGGCGGAAGGCATAACGCTTTCGTTGCCGCATATTCGGCTTGATCGTGCATTGCAGTTTCTAATCGGGGATCGTCTGGCATGAGTGAACAGCCTCCACGCAAACCCGCAGCATTTACCGTTCAAAAGCCGACGGATACGATTTCGCCCTCTGGAGCACCGAATGATGCGCCACGCCGCCCGCGTGCGGTTACCGATCTTGAGAAGGTCATTCCCGAGGTCGATGTCTTCGCACTGACGGATGAAGAGGCTGCTGAGCTGGAAGTTCTGGACCCTTCATTTGAAGCTCCGCCTCGCCGGCGATGGTCGTTGAGCAAAATATTGTTTGGTGCGTTGGGCATCCTTGTTTCATTTGCGATCGGCATCTGGACCGAAGATCTCATTCAGGCGCTTTTTACGCGCGCAGACTGGCTCGGCTGGACGGCGCTTGGCGTTGCAATGATTGCGCTTGCTTCTTTCATCGCCATCATCGTGCGCGAGCTGATCGCATTAAGACGGCTCGCCTCTGTTCAACATTTGCGCAAAGACGCAGCCGATGCAGCGGAACGTGATGATATGGCCGCTGCGCGAAAGGCGGTCGATGAATTACGGACAATAGCGGCCGGCTTGCCGGAAACCGCTCGCGGCCGTCAGATGCTTGATGGACTGACCGATGAAATCATCGATGGCCGTAATCTTATTCGTCTTGCCGAAACGGAAATTCTGAAACCACTTGATCGCGAGGCACGCGCACTCATTCTCAATGCTTCCAAGCGTGTTTCCATCGTAACAGCTATCAGCCCGCGGGCTCTTGTCGATATTGGCTATGTGATCTTTGAATCTGCGCGCCTTATACGCCGCTTGTCACAGCTCTATGGTGGCCGTCCCGGCACATTGGGCTTTCTCAAGCTTGCGCGACGTGTCGTAGCGCATTTGGCCGTTACCGGAACGATTGCTATGGGAGATAGCGTTATCCAGCAGCTGATAGGTCATGGTCTGGCATCGCGTCTTTCGGCAAAACTGGGTGAAGGCGTGGTCAATGGCCTAATGACTGCGCGTATCGGGATTGCAGCGATGGATGTTGTACGCCCCTTCCCGTTCAATGCTGAAAAACGTCCCGGCGTAGGCGACTTTATTGGTGATATTGCCCGCATCAATGGTGAAAAGGTCAACAAGCCGACTGACCGAAAATAATGAGCTCTTCCCAATAATCTCTGTGACTTCAGCCGCCATGAAAACGAAGCGTTAACCATTCGAAACGATTATAAGCTTCACTATCAGGTGCTCGAATCTGTGATCCTTGCGCCAACAAAACACCCTGACGTTCGGTTGCGGAGTGTTTGTAGATCATCTATTGGAATGGTGCCTAGCGGTCGAGATTCCGGGACAGAGCTGAATATGAAAAACTACATCGCTGCATGCCTTACGCTACTGCCCGCATCGCTTTTTGCTGCGCCAGCTCTGGCTGCAGACAAGGATGAACAGTTTTTTCAGACGATTGAAGGCCAATGGTCCGGTCCGGGCGAAATTGTTGCCGGAAAATACAAGGGCACAAAATTTGTCTGCACGCTCGCAGGCACTACTCCTGACAATGCAGTTGGCATGACGCTTGATGGTTCTTGCCGCGTTGGTGTTTTCTCGCAGCCTATGAAGGCAACCGTGACGCGCGTCGGCTCCAACTATTCGGGCAAGTTTAATGACGGCGCTGAAGGTAAAGGCCTCAACGTTACCTCTGGCTCCGTAACCGGCAACAAGGTGGTTCTCGGTCTTAACCGTAAAGAGCTCAATGGCGCGATGCTTGCTCGCGTTGCCGACAAGAACACCATGAATGTGACTGTTTCGGTCCGCGTAGAGAAGGAACTTGTTCCGGTAATCGGTATGAGCCTCAAGCGTATAGATAATATCGCTGTTGGCAGCATCGCCAAAAATTAAGCGGCTCTGTGTAAAAATAGGAATTAGAGCGGTTACAATCTAATCCAGCCACCAGCCCGTATCAGTGCGGGCTTTTTCTATTTCAGAAGTGGCACAGGCCTTTTCCCAATCCGAAACAGTTTTACCCGCAATCTGAAGTGACGGCGCAATATCATTGAGCGGCACGAGCACAAATGCGCGCTCCTGAATGCGCGGGTGTGGAAGCTCCAGTGTAGGTTCGTTCGTGATAATCGCCTCGCCTGCTTCATCCTGCATCGCGAGAATATCAATATCGATGATGCGCGGCCCCCATCGCTCCAGTCGAACGCGTTTGAGTGAACGCTCTACATCAAGACAGGTATCGATGAGCTGAAGCGGCGCAAGTGCGGTTTCGATCTGCGCACAGGCATTGTGAAACCAGGCCTGATCGGTCTTTCCCCATGGCGGTGTGCGATAGACCTGAGAAACCGCGATAACTTTCGTATCGGTGCGCGCATCAAGGAGTTTCAGCGCCTTGGCCATCGAAGCGACAGGATCATCGATATTGCCGCCAAGCCCAAGCCAGGCGCGATAAGGCAAAGCAATGCTCATCAGCGTGGATAAACCACCGTTACTTCAACATGATCAAGCACGCCTGGAACTGGTGCGTTAGGCTTGCGAATGGTGATTTCAGCACGTTTGATCTGCGGGAAACGCGCAGTCAGTGCCTTGCCGACATCAAGTGCCAATGTTTCAATGAGATAGCGCTGGCTGCCTGTGATGATGTCCTGAATGACAGTGAAGGCGATGCCGTAGTGGACCGTGCCTTCAATGTCGTCATTTTCAAGCGAGTCACCCGGATCGACATCCAGGATCGCATCAACGTAGAAACGCTGACCAAGTTTATGTTCTTCGTCAAAGACGCCGTGATGCGCGAAAAATGCGCAGTTCATGATGCGGATGGTGTACACGGCTCTGTTTCCTATTAATTCTTTAATCTGCTTTGCAGGATAGCATCGGCAACTGCAAGTGCGTCCCTATTAAAAGCGACATTGTGAACACGGAAGATGTCGGCTCCTGCCAATCGCATTGCAACCGACGTCGCAGCCGTTCCGATATCCCGCATCAATGGATCAGCCTGTTCTGTGATGGCACCAATGAAACGTTTGCGCGACGTTCCCACCAATAGAGGATAGCTGAAACGCTGCAATTCTTCCATGCGTGCCATCAAAGCGATGTCTTCATCCTTGTTTTTGCCAAAGCCAAAGCCCGGATCAAGCACGATACTGCCAGCATCAATACCTGCCCTGCTCGCAATTTCCAAAGATACATCGAGAAAGGCGAACTGATCAGCAATCACATCGGGGTTGGTATTTCTATCGCGGCTCGTATGCATGATGACCAGTCCGGCACCGGTATCTTTCGCAACCTGAGCGATTTCCGGTTCTCGCTGAAGCCCCCATACATCATTGACGATATGGGCGCCCGCCTCTACCGCAAGCCTAGCTGTTGATGCGCGATAGGTATCGATCGAGATTATGCAGCCAAACTCTTTTGCAAGCGCACGTATGACTGGAACAACGCGTGCGGCTTCTGTTTCGGCGTCAACTAAAGCAGCACCGGGGCGAGTCGATTCCCCTCCGACGTCGATAATCGTTGCGCCATCGTCCAGCATGGTTTTCGCAACAATCAATGCATCATCCAGGTCATTGTGATGTCCACCATCGGAAAATGAATCCGGTGTGACGTTTAAAATGCCCATGATGACAGATTTTGCGCCCAATTGGAGGTTACGACCGTGGGCAAGTTGCCATTGTTTTATCATTGAAGAATATTCCAATTGTCTTTTCTGTCGGACTTTATGCAGCCAAACGGGCGATATGGCGTTTATTGATGGTCGTTATAGTTCTCTTGACGATTGCATGCCATGTTGCACATCAGTGAATGTACGAGTTTCTTTCTGGTTTTATGAAGAGGTGCCAGAACATGTCCTTTAAAAAACGAGTTCTGGCTTTGGGCTTAGCCCTCGCTGTTGTTGCTCCACAGGCAGAAGCTGCCTCCATTTTCCGGACGTTCAGCTATTATAATGTCAACGGGAAGACAGCTGCAGATCTCGACAAGGCACTGTCGCGCAGTGGCCCGTTTCTCAAGAAGACCGGTCAGCATCATCCTGGCGCTGCAGAAATCCGCTTCGATGCCAAGGTACGCTATGGGCGTGCTACAGGTGATCGCGCCTGCAAGGTTCAGGGCGTTTATGTGAATGTTCATGCAAAGGTCATGCTGCCGCGCTGGAAACAGCGCCGCAAGGCTGGCCCTGAACTCGCATTGATCTGGGATACTTTGTATCAGGATATTCGTCGTCACGAGGAAAGCCATATCGTTATCGCACGCAGCCATGCGAGTGAAATGGAACGTCAGATACGCTCATTGCGGAGCCGAACAGACTGCGCTACCTTGCGTTCAGACATTGATAAGGTGACGGAACGGCTTATGGCAGCGCATGATAAAGCGCAGGAGCGTTTTGATCGTGTTGAGACGATTAATTTTGAACGACGCTTTGAGCGTCTTCTGACTTATCGACTTGAGAAAATGACCCAGTAACGCCGGGGTCTATTTAGCTTGTTGCAAATTTTTCCTGATGGCTTGTGTCATCAGGGCAGCCTCGTGGAAACCTGAAAGAATGAGTTTCAGTTTTCCGGGGTAGTGGCAAACATCGCCAATCGCATAGATTTTTGGCTGTGATGTGCGAAACGTTTCAGTATTCACGACAATTGAATTGCCGAAACGCTGCAAGTCCAATGTGGCAAGCGGATCGGGGCGAACGATCTGGCCTTCTGAGGTAAATGCCCCAAGGCCCGAAGCAATCACCAGGCATTTTGAACTGAATATTGTTCCGGTGGCCGTTTTGAGCTGAATACCGTTTTCACTAGCTGAAACGCCGGTCACAAGCTGATCGAATTCGAAGGCAGGCTTGTAAGGCGCTATTTGGGTCAATAGCCGCTCAATAAGCTCTTCCCCCATAATCTTTGCAAAAGCTGGAACATCGAAAATGGGCTTATCAGCATAAAGCGCAGTACACTGACCGCCTGCTCGGCTCGCTGAATCAAACAAACGGCACGTAAGGCCAAACAGGCCCAGCTGAAAAACTGAAAAAAGAGCGACAGGCCCGGTGCCGATGATAGCGATGTCTGAATGACGTTCGACTTCCATCTGCGCTCCCTAATGTCTCGCCGCTCTTTCCTTTTATTTTAGTTCTGGCGCTCAGGCACTTTTACGACCAAACCGTCGATCTCATCGCTTACACGGATCTGGCACGAAAGACGTGAGTTTGGCTGCACTTCATAAGCGAAATCCAGCATGTCTTCTTCCATCGCATCTGGACCGCCAACAGTTTCAGTCCAGTCTTCATCCACATAGACATGGCATGTGGCGCAGGCGCAGGCACCGCCGCATTCAGCATCAATACCGGGAATGCCGTTGCGAATGGCTGCTTCCATCACGCTCGATCCATTATCGGCTTCGACTTCAGTTCGCGAAGCGCCGTCAGCGGACACGAAGATAATTTTTGTCATTGTCAGTTCCTGCGCACCTTACACGGCGCTATTGATAGCTTTTGTTCCGACTTCCTTGAAGGAAACAACAGGCTTCTTGAATATCTTGCTGAGGCAGATACGGTGTAATCGGTTCAAGTTCAACCATTGCGGCGCTTTGGACTGAAAACTGCGCCAAAATGCCGTTCCTTTTCAACGTTCCTGCCCTAGATCACCTATTTGGACGAGAGCTCTTGCTGCATGGGTGATATAGGCATTATCATCAAGTTGGAATTATCAGTCCGTGTAGCGTTATTTTTTTGCCGCATGAATCAAACTATTGGTAGAATAAAAATAACAGCTCTCTTTTAACGTGCATTTTTGTTAACGATTTGTAGCAGATGCATTATAGTGGTTTGTCGTTTCGGTTTGATTTCCACAGAATGATCGTTAACTTGAAAACGCCGGAAAACCGGGATTTTTTTAAACTGAACCCTTTTTTGTTAACCTTGTATTTAAAGTTTTAGACATCCGGCGCGGGCGCCTATTTCCTTAACAAGCCTGAGCCGATACGATGAAAAATGGCGGAGTAAGTTTTGTAACGGCTCTATGTTGATCCGGCCGTCGCAGTAATGAGTACGAGGTAGGCAAGGCTATGGCTTCTAAATCCAAGGCGCAAAAGCTCGACCACGAGGTTGAACAGGCACTTGAACAGGCACTCGACATCGATTTCGGTGACGATTTCGATATTGATATGGACCTGAGTGCAATTGACGAAGAATTCTCCGTCGATGACCTTGAAGAGCAGATTTCGCGTGCGGCCGAAGAACTGGTCGCAGAGCAGAACACGAAAGTGGTCGAAGCCGCGAAAGTCTCTCCTGTAAACATTACCACCGAAGGAACAGCGAAGGCGGAAACGATTTCTACCGTTTCAGTCATTGCGAGCCCTGCTGCGCCACCTGTGCCTCCAGTCGTCAGTGCAGTGCTTCCATCCGCCACGCCGGAAGCCGCTAACAACGCATCGAAGCCAGTCAACAAAGCTAAGGCACCAGTTCAGGACGCAGCACCAAAAGCTGCAACAGCTCCTGTTTCTCCTGCGCCATCCGTTGTAGCCGCCACGCCTGCCGCCGCTCTTACGCCTGCCAACGACGATTCGCGCAATGGCAGAGCCGTTGCTGCAGCACCGCGTCGCATTACCGAACGCTCGTCCAAGCTTTTCTGGACAACGACTGCCATGAGCGTCCTTTGGGCCGCCGGCGGCGTTGCGATCAGCAAGGCAATCAGCCCTGATGTGTTCTCCAGCCTTCAGGCAACAAAAGACTTCTTCACATCCCCTGCCGGTCTCGGCGTAACAGCTGGCGTGGCGCTGCCCGTCATCATGTTCTGGGGCTTCGCGCATCTGGTGCGTCGTGCGCAGGAAATGCACGTTGCAGCACGCAGCATGTCGGAAGCAGCGCTCAAGCTTTTGCAGCCTGAAGCCGCTGCAGGCGACCGCGTTTCCACGCTGAGCCAGGCTGTTCGCCGCGAAGTTGCAGCGATGAACGAAGGCATCGAGCGCACACTTGCACGCGCTGTCGAACTTGAAACACTCGTTCAATCCGAAGTTAATCAGCTTGAACGCGCTTATAGCGACAACGAAGTGCGCATTCGCTCGCTTGTCAGCGATCTGGGCAATGAGCGTGAAGCTGTTGTCAGCCATGCCGAACGCGTTCGCTCTTCCATTACTGGCGCTCATGAGCAGCTCAAGGAAGAATTGTCGAGCGCTGCCAATATCATACGCGATAATGTTGTATCTGCATCTCAGCAGCTCAGCTCGCTTCTCGGCGATTCTGGCGAACGTCTGATCGGCAGCATCAACGAAAGCGGCGGCGCAATTGCTGACGCCATTGAAAAGCGTACCGGCGATATTGCAACACGCATCACGACTTCCGGCGAAGCTTTTGCAAGCGAACTGGATACACGTATTGCGACGCTCGATCAGCAGTCGCGTGAAATTTCGGAACGCGTAAGCTCGGCGCTTGATGAGCGTACAGCCGGTATCGCAACTCTGCTCGGCGGCGCCACGCAGTCGATGGTCAGCGAGTTCGACGCACGCCTGACCCAGCTCGACACAACGCTGAACGAACGTGGCCGCTCGCTCCTGTCCGAGTTTGAAACACGCGCCCATGCACTTGATAGCAGCACTGAAAAGCTGAACGCGGCTCTTGAAACCCGTTCGCGTCAGATCAACGAAAATCTCATTGCACGTACTCGTGAAATTGCAGAAACCTTCTCTGGTGGCCGCAATGCACTGAGCGCAATGATCGATGAAACGAAGACCAAGATCAGCGATGATCTGACTTCGATCAGCGAAAGCGTTGGCAACGTTCTAAACGAAAAAGCTTCGGCTTTTGCTGGCAAGCTTGCAGAAAGCCGCGATGTTCTGGCGTCTTCGCTTGAAGGTGAAACTGAACGCGTTTCAGCGGTTATCCGTGGCCATGCTGATACGCTTGCCGCACGCACAAGCGATATCGAAAACGCAATTAACAACAGCGCTTCGGCTCTGGATTCGGCTGCTGAGCGGCACGCGGCTATTCTTGCTGACAGAACAAGTGTTCTTCAGGAAGAAATGGCAAACAGCGCTTCGCGCCTCGATGCGACCTTCGCAGATCACTCGCGTTCGCTCGAAGAGCGTGCAGCCTCTCTGCAGGGTGTCATCGCTGGCAATCAGGCAATGCTTGCTCAGCTGATGGATGAACGTACAAGCGTATTGCGCGATAATTTCAACGAAAATCGTGAACTGATCGCTCGTACTTTTGATGAACGGGTCAATTCGCTGCAGTCTCTAATTGCTGACAATCAGCAGGAGCTGGCACGCGTATTCGACGAACGCTCGCAGACGCTTAGCGAAACAATCGGTGCAAGCCGTTCTGCCTTTGAAGCAACGTTCAATGATCACGTTCAGCACGTCGAAGAACGCACGAGTGGACTGCGCTCGGTTCTCAACGATCACAACAGCGCCCTCGTCCATATCCTTGATGGGCATGAACAGACGATTGAAGGCCGCACCGCTGCAATCCGCGAAACTCTGACTGAAAGCACTGCGTCGCTCAGCCAGACCCTTCAGGATCATGGCGATATCCTTTCGCAGCGCACGACCAATCTGCACAACGCGATTGAGAACAGCAGCGATGCGATCAGCCGCGCTTTCGAAGGCCAGACCGGCATTATCGAAGAACGCACACAGACCATGGAAAAGGCGCTTTCGATTGGCGTCGACAATGTTCGTCGCGCACTCGAACAGAGTGCTGGTGTCGTCGCAGGCTCGCTGCGTGAGAAGATCACGGAAGCAGCCAGCACGCTTTCTGCTGAAGCAGCGAAAGCTGGTCAGGCTCTCGACGGCTTTGGTCAGAGCTTCAGTGCCGATCTCATTGCGAACCTCTCCGGCACTGAAGAACGCCTCGGCGAACGCGCAAATGCAATTGCAGAACGTCTGTCGCAGATCGAAAGCAGCATTGCTGATACCGCAACCAAGACAAGCGATACGCTTGCTGGTCACAGTGAAGCATTTGCCGCAAGCGTTGCCGATAATCTGGCTGGCACAGAAGCTCGCCTGAATGAACGTGCAAGCGCGATTGCCGGCGGTCTCGAAGCCATTGAAAGCCGCCTCACCGGTGAGCTTTCAGCAATTGAAGCCCGTATCGCAGACACTGCGACCAAAACCAGTGAAACACTGGCCGGTCATAGCGAAGCATTCTCTTCAAGTGTTACGGAAAATCTTTCCGGCACTGAAGCTCGCCTTGCTGAACGCGCAGATGCCATTGCAACGCGCCTCGGCGACATTGGTTCGCGCATCACGATGGAACTTGGTTCGGTTGAAGCCCGTATCGCTCAAGTTACCGATACGACTGCCGTTACGCTTGAAGAACGTACCCGTGAGCTGAATGCTGTCCTCGCTGCACGTTCGCAGGAAATCACGCAGATCCTCAACGATACTGCTGAACCGCTCGTACAGCGTCTTGCAGATAGCGGTCGCGGCCTTGCTCAGCAGCTTGAAGAAGCGACCCATGCAGCAACTGACCGTCTTCGTTCGGAAAATGCAGCACTGGTCAACGCATTGGCCAGCCGTACGGCTGAAACAATTGCTGCTGTCCAGCAGGCGAAGTCTGGCCTCTCGGACAATGTCAGCGAACTGATCGACCGCCTCGCCGCTTCAAACGGTGAACTCGGCAAGCTGATCGATGCTGCAGCCCGCAACCTGACAGACATTGATGGTCGTCTCGTTGAAACAACCAGCAGCTTCGTTGAAAATGCAAACCGCGCAGCACAGATGTTCCAGGCTTCGACCGGTCTCATCGACAACAACATCGGAACGCTGCGTGCGCTTTCGGATGGTACCCTGTCGCAGATCGCTGATATTGCGGAACGCTTTGAAGAACACGGCAAGGTTCTCTCGTCTGCTTCGGACATGATCAACTCGGCTCAGAATGGCCTTGCAGGTACTCTTGAAGATCGTCACCTGGCGCTCGACAAGCTGGCTTCCGGTCTGGTCGAAAAGTCGGAAGGCATCGAGAAGCTGATGCAGTCGTTTGAAACGGTTGTTGCATCTGCCTTCCAGCGTGCTGAAGGACAGACTCGCGTTTCTGCTGAAAAGATGCGCGAAAGCGTTTCCGAGATCGTGGAACAGGCTTCGCAGAAGTTCTCGGCTGCCACCGACGATATCCGTCGCACAGCTTCGGAAATTCGCAGCGAACTCGACACAACCCGTGGCGAGCTCAAGCGTGGCGTTCTCGACATGCCTGCAGAAGCAAAAGAAACGACGAGTGCCATGCGCAAGGCGGTTGGCGAGCAGATCAATGCTCTCAAGGAGCTTGCTGAAATCGTCAACAAGTCGGGACGTCTGGTCGATGTTGGCGAAAGCCGTGCAGACCGCTCGGTTTCCCGTCCGGTTCAGACCCAGCGCGCTGCTCCAGCTCCGACACCAGTTCAAGCTCCTGTCGCGCCACGCCCACAGGCTCAGGCACCACAGGCTGATATTGCAGTCCGTAGCCGCCCTGTAGAGGCACCAAAGGCCGCTCAGCCTGCACAATCGGCTGAAAAGCCACGCGGTTGGGTTTCGGACCTTCTGGCTCGCGCCTCCCGTGACGATGAAGCTGCAGCGCCATCCCAGCCGCAGTCGACACAGGCTCCGCGTTCACCGAGCCACGTCGTTGAATCGCTCAACTCGCTTTCGGTCGATATTGCGCGTGCAATCGATCATGAAGCGTCGGTTGAACTCTGGGACCGCTACCGCCGTGGCGAACGCAATGTCTTCACCCGTCGTCTTTACACGCTGAAGGGTCAGCAGACCTTTGATGATATCAAGCGCAAGTATCAGACCGATGGTGAATTCCGCCGCGCCGTAGACCGTTACATGGACGATTTCCAGCGCTTGCTTGAAGACGTTGCACGCAACGATCGCGATAACATGGTCACTCAGACCTATCTCACGTCGGATACCGGCAAGGTTTACACCATGCTCGCTCACGCAAGCGGACGTCTGCGCTAATCGCGGACCATATAGAATGAAAGAAAAACGCGGCTCTCAGGCCGCGTTTTTTGTTTTGGAATGAAAACGGATTATCGAAGCTGCATGTCTCAAATTATCGAAACAGAGCAGTAGAGTGAAACGAGTTCAAGGTGAAGCAAACCCGGGGTGAATAATCAATTCATTGGACTGATTACACACAAATCCGGCTCCGACGTTTCCGCGTCAAGCACTAGAGCGTGTCGCGCTTAATCGCACCCATGGCTCTCGCTCCAGATTCTGTTAGTTGTCGCATGTTGCAGCTAAATGAATCCATTTAGCTGCAACATGCTTTAGGCTGGCACGAAAAAAGCAGGCCGGAGATTATCCGACCTGCTTTGGAGTGCGTTTCGATTTGATTGGATCAGATCGACGCCCTAAGCCTTTTTATTTGAAGCATAATCTTATCGATCCTCGTTTCACCCCGATAGGATTATGCTTTGACTTTAGATGCGCTCCGAAATGATTAAAGCGACGATATCGTCCAGCCCACAACCTCGCTTACAGTCCGATCAAACGCAGCGTCCAGTGCTTTGACATAGGCGCTGTTTGTCGCGCCACTGACCGGAACGGATGAGCGGAACACGCGCGTTGAGCGTACTTCACCATTCTTGTCATTCATCAGCTTCACGGCAAGCTCTACGACTGCAACACGCTGTCCACCGTAGACCTGAACGCCGAACATGCGCAGATCGGTGAGTATCTGATAATTGATTGCCAAGCCGTCGCCAGGACGGCCTACACCACCAAAGACACCCGTATTTTCATAGGCCTGCACAATTCGCGACTGAACGATATTCGTCAGGCGGTCGCCCCATTGTGCGCCCTTCAGATATTCGATTGAGCCCGGTGAAGAGCTGATAACGATATTTTCGCTGTCGAGGGCTTTCAACGCCGTAGGAGTTGGTATCAGCAACTGAATGCTCTTCCGGCTAGGGGAAGAAACATTGGGCTGCGGTGCCGAAAGGTTGAAAGTATCGAGGGGCGTTGTCGTTCCACAGCCTGCGAGAAGGCCCACAACGAGTGCAGACACAGCAGAAGCTTTGATGAGCGACCGGCGTGATTTCATATCAACGGAACCGATTCTGGAAATCAATGACGCGCCCTCCCGTTATACTGCGGTACGTTACCTTGTCCGCCGAAAATCAGACGCTGCGGATTGCGTTCGAGATCTGTAATTGCCTGTTCAATACGCTGGATCGAACGACGGCTGTCAACCACAACCGACTGAACATCGCGCAGACCTTGGCCTGAAAAACGCTGCAGATTGTCTGCAATCGGTCCGAGACGCTTGTCGAGATTAGTTGAGGTCTGGCGGATTGATTCAAGCGTGGCTTTTGCCTGCGCTACAACGCCATCCTTGTCGTCGCTAGACAGAAGCTTATCAGCCTTGGCCATGATACCTTCAACGCGAACGGATGCTGCATTCAAGCGGGCCATCATATCTTTTGCATCTGTGATGATCTGATTGATGTTGCCAGTATTGGAACCAAGTTCTTCAATCACATCGGCATTCTTCGCCAGCGCGTCTGTGAAAGTCTTGGTGTTCTTGATCGTGTCAGTCAGAGGGCCGCGCGCATCTTTTGCAAAGCCTTCCAGTTCGCCCAAAACACTGTTCGCACGGGCAAAGATGTCCTGTGCAGTGGCGAGTAGATTGTTGATTGAGGACGGATCGGCGTCAATACGCGCAACCGTGTCTTCCTTTGCAGCTTCGGTCAGAAGATTGGGTTCATCCAGACGCCCGCCCTTCAATTCGATGTAAGCCTGGCCTGTGAGGCCCTGAAAACCGAGCGTAGCGGCAGTTGAGCGTGTGATCGGCGTTGTAGCATTAACGCGCGTCTGCACAATCACCATGCCGGGATTGGTCTCATCGAGATGCAGGCGGCGCACATCACCAACCTTGATACCGTTAAACAACACCTGACTACCGATGCTGAGGCCCGTTACCGAACCCGGAATGCGCACATCAAGAGCAACCGAATCCCTCGCTTCACCGAAGCGGGCGATCCAGTACACGAAACCGAACGCCAGTAGACTGACGATCAGCGTGAACACTCCTACCAGTACGTAATTGGCTCTCGTTTCCATACCTTATCCAGTCTGCAAGCGGCTACCCGGCCGCCGTCTGCTTGGCGCCGAAGTGTCAATCTGGCGCGCGCGCTTGCCTTGAAAATAGGATTTAACCCATGGATCGTCTACAGTCAGCATGTCTTCAATGGAACCGCTGACCAACACTTTTTTGTTGCCCAAAACTGCAATGCGATCGCAAATCGCAAACAGACTGTCGAGGTCGTGCGTGACCATATAGACAGTCAGCCCCATAGTATCGCGAAGGTTCGCAATCAGCTCGTCAAAGTCTGCTGCACCGATTGGATCAAGACCCGAAGTCGGCTCATCAAGGAAGACGATATCGGGATCAAGAGCCAGTGCGCGGGCTAGAGCTGCGCGCTTGATCATGCCGCCTGAAAGCTCCGACGGGAATTTCTCAGCTGTATCCGGTTTCAGTCCCACCAGATCGATCTTCAAACGCGCAAGCTCATCCATAAGCTTTGGTGAAAGATCGAGATATTCACGCATCGGCACCTGAATGTTTTCCAGTACATTCAACGCTGAGAAAAGCGCACCATGCTGGAACAGAACACCCATGCGCATATCGATGGCCATTTTCTCGACGTCGCCCAGACGATCGATGTTTTTGCCCAATATCTCGATATCTCCAGACTGCTTTTTATTCAGTCCGAGAATTGTGCGCATAAGCACCGACTTACCGGAACCGGACGGTCCGATGAAGCCAAGCACCTCGCCCTTGTATATATCAAGCGACAGCTTATCGAGAACAGGCGCACGACCGCCGAAAGAAACAGTAACATCACGCACCGATATGATCGGCACGGGCGCCTGATTGCTTTCCTCGTCGTGTGATTGTGGCTGCTGATCGATACTGCTCTCCATACCTATTCTTTATCCGAGCTTGCTCTGAGACTGAACCGCAAGCGAGAATCTCAAGTCTGATTTATCTCTGACTGTGTCCGAAATAGCCCATAAAAACAACGGATCGTCACACTTTTAAAAATCAATAGCGGCATAGAACATGGCAAACATGCCATCTACTACGATTACGACAAAGATCGCTTTGACCACAGAAGCAGTAACGCGACGCCCAAGCGATTCTGCGCTGCCGCCGACCTTCATGCCTTCAACCGAGGCGAGAATGCCAATGATCATTGCCATAAACGGCGCTTTAATGAGGCCAGCGAAATATGTATTGAGCGCCACTGCATCATGCAGACGGCTGATAAAAGCTTCCGGTGAAATATTTGAGTAAAACCAGGCAACGCCTGCAGCACCAATCAAAGCCGCAAGATCGGCGATGATAGTCAACAGCGGCAGAACGACGACGAGTGCCACAAGACGCGGAAACACCAAAACACCGACCGGATTAAGACCGATAACCGTAAGTGCGTCTGTTTCCTCGCGCATTTTCATCGAACCAATTTCAGCGGTAATCGCACTTCCTGAACGGCCCGCGATCATGATGGCGGTCAACAAGACACCCAGTTCGCGCAGTACAAGAATACCGACCAGATCGACAACAAAGATTTCAGCGCCGAAATAGCGGAGCTGAAAGGCACCCTGCTGTGCGATAATCGCACCAACAATCGTCGACATAAGTATAATGATCGGAATGGCACCAACGCCCATACGATCCATCTGTGTGACAATGGCCGGGATAGGAATACCACTGCCGCGACCAGCTTTCAGCTGCGCTCCACGGATGGTAGCGCCAAGAATATGCATGGCCATTTTGAAATCGTCATAGATCGAGACGACGCCTCGGCCCAGCGATTCCAGCATACGAATAATGACGAATGGCTTTTTGACTTGCGGCACATCAAGTGTACGCTCGACGGCATTACCGACCTCTTCCATAAGCGGAAGCCAGGCGGGCTTAACACCCTCAAGACGAACATCGATATTTTGCGACTTCAGCCTCTGACGCAGACGCTCTATGAGCCATGCACCAGCAGTGTCGAGGCCTGCCACGTCAGTCGCATCTATGATGACTGCCTGCGAACCGCCAACTTTTTCAAGCTCACGCATTTTCTTGTCCACGAAGTTGACGCTTTGGGAAACCCAGCGTCCACTCAGGCTAACAAGACGCGCGCCATCGTGCTCGGCCAAATCAATCTTTGGCGCGACATTGGCAGCAGTACTTGCTTTGTCGGCAGTGTCGGTCAACATGGCCTAACCTCATACACGAGTCGTTGCACGACCGAAATACTGCGTCCTAAAGGGCATATCCATGCACAATAGCTTGAAAATCATTCATGAACGCTATCCCATCGCCGGGAAATTCACAATCTCCCGCGGCTCGAAGACTGAAGCCGCAGTGATCGTATGCGAGATCGGGCATAATGGCCTATTGGGGCGCGGCGAATGCGTTCCATATGCACGCTATAGCGAATCAATTGAGAGCGTAAGCGAACAAATTGAAGCCGTGCGCTCAGCTATTGAAAGCGGTGCCACACGTCAGGATATTCAGACGCTCATGCCAGCAGGTGCAGCCCGCAATGCGGTTGATTGTGCAATGTGGGATTTGGAAGCCAAACTCTCTGGCAAGAGTGTCGCCGATACACTTGGCACACCGACGCGGGCGCTGGAAACCGCCATTACAGTGTCGCTCGGAACGCCCGAAGAAATGGCGGAATCGACTGCGAAGGTCGCGCATTACCCTCTAATCAAAGTGAAAATGGGCGGCGACAACGATATCGAGCGTATTCACGCAGTTGCCGATGCGGCTCCAAACAGCCGCATCATTATCGATGCAAATGAAGGCTGGACTGAAGATAATATCGAAGAAAATATGGCTGCCGCAGCCAAAGCAGGCGTGGTTCTGATTGAACAGCCCCTGCCCGCCGGTAAAGATGATATTCTAAGCCGCATCGAACGCCCGGTGATTATATGCGCCGATGAAAGCGTTCATACGTCTGTCGGTTTGGAAGATCTCGCCAAGCGTTATGATGCCGTGAATATCAAGCTCGATAAGGCTGGTGGCCTGACCGAAGGTTTGATTATGCGCGAAAAGGCTACTTCGCTCGGACTGCAAATCATGGTTGGCTGTATGGTTGGTACATCGCTTGGCATGGCGCCTGCCGTTTTGCTTGCGCAGAAAGCCGATGTCGTTGACCTGGACGGTCCGCTGTTATTGGCACACGACCGTGATCCAGGACTGCGCTATGACGGGGCATTGGTTTATCCGCCAGAGGCGACTGTCTGGGGTTGATTCTCGGTTCTGCTGAAAGGTTGTGCGACACTCTTCGTTGACGACAGAACGTTTTCGAAGATGTCCGCACAGGCTTCCCATGTGAAAGGCTTGAGCACTTCAGCGGGATCAAAGGCTGGCATTTCAAGTGCCGCAATGCATGCTTCATGCAAATCTTCGGACAAAACCCCCGCTCCTGTTGCGCCCACAACATCGGATGATCCCGGTACGGGAAATGCCGCCACAGGCAGGCCCGACGAAATGGCTTCCAGCAGAACGAGGCCAAACGTGTCGGTTCTGCTCGGAAACACAAACACATCCGCCGATGCATAGACACGCGCGAGGTCCTTGCCCTCTTTCTTGCCAATGAAAACGGTTTCCGGAAAACGGGTTTTCAAATCGTCGAGTGCCGGACCGTCGCCGACGATCAATTTCGTTCCCGGCAGTTTCAACTCCAGAAATGCTGGCAGGTTCTTTTCTGTAGCGACGCGTCCGACGCAGATAAAGACCGGCTGCGGCAGGTCCCTTTTAACATCGTCGCGTGGATGAAAAAGCGTGCGATCAACACCGCGGGTCCAAAGCTCCAGCCCTGTAAAACCACGTCCATGCAAATCGTCGAGGATTGATTGGGTTGGAACAAGTGTATGGGACGCCGCATTATGAAAGCGGCGCAAGAACGCGTAAGTCCACTTTGGCGGAATTGGAAACCTGTCCTGAAGATATTCAGGAAAGCGGGTGTGAAAGCTTGTCGTAAAGTTCCAACCCATTTTAAGACATGCACGCCGCGCCATGAAGCCCAGCGGACCTTCGGTAGCGATATGCACATAGTCCGGCTGCATTTTCACGAGCCGTCGGCGGAAGGCCGATGGGGTCGTCATGGCCAGACGAATTTCGGGATATGTCGGACAAGGTACCGAACGGTAATCCTGTGGAGAGATGACAATCACCTCATAGCCACGTTCGGTCATCAGTTCACAGCATTTTGCCAGCGTTCTCACAACGCCATTTACTTGTGGATGCCAGGCGTCTGTTACGATGACCAGTTTCTTCATCTGCTGCCATTCACCGCTTTGCGGGCTGCTCTCGGAAGCCTGATTATTCTTCCGCCTGCATTTGCGTCTTGCACGGCAGGGAGTGATGGTTTCTGGCCCAGACGCTCAGTCCATTCCAGCAACTCCATACGTCCATCGAAATGCTCGACAACCGCTGTGCAGCTTTCTACCCAATCGCCGGTGTTGATATATTCAACGCCGTTCATCTTCTCGATGGTCGCATGATGGATGTGACCGCAGATAACGCCATCGACGCCGATGCGTTGTGCTTCTTCTGAAACCACGTCTTCAAACTTGCCGATGAAGTTGACCGCTTTCTTCACGCGGAATTTAGCCCAAGCGGAAAACGACCAGTAACGCAGACCAAACATTGCACGCACGCGGCTCATGATCGTGTTGATCCAGATGGCCGTATCGTAAGCCCAGTCACCAAGATATGCGATAAAGCGTGCATTGCGCACCACAACGTCGAACTGATCGCCGTGAATGACGAGGAATTTACGTCCGTCCGCCGCTTCATGAATAGCGCGGTTCATCACTTCGATGCCGCCAAAATGCGTACCCTGAAAATTGCGCAGGAACTCATCGTGGTTGCCGGCAATATAAATGATTGTCGCGCCCTTGCGGCTTTTGCGCAGAAGCTTCTGCACAACATCGTTGTGTTCCTGTGGCCAATGCCAGTTGCGTCGCAAACGCCAGCCATCAACGATATCACCAACCAGATAGATCGTTTCAGCATCATGGCAACGCAGGAAGTCCAGCAAAAGTTCGGCCTGAGCCGCTTTGGAGCCAAGATGCACGTCAGAAATAAACAGAGTGCGGTATTTCTTTGACTCAGTCTGTTCATCGCTCATTTGGTTGTCCTTCCGATGGCAACCCGGATTTGAGCGTAGAAAACCCGATTCATGTCACAGACATATGACGGTTAAAAAAGAGACGCAAAGCCAATAACTTCGCGTCTCTCAAATAGAATTTTCAATATATCTGAATGTTTATCTCAGGGGCTGAGATCAAATATGTCGAAGTAAAACTAAGTGACTGTATCAATTTTGGGACCAACATAGATCGACTGTGGACGAATAAGTTTGTTCTCTTTTATTTGTTCACGGCAGTGTGCAACCCAACCCAATGTTCGCCCCATGGCAAATACGGAGGTGAAAGCTGCGCGAGGGATATCAAGCTGTTCAAGCAGTAAAGCCGTATAATATTCGACATTGGTTGACAGCATTCGTTCCGGCTTATGCTTATTCAGCACAGCGATTGCTGCAGTTTCCACCGCTTCAGCCAAATGCAGCCTGTCTTTGTTAGCGTTTTTGCTCTCTATAATGCGATGAAGCGCAGCTTTGATTACATCGGCCCGGGGATCACGAATGCGGTAAATCCGATGACCAAAACCCATTATGCGCTCACCTTTGGAAACAGCCCTATCCAGCCAAACTTCTGCATTCTTGGCATTTCCAATCGCGTCCAACATATCAAGCACAGGAGCAGGTGCTCCGCCGTGAAGTGGGCCTTTCAAAGCGCCGATTGCGGCCAGAATTGATGACGTCATCCCCGCCTGTGTCGAAGCAACCACACGGGCAGCGAAGGTCGATGCATTCAAACCGTGATCAGAAACAGATACGAGGTAGCTATTGAGGGCCTGAACATCAATTTCCTCCGGCATTCTGACATTCATCATACGTAGAAAGTCGACGCTATGCGGAAGAGAAGGATCGGGAGACAGCATCTGTCGTCCACGTTTCATACGCATAATGGCAGGAGTGAAAACAGCCGGAGCTGCAACCATATAAAGAGCGGCTGTAAGGTCATCTCCGTCGGGGATTCTGGCCATCAGCGCACGCACGACTTCTATCGGCGGCAGTTCAAGCAACACATCGTCTATTGCATCGGTGTGATGAAAAATCTGAGCACGAGCCTCACCGAGCGCACGCTGAAGTTCCTCTCCCTTGGGAAGGTCATCAAACAAGCCATCCCATAGAAGCTCAATACAATCCTCAAAACTGGTATGAGGAACAAGATTATCGAGCGATCGCCCACGAATGATGAGTTTTCCCGAAAGACCATCGACATCCGACAAAACGGTTTCGGTGACGACAATATTTTCAAGGCCACTGCGCATGACACATATATCCTAGTTTGTTTACTGAATTTTACTAAGTATAAGCCTCCAAAAATTAAACGAAACAGTGCTATATAGTTAGCTATTAAAGTAATTTCTTATATAAATTATCCCAGATAATGAGGGATACGAATTTTCAAAATCGAAGCGATATTCCCGGTAAAATTAAGGTCGCAATTATTTGAGTGGTAAAAAAGCGCGGAACAGGTGGACATTTCCGCGCGTCAACCAAAATCCGGTTGATTGCGACATTGGCTTGGTGGCATGTCTGTTGCCATAAAAGAAGCTGTTTCACTCGAAATACCATTCAACTGCGGAATAACTGCTTCTCGAAATCGGGCCTATAGTGATTTGATAGTTTGAGATAAGAACGATAATGGCTCAAAAGACGCAAATAAGCGTCCCTGCGCGGTTTCCTCCCCCAGCTGCGCGCATGAACCGGAAAGCGATGCGATAATGACGAATAAAAAGACCCCCTCCACTTCCACGCGTTCGGATTTTGACGAAGCGGCCCTGTTCTTCCACCGCTACCCGAAGCCGGGTAAGCTGGAAATTCAAGCCACCAAGCCGCTCGGAAATCAGCGCGACCTTGCGCTTGCTTATTCGCCAGGCGTCGCCGCCCCCTGCCTCGCCATCCATGAAGATCCCGCTGCAGCTGCCGAATATACGGCGCGTGGCAATCTGGTCGCAGTTATTTCAAACGGCACCGCGGTTCTTGGCCTTGGCAATATCGGCGCACTTGCATCCAAGCCAGTGATGGAAGGCAAGGCCGTTCTCTTTAAGAAATTCGCGGATATCGATGTTTTCGACATTGAAGTCGATGCACATGAAATCAACCGTATCGTTGATGTTGTTTCCGCGCTCGAACCGACCTTTGGCGGTATCAACCTCGAAGACATCAAGGCACCTGAATGCTTTGAAGTTGAAGAGCAACTGCGCGCCAAAATGAATATTCCGGTCTTCCATGACGATCAGCACGGAACGGCAATTATTGTCGCTGCCGCAGTGCTCAATGGATTGGAATTGGCTGGAAAAGAAATTGGCACTGCCAAGATTGTAACTTCAGGCGCCGGTGCTGCGGCACTTGCCTGTCTTAACCTGCTGGTTAATCTTGGTGCCAAGCGCGAAAACATCTTTGTCTGCGATATTGAAGGCGTGGTCTATGAAGGCCGCAATACGCTTATGGATCGCTGGAAGGAAGTGTACGCACAGAAGACCGACGCACGCGTGCTGGCCGATGTTATCGGCGGCGCAGACGTTTTCCTCGGCTTGTCGGCGGCTGGTGTTCTAAAGCCTGAGCTTCTCAAGCAGATGGCTGAAAAGCCATTGATCATGGCACTGGCTAATCCAAATCCAGAAATCATGCCGGAAGCTGCGCGCGAAGCACGCGCCGATGCTATGATCTGCACCGGACGTTCAGACTATCCGAACCAGGTCAACAACGTCCTCTGCTTCCCTTACATCTTCCGTGGCGCACTTGATGTGGGTGCGACTGCAATCAATGAAGAAATGAAGCTCGCAGCGGTTCGTGCTATTGCGGCATTGGCTCGCGAAGAACCTTCTGATGTTGCTGCCCGGGCCTATTCTGGTGATACACCGACTTTCGGACCAGATCACATTATCCCGTCGCCATTCGATCAGCGTTTGATCCTGCGTATCGCTCCTGCGGTTGCCAAGGCTGCGATGGAAAGCGGCGTTGCAACGCGTCCAATCGAAGACTGGGAAGCTTATACCGACAGGCTGAACCGCTTCGTCTTCCGTTCCGGCCTCATCATGAAGCCAGTCTTCGCGGCAGCCCGCGCGCAGAGCAAGCCGATGCGCGTGATCTATGCTGACGGTGAAGATGAACGTGTATTGCGTGCTGCTCAGGTGGTTATCGAAGAACGTATTGCTGCACCAATCCTCGTTGGTCGTCCACACGTTATCGAAACACGCCTTCAGCGCTACGGTCTAAAGATTCGTCCAGGCACTGATTTCGATCTTATCAATCCGGAAGATGATCCACGTTACCGTGATTATGTCGACCTTTATCTGTCCTATACGGGCCGTCAGGGTGTGACTCCTGAGGCGGCACGTACAATCGTACGTACCAACTCGACGGCAATTGCAGCGCTGGCTGTGATGCGCGATGAAGCAGATGCCATGATCTGTGGTCTGGAAGGACGCTTTGAGCGCCATATGCGCGTCGTGAAGCAGATTATCGGCAAGCTTCCAGGTATCAGCGATTATTCTGCCCTCAGCCTGCTTATTTCGCAGCGCGGCGCACTGTTCCTCACCGACACTTATGTCAGCGTAGAACCGGAAGCCGAAGAAATCGCTGAAATGGCAATTCTGGCTGCCAAGGAAATCAGCCGTTTCGGAATTGAACCAAAGGCTGCACTCGTTTCACATTCCAACTTCGGATCGAAAGAATCCGCAAGTGCAGAGAAGATGCGTCGGGCCGCAGCGTTGCTGGCAGAAAAAGCTCCAGAGCTTGAATCTGATGGTGAAATGCATGGCGACTCTGCGCTTTCGCAAGCTTTGCGGGATCGCGTATTCCCGAACTCGCGCCTCAAGGGCGAAGCAAACCTTCTGGTTTTCCCGAACCTTGACGCGGCAAACATCACGCTAAACGTGGTCAAGACGGTGACTGATGCACTGCATGTTGGGCCAATTCTGCTCGGCACAGCGCGCCCTGCCCACATCCTTACGCCGTCAGTTACATCGCGTGGCGTTGTGAATATGACCGCTCTGGCAGTTGTTGAAGCACTTCAGCGCTCGGGAGAATTGAAGAAGTAAAATAGAATAAGAACTTGCTATAATATATATTATCAATTTATAATAAACGCCAAGTATGAATAATCGTACTTGGCGTTTATGCTTTCTTAAATACAATACATAACAATCGATACGTACGAACAAACAGGACGGGCTTGTTCTATGAAGATTGCTTGTAGACGTTTTTTTCGCCTGGCATCGCCAGCGATGGTGTTAACGACCGCATTATTGATAGCCGGCTGTACAACCACCCAACCGGTGCAGCAATGCTCTCCAAAAGAGAAAGCGCGATTGTCGAGCAATGTTGCATCGACGAAAGCAAAACTTGAACAAAGCAAAGCTCAGCTTGCACGGACTCGTACTGAACTATCAAAGCAAAGCTGTTTCAGTGCGGGCAAATCCACATCGTGCACGCGCCTTAAGACGCGAGCCGATAAACTGCAGTCGGACGTTAAAACTCTTGAAAACCAGCTCTCTGAGCTAAACGCGACGATAGCTGGCAGATCCCACGCTGGTCGATATGTTCAGGCATGTTCAGCGACTTGGGCACCCGCTCGAAAAGCGCAGAAGGCTGCTCCCAGAAAAACAGCCTCAAACAAAATATCTAAACACGACCAGACTAAAGTCGCGAAAACCGTAAGTGAACCGGTCGAAGATTTCGTTGTTCCACCATACGAAGCATCGGAATCGAGTTACGCGCCGACATCACAACCAAAAGTTCAACCAACTGACTATATCGCTCCGACAGCAACCACACCGCCAGCGGAGCGCACCTATACGGAAAGCTCGAAAGTTAGAGTAGTCGGATCTTCGTTCTATCCGGACCAATCAAAACCAGTAGGTCCGCAAGCTCCGGACCATGCGCCTGCCCCGTAAGTGCGATACGCAGGGGCATGAATAATGTCTTGCCCTTGCGTCCCGTCGCGATCTTCACAGTATCGGTCCATGTTTTCCAGGTCTGCTTATCCCAAGGAGCAGCAGGTAGCAGTTTAAAGGCTTCCTGCACAAACACCTGATCTTCTTCGGCTAGCTCCGGCTTTTCCGGCAGATCGCCATTGATGATCTGCCACCAATGAGCCGCATCGTTGAAACGCTCAAGATTGCCACGAACAGTTGCCCAAAAAGCCTCTGCCTGATCGCCTGAAATGCCGAGTGCTTCGAGACGCTCTTTCGCTTTCTCAAAAGGCATATCATGCAGCAAAGCGCGGTTAAGCGTATCAAGTTCTGCTGGGTCAAACTTTGCCGATGATTTTGAAATCGCAGCAAGATCAAAACGTTCTGCCAAGGCATCCATATCGATCGCTGCCGAAACGGACTCGGATGTTCCGATCAGAATGGCCAGCGAAGCGACCGACATAGGTTCATAACCGCTTTCACGTAAGCTACCGACCGAAAGAGCGCCAGAGCGCTTGGAAAGCCCTTCGCCAGAAACCGTGGTGAGCAGGTTGTGGTGGCCAAAGACCGGCGGTTCGGCACCGAGCGCCTTGAAAATTGCAATCTGCACGCCCGAATTAGTGACATGGTCGTCACCACGGATGATGTGGGTGATGCCAAGATCAATATCATCAACAACCGATGGCAGCGTATAGAGATAAGTGCCGTCTTCGCGAACCAGAACCGGATCGGACATGGAAGCCAGATCTACAGTCTGTGGCCCACGCACCAGATCATCCCAATGGACTTCAGTGCGTGTGGTTGCGAAAGGATCGCTTTCAAAGTTTGGTAGAAGGAAGCGCCAGTGCGGCTTGCGGCCCTCAGCTTCGAAAGCTGCCTTTTCATCATCGGTCAGCTTCAGAGCTTCGCGGCCATAGACTGGCGGCAAACGACGCGCGAGACGAAGCTTGCGACGGCGTTCGAGTTCGTCTGCTGTTTCATAGCAGGCATAGAGAAGACCAGCCTGCTTCAGCTTCTCGACAGCCTTGGCATACACATCAAAACGCTTTGACTGATATTCGACCCGGTCAGGCGTAACACCCAGCCATGCGAGATCGACGGCAATAGCATCGGCATATTCCTGCCTGGAGCGTTCAACGTCTGTATCATCGTAACGCAGAATAAAATTGCCGCCGTTCTTCTTGGCGTAAAGCCAGTTTGAAAGTGCGGTACGTGTATTGCCAATATGAATATACCCCGTCGGCGACGGTGCAAAACGAACTGTTACGGTCATTATGAAATCTCTCAGCGGTCGCGGAAGCGGTTCGTTATTGGATAACGACGATCACGTCCGAAATTCTTCTTGGTAATTTTGACACCAGGCGCAGATTGGCGGCGCTTGTATTCGGCCAGATTAAGCAGGTGCTCGATGCGTTGCACCGTCTCAAGCTGATGGCCGCGCGCGACGATCTCGGCATTGCTCATTTCGTTTTCAACGAGGCATTCGAGAATGTCGTCCAGCACCGGATAAGGCGGAAGACTGTCCTGATCTGTCTGGTTTTCACGCAATTCTGCGGATGGCGCTTTTGTGATGATGTTTGTCGGGATAACCTCGCCAGCAGGGCCAAGGCTGCCAACCGGAACATTGTTGTTGCGCCATTCGGACAGAGCAAAAACCTGCATCTTATAGACGTCCTTGATGGGGTTGAAGCCACCATTCATGTCACCATAAAGCGTTGCATAGCCCACCGACATTTCCGACTTGTTGCCCGTGGTCACAACCATCGAACCGAACTTGTTGGAAATTGCCATAAGGATAGTGCCGCGTGCGCGGCTTTGTAGATTTTCCTCAGTAACGCCGCTCTCAGTACCTTCAAACATTGGCTTCAATGCAGACAGAAAGCCTTCGACAGGCTCTGCGATAGGCACAATATCGTAACGCACGCCAAGCGCCTTCGCGCAATCGGCAGCGTCTTTCAACGACTCTTCCGAGGTGTAGCGATATGGCAGCATCACGCAGCGCACGCGATCCTTGCCAAGCGCATCGACACCTAACGCCGCGCAGATTGCGGAGTCGATACCACCTGACAGACCAAGCACGACATCCTTGAAGCCGTTCTTGTTCACATAATCACGCAGACCCAGCATACAGGCCGCATAATCAGCTTCCAAACCTTCTGGCAGCTTTGCCTTTTCAGCTGCTTCGCAATTCCAGCCCTCGCCGTCCCGCTTCCAGACAGTCAGCGTAATCGCTTCCGCAAATTGCGGCATCTGCAGGCTCAGGGTCTTGTCGGCATTAAAAACAAAGGAACCACCATCGAAGACCAGCTCATCCTGCCCGCCAACCTGATTGGCGTAGAGCATCGGAAGTTCGGTTTCGATAACCTGTTTCAAAACGACCTGATAGCGGCGTTCGATCTTGGCGCGGTGATAAGGCGAACCGTTTGGCACCAAGAGAAATTCAGCGCCGCTTTCAGCTAGCGTTTCGGCTACTCCGAGATCGCCCCAGATATCTTCGCAAATCGGAATACCAATGCGCACACCGCGGAAATTCACCGGACCTGGCATTGGACCCGGCTGGAATACGCGCTTTTCGTCAAATTCGCCGTAGTTCGGCAGATCGACCTTAAAACGCTCGGCAATGATCTCGCCGCCATCCAGTACAGCAATCGAATTATGCAAACCGCTATTGCGTTGCATAGGCGTGCCGATAATAACGCCCGGGCCGCCGTCAGCGGTGTCTTTGGCTAGCTCACCAACAGCCTTTTCACAGGCCGCGACAAAGGCAGTCTTCAGCACAAGATCTTCCGGCGGATAACCTGCAATGAACAACTCGGTGAACATCACAAGGTCGGCGTTCATTTTGGCTGCTTCTGCGCGGGCTGCACGCGCCTTTGCAAGATTTCCGGCGATGTCGCCCATAACGGGATTGAGCTGTGCAACGGCAATACGAAGCATATCGAGATTCTCGCTGGTGCTGATCATGCCCAAGCTTTAGCGCGCTTGTGCAATTAATTGCAACGGATGGAGTTCAAGAACGGCTGTTCTTTGTCAGATCATATAGGTCGTAATAAGAATATAGCCCCATGTGGCAGCTACAAACACAATCGCGATCAGGACGGCGAGCGACCCGCAATCCTTGGCAATCTGAATTTCTTTATGAAAATCACGCGAGACTGCATCGCAAGTGGCCTCAATACCCGTGTTGAGCACTTCAACCAGAATGAGGAACAGGATCGATCCCGTCATCAGCAAGAATGCCAGCGCACTAGGAGCCAGGAAAAATGCGATTGGCAACGAAAGCAGAAACAGGACAAGCTCCTGCTGAACCGCTTTCTCGTGCTTGGCCAAATGCCGGAGAGCACGCATTGAATTGAGAAACGCCAGAATAATCCGCTTCATCGATGCCCCCAAGTGAGTTTTCGCCAAAATCAATAAGCGAATTCAGCCGAAACACAACAGGGCGGAGGATAAATCCTCCGCCCTGTGTTGAATTGATGTGGCTTGATCCGACTAGGCGTTAACGGCCTGCTTTTCCGAACCTGAGTCACGTTCCTTCTTGAGCAACTCTGCCAGAAGGAAGGCCAGCTCAAGTGCCTGATCGGCATTGAGACGTGGATCGCAATGCGTGTGGTAACGGTCGTGCAGGTCTTCCGCCGAAATTGCGCGAGCGCCGCCGGTGCATTCGGTGACGTTCTTGCCAGTCATTTCGACATGAATACCGCCCGGATGCGAACCTTCGGCACGATGAATCGCGAAGAAGGATTCCACTTCCTTGAGGATGCGGTCGAACGGACGCGTCTTGTAACCGCCTGCGGTGATCGTGTTGCCGTGCATCGGGTCACAAGACCAGACGACCTTGCGGCCTTCACGTTCAACAGCACGGATGAGCTGTGGCAGATGATCGCCGACCTTGTCGTAACCGAAACGAGCAATGAGCGTCAGACGACCTGCTTCGTTTTCTGGGTTGAGAAGATCGATCAGACGGATGAGATCATCCGGCTGCAGCGATGGGCCACATTTCAGACCGAGCGGATTCTTGATGCCACGGCAATATTCGATATGCGCATGATCGGCCTGACGTGTACGGTCGCCAATCCAGATCATGTGACCTGAAGTGCCGTACCAGTCGCCGGAGGTCGAATCGACGCGTGTGAGCGCTTCTTCATAGCCAAGCAGCAATGCTTCATGGCTGGTGTAGAAATCGGTTTCACGGAGCGAATGATTGCTATCGGAAGTGATCCCAATGGCACGCATGAAGTTCATCGTTTCCGAAATACGCTGTGCGAGAGCTGCATAACGCTCTGCCTGCGGGCTTTTGCCAACAAAGCCGAGCATCCACTGATGCACGTTCTCAAGGTTAGCGTAACCACCCTGCGCGAATGCACGCAGCAGGTTCAGCGTTGCAGCAGACTGGCGGTAAGCCATGTCCTGACGCTGCGGATCAGGGATACGCGAAGCTTCATCGAAATCGATGCCGTTGATGATGTCGCCACGGTATGATGGCAGCTCGACGCCATTGAGCGTTTCCATGTCGGAAGAACGCGGCTTGGCGAACTGACCAGCAATACGGCCAACCTTAACAACAGGCTTGGAGGCACCAAACGTCAGAACAACGGCCATCTGCAAAAAGACGCGGAAAAAGTCGCGGATATTATCCGCGCCATGTTCTGCGAAACTCTCCGCACAATCGCCGCCCTGAAGCAGAAATGCCTTGCCTTCGGCAACATCCGCGAGCTGGTTCTTCAGCTTGCGGGCTTCACCTGCAAATACGAGCGGTGGATAGGTACGAAGGCGAGCTTCAACATCGGTCAGAGCCTGTGCGTCTGGATAAAACGGCACTTGCTTGATCGGTTTGTCTCTCCAGGAATTCGGGGTCCAGTTCTTCGTCATTTCACACCTGTTTTAATTATCCGCGCGATTTCTCTCGGATTTTGTCCTCCTTAACACGAAAGCCGGCATCCGTTTCTATTGGACAACTCAATGCCCAAACACGGAAACCGGCATACGTGATCGCGTTGATATAATGTAGTCGCTCGCTTTATACCAGCAAGAATCGTTAACAGGATCAGCGTGCGACGAAAGATTTAGCCGTCGACCTTTTCTCCGTTCACAACACGGTAGGTCGGCTTGTACATCGTGACCAGTTCTTCAGCCGCGGTGGGGTGAACGGCCATGGTGCGGTCGAAGTCATCCTTCGTTGCGCCAGCCTTTAGCGAAATGCCCAGAAGCTGTGCCATTTCACCGGCATCCGGCCCCATGATGTGGGCGCCGACAACCCTGCGGCTCTTGGCGTCAACGATGAGTTTCATCAGCATCTTTTCGTTACGGCCAGACAGCGTGTTCTTCATCGGGCGGAACAAGGCGCGATAGACTTCCAATTCTGGATACTTCTTCGCAGCTTCATCCTCCGGCAATCCAACGGTGCCGATTTCAGGCTGCGAGAAGACTGCAGTGGCGATCAGCTCATGATCCGGCTTGGTTGGATTGTCCTTGAAAGCGGTCTCGAGGAAGCACATGGCCTCATGGATTGCCACCGGTGTCAGCTGAACGCGATTGATAACGTCACCGACAGCCCAAATATTGGAAACACTGGTGCGCGAATAGTCGTCGACTTCGATAGCACCCTGCGCGTCGGTTTTAACGCCAGCCTTTTCAAGACCAAGGCCCTTCGTGTTAGGCTTACGGCCGATAGCCATCATAACCTGACCGACATTGAGTGTCTCGCCATTGGTCAGAGAAACTTTCAGTTCGCCGTCAGACTGCTTTTCGACCTTCTCAAAAACTGCACCGCAGATGATACGTATGCCTTTTGCTACCATCGTTTCATGGAGCAGATGACGGAGGTCAGGATCAAAGCGCGACAGGATTTCTTTGCCGCGGTAGACAATCGTGGTTTCAACGCCGAGACCGTGGAAAATATTGGCAAACTCGACAGCGATATAACCGCCGCCTGCAATGACGATTGCTTTCGGCAGTTCTTCCAAATGAAATGCTTCGTTGGAAGTGATGCAATATTCTGCGCCCGGTAGAGAGTCGTGCACACTTGGGTGCCCACCGGTTGCAATCAGAATCTGGTCAGCGGTTACGCGACGACCATCTGCTTTCAGCTCAATAGTATGCTCATCGATAAGCTCGGCGCGGCTTGCAAAAATATCGACCTTGGAATTTTCCAGGCCTTTTCGATAAAGGCCCTCAAGGCGGGTAATTTCGTTGTCCTTGGCTTCGATCAGTTTCTTCCAGTCAAAGCTCGATTTGCCAACTTCCCAGCCATAGCCAACGGCGTCTTCAAAATGCTCGGGAAATTGCGAAGCGTAGACAAAGAGCTTCTTGGGAACACAACCACGGATAACGCATGTTCCACCCATGCGATATTCTTCGGCCAGACCAACCTTCTTGCCCATGGCACCGGCCAGACGCCCTGCCCGGACACCGCCGGAACCACCGCCGATAACAAAAAGATCATAATCGTAGTCGGCCATGGTGCTCTCCATTCAAAATCAACACTGCGGTTTATGTAAGCAAAAGAAAAAGCCCGGCCAAGTCGCCGGGCTTCTAAATTTTAGTTTACTGCAAGCAATTACTGCTGCGCTGGCTGCTCAGGGGTAGCTGGGGCAGCAGTTGCGCCAGCCTGCGCTGCGAGAACTTCTGCAACACCGGTTGCGAGGTCACGAGCAATGCCGTTCTGCCAGATATTTGCAGCCTTAACGACTTCACGAGTCACGATTGGACCTTCAGCGAGAAGCTTCTTGCCTGCTTCCGAGGTGTAGAAAGCCGAAATTGCCTTGAGTTCATCTTCGCTGAATGCGTTTGCATAAGCGCGGGCAGATTCGGTTTCGAGGTCTGCGCGACGCGACGCAAGAGCGAGAGCCTTGTCATCAACGGTCTTGGTGATGAGAGCTTCGAGATTCGGATCTTTCTGGATGAGTTCGCCCTTCAGAGCGCGAGCTGCACTTGGCAGGATCTCATCAAACTGCTCCGTCGCATTGATAGAAGCGATTGCTGCGCGTGCAGCTTCCAGATGCGAAGCAGAAATTTCCTGTGCAGAAGCCGCATGAACGCCTGACATCAGGACGAGTGCGGAAAACGGTGCAATCAGACGGCGGAAGCCAGTTGCCGGGATCATATGGTCGGTACTCCGTTCAAACAATTCGTGTCGGCGCTTCAAGGCCGGTTCATGGTTCGGATACCGTCAGCGCCTGCGATAATCGCGGCCCGTGCCAGTCCGATGAAAAGTCCATGCTCAACAACGCCCGGTATGGCGAAGAGAGCGTCGGATAGAATCTTTGGATCGGGAATGCGGCCAAAAGATGCATCCACGATATAATGTCCACCATCCGTTACAAACGGCGAGCCATCTTTTAACCGCAGGACCAGTGGACCTGCAAGGCCACATTGCGATGCTGCCAACTCAATGCTGCGCAAAGTTGCGCCAAGACCGAAACGATTAACCTCAATCGGCAGCGGAAAGCGTCCAAGCGCTTCAACAACCTTCGATCCGTCCCCAATAACAATCATTGAGTCGGATGCAGCCGCGACAATCTTTTCACGAAGAAGCGCACCACCGCCGCCCTTTATAAGCGACAGATTGGCATCGACTTCGTCTGCACCGTCAATGGTCAGATCGAGATGCGGCGTTTCTTCGAGTGTCGTCAGTGGAACACCGAGTTCAGCGCAAAGAGCAGCAGTCCGCTCAGATGTCGGTACACCGATGATCTTGAAACCACCGTTTACCTTTTCGGCCAGCAGACGCACGAATTCTTCGGCTGTTGAGCCTGTTCCAATTCCCAGACGCATTCCGTCCTTGACGTGCGTCAGTGCCTCTGCAGCGGCGGCGATTTTCAGCTTGCGTGCTTCATCCATGCCTGAATTCCTATATTCCCAGCGGATTCTCACCCGGCTCCGTGAACGCCTCTAGCATGTGCGTGCGGTGCAACAAAGCGCTCAATACAAAATATCGCGATTTTTGCGATAGGCTCTCGTTTCTGCGAACGATTTGGCCTATTTGAGAAAGCGTTTAGCAATGCGCTCGCAAGTATCATTCCTGAAGGAAGTCACATGTCCGCTGTCAATTCCCAACCCATTATCGTTTTCGATCTCGACGGAACCCTGGTCGAAACGGCTCCGGACCTTTTGGACAGTCTGAATCATTGCCTTGCTATTTCAGGTCTGCGGACCGCTGATAGTGAATCTCTGCGCCGCTTCGTTGGACAGGGCGGCCGCGTCATGATCGAGCGCGCTTTTGCAGCACAGCAGAAGCAGGTCGATGACGTGAAGCTTGATCACCTTGTCGAAGAATTTCGCGAACATTATGCAGCGCATATGCCGGGTCACTCGACATTTTATCCTGGCGTTCTTGAAGCGATGGATCGCTTCAGCGCGAATGGTTACACCTTGGCTGTTTGCACAAACAAGTTTGAGGCTCTGGCCGTCAAATTGCTGACTTCTATGGGTGAAGCAAACCGTTTTGCAGCAATTTGTGGTGCAGATACCTTTGCTTATCGCAAGCCTGACCCACGCCACCTGACAGATACGATTGCCAAAGCGGGCGGAAATCGCGACCGCGCCATCATGGTTGGCGACAGCCGTACAGACATCGACACCGCCAAGGCAGCTGGTATCCCTGTGGTTGCCGTCGATTTCGGTTATACTGACTTGCCGGTACAGCATTATGAACCGAGCCGCGTCATCTCTCACTATGATGAGTTCACGCTCAATATGGCTGAACAGCTTCTGGAAGCAGTTGCAGATCAGGTCTGAAATAAGGATTGAGAATATGAAGCGATTTCTAATATTTACTGCTGTTTCCTCAACAGTATTATCAGCTAGCGCTTTTGCTCAAGACCAAGCACCGACAGGGTTGCCAGGCGTAGAACCGCAGAAGCCTATTGTATCTGCGCCTCCGCCTGCCCCGGAACCCAATTCGCAACCCGCCGGAAGCTGGAAAAACTTCCGCGTTGGCAATACCGATGTTTCGATTTCCGGCAGTGTTTCCGTCGATGTCGGAACCGGTGGTAGCCGCAGCTCAGGGCGCTAATCGTTCAAGTGCAGACCAGACAGCGGGCAGTTGGTTCGGCAAATCCTCTGCAATAAGCCCGTGACCGAAGCGTCGTCCAGCGTCAGCGTGTATCCACACAGCTGCACTTGCCGCCTCAAAGGCTGGCATCCCCTGTGAAAGCAGTCCGCAAACAATACCCGCCAGTACATCGCCGGATCCAGCTGTTGCGAGAAACGCTGTACCGTTTGCGTTGATAATGGCACGACCGTCAGGCGCAGCAATCACCGTATCCGGGCCTTTATAGATCACGACGGCATTGGCGCGGCTTGCGGCTTGACGCGCTTTATCCGTCTTTGAACTATCTGCTTCCGCAGCAATATCCGGGAAAAGACGTCTGAACTCGCCTTCATGTGGCGTGAGCACAAGAGCCGTATGCGCGCTACGCTTGGCCTTAAAAAGCTGATCTGGCTTATTTTCAAATGCCGTTATGCCATCCGCATCGAGCACCAGCCCTTTCAGATATTCTGCCTGCCCATCAACGGCGGAAAGGAGCAACAAAGCATGATCTCGCGCAAATGACGGGCTGCCACATCCCGGACCGAGCACACAGGCAGCTACTTTGCGATCCTTCACAAATGTCTCTACATCTTTGATATTGCGGGTTTCGCGTACCATGATGCTCGTCAGATGCGCGGCATTTGTCAGAAGTGCATCAGGCGGCGATAAAAGTGTAACTGCCCCGGCACCACTCCGTGCCACAGCCATTGCTGACAGTCGCGCGGCACCCGTTGAATGCGCAGGTCCGGAAAAGACGACCGCGTGACCACGACTATATTTGTGCGTGTTGATTGAAAGCTGCGGCAGCTGACCTCGCCAAAGCTCAGGTGAGTTTTCAAATGTCTGGGGTTTGATAGTGGTCAGAACGTCATCAGCAATGCCAATATCTGCAACATGAAGAATTCCGCAATGTGCCCTGCCCGGTTGTAGCAAATGGCCCGGTTTTTTGCGGAAAAACGTCACCGTTGCGCGCGCATCGACGGCTCCACCCAATATTTGACCGCTCGCACCGGAAATGCCGCTCGGTAAATCGACAGCTATAACCGGAATGCCGGATGCGTTTAATTCTCCAATAACGGAAGCTTCGACACCCCCGATGCTACGCGTGAGGCCTGCACCGTATAGCGCATCAATAACGCCTGCAAAATCGACCGGCGAAAACGCACTGAGCCGACGCACTTCTCCTTTATAAAACAGCAATGCCCGCATAGCGTCGGAACCCTGCCGGGGCTGTGCAGTTCCAAAGCACATGACATCCATGCCAGCCTCAAGCAGAAACTGCGCGGCTACATAACCATCGCCACCATTATTTCCGGGTCCGCAAAGAACGGCTATCGGCCCCTTACCTGCAAACATGCCCAGAGCCACATGCGCGACCGCATGACCGGCGGCGAGCATCAGTGAAAAACCATCGCGCGTGCCAGATTCGATAGTCAGTCTATCCGCACTCGACATTTCCGCTGGCGTCAGCAGTTCAAACATGGCTTCCACTTCCCCTTATTATCGAAGTGATTAATTACGCGGCACTTGCGCTCCATCAAGATTGATTAACTTCTGCGCATTTTGTCTATTTTTTATGCATCGCTAACAAGCTCGAAACCTTGTTGAATATCTTTCATACGGACAGCCTTGTCTCAATGACAATAATAATGCCACTCTGGGCCAAAGAAAGTTGCACTTCTGAAATTACTGAAAATGCGCTAGCCTTGACTTTGGTGCCATTTTCTCTGGGAGTGACAGGGCAACTTCGGGAATTTTTGCTTGAAAAAGCAAGCAACTTAAAAAATTTGATCGGCATAGATCGAGTTGGCACAGTTCATGCTTCTATATTTACGAAACGGGCACAATGTCCATTTCCGAACAAGAGCGGAGACAATTCTCTGATGAAAAAGATCGAAGCCATCATTAAGCCTTTCAAGCTCGATGAAGTGAAGGAAGCCCTTCAGGAAGTTGGTTTGCAGGGTATTACTGTAATTGAAGCCAAGGGTTTCGGCCGACAGAAGGGCCATACCGAGCTTTACCGTGGCGCGGAATATGTCGTCGATTTTCTTCCAAAAGTGAAAGTCGAAGTCATCGTCGCCGACGAAACCGTCGATGGCGCCATTGAAGCTATCCGCAAGGCAGCCCAGACGGGCCGCATTGGTGACGGTAAGATTTTCGTCTCCAATATCGAAGAAGTTATCCGTATCCGTACCGGCGAATCCGGCGTGGACGCGATCTAACGAAACCAAGTCTACCGACCATCGTCGTGCAAACAGGATACCAAAATGACGACTGCCAATGACATTCTGAAACAGATCAAAGACAACGACGTCAAGTTTGTTGACCTCCGCTTCACAGACCCAAAAGGCAAACTGCATCACGTTACGATGGATGTCGGCCTGATCGATGAAGAGATGTTTGAAGATGGCGTCATGTTCGACGGCTCTTCGATTGGTGGCTGGAAGGCTATTAATGAATCCGACATGGTTCTCATGCCAGATCCGGAAACCGCTCACATTGATCCGTTCTTTGCTCAGTCCACGCTGGTAATTCTCTGCGACATTCTTGATCCGATTTCGGGTGAAGCTTATGGCCGCGATCCACGCACGACTGCAAAGAAGGCTGAGTCCTACATGAAGTCGCTCGGCATTGGCGACACTGTTTACGTCGGCCCGGAAGCTGAATTCTTCGTATTCGATGACGTCAAGTACAAGGTCGATCCGTTCAACACCGGCTTCAAGCTCGATTCGACCGAACTGCCATCGAACGATGATACCGATTACGAAACCGGCAATATGGGCCATCGCCCACGCGTCAAGGGTGGTTACTTCCCTGTTCCACCAGTGGACAGTCTTCAGGACATGCGCTCCGAAATGCTCACCGTTCTGACGGAAATGGGCGTAACGGTTGAAAAGCATCACCACGAAGTGGCTTCAGCTCAGCACGAGCTGGGTACAAAATTCGACACGCTCGTCCGCAACGCCGACAAGATGCAGATCCAGAAATATGTCGTGCATCAGGTAGCCAATGCCTACGGCAAGACTGCAACCTTCATGCCAAAGCCAGTTTTCGGCGACAACGGCTCGGGTATGCACGTTCACTTCTCGATCTGGAAAGACGGCAAGCCAACCTTCGCTGGCAATGAATATGCCGGTCTGTCAGAAAACTGCCTGTACTTCATCGGCGGCGTTATCAAGCACGCCAAGGCTGTGAACGCATTCACCAACCCATCGACCAACTCCTACAAGCGTCTGGTCCCTGGCTATGAAGCTCCGGTTCTACTGGCTTACTCGGCTCGCAACCGTTCTGCTTCTTGCCGTATCCCATTCGGCTCGTCGCCGAAGTCGAAGCGTCTTGAAGTTCGCTTCCCGGATCCATCAGCAAATCCATATCTCTGCTTCTCAGCGCTGCTGATGGCTGGTCTTGACGGTATCAAGAACAAGATTCATCCAGGCCAGGCCATGGACAAGGATCTCTACGATCTGCCTGCAAAGGAACTGAAGAAGATCCCAACCGTTTGCGGTTCGCTTCGTGAAGCCCTGCAGGCGCTCGACAAGGATCGCGAATTCCTCAAGGCTGGTGGCGTATTCGAGGACGACCAGATCGATAGCTTCATCGAACTCAAGATGGCTGAAGTGCTGCGTTATGAAACAACGCCGCATCCGGTTGAGTTCGATATGTACTACTCGGTTTAATCGGAATTGCGCGTGGCAATCAGAGATTGCCACGCGCTCCGGTTACTTCTTTAAAGCGCCTCTTATGCGAAAACCGTTTTACGATTTTGGGGATGCGCTTGAGTTACCGAGGGGAACGACGTGCCAGAAGGCGCGCGAAAGAAAACCCGGCGAAAGCCGGGTTTTCTCTTTTTATACAGTTTGTTACAGCTATTAGATAAATAATAACTAGAGCGCTTGAAGTACGCGGGCTGCGACCATCATTTCGCCTAGACGTGTCTTGCGACGTGCCTGCGCTTCAGCATCTTCGCCCCAATGTTCGACAGTCCAGTCTTCATCGAGATGGGCACGGTTCCAACCGTCTTCGACAGAGACTTCGCCTTTGGCAATTGCCAATGCAATCAGTGCGGAGCCGGTCAGCGTCGTCATCGTATGGAGCGATGCCAGCGCAATAGGATTCTTGAATTCCGACAGATGAATGCCGAAAGCTGAAATCGCTTCGCGTGACTGTTCGACATGCATCACACCTTCTGCAAGTGCAAAACGTGCGCCAAGGCTTTCTGCCCAGTCGATCAATGGGTCCCATTGTTCGGTCTGACGCGCAACCAGCTCTTTCGGGCTCGCGGCGCGGTAACAGATCATGTCCGTTCCGGCAAAACGCAGAATGTCTTCGAAAACCGCCTGCGGGTCTTGAGCAATGCCATCAATCGCCGTGTTCACCAAACGCGTTGCAGGCATTTTGGAAGGATCTATAACTTCCACCTGTGCACGGAATTCTTCCGCAATAATTTCCGCAGCTTCGCTTGTTGGGAGAAGCAGAACAGCCCGTGCCGGTGTTTTGACCGGACGACCATCGAGATGCACGGTGAACCCGCCTTCGGCTTCGGCAACTTCAGCTTTTTCATAAAAGCGCTTCGGCAGCGGTGTGCGCATCAATTCCTGAGAGCGCTTTACCGGGTCGGTTTGCGAAATCGGCATTTCAGCTTGGGGATCGCTCAGAGTGTCGCGCATAATAATATCCAATTATTGTAGGTCAGGATGCGAAAGCATCCATTTCATGCAGAATCGCATGGAGTTCTTCAGGCTTGTTCATGACATAATGGGCGCCTGCATCTTTCAGTGCGTTGGGCTTATGATAGCCCCACGAAACACCAGCGGCACGCGCACCTGCTGAACGAGCCATTTGCATATCGTAGATCGCATCGCCGATCACGATTGTTCGCTCTGGTTCTATCCCCATTTCGGCACAGGATTCAAGCACCATAGCCGGATGAGGCTTGGACGGGCAATCATCGGCGGTACGAACGGTCATGAAATGATGTCCAATGCCATGACGTTCGAAAATCGAACGCACGCCACGCTGCGACTTACCGGTAACGATACCCAACAACAAATCATCGCGACTGCCAAGCTCAGTCAGAAGTGGCAGAATACCGTCATAAAGCGGCTCTGCAAAATCAGGGTTCTGACGGTACTTTACAAAGTTTTCCTTGTAACGCTGCGTGAGCCAGTGCGCCTGTTCGTCAACTTCGCGACCGAGCAACTGCGCAATAGCGATTGGAAGAGAAAGACCGATGATTGAGTGGGTCTGCTCGATTTCAGGCGGAACAAGTCCAGCGTCATTAAAACTGGCGACCATGCAATGGTGAATAGTGTCACCACTATCGACAAGCGTGCCATCACAATCAAAGAGAACGAGTTTCATCGGGCGGCTCCGGCTTTTGCTGGTCGATTGATGATAATGAGGCCTAGCCCGATCAGACCGAGTGCGGCAAAGATTTTCCAACCCAGTGGTTCATTGAGCAGCAATCCACTGAGGAGTACGCCGAAAGCTGGCGTTAGGAATGCAAAGTTGGACAATTTGGACGCCGGATACCGACGCACCATCCAGAACCACAATGGATATGTCACAGCTACCACGAACATTGACTGAAATAGAAATGACAGAACTGAGAGCATATCGGGATCGCGGATCAATGGTCCGCTCAAAGACATGAATGGCAACGGCACGAGTGCTGCTACGGCAAGCTGATAAAGCAACGTCTTCTCAGGCGCAGCACTTGCAAGCTTAGACCGCTTAATGACGAGCGTGGTCATTCCCCAAAGCATACCGGAAATCAGCGCAAGCAGATCGCCGTAGACCGCATTGGGGCCGGGACGGCTGATATGATCTGAAAAGACCACGAAAACACCAAGAAACGCCACGCACATGCCTATGAAGGCACGCATGGACATTCGTTCGCCCAAAAGAAAATGACTGCCGATAGCGACCCAGAACGGCATGACATTCATCATCAGCGTGACACGTCCCACACTGGTCAGTTCCATCGCCAGAAAGATCAGAACAAATTCGACACCAAAAAGAAGACCGGCCAGAATACCTGGCTTCAGTGTGCCATCACGGCCAAACAGCGGAATGCGCTTCCAGTAACACCAGAGAAAAACGCAAAGGCCGCCCAAAGCTGCACGACCTGCGGCCATGAGCATGGGATTAAAGCCGCGATTGCCGATCTTGATGGCAACCTGGTTAAGCCCCCAGGTGAACATGATGAACATGACGAGGGCAATTGCCAGCCCGTCGAACGACACCCGGCCCTGAACCGATCCTCCCCCCGTAGCCGACATCTTTACTCTTCCGCGTCTACCTCATCAAAGCCAAGCAAGTTCCACGACTGCACCATATGCGGTGGCAGCGGTGCGGTGACATCAATAGTGCCACCCGATGGATTTGGGATGCGAATGCGGCGGGCGTGAAGATGCAATTTCTTCTGAATGCCGCCCGGGAATTCCCAGTTCTGGTCAGCTTCAAAGTATTTAGGATCGCCGATGATTGGATGACCAATATGCGCTGCATGAACACGCAGCTGATGGGTGCGGCCCGTGTAAGGCTCCATTTCCAACCACGTCAGGTTGTTACCGACCTTCTCGATGATCCTATAATAAGAGACGGCATGATCGGAATCCGGTTCACCATGCTGGCAAACACGCATCTTATCGCCATCCGGCGTTTGTTCTTTGACCAACCAAGTTGAAATCTTGTCTTCGCGTTTGCGTGGAACGCCCTTCACAAGTGCCCAGTAGGTTTTCTTGGTGTCACGCTCGCGGAATGCAGCGGTCAGAGCCTGTGCAGCACCGCGTGTCTTTGCAACAACAAGGCAGCCTGACGTATCGCGGTCAATACGATGTACGAGGCGAGGCTTTTCACCCTTCTTATTGCGCCATGCTTCAAGCATACCGTCCACATGCCGGACAAGGCCGGAACCGCCCTGCACTGCCAGACCCGCAGGCTTATTGAAAACAAAGACCTTGGCGTCTTCATAAATCAACATCTGCTTGAGGACATCACCATCTTCCTGACTGCGAATAGTGCGCGCAGTTACAGGACCGGTGGCCTTCTCATCAACGCCTAATGGCGGAATGCGGACCGACTGGCCTGCCTGCAGACGTGTATCTGCCTTTACGCGACCGCCATCCACGCGAACCTGTCCGGAACGCAGCAGTTTCTGCAGGTGTCCGAACCCAAGTCCGGGAAAATGAACCTTGAACCAGCGATCAAGACGCATACCCGTCTCGTCTGCAGCCACATTCTTTTGTTCAACGCCTGCCATGGAAAACCCGATCAATACTTCTTAGGGGCACGAGCTTCGCGTGCCTGTCTCTGGTGCGTCTTACAGGCCGTAACCGTGAGCCGGTCGCCGGAATGCGCTTTAAATCTGTCAATAGACGCGCCAAGGCCGGATTGCTAGGCATAATCGACGAAAACAACAATCTGCCACTGTAACAAAACTGCCTTAGACTCTTCACGGTCGGTTACATCTATTTTTAATTTATGGTCAACCTTGACACCCAATCGCCACTTCTTGCCGTCATTGCATATTGATAGAACAACGGGACTGCACCATTTAGTCCAGTGAAATAGAACGAGCGGGAGTCCGAAGGTGTCATTGCTCAAAATCTACTGGCGTGCCATGGAATATCTTGCGGCTGAGAAAGCCGCAACCATAACCATGTGTATAGCAAGCGTATTGGTTGCCCTTGTCATGCTGGCCGAACCGATCCTTTTCGGTCGGGTAATTCAGGCTATCTCCGACAAGGGAGATATCGTTACGCAGCTCGCCATGTGGGCCGCTCTTGGCGGGTTTAACATCATTGCAGCAGTCTTCGTTGCGCGTGGGGCTGACCGCCTCGCCCATCGTCGCCGTCTGGGCGTGATGATAGACTCCTATGAGCGCATCATCACCATGCCTCTTGCATGGCACCAGAAGCGCGGTACGTCGAATGCACTGCATACGCTGATCCGCGCGACAGACTCGCTCTTCACTCTCTGGCTTGAATTCATGCGTCAGCACCTGACCACGATTGTGGCTCTGGGCGCGCTTATTCCGGTTGCAATGAGCATGGACCTTCGCATGTCCATGGTTCTTATCGTGCTCGGTGTCATCTATGTGATGATTGGCCAGCTCGTCATGCGTAAGACCAAAGATGGCCAGACCGCGGTTGAAAAGCATCACCATAAGCTCTTCGAGCATGTGAGCGACACGATCAGCAACGTTTCTGTCGTGCAGAGCTATAACCGCATTGCCTCTGAAACGCAGGCGCTGCGTACCTATGCCAAAAACCTCGAAAACGTCCAGTTCCCGGTTCTCAACTGGTGGGCGCTCGCCAGCGGTCTTAACCGTATGGCCTCGACCTTCTCGATGGTTATCGTGCTTCTGCTTGGCGCATATTTTGTGACCAAGGGTCAGATGCGCGTTGGTGACGTGATTGCCTTTATCGGCTTTGCGCAGCTGATGATCGGTCGTCTTGACCAGATCAGCGCCTTCATCAACCAGACTGTGACCGCCCGTGCCAAGCTTGAAGAATTCTTCGAGATGGAAGACGCGACGGCCGACCGTCAGGAACCGCAAGGCGCAACCGATCTTGAAAATGTCAAGGGTGGCATTGTGTTCGACAATGTGACCTTCGAATTCCCGAATTCGGGTCAGGGCGTCTATGACGTTTCGTTTGAAGTGAAACCGGGACAGACCGTCGCTATTGTTGGTCCGACAGGTGCCGGTAAGACCACGCTGATCAATATCCTTCAGCGCGTGTTCGATCCTGCCGCTGGTCGCATTCTGATTGATGGCACCGATACGCGTACTGTCAGCCGTCGTTCGCTACGCCATGCCATTGCAACCGTGTTTCAGGATGCCGGTCTGTTTAATCGTTCGGTTGAAGAAAACATCCGCGTCGGTAATGAAGATGCGTCTCATGAAATGGTTCATGCTGCTGCCAAGGCTGCTGCTGCCCACGACTTCATTCTCGCAAAGGGCAATGGTTACGATACGGTTGTCGGTGAACGTGGTTCGCAGCTTTCAGGTGGTGAACGTCAGCGTCTGGCGATTGCCCGCGCTATCCTGAAAGATTCACCAATCCTTGTACTCGACGAGGCGACCAGTGCGCTTGACGTTGAGACCGAAGAAAAGGTCAAGCAGGCTGTTGATGATCTAAGCCAGAACCGCACGACCTTCATCATCGCGCACCGTCTGTCGACCGTCCGTTCTGCCGATATTGTCTTGTTCATGGACAAAGGTCATCTGGTCGAACGCGGCAGCTTCGATGAACTGGCTGCGCGTGGTGGCCGCTTCTCTGACCTGCTTCGTGCTGGCGGTCTGCAGCTTGAAGACAAATCTGAAAAGGCTCAGAACGAAGAAGCTGAAGCCAGCAATGTGATGCCATTCCCGGTTAAGGGCTCTGTTGCCTGATACCGTTGCGTATCAATGAAAAAAGCCCGCTGCGAAATTCGCAGCGGGCTTTTTCTTTCTAAAGAGGCACTTCAAATCGCAAGCCGTCATAGCCGGGTTCTACGTGATCAGGCGTGTCCCGCATAACCGTATCGTAATCGAGCGGCACATGCATATGCGTCAGGATTGCGCGTTTTGGTCCGAAGAATTCGATCCATTCCAACGCTTGCTCCAGTGAGAAATGGCTTGGATGCGGGCGATATTGCAGCGCACCAATAATCAGCACATCGGCATGGCGGATATATTTCAGGCTCTCATCCGGGAACGCGCTGACATCCGTGCAGTAAGCGACATTGCCAATGCGGAAGCCAAGCGATTCAATATCGCCATGCACCTGCATAAATGGCTCAAAGCGGATCGACCCGCCCGCACCCGTGATCGAGAATGCTGTTTCTGCCATGATATCATGCATCGAAAGGATCGGCGGATAGCTCGATCCCACTGGCGTCTCAAAACAATAGCCGAAGGCTTCAAACAGGCGGTTGCGTGTCAACCGGTTGGCATACACATCCATCAGTCGCCGGTTTTCAACGACATAGGTTCGTAAGTCATCGATGCCGTGGATATGGTCGGCATGTGGATGAGTATAAACAGCAGCGTCAAGCGACGGCACGTTGGCATCAATCATCTGGTCCCGGAAATCCGGGCCCGTGTCGATAACAACGACCGTGCTGTTCCCGTCGGCGTCGAACCGTTCAACAAGCAAAGCCGCGCGGCGGCGCTTGTTCTTTGGATTCTTAGGATCGCAATTGCCCCAATCACCGTTGATGCGTGGCACACCGGGAGACGAACCGCACCCGAGAATTGTGAAACGCAGACAATTGCGAGGCGATACCACGATGATTATTCCTCGGCAGGCTTTGGCATTTTGGAGAAAAGCCGGAAGACATTTTCGCTGGTAATGTCAGCGATTTCTTCGCGGCTTACACCAATCGTTTCAGCCAACACGGCTGCTGTGTGCTGCACGAATGATGGCTCATTGCGCTGGCCGCGATGCGGCATAGGCGCGAGATAAGGCGCATCAGTCTCAACCAGCAAACGATCACGCGGAACTATCTGTGCAATTTCGCGAATATCAGCCGAATTCTTAAAAGTAAGAATGCCCGAGAATGACACATAGCCGCCCAGCTCGACACCCTTTTCGGCCAGAGCGCGCCCTGACGAAAAGCAATGCAGGATGAAGGGAAATGCACCCTTCGCAGTCTCAGATTCCAGAATAACAGCCATGTCCTGATCCGCGCTGCGTGCGTGGATCACAAGCGGCAACTGCGTACGACGTGCAGCTTCAATATGCACGAGGAAGCCCTGACGTTGGGCTTCTGGCGGCGCATAATCATAATGATAATCAAGCCCCGCCTCGCCTATGGCGACAACTTTCGGATGCTCTGCCAGCCGCACGAGATCATCGGCAGTAACATCCAGCTCTTCATGTGCGTTGTTCGGATGCGTACCAACCGAACAATAGACTGAATCATATTTCTTGGTCAGTGCGAGGATCGTATCGAACTTGCGTACTCGCGTCGAAATCGTGACCATGCGTTTGATGCCAGCCTCGAGCGCGCGGTTTACAATAGCGTCGCGCTCGGGCTCGAAGTCCGCAAAGTCGAGATGGCAGTGACTATCAACCAGCATATTCAGCTCAGTTCTGTTCTTCCGCTTCCACATAGCGCGGGAAAACCGGCTGCGGTGCAGGCAGTTCTGCGCCACCGACAAGCGGATGTGCGCTTACGTCAGAGAACTGACGCTGATCTGCCGGGATTGCCAGAGTATCGAGCAGCTTTTCTGCCGACTGCGGAATGAAAGGCTGAACCATGATGCCAACGCGGCGGATCACTTCTGCCGTCACATAGAGCACTGTGCCCATGCGTTCCATGTCAGTCTTGCGGAGCGCCCAAGGCTCCTGCCCCGCAAAATAGCGGTTTGCTTCCGCAACAACGGCAAAGATAGCCCCGAGGGCGATGTGCAATGCCTGATCGCCGACAGCTTTCCGCGCGGTTTCCAATGCAGCATCAGCCTGATCGAGAATGGCCTTATCGGCATCCGAGAATGCAGCCGGAACTGGAACCTTGCCTTCGCAGTTCTTTGCAATCATCGATAGCGAACGCTGTGCGAGGTTGCCAAGATCATTGGCGAGATCGGCATTGGTGCGGTTGACGATTGCATCGTGGCTATAGCTGCCATCCTGACCGAACGGCACTTCACGCATCAGGAAATAACGCAGCTGATCAAGGCCGTAGCGTTCGACCAGTTCAAACGGATCGATGACATTGCCGAGAGACTTCGACATTTTTTCGCCGCGGTTGAACAGGAAGCCATGCGCGAATACGCGCTTTGGCAGGGGAACGCCCGCCGACATCAGGAATGCAGGCCAGTAAACCGCGTGGAAACGCGAAATATCCTTGCCGATAATATGCGCATCCGCAGGCCAGTAAGCCCACTTCTCGTCAGTCGTATCAGGATAGCCGAGTGCTGTGATGTAATTGGTCAGCGCATCGACCCACACATACATGACATGCTTTTCATCGCCCGGAACAGGAATACCCCAGTCGAACGTCGTGCGCGAAATTGACAGATCCTTCAGGCCCGACTTTACGAAGCTAACGATCTCGTTGCGACGCTCCGCAGGCATGATGAAGCCGGGATTGTTTTCATAGAGTTCAAGGAGCTTGTCCTGATAATTCGACAGGCGGAAGAAATAGCTTTCTTCTTCAACCCATTCGACCGGCGTGCCCTGTGGACCGTAGCGAACATTGTCCGCACGCACCTCAGTTTCTTCTTCGCCGTAATAGGCTTCATCGCGCACCGAATACCAGCCCGCATAACCGCCCTTATAAATATCGCCATTGGCCGACATTGCCTGCCAGATTGCCTGGCTGGCCTTGTAGTGGCGTTCTTCCGAGGTGCGGATATAATCGTCGTGCGAGCTGTTCAGAAACTCACCCATGCGCTGGAAAGCAGCCGTGTTGCGATCTGCGAGTTCGCGGGGCGTGATGCCTTCCTTGCGCGCGCTCTGCAACATCTTGATGCCGTGTTCATCCGAGCCGGTCAGGAAGTGAACGTCCTTGCCATCCAGACGCTGAAAACGCGCCATGGCATCGGTCGCAATCAACTCATAAGCATGGCCGATATGCGGCTTGCCATTCGGGTAAGCAATCGCGGTGGTGATGTAGAATTTTTCGCGGCTCATCAGAAATCCGGCTTCTTCAAGTGTGATGTTTAAAAAACGTTAGCGGTGACATAACGCAACTAAGTCGGCATGTCACGTAAGCGGAGGCACGCCAGATCGAAAAGCGCGATGCGTTTTTTCCAAAAGGATCATAACGGCCTGCTTGCGGTCGAGATTATAGGTCTCGGCATTGAAAATTTCGCGTGTCAGTTCGCTCCAGTAGCGTGACCACTGATCGGCTTCGCGCAGTTGGCCCGAATCTGCATAGCGGCGAGCTTCATCGGCGATGCGGCTCATGAGATAATCGCGGAACAGCTCATATTGAACCTCCGCCTCGCGGCCATTGAGAACACCTGATAGCGCCTGTGCTTTCGGCAGGTCGAAATTCTGCCCCTGCAAGATTGCATCAACCGTATCGGATACTTCCAGACCACCGTGTGCTACAAGCAGCAGCGCCTTGCGCACGCTGCCTTCTGAACGCGTGAGCAACGCTGGCGTGATGTCACCCGCATCGAGGCCAACACTTGGCCCGATATGTTCCAATGCATTAGTGAGTGGCTCATCCGCAAGTGGCTTGAACTGGATGCTCTGGCAGCGTGAACGGATCGTCGGCAATAACCGTCCCGACGAATGCGAAATCAGAATGAAGATTGCGCGGGCTGGCGGCTCTTCCAGCGTTTTGAGAAGCGCATTGGCAGCGTTGCGGTTCATGTCGTCGGCGGGGTCGACAATCACAATACGCCATGCGCCGTCAGATGCCGTGCGGGTCAGAAAATGGGTAACACGGCGAATTTCTTCAACGGGAATACCGGTTTTAAACTTGCCCGTCTTCTGATCAAAGGGGCGGTTGATATGCAGCACAGCTGGATGCATACCGCCTGCGATCTGCCGCCAGAGTGGCTTACTGAAATCAGGTACGCCTATAGTTTCAGGGGCAAGTGCTTGGTCTGCATGAGCCAGCATATGGCCTGCCAGATGAAAGCCCAGAGTCGCCTTGCCAATACCCTGCTCGCCCTCAAAAAGCAGCGCATGATGCATACGGTCTTCGCGATAGGCCTGTGCGAGAAAAGCGGCGATTTCACTATGGCCGGTGAGATAATCGCTTGCCGACGGTTCGGCCACGCCCTCGATGGAATCATGAGCTTTGGGGACATCGAGTTCTTCGATCACAGAAGACCTCTTTTCTTCAGAATTTCATCAGCGATGGCGATGATGTCGGCAGAAATTACATCTTGAGCGCGGTCCGCATCGACGATCCTGCAGCGGTCGGGTTCAGCTTTTGCAATGGCAAGAAAAGCCTGACGGCGCGCTTCATGCACGGCAATCGCTTCTTTCTCGAAACGATCCGCCACGTCAGCCCCTCGCCGCTTGTTGGCTCGTGAAAGACCTTTTTCCGCAGGAATATCGAGAATGATCGTGAGATCAGGCATGGCACCGTCGATGGCGATACGCTCAATCGCCGCCATATAGGTGGCATTGAGATTGCCTGTAACACCCTGATAGGCGCGGCTCGAATCGATGAAGCGGTCGCAAAGCACAATGCGGTTTTCAGCAAGCGCAGGACGGATCAGCTGATCAACATGATCGGCACGCGCGGCGGCAAACAGCAATGCTTCCATGGCCGGACCATAGTTTTCGGCATTACCGCTCAGAATCACATGGCGAACAGCCTCTGCACCCGCAGAACCACCGGGTTCGCGTGTTATCAATGGATCAAGCCCAAGAGCGCGCAAATGCTCTGCCAGCAAGGCGATCTGGGTCGATTTACCCGCGCCTTCCCCACCCTCGAATGTAATGAATAATCCGGTCAAATTGACTTCCGCAAACTGAATTATCGCCTGTTCAGGCTCCTAATCTATTTAGCGGCGTTTGTTCGCAAGGTCGAGTATCTGGACCGCTTTTCGATCTGATTACATCAGTTCGGAACGTCGGATATCTCTTCTAAACCGCGTCACATCCGAAAACCGGTACGCACTTTTCGGGATGCGCGTTAAAGATACTTCCTCAACCAACCGGTGGAGAGTTCCATGACTGCGCCCATGGCTCGCTGCGATAGCGTACCAACAGGTACTTCCTGCGCCGTGTAAAGTGGCATTTGCTGAACGACATTGCCATTCAGTTCAAACTGCAGCGTCCCGACCTCAGTATCGGCTAAAACAGGTGCATTGAGAGGTCCCTGATATGTAATACGCGCTTTCAGCTTGTCGCGCCCTTCCTTGGGGAGCAACAATTCAACGCCATCTTTCACTTTCAGCGGAACACTGGACGCCGAACCACCAAAAACCTTCGCCGTGCTGATCTCTTCATTAGCCGCATAAATATTCACGGTATCGAATGAAGTCATACCCCACTGAATGAGCTTCTTCGCCTCTTCTTCACGTTCTTTGATGCTTGTTAGACCACTCATCGCCAGGAAAAGCCGACGCCCGTTCTGTTCTGCCGATCCAACAAGCGCATAACCGGACGCTTCAGTGTAACCCGTTCCCATGCCATCAGCACCGATGTCGAGCCGCAAAAGCGGGTTTCGATTGCGCTGCATGATCTTGTTCCAGGTAAACGCTTCTTGCGCGTAATATTTATAGCGTTCCGGATAAGCGCTGTGGATGTGGCGCGCGAGTTTTATCAGATCCGACAGCGTCACCGTTTGTCCGGGAGCAGGCAATCCGGTGGAGTTCACGAAATTCGAGCTAGTCAAGCCAAGCTCTTTCGCGCGCTCATTCATTGCTTGAGCAAAAGCACCTTCACTACCAGACAGGCCTTCGGCGAGAATGATGGCGCCATCATTGGCCGCCTGCACGATCATGCCCTGAAGAAGATCGGCAACGGTCGGGGTGGATTTAATGGCAGCGAACATGGTCGATGTGCCGGACGGCGCTCCGCCGGTACGCCAGGCATATTCAGTAACCGGATAGGTGGTTTCGAGCGTCGTGTTGCCTTTTTCAAGCGCCTCAAAGACAACTTCCGCCGTCATCAGCTTGGCAAGCGATGCCGGTGGGACTTTCATATCCGGATTTTTTGAAAGAAGAACTGTGCCGCTCTTGTCGTCTAACAAAAGCACCTGTGGCGCTTTCGTTGCAAAGCCAGCCTGCACCGTCTGCGCATAGCACGGTGCGGCTATTAAAACGGCAGCGGCAACCGCCGATGCAAGCTTTATGCTTATCGAGAAACGCCCCATCTTACACCCGTCATGCTTCTTCTTTGACGAAGCTAAGCGGCGTTTCTGGCCGAAATCAGTCCGCACGAACGACAAAGGCGTCGGTCGCTCCAGCCTTCCATGCAGCGCGAAGCAGATCGTCGTTATTGCCCTTTTCGGCAAAAGCTGTCAGCTCGTAAATATCACCCTGCTCTGTCGGTATTTTTGTGCGCGTAACGTGCGCAGAGCGAGGCAGAGATTTTTCGAGCTTCATCGCATCTTCCAGCGAGTTAAACATGCCGATTTCGACATATTCACGCTGATCTTCCGTATTGCGACGCTTCCATGCATCGGAAACAGCGTTTGCTGTCAGGATGCTGCCATAGGTACGCTCTTCTGCATAGGCTGATGCAGCCAGGCGATCCGACGCATATCCAAGACCGCCAATACGCGCTGCTGTGGCAACGCCAAAGCTGCCAGCCGGACGCTGCGATGGAACTGGAACGTTGGCAGGAAGCAACGGCATTTCGCCATCGCCATAAGCGGGATTAACTTCAAATGGCGAAGACTGTGGGACCGGCATGGCTGCGATACCCGCAGGTGTTGGTGTCGGCGCATTCATGGCCATCATGACGCCCGTGGCTGGCTGTCCGATAGGATCGCCATTGCCCGAACGGTAAGACGCCATCAGATAAGCATCATCCTGCCCATCAAGCGGCGCACGCCCAACATATTCAACCTTCACATCAGCGGTACCATGATGCTGGTAATCCAGCATTTCGGCAGCCTTCTGCGACAGATCGATAACGCGATCACGCTCGAATGGCCCACGATCATTCACGCGAACGATGATGGAGCTGCCATTAAAAGTGTTTGTGACACGCGCATAACTTGGCAGCGGCATTGTTGGATGCGCTGCCGTCAGATGCGTCATGTCGTAGATTTCGCCATTGGCGGTCAGACGGCCATGAAAAGCGCTGCCATACCAAGAGGCGCGGCCCGTCGAGGCGTAGTTCTTGTTCTCTTTTGGATAATACCAACGGCCTTTGACCTGATAGGGTTGACCGATCTGGTTGCGCCCACCGCCGCGAGGCAGAGGCTTCCCTTGAACATTGGTAACTCGGGGGCTGGCTTTGACGCCATATTTGGATTCGGCAAAATATTCTTTGGGGTGTTTTTTCTTCGATGACTTCGGTTGTGGAGCGCTCGCACAACCCGCGAGAGCCACGGCTAATGCCATGAATGTCAACATTGCAGTCGATCCGCGTTTTTCACGCTTAATCGATAGCCCTACGTTTCCAGCACGGTTTTGCCACCGGTTCGAACTCATACGCCACACGCCCGCAACTCTACACACGACCAGTCGATCGAAAATATCTATTAGGAATTAGTGATGTCACCGAATTATTGACGGATCATTAAAGCTTTTGCAAATCCCACAATTGAGTCGTTGTGGATGGTTAAATATCTGTCTCAACGAACAGGGAACTTTGGTGCTTCTAGCGCGTTGATTTTTCAACATGAAGGAGAAACAAAATGTTCCGTGCACTTATCCTTTGGCTTCTTGGCGTGCCTTTTATTGTAGTGCTGTTTATCTGGTACTTTTTCTTCTAGTCCGGGAACAATCCCGGAGTTGAGCCGTTACTTATACGGCTCTTATGACCTCCGAGCCAGTCACCTAACGTCATGAATTGGGCCCGTTCAATGAGAGCGGGCCATTTTTTATCTTATCTTAGAATGATGCTGGCCGGTATGCTTCGATTGCTTTGCGGTGCAGGCGGAAATGAGCCGGCGTCCAGGTCGAGAGCTCGCCATCAGTATTCACCGGCCGTGGTTTTTTGGTGCGTATGATAACTTCCGTCGTAGGAAATGCGCGCACATCATCCCATTTTGACTGGGTACCCTGTCGAAGACTTGGCAGGAGCCGCAACAGCTTCCACCAATGATCGACTTCGAGGCTATAAAAATCGAGCTTTCCATCGTCAATGGCTGCATCTTTTTCGACAGCCATGCCACCACCATAAAACTTGCCATTTCCAACCGACACCTGAAGCGTTTTTATCTTTTCGGTTATGCCGTCATGTTCAAGATAGGCCGTGAAAAGCTCGGATCTCATCAGAATACGGCTAGCGGCGATGGCATAGCCAAGCTTGCCCCATTTCTTCTTGGCATCGGCACTGAGTTTTTGCGCCAATTCAGCACTAAAACCGATGCTTGCAACATTGAAATACAGATGACCGTTGACCTCACCCAGATCGATGGGGAGTTGCTGATAATTCAGTAATTGGCGCGTGGCTTCCGTTGGGTCTGCGGGGATGCCAATCGTACGAGCAAAGTCATTCGCGGTACCTAAGGGCAGGATAGCCAGTGGCAGTTTCGTTTCCATAAGTCCTTTTGCGGCTGCATTGAGTGTACCGTCGCCTCCGCCGACAATCACCAAATCAACATCGCGATTGCCAAGAATGACATCTGAAATTGTTTCGTCGCTTTTTGCAGTCTTCTCTACCAGCGATATCCCGCCTTGCTCCAGAATCGCGCGCATATCAGCGCTGAACCCTTTACCATTTCGGGCTTTCGGGTTGACGATCAGCAATGCTCGGCGCTTGGAAGCTATGGCCATAAACTACCCATTGAATATTCAAGTTGAATTATCGAACACCGCAAATGGCGATGGATTCTCGGATATCAATGGGGAAACGAGATGAATTCTTTTTACGGCTTTTAATGAATGCACCAGGATCAAACTGAGTGTCGCGAATACCATCAATTTCAATTATGAAAACGCTCTGACTTGATGTTACCTTATCACCACGGCGGGCGGGTATGATGTAATGGTAGCTTGTCAGCTTCCCAAGCTGAATGCGCGGGTTCGATTCCCGCTACCCGCTCCAATGTAACTCACTTGCTATTGGATGGAGATTGCAATGGCACGGTTAACACTCATGCTCGGCGCAGTTTCGCTATTGGCTGCGACCCATGTATCCTATGCGGCGCTTGCACCAAATTATCAGCGCGCAAAAGAACTGAACGCTGTTATTGAAGCGGTTGCGCAAGCCATTCCGAATTACCCGATCAGCAAGGTCATCTATCAAAAAGAAGATCAGTATCAGGTAATTGCTGGCCCTTGTTCCGTAAGAGCGACGATCGTTTCAAAGTCTATGAAAAATGGGATGGTCGGTCCGCGCCAGTTTGATGTGAGGCTGGGACAGCCTCGTTGTCGCTGACATCAACCACAATTTCTAATTAGCAATTGCTTGCATTTCTTCCTGTTTCCGGCTTCATGGGTTTGTTGAATTTTAAACTCATGTTTGGAGAAACTAATGGCAGAAACCAGCTCGCTCAACAAATATCAACCTCATGCCATTGGCATCCTTCGTATTGTGACGGCATTGCTTTATATCGAGCATGGCACGCAGAAAGCATTCAGTTTTCCTATTGCCGGCCCTGATAGCCTGTCTGCATTGCAAATCGCATCAGCCTTGCTGGAGGTTGTTGGCGGCGCGTTGATCTTGCTGGGCTGGTTCACCCGTCCTGTCGCCTTCATCCTATCGGGTCATATGGCTTTTGCCTATTTCATGGCGCATTTTCCCAAAAGCTTCTTCCCAGTTGCAAATGGTGGCGATGCGGCAATTCTGTTCTGCTTCGTATTCCTGACGCTCGTCGCAACTGGTGCTGGCGCATTTTCAGTCGATAATCGTAACCGTTGATCGAAATCATTTCCTTAAGGCGGTCTATCTGACAGCTTCAGATCACATACAGTTTTCTTGTATGTGATCTGAACAATGCGGATGATCAAAAAATGAAAATACTCTTGATCGCCCTGGCCATAGCGGCCTTCCTCGTGTTTGGCTGCTTTTTGCAGACACACTTCGGCTCGTGGCAATAAGAGATCCAGCGAAGCGTATCCTTGATTAGTGAATTTGCGGCCTTACCTAGAGGTTGTAACGATCAAAGGAGTTCTTCATGCGCACCATGCTTGCAGCCATTCTTCTCACTGCGACTTCCGTCGGCGCTTTTGCAGCCGCGCCAGAAGGCGCAAAGTTATCCGAGATAATCGCCAAAATCGAGCAAACAGCCGATGTTCAATATATTGATGAAGTCGATTGGAATGATCGCGGTTATTATGAAATCGAATATTTTATGAAGAATGGGGCAAAGGTCGAAATCAAGATCGATCCCAAAACGGGCGAATCTGTTCGATAAAACGAATCTCCAGCAGGCGGCACATTAGTCAGATGTGCCGCTTCTTAGTGAAACCGCCATTTTATACGCTTTTTTAGCCGCTGAAATGCTCCCATTCCCCCATCTTTTCCACAAGATCAGCCTTAAATTAGAATTATCCGAATTTTTTTATGGTCTTACGCATAGAAACGATTGACGCTGATCCCGTTCCCGCATACATGAGCACCGTTCCTGATCGAAAGCATCGGAACAATGCGCGGGTGTAGCTCAGTTGGTTAGAGTGCCGGCCTGTCACGCCGGAGGTCGCGGGTTCGAGCCCCGTCACTCGCGCCATTCCTCTCTTAGATAGAGGAATGTTCAGGGACAAAGTTTCCTACCCTATCAAGTAGATAGTTAAATTAGATAATGTAAACGCAGAGCGGAAGCTTTGCGCGTTTCTTTGTTTTCGGACGAACGAAAAATGGCGAGCCTCGCGACCCGCCATTTAATCAAAACGTCTTATTCCTGCGTAAGGTTCAACATCGGAATGGCGCCGTTCGGCAGCATTGTCGTGGGAAGTTGTCCGTTCCACTTTTCGGCCTGTGTGAGCGAAACCAGACCTGGGTTGTCGCGCAATGCATCACCACGCGCCTTGATGGCCTGAGCCTCAGCGTCACCCTTCAGACGAATAGCTTCTGCATCAGCTTGTGCCTGAAGCCTCACAGAATCAGCCTGCGCCTGCGCATCTGCACGGCGGGCGTCAGCCTGCGCATTAGCCTGCGTCACGGTAATTTCCGCCTGCACCTTTTCACGTTCTGCATTCTGACGCAGACGCTGAACTTCGACCTCAGCAAGCATACGCTGCTCAATACTAGCCTCGTAGGCATCAGAGAAATCAATATTCTCGATCTGCACGCTATCGATGATGACCGGACCGCTTACGCTTTTCTGGATAGCGTCTGCGATTTCCTGATTAAGGCGACCGCGCTCCTGAATGGCTGTTACAGCTGCGAAGCGACCGAATACAGTCTTACTTTCCTCGAACACGCGACGTTCAACCAAACGCGACAGAAGTCCATCTTCACCGCCATAGGTGGCATAAACTTCTTCAACGCGGTCCGGCGGAATACGATAGTTGACCGAGAGGTTCATCGTTGCTGGTTGCTGGTCCCGGCTATAGGCCTCCATGCCGTTATAGATAGCTGCCTTGGATTGGACCGAAACGCGAACGACGGAATCTATCAATGGAATTTTGAAACCAAGCCCCGGCTGTGCAACGCCGGCCACGGCTCCATAACGCAGAATGACGCCACGTTCCCCCTCGTCGACAGTATACCAGGACCCCAGAACGACACTCAAAATGGCTAAGCCGATAAATGCGGCAATAGCAGTTGGAATATGACGCATATCATCTCCTGTTACGCTTAATTAATAAGTGCTCAATAAGCGCAAAACTCAGAGAATTGAAAACAAAACGAAGCTTAATGTTCGAGTATCGACAACTATTTTGATCTTACTAGATCTATTCTAATCAAGCAGAACCGATATTAACAAAATTATCAGAAATGCGGCGCGGAAGCACGTCGTACATAATGCTCTGGAATATTGTTAAATCTGTACACACTATGTGATTCAAATATTATTTCCCTCTTATATTCAGCCGGTTATAGGGAGTTGTCTAATATAACTATGACTAGTCACGAGGAAAGAACAATGAAAGCATACCTTCTCGCAATCGCTGTTGTGATGGCCGCTGCTTCACCTTCGCTCGCCTGCACAGCTGAAGACGTTACTGCAAAAGCGACAGAATTTTCTACAAAGATGCAGGAACTGGCAGCAAAGGACCCTCAGAAAGCAGCTGAAGTTGCTCAGAAGCTTTCCGGCGCGCAGTCGCAGCTCGCTTCTGATCCAACGAGCGCCTGCAAAGTCTATGATGATATGATTGCTGAACTAAAGTAATTATCTGAATGGCGGCGTTCGAAATATGGATGCCGCCATTATACTGAAAGCTAGAAAGTTAACTGCACATCCAGTGCCTTTTCGCACTCGGTCAAATCCGCGCCAAACTTGGTCAAAGTGGCTTCGTAGTCAGGCTCTTGCGTGCTGTCGCTTTTAATGTAGCCAGCAATTGTATCAATAATATCTTGAAGCGAGCTGGCTGCCGTATCGCACATTTTATAGGTTTGATAGCCAGCCTGGTCTGTACTGTTCTGCGCTATTTCCCGCCATTCCGATTGCGCTTTTGCAACAGGTACTTTTACCTTGTCTTCCATCTCGACACCGAGAGCTTTTGATCGCCCTTCAGAATTTTCGCCCAGTTCGATATAGGTATAAAGCCCATCAACCACAGTTTTTCTGAGTTGAAGCGAATCCGTTTTTGCATCGGCAAGCGCCGCAGAAACCATCAGAAAAGGGATCACGCTGGTTAAGGCTGCCTTGCTGGATAAGCGCACGTCGAACTCCTGCTAAAATACGTTGGGCTTCTTAAAGCATACTAAATTGGAAGCCGGAACCCGTTTTGCAGGATGCATTCGCAGTTCTGCTCATCACCTACTTTCAGATCTTTACGGAAAATAGCGACATAATCGGCTGATTCAGCCGATTTCAAAGATGTGAATTATTCCATATTCGTTGTTTAATGCCAGCTGCAGAGAGCTGGTATTAAACGGTGGCTTCAACCACGCTTTTTGGCGCGAGACAGGCCAAAAAGCCCTGAAATAAGCAGTGCTACGCCCACACCCATGATACCGTAACCAAGAGCGCCAGAGCCGATCTCGGACTGGTTGGCCGACGCAATGGCCGTGGCTGTATCAGACGCACCAGAGCCATTTACCCGTGCATCAATCATCGCAACGACGCCCGGTTCATTGCATTTGGATATAAATGTTTGTTGGGCTTCGGCGCTATCTTTGTAGAGGTTCTTGACGTTTTCCTCACAGCGCGACTGATCGGCCGGTGAAACACCCGATCCGCTGGACTGGAGATAAAACCCGCCACCCAAGAGTATTACTCCTACTACAGCCATAACGGCTGGTGCACCCGCCACACTTTTCTTAGCCATATTACCTTACCCTCTTAAAGTTGGGCGTAATAAAACCTGAGTCTTCTAATGAGACAAGGCGCGAGCGCTCTTGGAGCAACAATAAGAATTAGGAAAGTTAAAAGTAACGGCGTCAGCGCAACGAAACCCGTAACGAATCTTTGTAGGCTAGATCCAAATGCGAATTTCGCATGTGACCAGAAGGTTCAATGAACCTGTGAGCATCACCTAAATTTACGCTAAGTCATTGATTATATGGCGCACCCGACAGGATTCGAACCTGTGACCTCTGCCTTCGGAGGGCAGCACTCTATCCAGCTGAGCTACGGGTGCATCGCCGGGAGGCGTGATCGCCTCAATCTAGGCGTTTCTAGCTGAACCACGTCTCTGCATCAATGGTCTATTTGGCAAAATGACCACTAAAAACCGCATGTTCCACCAGAGATCAAATGCAAGCGCTCTACGCACTTCAACGCGGAAACGAAACCATATCCCCGTAAAGCTCCTGCAGCTTTGCTTTAACAGCTGGTGAGTTCTGATAAATATCGATGAACTTCTTCAATCGAACATCATCCCGCAATTCCGGGCGTGTGACGAACTGAAAGGCGTAGATCGGTTCGTTCTCGAAGATCAGTCCTGATGACGCTTCCAGCCCTGCGAGTTTTGCAAAAGTGGGATAGGTCGCCGCTGCATCCACCTCGTCCAGTAATCGCGCGATTTGTGGTCCGTCCAGTTGCACGATCTTGAGCGGTTTCTTCCAGATAACAACATCCTCGAGGCTTGCACGGTGATCTGTGCCTGGCTTCAACTCTATAAAGCCCGCCTTCTGCAGAAGAAGAAGCGACCGGCCGGTATTGATCACATCGCCTGAAAACGCGATCTGCGCATTAACCGGAAGATCTTCGAGCTTTGAATATTTCTTCGAGTAAAGCCCGAATGGCGTGCTGAAAGCAGGTGCTATCGGCACGAGTCCGTTTCCGGTCTTGGAGTTGGTGTAATCCAGATAGGGAATATGTTGAAAAAGATTGGCGTCAACAGTCTTATCGGCAACTGCCGTATTCGGCGTATTCCAATCACTGAATTCAATCAGTTCGACATCGAGCCCCTGCTCTTTTGCTTCAGTAGCTGCCACCTCCGCAGCTAGGTTGGAGACACTGGTTGCAAGCGCAATACGTAGAGATTGCCTCTCTTCGGCATAGAGTACCGATGGCAGCAAGCTTGTAGCGAAAGCCATCGCTGATATCGCGAGAAAACGACGGCGTTGTAGTTCAATTTTTGAGGATGTTTTTCTGTTGTCGGAACGGAAGCGCATGGCACATTCTAAAAGTTGATAAATTTAATCTACTATACTGCTTACCAATCTAATTAAGAAGCTGTTTCTGATTGGCACATCAATAATTTAGCGCGCACTTGATTGTGATCAATGAACAGAAAGTACGGCGTTCTACAGTCTTGTGCATGTCATCTGGCAATGCCAGCTTGAACAACAGCAGTTCTCCCGACTGCTTATCAGCTTAACAGCAGAAAAGGATAAATCATGTCAAACACAGCTAAAGTTGCATTGGTCACAGGTGCAGCACAGGGCATTGGTCGCGGTATCGCTCTGCGCCTTGCAAAAGACGGCTTTGATATTGCACTGGTCGACCTGAAAGCAGACAAGCTTGAATCCGTAAAAAAGGAAGTTGAAGCACTGGGTCGCAAGGCCTCTACGTTCTCAGCAGATGTAAGCAAACGCGATGATATCTACGCGGCAATTGACCATGCAGAAAAGGAACTCGGCGGTTTCGACGTCATCGTCAACAATGCGGGCATCGCACAGGTTCAGCCTATTTCCGATGTTAAGCCCGAAGAAGTCGACCGTATCCTGAAAATCAATGTCGAAGGTGTTCTGTGGGGCATTCAGGCAGCAGCAGCCAAATTCAAAGCGCGCGGACATAAGGGCAAGATTATTAATGCCTCGTCGATTGCTGGCCATGATGGCTTCGCAATGCTGGGTGTTTATTCGGCCACGAAATTCGCTGTGCGTGCGCTGACTCAAGCCGCCGCCAAAGAATATGCGAGCGCAGGCATAACGGTGAATGCCTATTGCCCGGGCATCGTCGGCACCGATATGTGGGTTGAGATCGATGAGCGCTTCTCGGAGATCACCGGTGCGCCAAAGGGCGAAACCTACAAGAAGTATGTTGAAGGCATCGCTCTTGGCCGCGCCCAGACCCCGGAAGACGTTGCCTCGCTGGTATCGTTCCTCTCGAGCCCAGATTCAGATTATATTACCGGACAGGCTATCCTGACTGATGGCGGCATTGTTTACCGCTAAGCATATGACAAAAGAAAAGGCGGGAAATTTCCCGCCTTTTTCTTATCCGACGTGTAAGCCCGGCGCTTCCTGGCCTGTGCTTTCAACATATTCCGTATAGCCACCGCCATATTGGTGAATGCCGTCCGGCGTGAGTTCCAGTACGCGATTGGAGAGCGCCGACAAAAAACGACGATCGTGCGATACGAAAAGCATTGTGCCTTCGTAAGCGGAAAGCGCCCGAATGAGCATTTCCTTGGTGTCGAGATCCAGATGGTTAGTCGGCTCATCGAGTACAAGGAAATTTGGCGGATCAAACAGCATTGCTGCCATGACCAATCGCGCTTTCTCACCGCCAGAAAGCACACGGCATTTCTTTTCGATATCATCGCCAGAAAAGCCGAAGCAGCCTGCAAGTGCACGCAAAGGTGCCTGCCCTGCCTTTGGAAAGCGTTGTTCCAGCCATTCAAGAATGGTGCTGTCACCGTCGAGAATATCCATGGCGTGCTGTGCGAAATAGCCAAGCTTCACACTCGCACCGAGATTGACGATCCCCTGATCAGGCTCCGTTGTGCCGGTGACAAGCTTGAGCAATGTCGACTTGCCTGCACCATTGACGCCCATGATGCACCAGCGCTCACGACGACGAACCATGAAATCCAGCCCGTCATAAATCGTGCGGCTGCCATAGCTTTTGTTGACACCCTTGAGGCTGACGACATCTTCGCCAGATCGTGGCGCTGGTGCGAAGTCGAAAGCCACTGTCTGGCGACGACGTGGCGGTTCCACGCGATCAATCTTTTCAAGCTTCTTCACACGGCTCTGTACCTGAGATGCGTGTGATGCGCGTGCCTTGAAGCGTTCGATAAATTTGATTTCCTTGGCAAGCATTGCTTGCTGGCGTTCAAACTGCGCTTGCTGCTGCTTTTCGTTCAGCGCACGCTGGCCTTCATAAAAGGCATAGTCACCGGAATAGCTCGTGAGCGAGCCGCCGTCGATTTCAATGATCTTGGTCACGATGCGGTTCATAAACTCGCGGTCGTGCGAGGTCATCAGCAATGCGCCATCATAGTTTTTGAGGAAAGCTTCAAGCCAGATAAGGCTTTCAAGATCGAGATGGTTGCTCGGTTCGTCGAGAAGCATAACGTCGGGGCGCATGAGAAGAATGCGAGCGAGAGCCACGCGCATTTTCCAGCCGCCGGACAATTTGCCGACATCGCCATCCATCATTTCCTGGCTGAAACTCAGACCCGCAAGCACTTCGCGCGCACGACCATCCAATCCATAGCCGTCGAGTTCTTCATAGCGAGCCTGCACTTCGCCGTATCGCTCGATAATCGCGTCCATTTCGTCAAGACGATCAGGATCGCACATCGCGGCTTCAAGTTCGCGCAACTCTGCGGCCACAACACTGACCGGACCTGCGCCTTCCATAACTTCCGCGACAGCCGAACGACCACCCATTTCACCAACATTCTGGTTGAAATAGCCGATCGTCACGCCTTTTTCGACATTCACCTGCCCTTCATCGGGCAGTTCTTCGCCGGTAATCATGCGGAAAAGCGTGGTTTTACCGGCACCGTTCGGGCCGACGAGACCAATTTTTTCCCCACGATTCAACGCGGCAGAAGCTTCGATAAAGAGAATACGGTGGCTGTTGGACTTGCTGATGCTGTCGATGCGGATCATGTGCGTGGGAGGCCTTGTGATAACTTGGCCTCCCTATGACATGGCTAGCACCCGCTGTCACGCGGCGCGATGACATTGCGAGCCATGTTTGCTTACGGAATGTGATGCAGCCATTCCTTCGTGGCAAATTTTTCTTCAATGAGCTTCTCGGCTGCTGCGTATTCTTCCGGTGTTATCGTCCCGGTGACACCGCCATTCAACGACACGAACATCTCTTTCATGCGATCAATGACTTCCCGGCGCGGTAAACCCGTCTGGCTGCGGACAGGATCGACGCGTTTGACCGCACTGGCCGTACCCTTGTCAGACAGCTTTTCCCGGCCAATGCGCAACACCTTCACCATTTTCTCGGCATCCATGTCATAAGCCATGGTGACGTGATGCAGAACAGTTCCGCCTGAATAGCGCTTCTGGGCCGCTCCACCGATCTTGCCTTTCGAGCTCGAAATATCATTGAGCGGCTTATAAAACGCGTCGATGCCAAGCGAATTAAGCGACTTCAGGACCCATTCGTCGAGAAATGCGTAGGAATCGGCAAAACTCATATCACGCACGAGTTCACCCGGCGCATAGAGAGAATAGGTAATCGAGTTGCCCGGCTCGACGAACATCGCGCCGCCGCCTGTTACGCGACGAACTGTTTCGACGCCGAGTTCAGCCGTCGCTTCCATATCCACTTCATTGCGCAGCGACTGGAATGCTCCAATGATAATGGATGGACGCTCCCACTCCCAAAAGCGCAAGGTCGGCGCACGGCGTCCAGCGGCCACTTCACGCGCCAGAACTTCGTCAAGCGCGAGATGCATGGTTGGCGTCAGCGGCCGAATATCGATGATCTGCCATTCATAGTCGCGCCAAGTACGAGCAACGCCAAGAGCGCGACGCACCGCAATAGCGACAGCTTCAGGGCTGAAACCGATCATAAAAGCGTCTGGGCGAAGTCCTTTGCGGACCGCATTGGCAATTTCTTCGGACGAGGCAGTCGCAGGCAAACCGTTCAATGCATCACGAATGTCATCAAGGGCTTCTGCAGGCTCGAGGAAAAAGTCACCCGCGACCTGAACCCGGCTCAGTTTGTTATCCTGAACTTCGAGATCGATAACAACCAGCTTGCCACCGTGGACCTTGTATTCACCATGCATTTTCTTACGACCTTGCTGACGAGAAACATCTATTCGCACTCTTGCGGATTCAGCAAAAAAAGGGAACTATCTATCTGGAATTTTTACACGATTTGCATTCAAATATTTAAAATCATTCGCGATTTTGTCCAGTTGAAACGTAAGTCGCCGTTCATTCTATGTTCAAGAACTGAAATCTATAAGAACTCATCAGACATTCAAACAATGGTGTTAGCCATGGCAGCTCTTCTGTCTAATAAACTTAGCCTCGTCGCAGGCATGTCAGCTTTTATTGCATCTATGTACGTAATTGCTCCAGCACCCGCTGAGGCTGCGCAATTGCAGCGTTGCGCCGGTGAAAATGAAACCTGCAGGCTTCCGTATCCAACTGAAGTGATCTATGGCGCGAATGGCCGGGGCACGTCTCAGTTTATCGATGGTCCGAATGTGCGCTGCTCAAATCAAGTTTTCGGTGATCCGGCCCCTGGCGCACAGAAAAGCTGCTCATTCGTTGTCCGTGATCGTTATGAAGATCGACGTGATGATCGTCGCAACGATTGGCGCGACAATCGTCGTGATGATCGCCGAAACGATTGGCGTGACGATCGCCGTGATGATTGGCGTGATAACAGACGCGATGATCGTCGTCGTGGCGAGTGGCAGCAATGCGCAAAAGAAAAAGGCTTCTGCGATTTCTATGGTCGTAAGGTCGTTCGTTACGGAGCGAAAGGGCGTTTTGTAGAGCGCGTATTCCGTGATGGCGTACGATGTGACAACCGTGCTTTCGGTGATCCAGCACGCGGTGTCGGAAAAGCCTGTTTCATTCAGAATTAAGAACGAAAAGAGGGGTAGAGCGGTTCCAGTTAATACCGAATCTTTGAAACCGCTCTATCTATTTGTTTTTATGGCAGTATCCGACGCAGCGCAGCAGGAAAAGAAATCAGTCCGACGAACTGATTTCCCTGCAGAGACGCTTCGCACTTTTGCTTGAAATGCTCTAAGTCCGCTTTTTTCTTGATGTTATTTGTCTATGCAAGCAGCACTGTTCGATAAAAACATTCTTTAGCCGAGTTACCGCCGACCGCTCAAAGAGCGGCCATGCGTGACTCTGCCGTCTTATCGAAAGCTTTCTGCATACCCGCATCACGGTCGTAAACGTCGCTGAAGTAACGAACGTTACCGTTGGCATCAGGCCAAGCCGTGAAGTAAGCGATATAGACCGGAACCGGATTTGCAACCTTCAAGCCGCGTTCGTCCTTACCGAAATATTTGCTCAGCTCTTCAACCGGCTTACCAAGAACTGCTGCTGCCATATCACGCGGGCGCTCCAGACGGATGCAGCCATGACTCAAGGCACGCATATCGCGGCTGAAATAGGATTTCGCCGGAGTGTCATGCATGTAAATGTCGTGAGCGTTCGGGAAAAGAATCTTCAGTTCGCCCAGAGCATTATCGAGACTAGGCTTCTGGCGGATGCCGACATGCGCCTTGCCTGCAGCAACTGCACTCCAGTTCACAGCGCTCGCCGAAACCTTCTTGCCGCCGACATAAACTTCGTAGCCGTTGCGATCGAGATAGCTCGTATCACGCATCACCTTTGGCAGCATTTCGTTCAGAATAATCGAACGCGGCACGCCCCAGGATGGATTGAAAACAACCATCTGGACCTTGTTATAGAAGAAATAGGTCTGATGGGTTGGCGAACCGATGACCACATTCATGGCCAGCTTTTCTTTGCCGTCTTCAAAATATTCAGCTCGGTAGGATGGCTGATTGACCATCACGTAACGCGAGCCGAAATCATGTGGCAGCCAGCGCAGGCGCTCCATCGAATAGAGAATGCGATCACGCTTGACCGAATCCTGCTCGCCTTGAAGGGCTGCAATCGTGTTCTTACCAATAATGCCATCGGGTGTGCTGCCTGAAAGCTTCTGGTAATCCTTGATGGCAGCGGCCAGTTCTGGATCATAGATGCTTCCATCTGCATGAGCCTGCAGAACATTGCGATGCTGTTCCAGATAACTGGCTGGAGCGTGTCTCGTAATAAGCGCGACAACATTTGCAAGCTGATCGCTGGAATCACCCGGACGAATAGCTTTATCAAGCGAAATGCGAATAGGTTCGCCAGCTGGCGCGTCCGTATTAGCCAGTTCACGCTTCAATGAAGCATAGGCTTCGTTGTTCGGCTGGAAGCTTTTCAGATAAGTAACCGGGTCGGTTTCAGATGCCAGACGGGCCAGAACGGCTTTAGGATCGACGCGATTACGCGGCAGATCATAAAAACCACTGAGGCGGTCTGCAATCACACGGCCCTCGCCCGCATCAATTGCATAGCGCAATGCACGCGCAGACATGCGAATTTCAAAGTCAGCAAGTTTCTGCTGACGTTCGGCAAGCTGTGCTTCTTCGAAATGATCGCCAGGAATAGCGACGGCGTATTCTTCCGGGTTCAGACCATCATCGTCAGCCTGAGCAAAGAAGGCTGCAACATTGCGGGCTTTATCAAGCGCCTTGTTGTCTGCCGACCAAAGAAAAGTGCGCTTTTCGGAATAGAAGCTGACAATAGCTTCAGCAATTTGCTTTTCCGCTTTGACATCGACGGTCTTCAGATAATCCGTTGCGGCATCGAAAGCGAGCTCACCCTGAGATTCGTCGGTCTTGTTTACCGGACCAAACGGCGACATTCCTGATGTCAGAGGATCGACGCGCGCGGGATCAACTGCCGCTGTCACCTGCATATCAAGAGCGCTGAAATCGACCTTGATCAAAGCATCCGGCTTATAATTGTAGATCTGCGGTCCTTTAACCGTGACGCGCTGTGCTGGCGGCACGGCAGCTCGAGGCACGGAAACTGGCTTAGCAGTATTTGGTGCTGGTGCGACCTGCACAGGCGGCTGAACCGGCTGGGCCTGTTGCTGACGACGCTGCTGGAACAGCTCAAGCAGAGAGTTAGCTGCCTGCGCCTGCGCTGTCGAGAAAAGTGTCGATGCTGCCAGTGCGAAAGCCATCGCGTTACGGACATAAGGACCGCGCTTGCGATTATCTTTAATGTTCCGATTCAAATTTCTGGAGAACTGCATTCCAACCGCCAATTCAATGCAACCGCTATTAAGCGAAGCCGCGTCAATCTTTGCCCATAGAATTGATGAATCTCGTATAGAATCTTTTAACGTTAACGCATCCTCCTATTATTTTGCGCCCAACTCTATCAATTTTTCTTGAAAAGCGATTTTGCGGACACACTCGAGCTCCGTTTCGTGTCGAACAGAACAATGTGCCGCAGTGGATTCCGCCCTGCATCGCGCTAAAAGCCCCGCAGAATATGCCCCTGACTTTGTCAGGGCTGAATCACGGAGCGCATCCGTTGGGCCGAAGGCGGCACTTGGATGCGGCAGGCAAGCAAGCGAGGTACCACAATGGCAGAAGCAAGCGCCGCCGATCTATTCCCACTTGGCGAAGACAAAACTCCTTACCGCAAACTGACTTCCGATCATGTGTCGGTCGATACGTTTAAGGGACAGGAAATTCTGAGCGTCGACGCTGAAGGGCTGCGCATCCTTTCGGAAGCTGCCTTTGCCGACATCAATCACCTTCTGCGCCCAGGCCATTTGCAACAGCTCGCAAATATCATGAAGGACCCCGAAGCAACCGATAACGACCGCTTCGTGGCTTATGATCTCTTGAAGAACGCAAATATTGCAGCGGGCGGCATTCTGCCTATGTGTCAGGATACAGGCACAGCGATCATCATGGGCAAGAAGGGCCGTCGCGTCTGGACCGAAGGTGGCGACGCCGATGCTTTGGGTGCTGGCGTGCTGGATGCCTATAATAAGAAGAATCTGCGCTATTCGCAGCTCGCTCCGCTGTCGATGTTCGAGGAAAAGAACACCAAAAACAATTTGCCTGCGCAGATCGACATCTACGAAGAAGGCGAAGACGCCTACAAATTCCTGTTTGTTGCCAAGGGCGGCGGTTCGGCTAACAAGACATTCCTGTTTCAAGGAACGCCATCGCTGTTGACGCATGACCGCATGATCGACTTCCTCAAGGATAAGATCCTCAGTCTCGGTACGGCCGCCTGCCCGCCTTATCATCTGGCGATTGTCATTGGTGGCACTTCGGCTGAAATGAACCTGAAGACGGTGAAGCTCGCTTCCACCCGCTATCTCGATGAGCTTCCAACCGAAGGCTCCGATAACGGCCGTGCGTTCCGTGATCTGGAGATGGAAGCTGAAATCCACAAACTGACCCAGTCACTCGGCGTTGGTGCGCAGTTCGGTGGCAAGTATTTCTGCCATGATGTGCGCGTTATACGCCTGCCACGTCACGGCGCATCGCTGCCGATTGGCCTCGGTGTTTCCTGCTCGGCTGATCGTCAGGCCAAAGGAAAGATCACCAAGGAAGGTATTTTCCTAGAGCAGCTTGAAACCAATCCAGCACAATATATGCCGGAAATCGACGAAGAAAAGCTGTCGTCGCATGTGGTCAAGATAGACCTCAATCAACCGATGGAAGACATTCTCAAGGAATTGTCGAAGCATCCGGTAAAGACGCAGCTTTCCTTGACCGGCTCGATTATTGTTGCACGCGATCTCGCGCACGCGAAAATCCGCGAACGTTTGGAAAACGGCGAAGCTATGCCGGATTATTTCAAGAACCATCCGATCTATTATGCAGGCCCGGCCAAGACACCAACCGGCTACGCATCTGGTTCGTTTGGACCAACCACTGCTGGCCGTATGGATTCTTATGTTGATCAGTTCCAGTCGTTTGGCGGCTCGATGGTGATGCTCGCCAAGGGCAATCGTTCGCGTCAGGTTCGCGAAGCCTGTGGCACGCATGGCGGCTTCTATCTTGGCTCGATTGGTGGCCCAGCCGCTCGTCTTGCGCAAGACTGCATCAAGAAGGTCGAGGTTGTCGAGTATCCAGAGCTCGGGATGGAAGCCATCTGGCGTATTGAAGTCGTCGACTTCCCAGCCTTTATCGTCATCGATGATAAGGGCAACGACTTCTTCAAGGAACTCAATCTCGGTTAAAGAATAAAGAGCGGCTTAAGCGCATCCCGAAAACTGTGCAGCGGTTTTTGGGATGCGCAAAAAATAAAGTCCGCCCTTTTCCTCATCGCGGATCGCGTTTCAGACCTTTTTCCGCAAGCTCGTCCAGATAAGTCTGCCAAAGCGTGTCTTTCTCGGTGCCCAGCTTGTGAAGATAGGTCCATGAAAACAGACCGGTATCGTGCATGTCGTCAAAGGTGATGCGGACGGCATAATTGCCAATCGGATCCATGCGCATGATTTCGACATCGCGCTTGCCACCGACCGTCACGCGTTGTTCAGGTGAATGCCCCTGCACTTCCGCTGAAGGTGACAGAACCCGCAAAAGTTCCGCAGTCAGCTCAAAACGTTCACCGCTTTCAAAAGCCACCGTCAAAAGCTTGCGATCCTTCGAGACCCGCAATTCGGTAGGCCAGACATCACTCATAATTGTTCTCCGTCATTCCAGCGGTGTTTCATTCTGCAATATATGACGGCTTGCATATAAATACTGCAGTAGCCGCTTCGAATTGCGTCAAATCAAAGAGATATTGATCTTTATCCATTATGAGAAGAGCCAAGGGATCGATCTGTTCGATTAATGTGCTCTTGCTTGAAGCTGCTATACCAAGGTGTAAACTGGACAAAGCGCTTCGCGGAACCTATCTCTAGGACTAAGATGCAGACAGGCTCTGCAGCATGTGGAAACAATGGCTTACTCTATGCAACGTTCTCAAACACTGCCTGTTGTTTCTCCGACCGGACAAATGATTGATCCGTTCGGGCGTGCCATCACCTATTTGCGCGTTTCCGTTACAGACCGCTGCGATTTCCGCTGCACATACTGCATGGCGGAACACATGACTTTCCTGCCGAAAAAAGATCTGCTGACACTGGAAGAACTCGACCGCATCTGCAGCGCATTTATCGAGAAGGGTGTTCGTAAACTGCGTCTGACAGGCGGTGAACCGCTTGTTCGCAAGAATATCATGCATCTCATTCGCGAGCTTTCGCGGCATCTGAAGACAGGTGCGCTGGACGAGCTGACGCTGACCACCAATGGTTCACAGCTTGCGCGCTATGCCGACGAACTCGCAGATTGCGGTGTACGGCGCATCAATGTCTCGATGGACACGCTTGATCCTGAAAAATTTCGTACGATCACCCGCTGGGGCGATCTTAACCGCGTCATCGAAGGCATTGAGGCCGCGCAAAAGGCTGGCATTCGCGTTAAAATCAACGCGGTAGCACTCAAGAATTTCAATGAATTTGAAATTCCTGAACTGATCCGCTGGGCGCATGGCCGCGACATGGACATGACCCTGATCGAAACCATGCCGATGGGCGAAATCGAATTTGATCGCACCGATCAATATCTCCCGCTTTCGCAGCTCCGCGACGACCTCGGCCAACAGTTCACCCTGTCCGATATCCCGTATCGCACCGGCGGCCCTGCCCGCTATGTCACGATTGCAGAAACGGGCGGGCGTCTCGGTTTCATCACGCCACTTACGCATAATTTCTGCGAGAGCTGCAATCGCGTGCGCCTCACCTGCACAGGTATGCTTTATATGTGCCTTGGCCAGAATGATGATGCAGACTTGCGTGCGGCGGTGCGTGCAAGTGAAGGTGACAGCGTTCTCAACGATGCGATTGACGAGGCAATCTCACGTAAGCCCAAGGGCCATGACTTCATTATTGATCGCGACCATAATCGCCCGGCAGTCGCACGCCATATGAGCCTTACCGGCGGATAAATAAATTAGATGGATTTGCAACAAGTATAAATTGGACCGAATCCAAATGATACGATAGCGATATACAATCCTAAACCGGATTTCATATCGTGCCGCAGTCAGCAAACTTCCGTGCAAGTATTTTTATGCTTCTCGCTATGGGTACATTCACCATCGGCGATACTATGACGAAATATCTGCTGACCCAGATGAATAGCGGTCAGTATATGTTCATCCGGGGCATATTCGCGACAATTGCAATTGGCTTACTCGCCTGGCGCAACGGCGCCCTTCGCAACCTTTCTTTGGATTTAATGACCGTTCTTCGCGTTCTCGGCGAGGTTTTAGCGACAGTCACCTATATTTTTTCTCTTGGTCACCTTTCGCAGGCTTTCTGCTCTGCAGTTTTTCAGGCAACCCCTTTGGTCGTAACCCTTGGCGCTGTTCTTTTCCTCAACGAAAAAGTCGGCTGGCGACGCTGGATGTGTATTTCCTTTGGCCTTGTGGGGGTTATCATCATCATCCGCCCCGGCACCGATAGCTCAGCAAGTCTAGCAGCCGTCGGAATTTTGCTATCCAGCGTTTGCTTCGCGGCTATGCGGGATATCGCAACGCGTCGCGTGCCAGCGCATGTCCCTACCCTTTACCTCTCAACGCTGACTGCTGGTGCCATAGCATTGACAGGCGGAGGGCTCATTCACCCGATGGGTGGATGGCAACCGGTTGGTATTGGACCAGTGCTGATTATGGCGCTGGCCGCCGGGCTATTGCTGGTAGGTTATCATTTTATCATCATGGCGATGCGTGAAGGCGAAATCTCTTTCGTATCGCCATTCCGTTATTCGAGCCTGTTATGGGCCATTTTGTTGAGCACCGTCGTTTTCAACGAAGCCCCGGACTCCTACACAATTGCCGGCTCAATCCTTGTCGTTGGCAGCGGTATCTATATGGTTTACCGCGAGAACATTCGCAAAAGACGCGAACAGAACAAGAGCACCTTGGCCACAACACCGACAGGAGTAGATCCGTCGTGACACCAGACGGGATCAGACTTGCAGGGGTTATCATCGCAGGCGGCTTATCCAGCCGTATGCAGGAAGGTGGCATCGCAGGCGACAAGTTTCTCCAATCACTTGATTCCCAAACGATAATTGAACACGTCGCTTCAAGGCTTTCGCCACAGGTGAGCAACCCCTTTGTCAATGCGAATGGCGACCCTAACCGTCTAGCAAAGCTCAATACTCCAATTGTCTCAGATTTGCCCTCCGCTCATGGTGGGCCGCTTGTCGGTCTTCGAACAGCATTCGAATATGCATCTGGGTTCCCGTTTCTGTTGAGCGTCGCAGCTGACAGCCCCTTTCTTCCACTCGATCTTGCGACTCAACTTTGTGAAAGACAAAAGAAAACAGGGGCTTCTATCGTGCTGGCGAGTTCAGGCGGACGTGTTCATCCAATCTTCGGGCTATGGAAAACTGATTTGGCGCAGCCGCTCAATGACTGGTTGGCACAGGCTGAAAAAGCCAGTGTCTTTGCTTTCGCACGGCATATCGGTTTTGAAGAGGTAGAATTCCCTTTGGTACAACTTGCCAATGGCGAAACATTTGATCCGTTCTTCAACATCAACACACCAGACGATCTTGCTGAAGCAAAACGGCTGAATGAGGCTCTGAGATGACCCATAAACTATTCGGTATCACCGGCTGGAAAAACTCGGGCAAGACCACCATGACCGAACGGCTGGTTCAGGAACTGACCAAGCGCGGTTATAAAATTTCGACCGTGAAACACGCTCACCATAACTTCGATATTGATCACGTCGGTACGGATTCGTGGCGACACAGAAATGCCGGAGCTTCCGAAGTCGCCATAGTCTCATCAGCTCGCTACGCGATTATGCATGAAAACATGGGTGAAGAAGAACCTTCGCTACAAGCCATCGTTAGCAAGCTGGCCCCATGCGATCTCGTTTTGATCGAGGGCTATAAGCGCGAATCTCATAGGAAGGTCGAGCTGAGGCGTAGCGGCGGGCATGATGGACCACCGCTTTCTGATGATGATCCGAGCATCGTTGCACTGGCCAGTGACCATCTCGCCAATGATGAAAGATTGCCCGTTTTCCATATCGATAAAATTGAAGAAATTGCCGATTTCGTCGTAGAGCTGATGGAGCTTTGAGATTTTCCCCGTGTAAACGTTAAACTATAGGGTAAAATTCTACCAAGCGCAGATATGGCACGGATATCCTTTTAAATCAGCCTTTTTGCATGCACAATTAAATTACTCTAGCCGTATTGCCATGACATGGAAAATGGTGGGAATATCAGATTATGGGCGGATGATTGGGCATAAGTGCGAAAAAATATTGCGCGTTGTCAGCTCTAGCATCTAATTGTAGACAACAAGGGATTCACTGTCAGAATTGCTACTTAAAGTTTAGAATGACAGTGTACCTTGAAGCGGCTGAACCAGAAGAATAATCAGGGAACCAGCCTTAACAAACGAGAGGACTTAGAATGCGCGTATTAAAGCGTATCGCCGCAGCAGCATCAGTTGCAGCACTTGCAATTACCATTGGCTCCATGACCGCAGGCACTGCGACCGCTCAGGAACCACTGAAGCTGAAGATCGGCACGGAAGGTGCGTATCCTCCGTTTAACTTTATCAAGCCAGATGGCACGCTTTCGGGCTTCGACGTCGATATCGCCAGAGCGCTCTGCGAAGAAATGAAGGCTGAATGCGAGTTCGTCACCCAGGAGTGGGACGGCGCTATTCCAGCCCTTCAGTCCGGCAAATTCGATGCCTTCATCGCATCCATGTCCATTACGGATGAGCGCAAGAAGCAGGTCGACTTCTCGAACAAGTATTACAACACACCTCCAGGTATCGCCGCACCTAAGGACACGGACATCAAGGGCGTGACCAAGGAAGATCTCGCTGGCAAGACGATTGGTGTTCAGGTTTCGACCACGCACGCAAACTATTCGGAAAAGACCTTCACCGACAGCACCATCAAGGCTTATCCGACGGCCGAAGAATATCGTCTTGATCTCGCGAATGGTCGTCTCGATGCCGTCAACGATGATAGCGTGACCTTGGCTGAATGGCTGAAGACGCCAGATGGCGCTTGCTGTAAGATGGTTGGCACCTTCCCTCCAGTGATCGAGATTCACGGTCCTGGTGCCGGCGTTGCCTTCAAAAAGGGTCGCCCTGAGCTGATTGAAAAATTCAACGAAGCAATCAAAGCGATCCGCGCAAACGGTAAGTACAAGGAAGTCAACGACAAGTACTTTGATTTCGACGCTTACGGTGCAGAAAACTAAGATATTTTAACATCAAAACGCCGGTTTACTCCCAAGTAAGCCGGCGTAACTATTTGGGCTATAAAGAGAAACTTCAAAAGTTATCGGGCTTTGCTACTCGCAGACCTGAGAAGCCCTAGGAAGAGATTAGGCGCATGGAACACTACGCCACCTTGTTAAGTTTCGGTCCCGACGGTTGGGGGATGAGTATTGCCTGGGGCCTTCTGGTCACGATATCTTTGGCAATAGCAACTCTGCCAGTCGGCCTCGCGCTCGGATTTCTTGTTGCCTTGGGCAAACAATCACAAGAACCATCCATCCGACTCGCCAGCAATATCTACACCACCATTTTCCGCGGACTGCCTGAGCTTCTGACGCTCTTCCTGGTTTATTTTGGTGCATCTTTGGGCTTGCAGCGCCTACTTAGTCTGTTTGGCGTTGATGCAAATGTTGAAATCAATGCTTTTGCCGCCGGTATGGTGGCGCTTGGTTTCGTGTTCTCATCCTATTCGAGTGAAGTCTTCCTGTCCGCATTTCGTGCGATCCCGCGCGGTCAATATGAGGGCGGCTATGCTGTCGGTCTTTCCCATTGGCAGACCATGCGCAAAGTCGTGCTTCCACAGTTGATCCGTATCGCCCTTCCGGGTCTCGCCAATCTCTGGCTCGTTCTGCTGAAGGATACGTCTCTGGTATCCGTGATCACTTTGTCAGACATCTTGCGCCAGACTTCGATTGCAGCACGCGTTACGAAAGAGCCATTCCTGTTCTTCGGCGTGGCTTGTCTTCTCTATCTCGGCCTTGCGATCATTTCGTCCTACTTCATCAACCGCATCGCTCGTTGGGCTGATGCCGGCAACAATGCGTCGCGGGGTGCATGATCATGAGTGAGATCACATCACGAGGAACAGCAGAAGTTCTCGCACCGCCGCCAGTCGTTAAAAGCTGGACAGGCATCCGCATCGCTGGCCACCTCATCGTAGCCTTCTGGGCTCTGCTTTTCGCAGGACTTGCCATTTATCTTTATAATACGTGGCGCATCGATCTTTTTGAAACCTATGCGCCGCGTTATTGGTCGGGTCTGCTGACGACGCTGCAACTGGTTGCAGTGTCTATCGTCATCGGTGCGCTGCTTTCCCTGCCAATTACCGCAGCGCGTATGTCCAATAATCGTTGGTTGCGTGGCATTGCGTTTGGCTATGTCTACTTCTTCCGCGGCACGCCACTGCTCGCGCAGACATTCTTGATCTATTACGGTTTCGGTACGTTCCGTCCGTTTCTTGAAAGCATTGGTCTCTGGGTGTTTTTCCGGGACGCTTGGAATTGCGCTATCCTCGCATTCTCGCTCAATACAGCTGCCTATCAGGCTGAAATTCTTCGCGGTGCGATTCAGAGTGTGGCTCTCGGGCAATGGGAAGGTGCAGCAGCGCTTGGTATTTCCAAACGCGTGACATTCTGGAAGGTCATTCTGCCTCAGGCACTGATCGTTGCTCTGCGTCCTTACGGCAATGAAATCATTCTGATGATTAAAGGTTCTGCGATTGTCTCGATCATCACGATCCTCGATCTGATGGGCGAAACGCGCCGTGCTTATTCGCGCACATTCGACTTCCAGACCTACCTCTGGGCTGCAGTTATTTATCTGCTGATTGTCGAGTGTTTGCGACATATATGGGATTTCATTGAACGGCGACTGACAAGACATTTGGTCCGCTAGTCATCGAAACAAAAGAAAATTTATCGCCCCCGGTAGCCTTGCAGCTACCGGGGGCGATCTGCTTTAAATGCATACTTATTCAAATGCGCTACACGCGCGTTTTCATAGCAATGTGATAGGCTACATCATGCTGAAAATCTGGGGTCGAATTAATTCCACCAATGTAAGAAAAGCGCTCTGGGCGGCTGAAGAGCTTGGCCTTGAATATGAACAGGTCAACATTGGCGGTCCATTTGGCGGTTTACAGGATGCCGACTTTCTGGCGCTAAACCCCAACGGCCTCATTCCACTTTTACAGGATGGTGACACAACACTTTGGGAATCCAACGTCATTGTACGCTATCTTGCAGCTAGCCACGCCAACGGCAGTTTATGGATCGAAAATCCCGCCAAGCGCGCTCAAGCTGAAAAGTGGATTGATTGGTCGTCGACTACCCTGTTTGGCGATTTCCGAGATGTGATGATGCATCTGATCCGTTTACCTGAAGACAAGCGCGATCCAGCGATTTTGCAGCGCGGCATTGAAGGCATGACTCGATCGCTCCAAATTGCGGAAGAAGCACTTGCCGTACAACCGTGGTTTTCCGGCGATAATTTCGGCATAGGTGATATTCCACTTGGTTGCTATGCCTATGCTTGGTTCGAATTACCCATCACACGCCCCTCAATGCCCCGCCTTGAAGGCTGGTATCAGCGTCTTACGCAGCGTGCAGCCTATCGCAAGGCAGTGATGACACCCCTCACCTAATCGATGTTTCTACGCATTCCCTCCGGAGGTATCTGACAATGACAGCAATTAAAGTGGCCTTCCTCGGCCTCGGCGTGATGGGCTATCCAATGGCTGGTCACCTGAAAACCAAGGGCGGCTACGACGTTACCGTTTATAATCGAACAAGTGCAAAAGCTTCCAAGTGGGCAGAACAGTTTGGTGGAAATCATGCGGCCACCCCGGCGGAAGCAGCTCGTGATGCAGATTTTGTTTTCAGCTGCGTGGGCAACGACGACGATCTGCGTGAAGTGACAACCGGGCCGAACGGCGCCTTTGCAACAATGAAAAAGAATGCCGTGTTCATCGATAACACGACAGCTTCAGCCGAAGTTGCACGCGAGCTTGACGCGGAAGCGCAAAAGCGCGGTTTTCACTTCATAGATGCGCCAGTTTCCGGCGGTCAAGCTGGAGCTGAAAACGGCGTCCTTACGGTTATGGTCGGCGCATCAGAGGCGGTCTTTGAAAAAGCAAAGCCGATCATTGAATCCTATGCGCGCTCGGTCGGGCTTATGGGGCCTGTTGGCTCTGGACAACTTGCCAAGATGGTCAATCAGATTTGCATCGCAGGTCTGGTGCAAGGACTGGCGGAAGGTATTCACTTTGGTAAAAAAGCTGGTCTCGATATCGAGAAACTGGTTGCCGTTATTTCCAAAGGTGCTGCAGGCTCCTGGCAGATGGAAAATCGTCATAACACGATGAACCAAGGCAAATATGAGTTTGGATTCGCTGTTGATTGGATGCGCAAGGATCTTGGGATTTGCCTTGAGGAAGCCAACCGCAACGGCGCGCTTCTTCCGGTAACAGCCCTTGTTGATCAGTTCTATAAGGAAGTGCAGAAGATCGGCGGCGGTCGCTGGGATACCTCCTCTCTGCTCGCTCGACTTGAGCAATAAGATACTAAGCTTGAAACAAAAAAGCCCGGCTCGAAGCCGGGCTTTTCATTGTGGTGTTCAGACGATCAGAACTTAACTTTGGCCGTCAGCGACAGACCGCCGACGAAATCATTACCAAACTCACCCTTCGAGCCGGTAGCGTTTGGCTTACCGTTCACGATGGTATCGTCCATTTCGCCCGACGTGAGCCAGCCAGCAGCACCAGCGAGACGGATTTCAAAGTTTTCCGTTGCCTTGTAGTTTGTGCCCAGACCAAAGAGCCAGAGGTCGGTCTGCGATGTCAAATCGGTTGTCGTTCCGCGATCCCAGGTAACGGTTGCAGCAGCAGACCACTGTTCGTTGAATTTGTGACCAACACCGCCACTGACAGTCCAGCCATCCTGATAGTAGAGGTTCAGGTTTGTGATATTCGTTCCCTTAGGAACAATTACACCAGGCGCCAGCTGAAGATTGGCAGAAGAGTCGAATGCAACAGTTTCAACACTCGACCAATCGGTCCACTTGACCGAACCGAATGCGAGCCAGTCAGGAGCAATACCCGTCTGGAACTTGAACTCTACAGACTGCGGCGTAGCAACATCACCTGCGACAGCGATTGGAAGCGAGCGCCCAGTGAGCGGGCTCAGAGCCAGGTTATCAATAGTGCCTTCCAGATTGTATTTGACTTCAGACTGATACACGACGCTTGCACGAATTGCGTATTCAGGAAGTTCGTAGGCAGCACCGATACGCCAGCCAAAAGCTTTGTCTTCAACATCAAGCGAAGCGACACGGAACGTACCACCGAAAGCTGAACCCGGAGGGATCATACGGGTCTGCTCACCCTTCAGCTCCTGATAGCTAACGCCACCGAGAAGGCGGAAGTAACCCTTTTCCCCCGCATTGAACCGATAAGAACAATTCAGGCCGTAATCGTTGGAGGAAATCTTCTGCTCGATAGCCGTAAACATACGAAGGTTGTCTGTACCTACATCCGTATGAATACCCCAAGGCTGACGGTACTGGGCCGCACAAGCGAGATCGTCAGTAAGATCAACCTTTGCCGAAAACTTCGGAACCCAATAGCTCTTGGCCTCATCGACGTCAGAGGAATAAGGACGACCGCTCAACGGGTTGATGTTACCGGTTCTGTCGCCAATTGGACCACGAATGTTCTTCAGCTTACGCTGTGGCGAAACGAAAGTCCCCGTCGTGTCGATCACGGTTCCCTGCTCAAACAGGATATCAAAATCCTGCGAGCTACGCTCCAAACCGCCTGCATGTGCACTTACGGCACTCCCCAACAGACCGGCTGCGATTCCGACAGCTTTCATGCGCTGCAGTTTCATAAAGTGTCCTCCCAAACAGAATGCAATGAACTTCAGCAATTTACTTTGACGCAAACGTAAATCAGGAAGGATTCAGCCCGCAAGATAGATAAATTGGGAGAACAGCGAGTAGCGAAGATGTGTTTTAGCGAAAAGCACAAAATTAGCATGCTAATTGCGAATTCTTCTAAATTTCTTGGTTCTAACCTGCTTTAAAACGCCAATTTTAGCCACTTTTCGGCCCAAATCACGCCTTGTTGCTAAAGCGCAACAGCGCGAAAAAACAATCGAAACGACGGTTCGATGAACTTTAGAGCGCCTTGAAACAAGCTAATTGTGACCCACCGACACAGAAAAGCCCGGCAATGCGAAATTGCCGGGCTTGTGATTCGAGGTAAAGCTGCTTCTAACTGCCGAAATCAGCCTGCTTCACGGATACGTGCTTCGGCGGTTGCAACGCGTGCAGCCGCATCTTTGAGTTCAGCGAGCCGCTCACGTTCTGCCTGAACAACTTCTTCCTTGGCGTTCTCCACGAACTTTTCGTTTGAGAGCTTCTTCTCGATTTTTTCCATTTCGGCCGCGATCTTACCTGCTTCCTTCGCCATGCGAGCGGCTTCAGCTTTCAGATCAATCAGACTGCCCAAAGGAAGGCAAATCGTGGCTTCGCCATGCACCAGCTGAGCAGAGCCTTTTGGTGCTTCATTAGCAAAGGAAACCGATTCCACACGCGCAAGACGCTTGATAGCAGCATCATGACGCGCGAAACGATCAATGGTTGTTTCATTCGCTTCGAGAACAACAATCGGTGCAACAGCACCTGCCGGAACATTCATCTCCGCACGAACAGAACGAATGCCCATGACAAGATCAACCAGCCAGTTGATATCTGCGGCGGACTCTTCATCCTCAAACGACAGTTCTGGCCATTCTGCCAAAGCAAGAACTGTATCGCGCTTTGCATCTTCTCCTGCGGTTAATGTCCAAAGCTCTTCGGTCATGAACGGCATGAACGGATGCAGGATTTTATAGATCTCATCCAGGCAGTAAGCAGCCGTTGCTTGTGCTTCAGCCTTGGCAGCCTCATCATCGCCCATAAAGATCGGCTTGAGCAGTTCCAGATACCAATCGCAGAACTGGTTCCAGACAAAACGATAGGCAGCGCTTGCTGCTTCGTTGAAACGATAGTTCGCAATGCCTTCAGTAACTGCGCTTGTTGCTTTCGTGAGCTCAGTCAGAATCCAGCGATTAACAGCGAGTTTCGCATCATCAGGCTTGAAGTTCGGGTCGAGCTTAACACCATTCATCTGTGCGAAACGTGTTGCATTCCAGAGCTTGGTGCCGAAGTTACGATAGCCAGCAATACGCGCTGGATCGAGCTTCACGTCGCGTCCCTGAGCCGCCATGATCGCAAGTGTGAAGCGCAGAGCGTCTGCTCCATACTCATCCATCAGCTCAAGCGGATCGATAACATTGCCCTTGGACTTCGACATCTTTGCGCCGTGCTTATCGCGCACGAGCGCGTGGAGATAAACCGTGTGGAACGGAATCTCATCCATGAAGTGCATGCCCATCATCATCATGCGGGCAACCCAGAAGAACAGAATATCGAAACCAGTTACCAGAACGCTGGTTGGATAATAGGCCGCGAGTTCAGGTGTCTTGTCAGGCCAGCCGAGTGTGGAGAACGGCCAGAGACCTGATGAGAACCAGGTATCCAGAACGTCCGTATCGCGTTCCAGAGCAACGTCTTCGCCGTAATGTGCGAGAGCCGCAGCTTTGGCTTCCTCTTCACTCTTCTCGACGAACCACTTTCCATCTGGTCCATACCATGCCGGGATCTGATGGCCCCACCAGAGCTGACGCGAAACACACCATGGCTGAATGTTTTCCATCCAGTCAAAGTAGGTCTTTTCCCAGTTCTTCGGCACAATCTGCGTGCGCCCATCACGAACCGCAGCCATAGCTGGCTTTGCAAGTTCAGCCGCATTCACATACCACTGGTCGGTCAGGTAAGGCTCAATCGGTACGCCACCGCGATCACCATGCGGAACCGCATGCGTGTGATCCTCGATCTTTTCGAGATAGCCCCGCTCTTCAAGCGTTTCGACAAGACGCTTGCGCGCGGCAAAACGGTCTAGTCCTTCAAACTCGTTGATAAGCGCATTGAGTTCAGGCGTTACTTCCAGACCTTCAAGGAAATCAACGTTGCCCTTGAGAGTGATAGCAGCAGAAGGCGTGAGAATATTGATGACGCGCAGATCATTACGCTTGCCTACTTCAAAGTCGTTGAAGTCATGAGCAGGCGTGATTTTAACCGCACCGGAACCTGCTTCCGGGTCAGCATAATCATCCGCAACAATCGGAATACGGCGGCCAACGAGTGGCAGTACGATATTGTTGCCAATTGAAGCGTGATAACGCTCATCCTTCGGATTAACAGCAACACCCGTATCACCAAGCATTGTTTCAGGCCGCGTGGTGGCGACAACAATGAATGTATGTGGGTTTTCTGGATCGAAAGGAATGTTTTCCAGCGGATAACGCAAATGCCACAGATGGCCTTTGATCTCGCGGGATTCGACTTCAATATCGGAAATTGCGGTAAGCAACTTCGGATCCCAGTTGACCAAGCGCTTGTCGCGATAAATCAGTCCCTGCTTGTAAAGAGAGACAAACACTTCAAGAACAGCGCGTGACAGCCCCTCGTCCATCGTAAAACGTTCACGCGACCAATCGCATGATGCGCCGAGGCGACGAAGCTGATTGGAAATCAAGCCTCCGGATTCCGACTTCCACTGCCAGATGCGTTCAATGAATTTTTCGCGGCCCATGGCATGGCGATTTGGTTCCTGACGCTCAGCGAGCTGGCGCTCAACAACCATCTGCGTGGCAATACCCGCATGATCCATGCCTGGCTGCCAAAGAACGTTCTTGCCGCGCATACGTTCAAAGCGGACCATAATGTCCTGAATCGTATTGTTGAGCGCGTGGCCCATGTGAAGCGACCCCGTCACATTCGGCGGAGGAATAACCACAGCAAATGGATCGGCGCCAGGCTTTGAACCTGCACCCGCCTTGAATGCGCCAGCTTCTTCCCAGCGTTCAGCGATTTTCGGCTCTACGGCCGCGGCGTCATAAGTCTTCTCAAGCATGGAAACGTCCGGTCTTTATGCGGAATGAATTGATTGACGGGTGAATAGCAACTAACAGCCGACAAATCACCCTAAAAGTGAAAACCCGCCTGCATGACAGACGGGTTAAAGAGTCCAATCTGACGTGTGACGGTTAGCGTTCGCCTCTCACCACACGTTCGATTTCTTCGCGAACAAGTCGCTCGACAAGCGGAGGCAGATTGGTATCGAGCCAATTCTGTAGCATTGGACGCAAAAGATCTGATGCGATTTCATCAAAGGAACGGCGCGGTTCGGAATGAACAGCGTGGTTCAAATCCTGAAAAGCTGCAGCCACTTTACGTCCTGTACCTTCCGACAAAATATGTGCTGCGCCCTGCGCTTTCAAGTCAGCAAGCTGCGCCTCAGCAACTGGAGCCACTTCAGCCTCTGGTTCTGACACGTCTTCGGTCCATGACGCACTGATCTTATCGTCAACTTGAGCTTCAGCCGACACGGTATTGTCTATCTCGCCAGTAGTTTCGACGATTCCGCTACGATTGTCATCGTTTTGCGCGTCAGGAATGAAGTCAGCCTCTTCTTCGTCGGCATCGACAGTTTCGTCAGCAACAGCAACCTCTTTTGCAGGTTCGACAATCGGGCCGCGCAGGATTGGTTCCTCAGAGAAAATCGGGGCTTTTGCCACCGGCTTCTCCACTGCTTCAGGCTGTTGCTCTTCTATCGTTGCAGGTCGGCGGAATTTGGCGACCTCACCACGAGAAGGAAATGCGGATGCGGCAGGCGCCGGATGACGCGTAACATCGCTATCTTCGATAATCCGGCGAATGGAAGCCAAGATTTCTTCCATCGACGGTTCGCGTGCTGCGCTGGATGTTTGTGCCATAGCTGTCCGTCTTTCCCTTTTTGCCAATTACTCACACAGGCAGAGAATCAATGGATTAAGGGTATCGGACATGCAGCGATTTGAGAATCCCTGCACAGGTATGTGTGATCCGAACCCACAGCTTTATCATTTTATTAAGATTTACGAACCGAAAGACGAATCATACAAAAACGGCGCCGATGAGGGCGCCGTTTTTATTAATGCTTATGATAGGGCTCAGCGACCATCTGGTGTACGCAAACCGAACCATTTGTCCTTGACTGCATTGTAATGTTCTTCAGGCTTGTACTGAGCGACCTGCAACTGCATGTCCTGTGCCGTCATACGTCCACTGGCATTCAGAAGCGCATAGCTTGCAACAATCGAGTCGTGTTCAGCCTGAACGAGTGCGATCTGTACGCTGACGAGATCATTCTGAGCATTCAATACGTCTAGCGTCGTGCGCTGGCCAACTTTACGTTCTTCAATCACACCATCAAGAGCAAGCTGAGCTGCAGCGATGCCATCGCGGTTCGCTTTCACGGATGCACGAGCTGCTTCAAGCTGCGACCAAGCAGAGCTGATTGCCTGACGAACTTTATCCTGAACGATATCGACTTCGATACGTGCCTGACCGAGCTGTTCCTTAGCCTGGCGGACCTGTGCAGAGGTGCGGCCACCGGTATAGATTGGAATGCTTACACCAACTCCAACCGAAGCAGAGTTACCGTCACCGACACTAGTACCGGCATAGGTGTCGAGATGGCTGGCACTTGCCGTCAGACCGACAGTCGGCAGCAAAGCGCCTTCCTTGGCCTTGACGTTAAAGCCCTGCGCGTTAACTGCATATTGAGTGGCAAGAATACCAGGATGCACGGTAACTGCATTCGCGTAGGCTTGGTCTGGTGAACGTGGCAGATTTTTTGCAGCTGGTGCCGTAGAAAGGCGATCTGGCTGTGAGCCGATAACCTGAACATAGGTCGCTTCGGCAGACTTAACGTCTGCACGAGCAGAGTTGAGTTGCGCGATTGCAGTAGAACGCTGCGATTCTGACTGAGCAACATCGGTACGAGTGCCTTCACCTACGTCAAGGCGAGCACGCGAGGCGCGTACCTGCTCATTCATAGCGGCCAGATTTTTCTCGCGCAAAGCCGCAATCTGGCGAAGCTGATACACGTTCATATAGGCCTGAACGGCCTCTAGGAGCGTGTTCTGTTCGTCATTTCGGAGATTCTCGCGCTGAGCAAAAACTGTGGTTTCTGCTGAAGCAACGTTGTTCTTGGTCTGAAAACCATCGAACAACATCTGGTTAAGCTCAATGCCGTAAGTGCCGGTCGTTCTATAATCAGAGGTAGGCGACTTGCCACGAGCTACGTTATAGCTACCGGTGATCTGTGGACGATAGCCGGATTTTGCAATCGCAACATTTTCGTCCTGAATACGCACACCTGCCCGCGATGAGTTCAGGGTAGCATTGTTCTTATACGCCTTCATGAGAGCGCCGTTCAGCGTCTCTGACAAAGCGGCCTGGCCCGATAAAACGGTGCCCGACAGGAGTATTGCCGCCGCCATAAGTCCTTTGCACGCTTTGAACACCGTATACCTCATATAAGAACAAACGAATCTATAATCGAACCGATCGGTTCGGGAAGACTTAATAACGTGTAAATTCCGCTATTTCCATCTTTCCCGCCAGTGCTTTCACAAACAATTTCCGCATCGTTGCAGAATTGCCCCATGCTCTGGATTAGAACTCGAACTGCTCAACACGCTCAAAACCTGGAAGCGGACGAACTGCAGTGTTGAAAACGCTACGACCAGAAGCCACGCCGTTTTCTTTCACGTAAATCCTTGCAACTCCGGCGTTTCCACGGCCTTCGACGGCGATCAAACGACCACCTTCCTTTAGCTGATTGAAAAGTACTTCCGGTACAAAATCAACTGCACCCTCGATGAAAATCACATCGTAAGGCGCTTCAGAAGGGTAGCCTGCTTTCAAATCGCCTGAAACGATCACAACATTGTCATGGCCCAATTCCTGCAAACGAGCCGCTGCAATAGCTGACAAAGAGGAATCACTTTCAAGACCAATAACCGAACCTGCCAGCTCAGAAAGGATGGCCGAAGAGTAACCAGTGCCACAGCCGATATCGAGAACGACGTCGTTCTTATTTACCTTTGCGAGCTGAATAAGCTTTGCAAAAGGTGACGGCTCCATCAGATAGCGTGGCGCAGTGCCCTCGCCTTCGAGAAGCTGGTCTTCGTCGATATAGGCAAGCACCTGACGGTTTGCCGGAACAAAAACTTCGCGCGGAACGGTCAGAAAAGCGTCGATGACCCGAAGGTCCGTTACATCCGTGGTACGGATCTGGTTATCGACCATCTTCGTGCGAAGATCCTGGAAATCGGCTGCCATAGCCATGCCCTACATCCTTCTATATCGCGATAACGCGATGATTATGCCTTCTGGCACCCTTTATGAACAGGGCCTGGATAACGCATCCAATGCTATCATCTCAGTTCGCTGTCGTTACGGGGCACCATAAACGAGATTTGCCGCTGATGTGGCAAAAATCGGCCTTCCAGTCAATCAAACACAAGTTTTGCAGGCCTAGCTGCAGCACTTGGTCGCCTCTCCGCACCGTATATCATTCTATCAAAACAAAAATGCCGGGCGCATCTGCGTCCGGCACTTAGGCTTTGGATAAGCGTCTTACAAGTCATGCATTATCAAAACGCTTGTGAGGTTGATCACATTATTGCGTGATCGTTGCTGGATAGCCCGCTGCAGCAAGTGCGTTGAGTGCATCGTCATTTGAAGCATTGCTTACGAATTTGACCTCTTTCTTATCGAGATCAATATCCACCGTGGATGCTCCATCGATCTTGTGCAGTGCATTTGTAACGCTCTCAGCACAACCGCCACATTTCATCTTGGGAATTGAAAACGTAACCATTTAAATCACTCCTTGCTTTCACTATACCCACAATGCAGCTTCCCATCGTGGTAAGGTCAAGCAACATCTTTCATTATGGCGCTTCGCAGCTTTCCGGAACGCTTTTCTCAATTTCAAGCGGCGACTTGGTGAGCGAACCGGTCACAATCTGCATAGGCTTATATGGTGGCTCTTCCTGCATACCGGGATTGGTAAGGCGAATTGTATAGCAGCCGGTATAAACTTCCTTCTTGCCATCATCGCTTTCGGATTCGATTGCAATCGGAAGACTCCAGTAAATCTGCCCTGCCCCCGGATCTGGATCAGTCTTACGAACTGCAACCTTCACGCTCTTGGTTTTTTCATAACCTTTAACGAAGACCTTAAAGTCCGGTTCACGTCCTTCTTCCGAGTAATAGCTATAAGCGCGAGCATATTCCTTGCGGTTGATCGCATTATAATAGGATTCCATTAACGCCTGCGGCGTGGACCTATCATCGCGATAATCAGGCACCGTAACGCCATCAGACGCGTCCTGCGTCTGCTCAGACGGTTTTGTCTCTTCGACCGGCTTGGTCTGTTCCTGCTCAGAAGCTGCTTTCTTAGGCGCTTCCTGCGCTTGCGTGCCAGAGACCAAAATCATCGTGCTGAAAACGCCAGCAATCCCGGCAAGCATCAAAGGCTTTATGCGTTCAATCAACATACGCGTCTCCTCTTCCAGCAATTCTTTGGTTGCAGCACACCAAGATGTGTTTGCCAGCCAGGACAACGACTGATTTGGTGTCTTGCAGTAATGATGTTACAACACTAACTATAGTAAAAACGTGGCAATCGCGCAGAAAAGCGCAACGTTGCGAACAGACTGGATGATTCTTCAGTCACAAACCAGCATAACACCGGAAGAGATGAACATGGGCCGTTTCTCAGTCTTGACGCTTACCGATGCAGCCGCAGCGCGCGTTAATGAAATCATGGCTTCCCGTGAAGGTGCCCTCGGTATCCGCGTAGGCGTAAAAAAAGGCGGCTGCGCTGGCATGGAATATACGATTGATCTCGTCACTGAGCCAAAGGCCGGTGATGATTCCGTCGAAAAGAACGGAGCTAAGGTCTATATTGCTCCAGAAGCCGTGTTATTCCTGCTTGGCACTCAAATGGATTTCGAAGTGACCACGTTGCGCACTGGTTTTGTTTTCAATAATCCAAACCAGACATCGGCTTGCGGTTGCGGTGAGTCTGTCGAGCTCACAGCAGCGTCACCAGAAAGCCTTCGCCAGATGCAGGGCGCTGCTTAACCGTTCAGGATTACCCATTCCATGGAGGATCAATCTCTACGAGACCTTTTTGAAGGCTTAGGGACGATAAGCATCCGCCGCATGTTTGGCGGCAAAGGTATATACCATCAAGGTTTGATCGTAGCGCTTGTTGTTCAGGATGAGTTGCTTTTACAGGCAGATCAGGAAAGCGCACCGGCTTTCATCGCTGCGGGATCAACACAGTGGATTTACGACGGCCGCAAGAACGGAAAAACCATTGCAATGCCCTATTGGAGTGTGCCGGACGAAGCTTATGATGATCCAGAAATCATGACCGAATGGGCGCGACTTGCATTTGCAGCCAGCCTCAGATCAGAAGCCAAAAAATAAAAGCCGCTCACTGAAAGAGCGGCTTTTTGTTTCTTCTAAGCCTTACGCCAGTATCCCTGTCGGGATCAGCATGAATGCTGGAATGTCGTTACCGAAGCCAATCGGCACTGGACCATCATCATCATCGCGATCACGGCGACGCTTATGATTATCGTGCTGCGGCTTGCCGCGACGGTCGTCATTTGAATGACGGATTGCATCGCGGCGATCTTTTATTTCATTGATAACTGGTTGCGGTTCATCGGCCTGAACGATCACAGGTGCCTCGACCTTCTGTTTGTCTTTCGACTTACCCTTGGCATCTTTGCCTTTACCTCGGGCATTCTTGCCCTTGCGTGACGTATCTTCAGATTCGTCAGCCGCTGGCAATGTAGAAAGATCACCGTCCACCCATTCGATCTTTTCACCAATCATGGATTCGATTGCGGTCAGATACTTCGTGTCCGCAGTGGTTACCAGCGTAAATGCTTTGCCTGAACGACCGGCACGACCAGTACGACCAATACGATGGACATAGTCCTCCGAATGAATCGGAATATCGTAATTGAAGACGTGGCTCACATCAGGAATATCAAGGCCGCGTGCAGCAACATCAGAGGCAACCAGCAACTGCAACTTGCCTTCCTTGAAGTTTGCCAACATCGTCATGCGTGCGCGCTGATCCATATCACCATGCAAAGCGCCTGCATTGAACTCATGACGAACAAGCGAACGGAACAGCTCGGACACATCTTTCTTACGATTACAGAAGATGATCGCGTTCTTGAGCGAATCTTGTTCGCTGCGGATCAGATCACGCAGAGCTGCGCGCTTGTCCCAGTCCTTCTTACCCGACTTGACCAGACGCTGCGTCACAGTCTTTGCGGTTGAAGAAGCCTTGGCAACTTCGATACGCGTTGGCGAATGCAGGAACTGTTCGGTCAACTTGGTAATTTCCGGCGGCATGGTTGCCGAGAAAAACAGCGTCTGACGGGTAAACGGGATCAGCTTGCAGATACGCTCGATGTCGGGAATGAAACCCATGTCGAGCATACGGTCAGCTTCGTCGATGACGAGAATTTCAACACCTGTCAGCAGCAATTTGCCGCGCTCAAAATGGTCGAGAAGACGACCAGGCGTGGCGATCAGCACATCTGCGCCGCGTTCAAGCTTGCGTTCCTGCTCGTCAAACGAAACACCGCCGATGAGCAGAGCAACATTCAAACGCTGATTAATGCCATATTTCACAAAGTTTTCTTCGACCTGTGCTGCGAGTTCGCGCGTTGGTTCGAGAATGAGTGTGCGAGGCATACGAGCGCGAGCACGGCCTTTTTCCAAAAGCGTGAGCATAGGCAGAACGAAAGATGCAGTCTTTCCGGTGCCCGTCTGTGCAATACCAAGCACATCCTTACGCTCGAGCGCTGGAGGAATTGCTCCCGCTTGGATAGGCGTAGGCGCGGTGTATCCCGCGGCTTCAACAGCAGCGAGCACTTTCGGGGAAAGACCGAGTTCGGCAAATGTTGTCAATGGAGGCGCAGCTCTCTGTTTGGAAGTGAGTTCCACCCATCCTGTCATTGCAGCCGCGTCATCCGGCGCAGGAACCAAGGCAGAAAAGGCATCTGCAACGCTATACGCGTTTTCTTGCAGCATCGCCTACGTCCAGAACGTGCAAAAGTCAACTAAAATACCCGGAGAGAATATAAAAATGCTTATTTATTTGTATTTTATTAGGTTTCGCCGAACACTAAAGCGTGAAACTACTAAATTCATAGCCAACTAATGTCTAAACTGTTCTGTCAGAATGCGCTCGTCCCATGAATGATTTTGATCAAACAAGATAGCAACCCGACTATCCGGGTCTTCACGCACAGTAACTGCCTTCACGGATTTAACTTCGTTATTGTCAGCAACTGCATTCACTGGTCGCTTTTCAGTTTCAAGCAAGTCCATGCGCAGAGTTACATGCTTTGGCAAAAGTGCCCCACCCCATCGCCTCGGTCGAAAAGGGCTTACGGGCGTCAAAGCTAGAAGTGGCGCTTCCAGCGGAAGGATTGGCCCCTGCGCCGAAAGATTATAGGCGGTGGACCCTGCAGGCGTCGCGACCATCACACCGTCACAAACGAGCTCCTCCAGCCGAACCTTACCATCAATGGTGATCCGCACCTTGGCGGCCTGATAGGACTGCCTGAAAAGCGAAACCTCATTTATTGCCAAAGCCTTGAATGGCGGAGCAGATTCCGTTTCCGCAATCATTTCCAGAGGGCGAATTGTTTCTTTCTGCGCTGCATGAATGCGCGCAGGCAAATCTTCGACGCTGAACTCGTTCATCAGAAAGCCCACTGAACCACGGTTCATACCGTAAACGGGAATGCCGCTGTTCATGAAATCCCGCAAGGCCTGCAGCATTGTACCATCGCCACCCAGCGCGACAACTGTGTCGGCGTCTTCTGCAGCAACATGACCATAACGCTTCACCAGCTCTTTCTGAGCTGCGAGTGATTCTTCTGTCCCTGAAGAAACGAAGTGAAGCGCCAAGGATGTATCGTTCATTTTTATCCGTTCCAGCGAGCCAAAGCGTGCATTTTCCACAGACATGATGGCTATCATATGCAAAACCTGCTTACCATCACCCGCTGAATGTGAATTTTCGCTTTACACGGCTGAAAATTATGCTAATTCCACGCCTGTGCTGCCCTTATAGCTCAGTTGGTAGAGCACCTGATTTGTAATCAGGGGGTCGGGAGTTCGAGTCTCTCTGGGGGCACCACTAGCGCATTTATCATGTGCTCGTTTTTTTCCCTTACAAATTCAAATAGCTGCAAGAATAAGAGACTGCTTTCTCTTTCCTGCGGTTGCAACGTTGCTTTTTTACAACTATTGCATTGATAACAAATACATATTAAGCTTGCATAATATCGCAAATAAACTTTTTTGGTTTAATATATCATGTGTCAACGGCGCATTTGTGTTTCCGTCGTAACTCGCAGCAGACCGAAAATGCTCTGCAACCTTTTTTCATCACTTGCTTCCATTCAGAAGCTTAACAACGTCAACGTTTCATTTCTCATTGTCGAGAATAACTCTTCACCGACGCTTGATGAGACCGTCGAAACGTTTCGCGCGCAAATGCCAGGCGATCATATCGATTATATCGTGGAAGGTGTTTTAGGCATTTCTTCGGCACGAAATCGAGCGTTGAATCACGCAATCGAACAGGGTTTTGACTTTCTAGTCTACGTTGATGACGATGAATTTGTTGAGCCAAACTGGCTTGTGACATTGCTCGCAGAACGAGATCGACTGGAGCTCGATATTATAGGCTCCCCGGTAAGACCAAAACCTTTTGATGAGAACCTGACAATTCTTCAAAAGCTTGTCTGGTCGGGTATTAAACGCAGTGGTTATAACGCTGAGAAAAGATGCCGCCGCAAATGTGCTGCAGGTCGCGGTGACTCCATCAAAGTTGCCACAGGCAGCTGGATGGGACGACTAGATTTCTTCCGCAACACCGGACTGCGTTTCGATTCCCATTTCGGGCTAACCGGGGGGGAAGACTGGAACCTCTGGGCGAAAGCAAAATCGCTTGGCGCAAGAACCGGCTGGGCTTGCGATGCGATCGTCTATGAAACAGTGCCGTCGTCTCGACTGACGCTGAGCTATCATTATCGTCGCAACCGTGATCACAACATCACAGAGTTCGGCGCTCGTTATCGCGAAAACCCGAACAAGACATTGAAAAAATTGCCAATGAAGATCGTAGGCCGTGCACTCAAATTTATGGGTGCCGTACTGTCTATATCTTTCCGAGGCGGCCAAGGGCTCGTATCAGCGGCCACGGCGCTAGGCGGGCTAGTTGGCCTCATACAGGGAAGTATCGGAAAGAATTCCCTGCACTACGCGAACACGACAGGCTTCTAACCAAATAAAAAGCCCCGCATTGTGCGGGGCTTTTTAGTTTTTAGTACCAGCCGACAGCGACCTGCGCCTCTTCCGACATGCGGTCTGCAGACCATGGCGGATCAAATGTCATGGTCACTTCAACCATCGAAACACCTTCGACTGCGCCAACGGCATTCTCTACCCAACCCGGCATTTCGCCAGCAACAGGACAACCAGGGGCAGTCAGCGTCATTTCGATTTTGACTGTGCGATCATCTTCGATGTCGATCTTGTAGATCAGACCGAGTTCGTAAATATCCGCTGGTATTTCAGGATCATAAACCGTTTTCAACGCGCTGATGATATCATCGGTCAGCCGAAGCAGCTCTTCCTGCGGAATAGCAGAGGCGGAGAAAACAGACTTTCCATCTGCCGATGCGATTGCATCATCCGTCTTGGTTTCAGTCTGTTCCTGAATTTTTTGTTCGATCTCGGTCATCCGAAAAACTTCCTAGCCTTTTCCAAGGCTTCTGCCAGCGCGTCCACTTCAGCACGGGTGTTATACATCCCGAAAGATGCACGGCATGTAGAGGTGACACCAAAGCGTTTCAAGAGCGGTTGTGCGCAATGCGTGCCGGCACGCACCGCAACCCCTGCCCGGTCAATGACCATTGATACGTCATGCGCGTGAATGCCATCAAGCGCAAACGAGATGATCGCACCCTTGTCCGGAGCATTGCCGTAAATGCGCAAGCTGTTGATCTTGCCCAGTTGTTCATGCGCATAAACACGCAAGTCTTCTTCGTGGGCTGCGATCGCATGACGACCGATTTTTTCCATATATTCAAGCGCAGCGCCAAGGCCAATCGCTTGAACGATTGGCGGTGTGCCAGCCTCAAAACGATGTGGCGGGTGATTGTAAGTGACGTTTTCTTCCGTCACTTCCTCGATCATTTCGCCACCACCCTGAAACGGGCGCATCTTTTCGAGCATTTCAGCGCGACCATAAAGAACGCCAATACCTGACGGGCCATAGACTTTATGGCCGGTAAAGACATACCAGTCACAACCGAGATCCTGCACGTCGACCGGCAGGTGGACAGCGCCCTGGCTGCCATCGACCAGCACGGGAATGCCGCGCGCATGAGCAAGTTCAACGATCTTCTTGATCGGAGTGACTGTGCCAAGCGCGTTGGACATGTGGGTGATTGCAACAAGCTTCGTACGCTCGGTCAGACGCTTATCGAATTCCTCAATATGGAACACGCCATCGTCATCGACCGGTGTAAAGACAAGCTTTGCGCCCTGCCGCTCACGGATGAAGTGCCATGGAACGATATTGGAGTGATGCTCCATGATCGACAGAAGGATTTCATCACCCTCGCCGATATTGGGCATACCATAACCGTAAGCGACCGTATTGATCGCTTCAGTCGCATTCTTGGTGAAGACGATTTCGTCTACAGAACCGGCATTCAGAAAGCGACGAACCGTTTCGCGCGACTTTTCGTAAGCATCGGTTGCAGCATTGGAAAGAAAATGCAGGCCGCGATGCACATTGGCATATTCATTCGCATAGGCATGCGTAACAGCGTCGATGACGCTTTGCGGTTTTTGCGCAGACGCGCCATTATCGAGATAAACGAGCGGCTTGCCATGAACCTGTCGTGACAGGATGGGGAAGTCTCTGCGGATCGCTTCGACATCGTAAGCCGCAACAATTGGATTCTTCTGATCCATGATCGCTCCTTCTACCATTCAGGCAGAAAAGGCGGAGCAATTATTACTCCGCCTTATTTACTCAAGCGTGGGCTGCAAGCCAGTTCGAGAGCACTTCTTCCAGTGCTTCAACGAGAGCTTCGTTTTCCAGCTCTTCAATAATCTCGGCAATGAAAGCCTTGATCAGCAGACCGCGGGCTTCGTTTTCAGGAACACCGCGTGCCATCAGATAGAAGAGATAGTCTTTCGACAGCTCAGTAACCGTGGCACCGTGGCCGCAAGCCACGTCATCCGCAAAGATTTCCAGCTCCGGCTTCGCATCAAACTCGCCATCATCAGACAACAGCAGCGTGTTGCAGGCCATGCGGGCGTCGGTCTTCTGGGCGATCTGTGCGACACGGATCATGCCCTGGAACACGCCACGCGCGCGATCTTTGACCACGTTGCGGATGATCTGGGTCGAACGTGTATTTTCGACCAGATGCGCCACCGTCATTGTGATGTCGGTGTGGGAATCGTCAGACAGAAGATTGAGGCCGCGAAGTTCGAAGTCCGAATCTTCACCTGCAACAGTCAGATGCACTTCCTGACGAACCAGCTTGCCACCAGCATTGACGATGTAAAGCGTAAGCTTCGATCCTGCGCCAATCGTTGCGTTAAACTGGGCAAGCTGCGTTGCCTGACCAAAATCACGCAGGATAACCCAGATGACATCGGCGCCATCGCCAACGCTCACATGGCTTACGGAGGTCGAGAAAGCATCGCCTTCACCGCCCGACTGACGCTCAATGATCGTTGCCTTGACGTTTGAACCGATTTCAACTGGGAAGCGCGTGTGGCCCTGCCCGGTTTTCTGGATGTTCTGCAGCTCAAGCGGTGCTTCCAGCTCAACGTCATCGGCAATCGACAATGCCCAGCCATCGCTTACATAAGCAGCGTTGATCTGGCCGATGGTGTCATCGGTTCCCCGAACGGTAAGCTGTGGAACGAGCGAGCCATCAGCAAGTGCGTCGCGCACAGCAGTCAGGGTCACACCTTCCGGAGCCTTTGCGTCAAGTGCTGCACCATTGCTTGCAGCAATGATGGACGAGCCTGCGAGAAGTGCAGGAAGCGCATTGGTTCCAGCAGTCGGATTGAAGTCAGCAACGCCTTTAAGCAGCGTTCGGAAGTCCGTGTAGTGCCAGCTTTCAATGCGGCGTGACGGAAGACCGTGCACCTTCAGCGATTCCAGGGCGTTGTCGCGTGCAACGACGACATCGCCATTGCCCGGCAGTTCGCCCATACGAGTGGCGAAGCTGTCGATCAGCACGCTTTCAGCTGGTGTCCTTGGTTTAGAGGTCTGGATGTTCATAATCCGCTCCTCAGGCTACTTCGCCGATAATGTCGGCATAGCCATTTTCTTCAAGGTGGTTTGCGAGGGTCTTGTCGCCCGACTTGATGACCTGTCCCTTGTAAAGAACATGGACGCTGTCCGGCACGATGTAATCGAGCAGACGCTGATAGTGGGTAATCACGATCACAGCGCGGTCTGGCGAACGAAGAGCATTCACGCCATCGGAGACGATCTTCAGAGCATCGATGTCGAGACCGGAGTCGGTTTCGTCGAGAACGCAAAGGCTTGGTTCGAGAAGCTGCATCTGAAGAATTTCAGCACGCTTCTTTTCGCCGCCCGAGAAGCCGACATTGAGCGGTCGCTTCAGCATGTCCATGTCGATGTTAAGGCCGCCAGCGGCTTCCTTCACGCGCTTGATGAATTCAGGAATCTTCAGTTCCGCTTCGCCACGCGCCTTGCGCTGGCTGTTCATCGCAACCTTCAGGAACTCCATCGTGGCAACGCCTGGGATTTCCATCGGATACTGGAACGCCAGGAAGATGCCCTTGGCAGCGCGTTCAGCCGGATCGAGCTCGAGGATCGACTCGCCGTTGTAAAGAATGTCGCCCTCGGTCACTTCATAATCATCGCGACCTGCAAGGATGTAGGACAGTGTCGACTTGCCCGAGCCGTTCGGGCCCATGATGGCGGCAACTTCGCCCTTGTTCACAGTGAGGTTCAGACCACGGATAATTTCTGTATCCGTGTCAGCGATCTTTGCATGAAGGTTCTTGATCTCAAGCATGGGTATAAACCTTGTCTCTCAGCGCAGCCTCACGAAGAGCTGCTTATGCCAGTTAAAGGGCTGGCCAGAAAATCGGATGTGGTAAGGCAGTAAAGCGCGCCGGATTAACCGACGCTGCCTTCAAGCGAAATGCCAATGAGCTTCTGCGCCTCGACGGCGAATTCCATTGGCAGTTCCTGAATAACTTCCTTCACAAAACCATTGACGATGAGGGCGATTGCCTCCTCTTCCGGAATGCCGCGCTGCATAACGTAGAACAGCTGGTCTTCGGAAATCTTGGAGGTGGTTGCCTCGTGCTCAAACTGTGCCGTGGCGTTTTTCGCCTCGATATATGGCACGGTATGCGCACCGCAATCGTTGCCGATCAGGAGCGAGTCGCACTGGGTGAAGTTGCGGGCATTTTCAGCCTTACGATGGGCTGAAACCTGACCGCGATAGGTATTGTTGGAATTGCCTGCCGAAATACCCTTGGAGATGATGCGGCTCGACGTGTTTTTGCCGAGGTGGATCATCTTGGTGCCGCTGTCGATCTGCTGATAGCCGTTGGAAACGGCAATCGAGTAGAATTCGCCACGCGAATTGTCACCGCGCAGAATGCAGGAAGGATATTTCCACGTTACAGCGGAGCCGGTTTCAACCTGCGTCCACGAAATCTTGGAATTATCACCACGGCAATCGCCACGCTTGGTAACGAAGTTATAGATGCCGCCCTTACCGCTGCTATCGCCCGGATACCAGTTCTGAACGGTCGAATACTTAATCTCGGCATTATCGAGCGCGATTAGTTCAACGACTGCTGCGTGGAGCTGGTTTTCGTCGCGCTGTGGTGCGGTGCAGCCTTCGAGATAGGAGACGTAGGCGCCTTCTTCCGCGATGATCAGCGTGCGCTCGAACTGGCCCGTATTCTTCTCATTGATACGGAAATATGTCGAAAGCTCCATCGGGCAGCGAACGCCCTTTGGTACATAGACGAACGAACCATCGGTGAAGACAGCTGAGTTCAGCGTCGCATAATAATTGTCCGAAACCGGAACAACCGAAGCGAGATACTTCTGAACCAGTTCAGGATGCTCGCGAATGGCTTCCGAAATCGAGCAGAAGATCACGCCCGCTTTGGCAAGCTCTGCCTTAAAGGTCGTGACAACGGAAACACTGTCGAACACGGCATCAACAGCCACGCGGCCCGATGCATAAACGTTGTCCGATGGATTGCCGTCGATTTCGCTTGGATCGCCCTGCTTGCGCACGCCAGCGAGGATTTCCTGCTCACGCAGGGGAATACCAAGCTTTTCATATGTGCGGAGCAATTCCGGATCGACTTCATCCAGCGATTTCGGGCCGGTCTGATTCTTCGGGGCTGCGTAATAATACGCATCCTGGAAATCGATCTTTGGATAATCCACGCGCGCCCATGATGGCTCTTCCATGGTGAGCCAGCGTTCATAGGCCTTCAGACGCCACTCAAGCATCCATTCCGGCTCTTCTTTTTTAGCGGAAATGAAGCGAATGATATCTTCATTAAGACCCTTTGGGGCCTTCTCGGATTCGATCGTTGTTTCGAAGCCGTACTTATACTGGTCCACGTCCAAGCCGCGAACCTGATCAATGGTCTCCTGCACTGCAGGCATTGGCGTTCTCCATCCTCGTCGAATTCAAGGTTCGACAGTTGCAAACGTCAGGGCGATGATAGTCGCTATCCTCGCCACAATATAGTGTGCGTGTCGCTTCTTTAAAACCTCTCTAAACTAAATTTCAAGCCCGGCTTTAAATTTGCTGGTAAAATTCAAGAATAATTTACGAGGTTAGGCCCGATTAGGCGTTTAACTGGCCTTTGAGCGCTCGTGACGGGCAACGATTTTGCGCAAAACTTCAAGAAACTGATCAACAGATTCTATTGGAGCGTTTGGTTCGAGCGAAACACGGATCGCGCCCGGCCCTTCCTCAAGGCCCATTGCAGCCAGCACATGACTTGGTCCGACCTTTCCCGAAGAACAGGCTGATCCTGCCGACAGAGCTATTCCGCCAAGGTCGAATGCGATTTGAACGGTTTCAGCCTTTTGTCCATCCAGCGAGAAGAAGGTCGTGTTCGGGAGACGATCAACGGATTTACCGTGGATCGTGGCACTTGGTGCAATCTCCATGAGGCCGGTTTCAAGCCGGTCACGCGCTTCGAAAGACCAGCCATTGCCGTTCAGTCGAGTGGCTGCAACATCCGCGGCCGCACCAAAGCCCGCAATCAACGGAAGCGCTTCTGTGCCTGCGCGATGTCCCTTTTCCTGACCGCCGCCCCGGACCAGCGCCTTCGGCATCATGAGATCGGAGATTGCGATCACCGCACCAACACCCTTCGGACCACCGATCTTATGTGAAGAGATTATGAGATAATCGCCACAACCCGCTGTAATATCGATCTTAATACGTCCAGCGGCTTGTACCGCATCAACAACGAAGATACCGCCCGCTGTTTTGACGAGTGCTGCGATCTCGCGAATGGGCTGGATTACTCCGGTTTCATTATTCGCGGCCTGAACGGCTACGAGCGGCAAGCCCGCGCTCTTGTCGTGCGCTTTCAGCGCTTGTTCCAGTGCATCCAGACGAAGGACACCATTTTCATCGACCGGAAGAACCGTGATGTTGTCTGGAGCAAATTGTCCGCCCGCCAACATACAGGGGTGCTCGGTTGCGCTTACATAAAGATGCGACAGACGCACCGGCGAACGCCCCATCATATAGATCGGCGTCAACAAGGTGGATGCGGCTTCGGTGGCGCCAGATGTGAAAAAGACATGCTCAGGCTTGGCATTCACGAGTGCCGCCACACTACGGCGAGCCGATTCGACCAGCGCGCGGGCAGCCCTGCCCTCACGATGCACGGATGAAGGGTTGCCGGTTATGCCTAATGCCTCGATGACTGCATTGCGCGCTTCATCAAGCAAAGGCGCACTGGCATTATAGTCCAGATAGAGCCTCTTGCCGGTTCCGATCACCGATACTATCTCCTAAGCGACACCATAAAGTGGCCAGAAGCGCAATTTTCTTGAATTTTCAATCAGGAAAAGCCTATTAAGCCACATTAGGTACTGAACTACGGTCCAGTCTAACGAAATTTCAAATCGGTTCTAGAAGCGGCGCACCCCCACGTCAAGTTCGCCACCCTGAAGCCGATCTTCCGATCACCAGCGGAGTACACATGCCAGAAGTCATTTTCAACGGCCCTGCCGGACGCCTTGAAGGCCGCTATCAGCCTTCACGGGAAAAGAATGCGCCTATAGCCCTTATCCTGCATCCGCACCCGCAGTTCGGTGGAACGATGAACAACAAGATCGTCTATGATCTGTTCTATATGTTCCAGCAGCGCGGTTTTACGACGCTTCGCTTCAACTTCCGTGGCATTGGTCGCAGTCAGGGCGAATTCGACCACGGCGCGGGTGAATTGTCGGATGCGGCAAGTGCGCTCGACTGGGTGCAGGCTCTGCATCCGGATTCGAAGAATTGCTGGGTCGCCGGTTATTCGTTTGGTTCGTGGATCGGTATGCAGCTTCTCATGCGCCGTCCGGAAATCGAAGGCTTTATCTCGGTCGCGCCGCAGCCAAACACCTACGACTTTGCGTTCCTTGCGCCTTGCCCATCTTCGGGCCTGATCATTCATGGCGATCAGGATAAGGTTGCACCGCCAAAGGATGTTCAGGGGCTCGTTGATAAGCTCAAGACGCAGAAGGGTATCACCATTACCCAGAATACCATTCCGGGTGCGAACCACTTCTTCACCGGCATGGGCGATCAGCTGATCGACGAATGCTCGGAATATCTGGAGCGCCGTCTTGCTGGCGAACTGGTTGAAGTCCGCCAGAAGCGTCTGCGCTAAAAGCCTTAAAAGGCTGATCCTACTGAAGCCCGGTGATTGTTCTCACCGGGCTTTTATTTTGGCGGAAGTGAAAGAACACCGCCGGAAACAGGCTTATCGCAGCCCGTTGTCGTCGGATAGGTGAGCGGCAGCCCACGCATTGAGCGCACAGCGAGATAGGCCCAGGCTTCCGCTTCCATGGCATCGCCATCAAAACCCGCATTATCAGCATCCAAAACGCGTGCGCCTTCACGCTCTGCAAGCGCACTCAGTTCAGCCATGATCGCTGCATTCTTACGTCCGCCGCCACTGACGACATAGGTTCGAGGCTTCGACGGCAGATGCGAAGCCGACCGCAGAATGGCGGCCGCACTGACATAAGCAAGCGTGCGTGCGCCTGTTGCCAAGTTCGCTTCATCTTTCGCAGGAACGACAAAATCACCCCGATCCAAAGAACGACGATGATTCCCTTTGAAAAACTCGTGATCGAGATATTTCAAAGCCAAGGTCTCATCCACAGTGCCGCTCATCGCCGTGATGCCGCCTGAATCAAAGCTTCCCTGTTCATGCAGCTCCATCCACTGATCGATCAGCATATTGCCCGGCCCACTGTCATAGGCCATCAGCGCACCGCCCTCACCAACATAGGTCAGGTTGGATATGCCACCGATATTGACGAAGACCACCGGCCCATCGAGGCCAAACGGAAGATTGGCCGCTAAAGCTGCGTGATAGGCCGGAATCAGAGGGGCACCCTCGCCGCCGTGTCGCATATCTTCGGCACGCATATCATAGACGACGGGAATGCCCGTCTCTTCAGCCAGCAGCTGTCCATCGCCTATCTGAACAGTCAGCGCCTCACGTGGACGATGCAGCACGGTTTGACCATGGAAACCGATCACATCGATCTCATCAGGCCTTAACGAATGCGCGTATAGGAAATCCTGAATCGCTATCGCATGAAGAAGGGTCTGGTCGTGTTCAAGCTGTTTAAGGACTCCGGGGCGTTCACTGCGTTTGTTGATACTGCGCGCATCAACCAGCGCTGCCTTCAAGCGCCCACGAAACCCCTCCGAATAAGACACAGCACTGGATGGTCCACGCTCGACCCAATTTTCACCATCGGTGGTCAGAAGCGCAATATCGATACCATCCATCGAAGTACCGCTCATCAGTCCTATTGCGCGTTTCAAATCGGCCATACCGGACTTTCCTTGTTATTCCCGCTTGAATGATGCTAAAGGCAAAATATCATAAGGCGGTAAGCACTTGATTACTGTTGTTTCCATTCTCGCCTAATCAGTCAGGAAAAGGGCATGTCCGGTTTTAAATCCGATTTTCTTCGCACACTTTCCGAGCGCGGCTTTATTCATCAGATTTCCGATGAAAGCGGCCTCGACGAATTGTTGGCCAAGGAAACCGTGACGGCCTATATTGGCTTCGATCCTACAGCGCCGAGTCTCCACGTTGGCAGTCTGATCCAGATCATGATGCTGCACTGGTTCCAGCAGACCGGCCACAAGGCCATAGCCCTTATGGGCGGCGGTACAGGCATGGTTGGCGATCCATCCTTCAAGGATGAAGCACGCAAGCTGATGACCGAAGACACGATTGCCGAGAACATTGCCGGCATCAAACGCGTTTTCGCAAATTACCTGACCTTCGGTGACGGTCCAAACGACGCCATGATGGTCAACAATGCCGACTGGCTGCGCAACATCAACTACCTCGAATTCCTGCGCGATGTCGGCCGTCATTTCTCGGTCAACCGCATGTTGTCGTTTGATTCGGTAAAGACACGTCTTGATCGTGAGCAGTCGCTGTCGTTCCTCGAATTCAACTACATGATCCTTCAGGCCTACGACTTCGTAGAACTGAACAAGCGTCATGGCGTTCGCCTGCAGATGGGCGGTTCGGATCAATGGGGCAATATCATCAACGGTATCGATCTCGGTCACCGTATGGGTACGCCACAGCTTTACGCCCTCACCTCGCCTTTGCTCACCACGGCTTCCGGCCAGAAGATGGGTAAGTCGCTGGGTGGTGCAATCTGGCTTAACGCCGATATGCTCAGCGCCTACGATTTCTGGCAATACTGGCGCAATACGGAAGATGCGGACGTAGAACGCTTCCTGAAGCTCTACACGACGCTGCCTATGGATGAGATTGCAAAGCTTGCAGCACTGGGTGGTTCGGAAATCAACGAAGCAAAGAAGATCCTTGCAACCGAGATTACCGCAATCCTGCATGGCCGTACCGCTGCCGAAGAAGCTGCGGAAACCGCGCGCAAGACCTTTGAAGACGGTGAACTGTCGGAAAATCTGCCAACGGTTGGCGTCCACAAAGCAACGCTAAATGACGGTATTGGTGTGTTGGCGCTGATGGTTCTTGCAGAACTCTGTGCAACCAACGGCGAAGCACGTCGTCACATCGAAGGTGGCGCAGTTCGTATCAATGACGAGCCTGTTACCGATCCGCGCCTGACGATCAACGCTTCCGCTCTCAACGATCAGGGCGTTATCAAGGTATCGCTCGGCAAGAAGCGTCACGTTCTAATCCGCCCAGCGTAAGGGCTTATCGCATAACGAAAAAAGCCGGGCTAAGCCCGGCTTTTATTTGCTCTGATTTGATCTCTCTTAGAGCATTTCCTGTTTTGATTGAGTCATTGGAAATGCTCTATACATTTGTCTTTACGCGCATCTTGTTCCGAAAACCGCTTAGCACTTTTCGGGATGCGCTCTAGAACTCGAAGATCGAGCGGAAAATGCCCGGCGCGATAATCGAGATCGGATTGACCATTACCTGTGGCTGCTTGGCGCTGCCTTCAAGCTTGAAGGTAATGCCGAGAAGTCCACGATCACGGCCATTGCCAAGTAGAGCGCCGAAGATTGGAACCTCACCAAAAATACGGTTCACGCCATAAGCGGGCATGAATGTGCCGGTGATCGACATATTGCCACGTTGATCATAAAGCGTGCCTTGGAAGGTCGTCCCTACAGATGGGCCGCGTACCACGCCCTTGGAAAGCTTGAGATAACCCTCACCCTTTTCGATCAGAGAGAACCCACGTTCAACATCAACCCGTGAGACGTCGATATCCCGCTTAACTGCCTGATTGAGGCTGGTGCCACCGCTTGAAGGAGAGCTGGAAACGATCTTGGCCAATCGCGGCTCATTGATAATCGCGAAATTACGCGCATCAATCTGCCCACTCAATGGTCCATTCCCCTGACCGGCAAGACCAACGGTAATTTTCCCGCCGCGCATTTTGTCATAAAAATCGAAAAAGCGCAGAACTGCACCGGCATCATTGGATTGCAGCGAGACCGAACGGGCATCACCCTGATCGTTGTTTGTCGCAACGAAAGCTGCACCAGATGAGGTAACGGCATTCACGGAAACGCCGGAAATCTTGTTGCCTGCATTCTCATAAGAAACAGCCACGTTGCGGAGTTTTTCATCGTTGAACCCGCTCACTTCATCAACCTGAGCGCTGACGACAATGCGTGGGCTTTTCCCCCCCGAACTTTCGCTCTTCTTCTGGATATCAGATATCTGTTTGATGATTGAACGAGCATCGAACTGGGAGCCTCGAACGGTCACACGATAGCCGCCGGAGCTTTTGGTGGCTTTTACACTCATTCGGTCCGAACGCGTCAATCGAATTTCGCTGAAGTCAGCCGACTGGAAATCGCCGCCCAATATCGAAAGATTGCCCTTCGCGCCGAATGCATCGCCCGTCAGAACCAAATTGCGGATATCAAGCTTGCCGTCAGTGCCGCTGGCTTTTACCAGATCGAATGTCGCCTTAGCCGGAACGCCGCTACCTTTGCGCCAACCAAGCCAGGGCAAGCTTATTTGTGTCTTGTCCAAATCCGCAGAAACGCGTCTTTGGCCGTTATTCTCCATACCGAGGTCAACGGATATCGGGCCAGAGAAGAGATCTTTTAATCCGGGCAAAAGCTTGTCCCGGGAGCTATCATCGAGCTCAAGCTTGATTTTCTGCTCGCGCTTGACGGGGCCAGAACGATCCACCGGCTCGGTCATCGATATCTTGGCAGGGACGCCATCAAGCTTTGCATCTGCTGTTATGAGCGCAGCAGATTGATCAACTTTGATGCTGCCCGTCGCATCGCTCACATTGGAGCCGCCAACGGGCTTGGCAATCGCAAGGTCGGTGAATCCTATATCGGCATTCCATGTCAATGTACCGGGAGGAGCACCCTTGGAAACAGCAAACCCGACTTTCACCTTTGCCTTGACATCGCCGGTCACATCTTCTGGCACAAACGGCACGCTTTTCAGCACATCAATCGGCTTTTTGCCTGCAATCTCAGCAATTGCCGCTGCATCCCCAGATACCAACAGATCAAGATCAGCAATAACGGGGCGCTGCGGCCCCCATGGGATAATCAGCGTGCCGTCCGAAACGGATGCCTTCCGATTATCCGGTGTGTAGGCCACACCCTTTTCCAGCTTAATCGTCGTATGCGCACCGCGCACCGAGATGTTCCCCGTAACATCGCGAACGGGCGGCAATTCACCGATCACATCAAAGCGCGTATCCGACACATTGAAGTCTGCTTTGATCTCTTCGCCGGTCAATGGAGGCGGTAAGCCGGGACCGTTAAAACGCCCACCCGCCAGAGAAATATCAATGCGGCTGTCTTTCAGAATGCCGCCGTAGAGGTTTTTCAGTACCCATTCGCGCGCGCCGTCAGCGACATCAATCGGCCAAAGATGTTTTGCGTCCGCTACAGGCATTTCGGGAATACGCAGCATGAAAATCATCTCGGGCGAACCATTGCCGAAGGCCATGCTGCCCTGCCCGTAAAGTTCTCCTGTTTCAGTCTTAACATCCAGATTGGAGAACTGCAGTCGTTGCTGATTGGCAAGAAACCGACCCGCAATTTTAACACCAAACGGCAATTCAGGATCGCTCGATTCGGCTGGCATACTGGTGGCTGAACTTGTCACGACTTCAAAACGATAGCTCGGACCACCCGCATTGTTTTCAGAATCAGGGTCTGGTCCAAACGCTCCGTTAAACGCCGCGTTCATTCCGCCAAGCTGGATTCGGGACGGCTTGATTTCAAGTTTGCCACTCCCAACAGAATGCTCAATGCGGAGAGCCGCTTTACCGAGCACATCATTAACGCGACCAATTTCCATCTCGATGCCATCAACGGCGAGATCGGCGGTTACGCGTTCTGGATTCTCACCATTCGCTGCCTTGCCTGACAGGGCGAGGCTCGCCTTACCCTGCAAATCGAAATGAGCTGGATTAACCCGATTTCCATCAATTATTGGCGCCACTTCTTCGGGCGAACCAAGGTCAATCGGCAGGTTGCTGACCTTGATCTGGAAAGCGTCAAGATCATTTTCCTGCCCTTTGCGATCAATATTCCCATCAATTGCTATGGTTTTATTTTGCCAGACAACACTGCCTTCGATTGAAATCTTGCCATTGTTTTCGACCAGTCGAAGCTTCTTAACTTCAACACTTTGCTGCGTGCCGCCTGTCTTAAATCGGATTGTTGTATTCAGAAGGCCAATTGCCTGAGTATTCTGATCCCTCAGCAATTCGAGATTGCGGCGCATTGTCGAGAACAGCTCGTTTGAAACCGCATCAAAATCTATATAGCCGTTGTTGTCGTAAGGCAGAGACTTCCAGAAACCTGCGCCCTTCTGCTCCGGTAGGTCAAAACTCGCACCGTCGATTTCAAGCTCTGCAACGCGGACTTTGCCCGTCAACAGCGGCAGTGGGGCCAGTCCCAATCTTACCGATCTGATATCTTTGATCTCCAGCCCCTGCTTTGGCTCAGAAATCGACACGCCCCGCGCTTCAAGTGCAACCAGACTGTTTTGGTCAAGCGACAAACCTGCACTCGCAATGGAAGCCGATGCTTCTTCACCGAGAATTCCGCTAAGGCTCTTTTGCGCTTCGTCGCGCAAGAGATCGCTGTTTACGCCGCCACGTAAAATGACAAATCCTGCGCCGCCGATGAGGACGAGCACGATGCACAAAGAAAGAAAAGCGTGAGAACACCAGGTGACAAACGAGCGCCGAGGCCGCGTTAGTCCAAGCGCAGCACAATCCTCGCCTTCAGCTGCGAGGCGTTCGATTCTTTTCATCTCCCGCTTTGTAAAGCGGATCTGGCGCGGTTTATCTGTCAATATTCCAGCCGAACAACATATTTCCGCAAATGGAAGACCTCACGAGGCAGTTTATAAGAGCTTAGTAACTTTCTGTTTTTATTTCACTTCCTCATCGCATCCGAAACATTCTTGATCGAATCCGGTGAATTATCAACACCCGTCAAAGGTCTCTGCAAGCTGCACTTGAATGGTTGCATGAGCTTACCCTGAATGCGATAGATTTGAGTGTAACAGGCAGTTTCCCCGTTTATCCATAAAAGAAAGGCCTAGATATGGCTCGTCCCCAAGTTGGAGATCTGGCACCGGATTTTTCATTGCCATCCGATAATGGTGCAATCTCGTTGTCTTCACTTAAAGGCGGACCAGTCGTCGTTTATTTCTATCCGAAAGACGATACATCCGGCTGCACCAAAGAGGCGATTGCGTTTTCGCAGCTAAAGCCTGAATTCGACAAGATCGGCGCTCGCATCATTGGTCTGTCGCCCGACAGCGCGGAAAAACATGCCAAGTTTCGCAAAAAACATGACCTGACGGTCGAGCTTGCAGCAGATGAAGACCGAGCCGCTTTGGAAGCCTACGGTGTTTGGGTAGAAAAGAGCATGTATGGCCGTAAATACATGGGCGTTGAACGCGCCACTTTTCTTATTGATGCAGATGGCCGCGTCGCCCACGTCTGGGAAAAAGTAAAAGTCGCAGGTCACGCTGAAGCCGTTCTTAAGGCAGCGCGCGCACTCTGAAAAGCAAAGGTTTGAACCGTCTCTGCGCGGGGAATGCCATCAGAGCAATTTCCGCGAGTGACCTCAAGCCACCGTTCAATGAACTGGCGCACGCATTTATCGCAACTTGTCACCTGTTTCGATCTGACCACAAAAGCTTCGGATAAGCTTTGTTAACCATGATAGAATTTCGTTGATTCGAAAGCATGGAAAGCAAAGCAATCGGCATGTTCGGAATTCGATCTAAAGTTCTTGGATTTAGCGCTGTTACGGTCGCTCTTTGCTTAGGCGTTGGTATCTATCTCAATACTGAAGGTGGCAGTTCGGATAAGCCGCAGAACAGCAAGCTCGCGTCGCTGTTAAAAGGTTCTTCGGCAATGCAGCCTTTGCCAGAAATGCCATCTGAGCCCATGCCGAATATTTCTGCGCAGCAAGAGCTACTTATTCCCGATAATGCGCCAAATCTTCAGGGTATTGATCCCATTATCACTGGTCCGCGGGCCTATAAGCCAAGAGCTGAGATCAAGCGCACGGCGTCAAAAGATTCGTGACGCTTAGTAAGGGCCGCAAATTTCTCCGGCATAATCTGACATGCATATGCAAAAAACCCGGCACAAGGCCGGGTTTTCTATTTAGCGTCATCGGGAACCGATCAATCAATATCTTCGATTGCTTCGCCACCGCCCTGAATGCGATGTGCGAGGGCTGCTTCCATGAACGGTGTGACCGCGCCATCAAGCACTTCTTGCGGGTTTGTGCTTTCAACGCCCGTACGAAGGTCTTTAACAAGCTGATACGGCTGAAGCACGTAAGAGCGGATCTGATGCCCCCAACCGATATCGGTTTTGGTGGCGTTGGCCGCGTCAGTTGCTTCTTCGCGCTTCTTGAGTTCTTCCTCGTAAAGACGCGCACGCAACATCGACCAAGCCTTTTCGCGGTTCTTGTGCTGCGAACGTTCGGCCTGACACTGCACCACGATACCCGACGCAATGTGCGTAATACGCACGGCTGAGTCAGTCGTATTGACGTGCTGACCACCGGCACCCGATGCGCGGTAGGTATCGATACGGACATCCGCTTCCGTTACCTGCACATCGATGTTGTCATCGATGACCGGATAAACCCAGATACTCGCAAACGAAGTGTGACGACGGGCATTCGAATCGTAAGGCGAAATACGAACCAGACGGTGCACGCCGGATTCCGTCTTCGCCATACCGTATGAATTATGGCCCTTGATCAGGATCGTTGCAGACTTGATGCCTGCTTCTTCGCCGTAATGCACTTCCATCACTTCAACTTTACGCCCGCTGCGTTCGGCCCAGCGTGTGTACATGCGCAGAAGCATCGACGCCCAATCCTGACTTTCCGTGCCGCCTGCGCCAGCATGGACTTCAAGATAGGTGTCGTTGGCATCCGCTTCACCTGAAAGTAGCATGTCGATCTGTCGGCTGTCGACTTCCTTCTTCAGATCGCGAATGGTGTTTTCAGCATCCGCAATAATCGACTTGTCATCTTCTTCTTCGCCCATGGCGATAAGTTCAATGCTGTCGTTAAGCGTCTGCTTCAGGCCGTTAATGCCGTTGATGCTGTCTTCCAGTTGCTGCCGCTCACGCATCAGCTTCTGGGCTTCCTGTGCATCATTCCAAAGGGTCGGATCTTCAGCTCTCTGATTCAGATAGCCCAGACGTTTGATTGCCTGATCCCAGTCAAAGATGCCTCCTCAGCAGGCTTATGGCCTGCTGGATTTCGTCAACCAGCGTCTCGATTTCCGCGCGCATGGGCAAATCGTTCCTTCAATAATTCAGTCGTGGATGGAGAGAACAAAGGCTCGAAGCGAGCCGCTTTGTTCTGAAGCGCATCCCACCAAAGCGATGCGCTCTGCCTCAACGCAGAATGGCTAAAGTTAAAACCATTCAAGCGCCGCGGACCATAATTAGCACGCGGCGCAGTGTAAAGAGGCTGACGTCAGTAAAGTCCGCCTGAACCCGAATTGATAGCGCGGGTTGCCTGTGGCGACTGCGGCTGAACCGGTGACCCTTCGCGGAACTGATCCATACCAATGACCGAATAGGTATCAGACGGTCCGGTCCCAGGCTTGAAGGCTTCCATGATCAGGTTCGGATCGCCCTTATTCGTGCGCATACCGGTTTTACGGTTGATCGCAATCAGCGTCATACCTTCAGGGACACGGAAATCAACCTTCGGCGTTCCAGCCAAAGCCTGGCCCATAAACTCCTTGAAGACCGGAGCAGCGAGACCGCCACCAGTACCGCCGCGACCCAGCGGAGTTGGCGTGTCATAACCCATGAATACACCGACAACCAGGTCAGGCGTGAAGCCGACAAACCAGGCGTCTTTTTCATCGTTGGTCGTACCGGTCTTACCGGCAAGTGGACGATCAAGGCTCTTAAGAAGCTGAGCAGTACCGCGTTGAACGACACCTTCCATCATGGATGTGATCTGGTAAGCGGTCATCGGATCAAGCACCTGATCGCGATTGTCGATCAAAGTTGGCTCTTCCTGATTGGACCATTGCTGGGCATTACAGCCTTCGCACTGGCGTCCATCGTGCTTGAACACCGTCTTGCCGTAGCGATCCTGAATACGGTCAATCATCGAAGGTGTGATGCTCTGTCCGCCATTTGCGATCACAGAATAGGCCGTAACCATCCGCAGAACCGTTGTTTCACCAGCGCCGAGCGACATCGACAGAACCGGCAACATCTTGTCGTAAACACCGAAGCGTTCTGCATATTCTGCAACCGTCTTCATGCCCATGTCCTGCGCGAGGCGCACGGTCATGACGTTACGCGACTGTTCAATACCGTAGCGGAGCGTCGAGGGGCCGGAGAACTTACCGGAGTAGTTTTTCGGAGCCCACACACCGAGTGCGCCACCCTGATTAACTTCCAACGGACCATCCAGCACAACGGAAGCCGGGGTATAACCATTGTCGAGTGCAGCAGCATAGACGAACGGCTTGAACGATGAACCTGGCTGGCGATACGCCTGTGTCGCGCGGTTGAATTCAGATTCACCAAATGAGAACCCGCCAACCATCGACAACACGCGACCGGTATGAGGGTCCATCGCGACAAGCGCGCCCTGTAGCTTCGGCGGCTGTTGCAGACGGAAACGCGAACCGCCGTCACCAACCTTAGAGACATAGATAATATCGCCAGTGTTCAACACACCTTCCGGCGACTTGGCGCTGCTGCGCTTGCCACCGATATTGGTGACGCGCATTGCCCATTTCATGTCATCAGCCGCAATAAAGGCACGCGTGCGCTCTTTGCTGCGGGAACCAGAACCTTCGACTTCAGGCTGAAGCCCAATATCAGCGCCTGCAGCGGATACATTGAGTACAACTGCGAGCTGCCATTCAGGCACATCAGGATATGCCTGCAAATCACCGAAAGCAGAAGCCCAGTCGCTACCAAGCTCGGCGTGCTTTACAGGGCCGCGCCAGCCGCGTGCTTCGTCGTAACGGAGCAGAGCTGCCTGCAGCGCCTTGCGCGCTTCGACCTGCATGGTTGGGTTAAGAGTTGTACGAACCGAAAGACCACCCTCATAAAGGGCATCGACGCCATATTTCTGGATGATCTGGCGGCGCACTTCTTCACTGAAGTATTCCGAAGCAAACAGATAATGGGTAGCAGTACGGGTCTTTACGCCGAGCGGTTCTTTCTTCGCTTCATCCGCTTCCTGCATCGTGATGTAGCCGTTTTCGGCCATACGATCGATAACCCAGTTGCGGCGTTCGATCGCGCGATCGGGGTAGCGGAACGGATGATAGTTGTTTGGACCTTTTGGCAGTGCGGCGAGATACGCGCTATCAGCAATGCTCAACTCACCAACAGACTTGTCGAAATAAGTGAGTGCAGCGCTGGCGATGCCGTAGGAACCGAGACCGAAAAAGATTTCATTGAGATAGAGCTCGAGAATACGATCTTTGGAATAGGCCTGCTCAATGCGCATCGCAAGAATCGCTTCTTTGATCTTGCGGTCATAGGTCTGGTTAGAGCTTAGAAGGAAGTTCTTTGCGACCTGCTGCGTGATGGTCGATGCGCCAACCGGGCGACGGCCAGAACCCATGTTCTTAACATTCGTCAGCACTGCCCGCGCGAGACCACCAAAATCGAGACCATGGTGTTCGTAGAATGTTTTGTCTTCAGCAGAAATGAAAGCAGCTTTGACGCGATTTGGCACGGCCTGAATCGGCAAATACATGCGGCGTTCGCGCGCAAATTCCGACATCAGACTACCGTCAGATGCATGAACACGCGTCATAACAGGAGGCTCGTACTTTGCGAGCACTTCGTAATCAGGCAGTTCTTTTGTGACGCTACCGATATAGACGGCAACGCCGCCAGCAACCAAAAGCGCCAGAACCGTACCAATTCCGAAGAAATATCCGATAAGCCTTACCATAAATCCGGGATCCTGCCTTCAGATCATTCGCATATATTTAGGGGCAATCAAAACGAGCACCCGTCGACCTATGCCGCATTGGCAACAAGCTGGTTTAGTGACCATCAAATGCGTCAAAGGCAAGATCGTTTCTATGTTTTTACCAATTTAACGCATGCAAATGCCGGGCAGCGACAAAAATCCAAGAAACTGTTGCAACCATGCATCTTATCAGCAGGGATGAATATGAGCCCCCCACTAAACATTACATAATTCTAGCCTTTTGACAAAGTGTCCGGGTGTTTTTGGATTTCGAACGCTTTTACCGCCCGGGCAATACGGTCAGCCAATTTGCGACGCCACTCAGGATTACTGATCAGTTTTTCGTCTTCAGCATTGGAGAGATATCCGATTTCGATAAGCACTGATGGCACATCAGGCGCGCGCAGAACCTGAAAACCGGCAAAGCGATGCGGATTATTGATGAGGTTTACCTCACCCTGCAGGGAACTGATGACCTTCTCGGCAAAGCTCAACGAAAATGTATGCGTTTCCCGGCGAGTCAGGTCGAGCAGAATATCGGCAACTTCCGGGAGTTCTTCTGGAACGGCGCCCGCAACGCTATCCGACTTGTTTTCACGTTCAGCCATGGCTCGCGCAACGGAGTCAGAGGCTTTGTCGGAAATTGTATATACCGTCGCCCCGCGTATATCGCCCTGATTGATCGTATCGGCATGGATGGAAATGAAAAGATCAGCCTCGTACTGGCGAGCCAGTCGCACGCGCTCTGAGAGACGCAGGAATGTGTCGTCATCTCGCGTCATCATGACTTTGATATTCTTCTCCTTACCCAGCCGATCGCGCAGCTCCTGACCAAAGGCAAGTGTCAGATCTTTTTCTTTAATACCACTCAGGCTTTCAGCACCGCTATCGATACCACCATGGCCGGGATCTAACATCACGATGAATGGCCGCGCCCCGCCGGATTCGGATGCAACTGCCTTAGCAGCCGTTGCGGACTTACGCTCAGTTGAGCCAGTAACCTCATGCTGCGACTTGAGCCTTTCAGAAAACTCGCGATCAGAGGACGCAATGATATCCGCGACAAGCCGATAACCCGACGTTGTTTCGTTTTGGATCACCTGAACGTTTTCGACGTTGAATGGTCCACGCAAGGTGAGAATAAGACGTGACCGGCTTTTTCCAACCAGGCCATAGCGCACGCGCGATACAATCCCCCTCGCCTCCAGGCTTTTTTCATCAAAGCCGAAACGCGTTTCTGGAAGATCAAAGACCAGGCGATGCGGATTGTCGAGCAGCAGCGTCGAAACTTCCGGCTTACGATCAAACATCACAACGACCCGCATTCGCAGATCGTCCCCCGCCATACGATATGTAAGAGCAGAAAGTGGCGCTTCGTCAGCAGCAACGGCCGAACCGACATGGAAAATAGCGGCAAAAACCATCGCCAGAAGCGCGAGCGTGCTTCGAACTGCCGAAATTTTGTTTGCTGCGTTTTTAAAGCTCAGACAATGCATCCGTAATCGCGATCCAGATATTATCGAATAATCTCAAATCCTGACATTTCAGCCAAGACCTATGATTGCGCGCACTTCATAAATCTACCCGTACAAAATTATAGTTAATGAACACTTTTCAGCTCGCATCTAATGGCTCTAGTGGATTGAATTTGACGCTTGAATCCCCGCTGAATGAGATGCTGTTTCAAACGTCAAATGCGAAAAATCCAGTAGATGCTTAAAGTTACTAGTGATCTTTGCGATTCCGACATTTGCTCGGCGCCTGTATCAGAGGGACGCAAATGTCGAAATCAGACCACTAGCAGGGCATTTTGAGCCCTATAATCATCTTTCGGCAAAATTACGATGAAGGTGTCAACTGATATTCGTACTTGTCATAGTTCAATTGACGCCATAAAAGCTTAGTTAGGTTATGGAGCAGCTGCCAGAATCGTTTGCCGGTTCTCAATTTGAACCGTTACTAAAAGCAGCGAAAACAGTGGCATATACGTTTGTTGCTCCAATAGCCCGCACAGAATTCAACGGAATACGGCTCCCCTGCTGCCTCCGTTTTTTAATCGGCCGACTGCGTACTGATACGCGCTGTCGCCAGTGCTCTGAAAAGAGCAAAGAGGTCGGCCCGGCTTTTTCGGGTCATATATGAGGTCGTTTCGTTCGGAACAGCTATGGGTCAAGCAAGACTGACCATCGCAAGCCTGAAGACCGTGATCGCCATGAGGCCATCGCGCGCAAGGACAGCAGCTTTTATTCCGACGAACCCATTATCATCCGGCAGACGCATCCCAGCCAGGACGACAGCCTTAAGGGTTTCGTCCGGCGCACGCGGCTTGCGTCTTAGCGCCGGCAGGAAAGACAATAATGTCCAACAAAATGCTTATAGATGCCTCCCACCCGGAGGAGACGCGCGTTATCGTAACGCGTGGGAACAAAATTGAAGAATTCGACTTCGAGTCGGAACATAAGAAGCAGCTGAAGGGTAATATCTATCTCGCACGCGTTACCCGCGTCGAACCATCTCTTCAGGCTGCGTTCGTGGAATATGGCGGCAATCGCCATGGCTTCCTCGCATTCTCTGAAATTCATCCGGATTATTACCAGATCCCGGTTGCTGATCGTCTGGCCCTGCTCGAAGCGGAAGCAAAAGCTGCGCGCGCAGAAGATGAAGACGAAGAGCCGAAGGCAAAGAACGACCGTTCGCGCCGTCATCGCCGTCGCGGACGTCGTGATGGCCAGAACGGTGATTCGCATTCAGGCGGTTCGAATAGCGGCTTGCCTGCAGCCGAACCTGTCGGACCGGCTTTTGAAAATTACGTTCCTGGCACTCCTGCCATCGCATTGATGAAGCAAGCTGGACATGTCATTTCCGAAGCAATCGACACCGACAATGGTGACGATGATGACGACAATGATGTTGAGAACGAAGAAGACATCGTTGAATCGGTAGGCTCGGAAGATGCGATGGAAGAACTTCCTTCGCATGGCCGCACCAGCCGTCGTCAGTACAATATTCAGGAAGTCATCAAGCGCCGACAGATCATTCTGGTTCAGGTCGTTAAGGAAGAGCGCGGCAATAAGGGCGCAGCTCTCACCACATATCTGTCGCTTGCTGGCCGTTACTCGGTTCTCATGCCAAACACCGCGCGCGGTGGCGGCATTTCGCGCAAGATCACCAATCCGCAGGATCGCAAGCGCCTGAAGGAAATCGTCAAGGAACTCGAAGTGCCGCAGGGCATGGGCGTGATCCTTCGTACCGCTGGCGCAAACCGCACCAAGGCGGAAGTTAAGCGCGACTACGAATATCTGATGCGCATGTGGGAAAATGTCCGCACGCTGACATTGCAGTCGACAGCGCCTTCCCTCGTCTATGAAGAAGGCAGCCTGATCAAGCGCTCGATCCGCGATCTTTATAACAAAGACATCACCGAGATTCTCGTATCAGGTGAAACCGGTTATCGCGAAGCGAAGGACTTCATGCGTATGCTCATGCCGAGCCACGCCAAGGTCGTTCAGCCTTACCGCGAACAGGTGCCAGTCTTCACGCGCTATGGTCTGGAAGCACAGCTTGATCGTATGCTTCTGCCACAGGTGACGCTGAAATCCGGCGGTTATCTCATCATCAACCAGACCGAAGCTCTGGTTGCAATCGACGTGAACTCCGGGCGTTCGACCCGTGAGCATTCGATTGAAGACACTGCACTGCAGACAAATCTGGAAGCAGCTGAAGAAGTTGCGCGCCAGCTGCGTCTGCGCGACCTTGCAGGTCTTATCGTCGTCGACTTCATCGACATGGAAGAAAAGCGCAACAATCGCGCTGTCGAAAAGAAGATGAAGGACTGCCTGAAAGACGACCGTGCTCGCATTCAGGTCGGCCGTATCTCGCATTTCGGCCTTCTGGAAATGTCGCGTCAGCGTATTCGCGCATCCGTTCTCGAAAGCACGATGCAGGTTTGCCAGCATTGCGGCGGCACCGGTCATATCCGTTCCGACTCGTCCATGGCGCTCCATATCATTCGTGGCATCGAAGATTATCTGCTGCGTCATTCGGGCTACGACATTGTCGTTCGCACGCCTGCAGCGTCTGCTCTCTATGTCCTCAATCACAAGCGCCAGCTGCTTGCTGATCTGGAAGGCCGTTTCGGTGCCAATATCAGCATCGATGCCGATGAAAGCGTCGGACATCAGCATTTTGTCATCGACAAGGGTGCGCCTTCGACACGTCCAGTAACCATCCAGCCTGTACAGCCGATGATTTACGAAGACGATATCGAAGATCCTGAGATTCCACTTGAGGACGACGACGCCGAAGAAGAAATCAAGGCTGAAGCCCCTGCTCGCGAAGAAAGCAGCGAAGAAGGCGATCGCAAGCGCCGTCGTCGCCGTCGCCGTCGTGGTGGTCGTGATCGCGACAATCGCGAACAGACTGAGCAGGTTGAAGCAGGCTCTGACGATTCAGACGAAGACGATGAAGAAGACAACGCATCTTCGAGCAATGCCTCGCAGAGCGATGAAGATCGTCGCAAGAAGCGTCGTCGTGGTCGTCGTGGCGGTCGCAAGAACCGTCGTGAAGACGATATTCAGTTCAACAAAGTACCTGATCCTGAGTTCGTCGGTTACACGCCTGTCATTCCTGCGAAGGTAGAAAAACAGCCTGTTGATGTGGTTGTTGCTGAGGCCGTTGCGGTTGAAACCGTCACTGTTGAAGCGACTGAAGCTGCTCCGGCTGCTGAAACAGTTGCAGACGAAAAGCCTGCGAAGCCAGCGCGCAAGCCACGCGGTCGTAAGACTGCAAAGAGCGAAGAAGCGGCGAATGACGATGTCGTCGTTGCAGAGCCAGCAGAAGAACCTGCGAAGCCTGCTCGCAAGACACGTTCGCGCAAGAAGGCTGTTGATGAAGAAGTTGCAGCTCCTGCTGAAGATGCAGAAGCCGCAAAGCCTAAGCGTCGTACACGCAAGGCTGCTGTAAAGCCGGAAGTTGAGGAAGTTGCGGTGGAGCCAGAGGTAGCCCCTGTTGCAGAAGCGCAGAAGGTTACCGAGCCTGTCGTCACCTCCAGCGATACGGAAGAGCAGAAGCCGAAGCGCGGCGGCTGGTGGCAGAAGAAGGGCTTTTTCTAAGCCCTGCTCACTTCTGATGTAGAATATAAGAAAACCGGCGGAAACGCCGGTTTTCTTTTTGTTTTAGTAATTAAAGCATTTCCAGCAAGAGTGCGAAGCGGCTTTGCGTAAAAACAGAAACATAGAGCGGTTCCACGATTCAATATTAACTGGGACCGCTCTAGAGCGCATCCCGAAAAGTGCGAAGCGGTTTTCGGAACAAGATGCGCGCAAAAACAAATAGATAGAGCATTTCCAATGACTCAATTAAAACAGGAAATGCTCTAGCTATCAGGCGCGCTGTTGTGGAAGCCACTCTTCAAGACGGCGAACCACTTCCTCAATTTCTTCTATGCTGCCTGCATAAGAAAAGCGCATGGTGCGATGCCCGTCGATCGGATCAAAATCCCGTCCCGGAGTAGCCGCAATGTTGGTTTCAGCAATCATGCTTCGGGCAAATTCCATGCTGTCATTGGTGAAGCGCGAAACATCGCAATAGGCATAGAATGCGCCGTCCATTGGCGCGGCGAGGCTTAACCCCATTCGCGGCAAGTGTTCGAGCAGAATTTGGCGGTTCTGCCGATAGCGGTTTTTCACGCGTTCCAGCTCTGCGGTGGCGTGAAACGCTTCAATTGCCGCGCGCTGCGAAAGTTCAGGCGCGGAAATATAAAGGCTCTGGCCGAGGCGTTCGATGGCACGCACATCAGCACTTGGCAGAACCATCCAGCCAATACGCCAGCCGGTCATGCAGTAGTATTTTGAGAATGAATTGATGATGGTGACATCGTCCGAGATCTGCAGTGCCGTCACATCTTCGCTCTCATATGAAAGACGGTGATAGATTTCGTCAGAAATTACGCGGATACCAAGATCGCGCGCAGTTTCAATGATGGCCTTGAGTTCCGGCTTGTCAATCACAGCGCCGGTTGGATTGGCGGGACTTGCAAAAAGTACGCCCTTCAACGGTTTCTCGGCATGAGCGGCAGCCAATGCCTGAGCGGTCAGTGCACCTGATGCGCCGCCTTCATTGGCGATTTCAACCACTTCGAGGCCAAGCGCTGTCAGAATATTGCGATAGGCTGGATAGCCCGGGCGCGTGATTGCAACGCGATCGCCTGGATCGAAATAGACAAGAAACGCCAGATTGAACGCGGCCGATGACCCTGTCGTAATCGCAATGCGTTCCGGCGAGACGGTTACGCCATAGTTGTCAGCATAATGCGCGGCAATTGCTTCGCGCAGCTCTATCAGCCCTAGAGCATCGGTATAACCGATACGGCCATCTTTCAGGGCGCGTTCCGCAGCCAGCCGCACGATTTGCGGTGCCGGGTCTGCCGGTTGCCCGACTGCCATCGAAATGATTGGATGGCCCGCAGCGCGACGACGATTGGCCTCTGCCAGAACATCCATGGCGTGAAACGGTTCGACTGCGCTACGGTTGGAAAGAGTATTCAACTTAGCCTCCAGAAAAGCGGGGAATGCAATGCAACTCACCCGCCCTATAATCGCCGGATTGGTAAAGCAACAGCGCTGTAGTAAAAACAGCGATGAAGATTGATATAAAGCCCTTAAACTAGGCCGGATTTGTAAGATTCGCTTTTGTTTCGTTTGAGCAGGATGAGGAGCACTATGGGGAGCATGACTGCAACTTTCACGACCAAAGCGTTTTCTTTTCAGAATGTGATGCGCCGTTCAGTTGCTGCCTTTGCAGCCCTTGCTGTTGCCGTTACAGGCGTCCTGCCTGCACAGGCGCAATCGCGTGGCGGTGGCGGCGTTCCAATCGTACGCGATGCTGAAATCGAAGCGCTTGTCGCCGATTATGCAGCGCCTATTCTCAAAGTCGCCGGATTAGGCGGACGTGGTGTCCGCGTTATTCTCGTCAATTCCCAGAGCTTCAACGCCTTTGTCGATGGCCGCCGTATTTTCATCAATACAGGCGCCATCATGCAGGCAGAAACACCGAACGAAATCATCGGCGTCATTGCGCATGAAGCGGGTCATATCGCTGGCGGGCATCAGGATCGCTTGCGTGAACAGTTGAGCCGCGCACGCACCATGGCAGTTATTGGTATGCTTCTGGGCGTTGGCGCAGGCGTTGCCGGTGCTGCTTCAGGCAGCGGTGCTGCCGCGGGTGCAGGTGGCGGCATTGCAATGGGCAGTACGGAAATGGCAATGCGTAGCCTGCTCAGCTATCAGCGTACCGAAGAAATGACTGCAGACCGTCTGGCTGTTAATTATCTCAATGCCACCGGCCAGTCGACAAAAGGAATGCTTGATACGTTCCAGCGCTTCGCATCGGCACTTTCGCTGTCCGGCACCCAGATCGATCAGTATCGTATCAGCCATCCGTTGCCACGCGAGCGAATTTCCAACCTTGAAGAACTGGCCAAAAAAAGCCCGAACTATAACAAGACGGATTCCGCAGCGCTGCAACTCCGACATGATATGGCACGCGCCAAGATCGCAGCCTACTCCAACAATATGGGCGCTTTGCAGCGTATGTTCCGCGGTAATCCCGGAGGCCTGCCGGCCCGTTATGGCAGCGCAATCACAACTTATCTGAATGGCTCTGCCCGCGCCGCACTGCCGAAGTTTGAGGCACTCATCAAAGAACAGCCAAAGAATCCATATTTCCAGGAAATGATGGGCGAAGTGCTGATTAAGGCTAACAACCCACAAGGTGCTGCAAAAGCTTTCCAACGTGCAGTTTCTCTTGATACGCGCAAGTCTCCACTGCTGCGCATGAGCTACGGCCGCGCCTTGATGCTTACTGGCACCAAGGCCAATATGCCCAATGCTATCAAGGAGCTGAAAGCAGGTATTGCGGCCGACCCAGAGTTTCCCGGCGGATATGGATATCTAGCGCAAGCCTATGGCCAGTCTGGCGATATGGCCCGCGCTGACCTTGCCACAGCCGACATGAACTACTATTCCGGAAAGCTGCAGCAGGCCCAGATATTTGCCATTCGCGCGCAAAAGCAAATGAAGTCAGGAACTCCCGACTGGCTGCGTGCGCAGGACATCATCAACGCCAAAGCTAAAAAGTAAGCCACTTAAGAGGCCACCCAAGCCGCACTTTAAGTGAGATTTCAGAACGTATGAAAGTGATTGCTATGAAGAACGTCATTCTTGGTTCAATCGGTGGTGCCGTCGTCGGTGCAGCTGCACTTGCACTCGGCTATTATGCCGGCACCGCACATCAGCCAGCGCCCGTAGCCCCTACAGTTGCACCTGTGGAAATGGCTGCTGCGCCGCAATTGGACCAGCAGGCGGTAGAGACAATCGTTCGCAATTATCTGCTGAAGAACCCAGAGATCATGGTTGAGGTGCAGACCGCACTTGAAACCAAGCAGGCGGAAGCTGCTCAGGAGCAGGTCAAGCAGGTTCTGGCATCAAGTCAGGATCAGCTTTTCAATCCGTCACACGATGCTGTCTTCGGCAATCCAAACGGTGATGTCACCGTTTACGAGTTCTTCGATTACAATTGCGGCTACTGCAAGCGCGCGCTTCCAGACATGGAAGCAATCCTGAAGAACGATCCAAACGTCCGTTTCGTTATGAAGGAATTCCCGATCCTCGGACCGGACTCCATGCGCGCCCACATTGTAGCGCAGGCGTTTAAAGCCCTTATGCCGGAGAAATATGCCGAGTATCATGAAGTTCTTCTCGGTGCGCAGGAACGCGCAACAGAAGCTTCGGCTATTGCTGATGCGGTCAAGCTCGGCGCAGATGAAACACAACTTCGCGAGAAGATGAAAGACCCGGCAATCACCAATGCCTTCCAGGAAACCTATCAGCTCGCCCAGAAGCTCAACATCACCGGCACGCCGTCCTACATCATCGGAAACGACCTCGTTCCCGGTGCAATCGGCGCAGAAGGCCTGATTGAAAGAATCGCTGCAGCGCGCTCAGCCAAAAAAAGCTGATCTGATTGAGATCGCGTCTTGTTGATTATTGGCAAGGTACATTCAATAAATCAGAAGTGATAAATGACTATTTTTGCCACAAATAGCGTTCATTCCACAAAGAATAGCGGGAAAAACGCTGTGGTGAAACATTAGCATTAAATTAGAGGGTTTCGACTTGCGTCCAAGCCCTCTATATGAAATGCGAAGTGTAATTGAATTTTCGTAATAGGCCCGTTATCGATCACGGACGAATATGGTGAAAACGGTTTTTGTTCTGAACGGCCCCAATCTCAATCTTCTTGGGAAGCGCGAGCCGGGCATCTACGGTGTGGCAACGCTCGAAGATATCGAAGCGGGCTGCAAGCGCGAGGCTGAACAATTGGGCCTTGCTGTCGATTTTCGCCAGACTAATTACGAAGGTGATCTGGTTAGCTGGATTCAGGAAGCGGGTGATAAAAACGCCTATGTCCTGATCAATCCCGCAGCTTACAGCCACACTTCGGTTGCTATTCACGATGCCATCCGTTCGGCCAAAGTTACGGTCGTGGAAGTGCATCTGTCGAACATTCATGCGCGTGAAGCTTTCCGGCATCACTCCTATGTCTCCGCAGTCGCCAAAGGCGTCATCTGCGGCTTTGGCGCGGAAGGATACCTGCTCGGCCTGCGCGCACTCGCGGCAATTGCCAAAGAAGAAGAAAACAACGGGCAAGCGTAAAGGGGCCTTTATATGTCCAGCAAAAATTCCGTCATCGACAAAGAAACAATTCGCGATCTCGCGAATATTCTGAATGAAACCGACCTGACCGACATCGAAGTCGAACATGGTGAATTGCGCATCCGCGTTTCGCGCAATTTAACGGTTCAGGCTGCTGCTACTGTGATGCAGGCTGCACCTGTCGCAGTTGCAGCACCGGTGGCTGCTGCTGTTGCAGCAGAACCCACCAAGGCAGAACTCAGCAAGAATGCTGTTCCTTCGCCAATGGTCGGTACCGCCTATCTCGCCCCTGCTCCTGGCGCACGCAACTTCATCGAAGTTGGCACACAGGTCAAGGAAGGCCAGACCCTTCTCATCATCGAAGCCATGAAGACCATGAACCAGATTTCTGCGCCTCGCGCCGGTACGGTCAAGGCTATTCTGGTTGAAGATGCAGCGCCTGTTGAATTCGGCGAACCGCTTGTCGTCATTGAATAAGACGACCCATTGGTCAGTAGAATTCAGGCTTATTCAATGAACGGGCAGCAAAGCGCAATGTTTCAAAAGATACTCATAGCCAATCGTGGCGAAATCGCTCTTCGTGTGCTCAGGGCTTGTAAAGAACTGGGCATCAAGACGGTCGCTGTTCATTCCACAGCTGACGCCGATGCGATGCATGTTCGCCTTGCGGACGAAAGCGTGTGCATTGGACCGCCTCCATCACGCGACAGCTATCTGAATATTCATCAAATCGTTGCTGCTTGCGAAATCACCGGCGCGGATGCAATCCATCCGGGCTACGGCTTCCTTTCGGAAAATGCCAAGTTTGCTGAAATTCTTGAAGCACACGGCATTACTTTCATCGGACCGACCTCTTCGCATATTCGCACCATGGGCGACAAGATTGAAGCCAAGCGCACTGCAAAGCGCCTCGGCATTCCAGTCGTTCCGGGTTCGGACGGTGGCGTAACCGATGAAAACGAAGCCAAGCGCATCGCAAAAGAAATCGGCTATCCGGTCATCATCAAGGCATCCGCCGGTGGTGGTGGTCGCGGCATGAAGGTTGCCCGCACTGAAGACGATCTGGCAGTAGCTCTTGCAACTGCGCGTACCGAGGCTGGTGCAGCATTTGGTGATGATGCCGTTTACATCGAGAAATATCTCGAAAAGCCGCGCCACATCGAAGTGCAGGTCATGGGCGATGGTGCAGGTAATGCAATCCATCTGGGTGAACGCGATTGCTCGTTGCAGCGTCGTCACCAGAAGGTCTGGGAAGAAGCCAACTCCCCAGCATTGAATGCCGAAGCACGCGACAAGATCGGCATGATTTGTGCCAATGCTGTTGCTGATATGGGCTATCGCGGTGCAGGCACGATCGAGTTCCTTTATGAAAACGGCGAGTTCTATTTCATCGAAATGAACACCCGTCTTCAGGTGGAGCACCCAGTTACCGAAGCAATCACCGGCATCGACCTCGTTCACGAGCAGATCCGTGTGGCAGCAGGCTTGGGCCTTTCCGTCAAGCAGGAAGATGTACGCTTCCATGGCCATGCCATTGAATGCCGCATCAATGCGGAAGACCCGCGTAACTTCACGCCTTCACCGGGCCTGATCACCCATTACCATACGCCAGGTGGCCTTGGTATCCGTGTGGATTCGGGCGTCTATTCCGGCTACCGCATTCCGCCATATTATGACAGCCTCATCGGCAAGCTGATCGTACATGGCCGCAACCGCGTTGAATGCATGATGCGTCTGCGTCGTGCGCTTGATGAGTTCGTGGTCGATGGCGTCAAGACGACCCTGCCCCTGTTCCAGGATCTGATTTCCAATCAGGACATTGCCAATGGTGATTACGACATCCATTGGCTGGAAAAGTATCTGGCCAAGCAGTCAGAAACTCCAAATACATAAGAACATGGGTGCATAAATAAAGTGACCGCAGGAGCCTCACCGGACGACTATACAATCGAACCGGAGCTGCTCCTGCGGGCCTATGCCACCGGGGTCTTCCCGATGGCCGAAGAAGCAGACGACCCCGAAATTTTCTGGGTTCGTCCTGAAAAGCGCGGCATCATCCCGCTTGATAGCTTTCACATTCCGAAAAGCCTGCAGAAAACAATCAGACAAGCAGTTTTTGAAATCCGGCTCGATAGTGACTTTGAGGGCGTTATCGACGGCTGCGCAAGCGGTACCGGCGAACGAGCGCGGACATGGATCAATGCGCCGATCCGCGAAGCCTATCAGAAACTCTTTGACGCTGGTCATTGCCACACAGTCGAAGCATGGCATGACGGCCAACTCGTGGGTGGGCTTTATGGCGTCACGCTCGGACGCGCCTTCTTTGGCGAGAGCATGTTTACACGTAAGCGCGACGCTTCAAAAGTCTGCCTCGCCTATCTGGTCGAGCATCTGAAACGACAGGGTTTTGTACTGCTTGATACGCAGTTCACGACAGCCCATCTGGAGCGCTTCGGTGCAATCGAAGTTCGGCGCAAAAAATATGAAGGGCTTCTCGATGAAGCACTTCAGGGCGTCGCCATTTTCTGAAATGAAAGATTACTTGCGCTGATCTGGCGGCGGAACGTCGGACTTCTGCTTGCAGTCTTTAAGCCAAACGTCATAAATTGGATGTTCAACAGCGTTGAGACCCGGACTATCGGCAAACATCCATCCGGTAAAGATACGGCGAATTTTGCGGTCGAGGGTGATTTCATCAACTTCGACAAAACCGTCTGTGCGCGGCGCTTCGTTCTCGGTGCGCGAATAGCAAACCTTTGGCGTTACCTGAAGCGCGCCGAACTGCACAGTTTCATTGATGTAAACATCGAAACTGGTGATGCGGCCGGTGATCTTGTCGAGACCCGAAAACTCTGCAACAGGATTGGAAATACGTTCAGCATAAGCTGCATTAAAGCTTGAAGTGCCAGCGAGCAGAGTGAGCAAAGCCACCTTTGCTGCCTGCTTGAACCAGTTCTTTCCGTTAATAGCCGTGCCGGTGGAATGCTTCGTCAAAACGGATATCCGTATTAATCTGGTTAAATAATGAGCCGGAACAACTCCTAATCGTCAATTGTGACGATTCGTGGCCCAGCTGCAAGCAGCAATGCTTTGCTACCGTATGTGTGATCCAACTATCCTCAAACCTTTTGCGTTAGACAGGCCTTAGATCTGAATGAATCAAATCAGCGCTCTAAAATTTTGATGTTGAGCATAATCTTATCGCCCCCGATTCACTCCGGTCGAATTATGCTCTCATACCGCAAAAGAGAAAAAACCGGCATGAGCTCCATGCCGGTTTAAAGCTTCAAATCAGCTGCCCGGTGTCCAGGCATCGTATTCGCCGGTTACGCGTGGGCGCTCGGCAGGAGTGGTTCCCGGAATCGCGATCGATCCCTTCGGACGATAAGCCAGCGACGAACCAGTCAGGTTCTGCAGGTGTGGCTTCTGCCAGTCACGCGGCTTGTAGTCTTCCTTGCTTGGCGGCGTATCAACGCGGTGATGCATCCAGCCATGCCAGCCCGGAGGAATAGCGCTTGCTTCCGCATAACCATTGAAAATGACCCAGCGGCGGGTGCGACCCTCAGAGTCCTTGCCACCCTGATAGTAGACATTGCCGAACTCATCTTCGCCGACCCGTTCGCCTTTGCGCCAGGTGTGAAGGCGGGTGCCAAGCGTTTGGCCATTCCACCAGGTGAAGACTTGCGTAAGAAATTTCTTCATGACCTATCCAGATCCGTTATTGCCACAGGCAGATTAACTGCCGGGTTTTCAACGCTTATGGCCCTATCAAAGGCCCAAGGCAAGGGGCAAGTTGCCGCTGTCACAAGAGTATGAAGCGCATCCCGAAAAGTGTGAAGTGGTTTTCGGATATGATGCGCGTTAAAGCAAAAGACTACATACTCCAGCCTTCGAGAGACTTTTCCATAATCAGCACGGGCTCCTTGCAATTGGGATCGCCCCAATCTTCACTGCGGCCCACGCGGGCATAGCCTTTGCGCTCGTAAAAGCGCACCGACTTTTCATTGCGTTCGATCACTTCAAGCCGCATCGTGTTTACGCCCGGAAAAGCCATTTCGACTTCTGCCAGAAGCATTGTGCCGATGCCCTGCACCTGCGATTCAGGACGCACATAGAGCTGATGGAGCGAGGCCTTGCCCTCTCCGGTCTGGCTCGCAAAAGCCATGCCGTCGATGCCACCCTCGCCGTTATCTGCAACGATGAATTCAGAATATGGCTTCTTGAGATTGGCTTTCAGCGCCGCAACCGAGTGCCATTTGCCGGTGACGGCATTCACCGTTTCCCGGCCAAGAATATCGTCGAAAGTCGCGTGCCAGGTCGAGACCAGCAATTCATGCACGGCCTTAAGATCTGCCTCACTGGCGCTGCGAACCCACATTATTCTTCAATCCCGAGCTTGGACTTGACCAGATCATTAACAGCTTGCGGGTTGGCCTTGCCACCCGTTGCCTTCATCACCTGACCGACAAACCAGCCAGCCATGCTTGGCTTGGCCTTGGCCTGTTCGACCTTATCCGGGTTGGCTGCGATAATATCGTCAACGGCCTTTTCAATCGCACCGGTGTCCGTAACCTGCTTCATGCCGCGTTCTTCAACGAGGCTTTTCGGGTCGCCACCTTCATTCCAGACGATTTCAAACAGTTCCTTGGCGATCTTTCCGGAAATCGTACCGTCTTTGATCAGATCGATGATCGCGCCGAGCTGAACTGGTGAAACAGGCGATGTTTCAATGTCCTTGCCCGTCTTGTTCAGCGCACCAAGTAGATCGTTGATGACCCAGTTTGCAGCCAGTTTGCCATCACGACCATCGGATACTGCTTCGTAATAATCCGCAATCGCCTTTTCCGAGACCAGAATCGAGGCGTCATAAACCGAGATACCGAGTTTTTCGACCAGACGGTCTTTCTTGACATCCGGCAGCTCAGGAAGATCTGCGGCAAGCGCATCAACGAAGGCCTGATCGAATTCGAGCGGCAGAAGATCTGGATCAGGGAAATAGCGATAGTCGTGCGCTTCTTCCTTGGAGCGCATCGAACGGGTTTCGCCCTTCACAGGATCAAACAGGCGCGTTTCCTGATCAATAGAGCCACCGTCTTCCAGAATAGCGATCTGACGACGTGCCTCATATTCAATCGCCTGACCGACGAAGCGGATCGAGTTGACGTTCTTGATTTCGCAACGCGTGCCGAATTCGCCGCCCGGACGACGAACGGAAACGTTCACGTCTGCGCGCATCGAACCTTCGTCCATGTTGCCATCACAAGTGCCGAGATAACGGACAATCGTGCGCAGCTTGGTCAGATAAGCGCGGGCTTCGTCGGACGAACGCAGGTCTGGCTTGGAAACGATTTCCATAAGCGCCACACCGGAACGATTGAGATCGACATAGGACATCGTTGGATGCTGGTCGTGCAGCGACTTGCCCGCATCCTGCTCCAGATGCAAACGCTCAATACCGATCTCTACGTCTTCGAACTGGCCCTTATTGTCAGGACCAACGGAGATCATGATCTTGCCTTCGCCGACGATTGGCTGCTTGAACTGCGAAATCTGATAGCCCTGCGGCAAATCGGGGTAGAAATAGTTCTTGCGATCGAAAACCGACTTCAGATTGATCTGAGCATTCAGGCCAATGCCGGTACGCACAGCCTGTTTGACGCATTCAATATTAATGACAGGCAACATGCCCGGCATCGCGGCATCCACCAGAGACACATTCGCATTCGGATCTGCACCGAAGGATGTGGAAGCGCCGGAAAATAGCTTGGACTCGGACGTGACCTGAGCGTGGACTTCCATGCCAATGACGATTTCCCAGTCGCCGGTGGCGCCAGAGATGAAACGTTTTGGTTCAGGCGTACGCGTATCAATAAGGGTCATAGTAACTCGTCTATCTCTTCCTGTGCGACGCAATGCGCAGCAAAAATTCTATCTGACTTTGGCTAAAACAAACGGCGAGGACTGGCAAGCCTTCTCTGCCCTTCAGGGTGATTTGCTCAAGGTTTCATAGGCAGTTTCGTCACTGAAACTTCGCTAAAGCCTATACGCCTGTAAAGCTTTTCAGCTCCAGAGGGGTTATTCTGCTCCACTTTCAAACTAATCGTTGTCTGATTACGTTGAAAGAAAAGCCGAAGAACACAAAGCAAAAGCGCTTCGCCGAGCCCTTCCCGCCGCCTGCTTTGATCGACAACCAAATCCTTTACGAAAGCACTATTCCAACACTGCACAAATGCTACAGGGCGACGGACCTGATCGAGAACCAGAACGGCCAGTTCCGGATCATATTCGCTATCGGCTATCAAACCATTGTACCAGCTGTCGAAATCAGTGACCGAACCGCCGCCGCTGGCATAGGCCCGAAGCAGCAAATCATGAGTAGCTCGTGCATATTCATCAGAGAAGGTAACTACACTGACATCGGCCGGCCATGCAGGTTGGCGTGGCTCTTCCTGCATCGTCAGCTCTAAATGGAGATATGGCAATCCATTCATGTCACACCTTCAACGGACGAACTAAGCTTCAAATGAAAAGGCCGCGCAGTGCGCGGCCTTCTCGAATAGTTCAGACTTGGAAGAATTAAGCCTCGTCGGACTTTTCTTCTGCCTTCTTCTTAGGAGCGGCCTTCTTCTTCGCAGCAGCCTTCTTGGCTGGCTTTGCTTCCGAAGCTGCATCTTCGTCTTCTGCAGTCAGCTCTTCCTTCGAGACCTTCTTGTCGGTCACGTTGATGTTTGCGAGCAGATGGTCAACGACCTTTTCTTCGAAGATAGGTGCGCGGAGGTTAGCAACTGCATCCGGCGTCTTGCGCAGGAATTCGTAGATTTCCTTTTCCTGACCTGGGTAGCGACGTACCTGGTCGTAAACAGCGCGCTGCAGTTCTTCTTCAGAAACTTCTACGCCTGCCTTTTCACCGATTTCGGAGAGAACCAGACCGAGGCGAACGCGGCGCTCAGCTAGCTTGCGGTATTCTTCGCGAGCAGCTTCTTCAGTGGTTTCTTCGTCTTCGAAGGTGCGGCCAGCCTGCTGCAGATCGAAGTTGATCTGCTGCCAGATGTTGTTGAATTCTGCTTCAACGAGCTTTTCTGGCGTTTCGAACTGGTAATCGCCATCGAGTGCGTCGAGAATCTGACGCTTTACCTTCTGACGGGTGATCTGGCCGTACTGGCTTTCGATCTGTTCGCGAACAACCTGACGCAGACGCTCAAGCGACTCGATGCCGAGCTTCTTAGCGGTTTCGTCGTCGAGAACGAGTTCGCCAGCCTTTTCAACGCCCTTAACGGTGATGTCGAAGGTTGCTTCCTTACCTGCGAGGTGCGCGGCACCGTATTCAGCAGGGAAAGTTACGTTGATAACCTTTTCGTCGCCAGCCTTGAGGCCAATGAGCTGCTCTTCAAAGCCTGGAATGAACTGACCCGAACCGAGAACGAGCTGCGCATCGGTGTCTGCGCCGCCTTCAAATGGTTCGCCGTCGAGCTTGCCGAGATAGTCGATCGTTACGCGATCTTCATTTTCGGCCTTGCCCTTCTTGGATTCAAAAGTGCGGGTCGAAGCAGCAACGCGCTTAACCTGTTCGTCAACTTCTTCGTCCGAGATGTCTACGACTTCGCGGGTGACAGCAATCTTCGAGAAGTCCTTGACTTCGATCGCTGGCAGAACTTCGTAAGTCAGCGAGAAAACGAAATCGGCCTTGCCGTCCAGAACCTGTTCAGCTTCTTTTTCGTCTTCCGACATCGAAACGACAGGCTGTGTTGCCGACTTTTCATTGCGGTCAGCAAGAATCGAACGCGACGAATCATTGAGGATTTCGTTCACGATCTCAGCCATGAAGGACTTGCCGTAGGTCTTGCGCAGGTGTGCCGTTGGCACCTTGCCTGGACGGAAGCCATTGATCTTGGCGCGACCACGGGCAGTTTCGAGCCGCTCAGAGAGCTTGGCTTCGAGATCTCCGGCCGGAACCACGACTTTAATCTCGCGCTTCAGCCCTTCATTGAGCGTTTCGGTAACCTGCATGTTCAAACCTTCACTTCTTGTCATTGTCCCGCCGTTTCCGGCGTTTGTGCCTCGTCGCGGGAGAGAAATTCTTTTGCCTTAAGGCAGTTGGTGCGGATAGAGGGACTCGAACCCCCACGGTCTCCCGCCAGAACCTAAATCTGGTGCGTCTACCAATTTCGCCATATCCGCCTCTGAACCGAAGTGCATTCCACCGAACGCACTAAATTCGCCTCAGATATTGAACCGCCTCTCGAAAGCGCGCGTCTCTATATCATTCAATTTTCCCGGTTCAAAGGAAAAAAGCCGTTTCACCGGCATAGATTTACCAGCTCTTTCAAGCCGAAGCGCTTTCGTGCTTTCCGCCCCTATATAGCGATCTTGTCGTCTTAGCCAAGCCCCTTTTCGTTCAGAAGCCGATTAATAGAGCGGCTCCTGATAAAGTTGCTCGCCATTATCACGTAAAGCTTTCATGACAGCCTTGCCTGTATCGTCAACGGCAACCACGGCAGTGATCTGTAAATCACGCTGGCTATCCTCAATTGCACGCCCCTCACCCTCCGGCACGTAATAGCGTTCTATGCCGTAACGCATACTGATTGTCGCATCAGGATAATCAGAAATCGCATAGACCGAATGGCCGCGAATCTGCTTCTCGTCAGAAGCGAGATCAGTAAACGGCTCAAAGGACGCACGCGAAAGATGCCACAAGCCCTGAGCGTCGGGCTTCAGCGCTACATAGACTGTGCGGGTACCGTCCTCAGGCTTGCCCTGAATGATGTTGCGGTTGATCGATGTGATGTCATAGCCGAGGATAACGTAATCACCACGCATCAGATCACGCGGATCAATCGGTCGTGTCTGCAGCACGATCTCATTGCCAGACCGAAGCACTGAGGCGCGTTTCTCAATACTTGCATAAAGAATGCCCGTCTGGAGCACTGCAGCGACAACGGCACCGGCATAAAGCCACTTACTCTTGAATAAGCTCATGGCTTTGCCTCCACTTGGCGCTTTCGCCCGAACCGGCTCTCCATACGTCGCACGAAGGCTGCAAGGAGCAGTACCAGTACGCCTGCCGTGAGGAAGAAACCGGATGTGCCGATCATCGAGCCGACCGTCGAGAAGGCGAGATAAAGCACTTCAAACGAGAAAGCTGCATAGGCAATGGAACGCAAACTGCCATTGTCTCGCCCGCACACGGCTAACGAACCAATCGATAGCGCCAGAATGAGAATGCCATAGACGACATCCTGCGTGATGTTCTTATCAAAGATGATGGAAAGCATCTTGTCGACTTGCAGTATGCCAAGCGCCAACAGCGCAAGCAGCAGGCCGTAGGATGCCAGCGGATGCGCAAAGCGTGTGAGCTTCTGAAGCGCATCATGGGCAAAGGCGTCGGCGAGCATGAAAGCAATACCGATAACCAGCATCATGCCAAGAATCGCCCGGCTTTCGTTTTCAGAATAAAGAAGCACCGCCCAGCCCAGAACGAACAGGCACCATAGATGGGCTGCGTGGCGGGATTGCGTGAAACGCGCGGCAACTGCCCCAACCAAAACCAGCAACGGGCCTACCCATCGGTAATTCAAGTCGCCATATTCGTTGCTGAACGCATAGGTCCCCAAATAAAAGCAGGCGACGGCTGCACCGAACACAGCCAGAACCGGAGAGCGCAGCAGAAACGCTGCTACAAGAACACCGCCCGCCCAGACCACAGCCGCTGAATGAACATCGCCAGACAGGTGATACATCTGACCAACAAGTGCGATGCCTGCGCCGAATGATGCCGCCGCTATTATATAGAGCACCTGCGGTAACAGCTTGTCGCCGCGCAGCTCACGCCATGCACCGCCGATATAGCACACCCAGATCAATGCGAAGATAAGACCGATACGCATGATGCGCGGCATATCCTGCCAGTTGGCTGCAACCAGCATGATGACCGCAGCGCCAAGCAGCAGCCCGCCAAGTGTTGCGAGAACAGAGCCGAGACTGAACCGGGGGCCACGTTTTTCAAGATCGGCATTCAGCCGCGAAGCCGTGTCGGCATCGATAAGGCCATCATGCTGCCATCGCTCGATCAGGCGCTCTACTGAAACTGAAAACGACAAAACAACTCCCGAACAATCTATCCGTTGATACGAAGCTTAATCCAAGTGGCTGGTGGTTAGATTCCGATATTTGTAACCGGACGAGACTCGCGTTGAACAAATATCGGAACCTAAAAACCACCAGCAATATTATGAATCTAGTGGATTTTTCGAATTTGACGTTTGGAGCAGCATGTATGTCGGTCCGTGTCCAAACGTCAAATTCAATCCACCAGGAAACATATAAGAAACTCGCCAGCCGGCAAATAGTTAGGTCGAGGTCCTTTACGGCAATTTTGTGCCTGAACAGTCTAATCGATTTAGTCCGTCGTGCAGAACCCGCAGAGCAGCTATGCAAACTCGGGCCTGCAAGTAGCGAAAACAATGAGTTATATAATGGGCAACACAACGAGATGAATTGAACCACAGTTCCTCAAAGATGAAGGAATAAAACGATGAACCTGCTTCGCTCATACAACAACTGGCGCCGTTACCGCGATACTGTCAACGAGCTTAACCAGCTTTCGACTCGCGAACTTAACGATCTTGGCATTTCCCGCGCAGACATTCCGTTTGTCGCACGTCAGTCCAAGGGACGCTAATCAGATTTGACTTTGCTGGGCCTGAATCCTCCTCCCATCAGGCCCGGTTCGTCGCAAAGCACTCCTCCTCCCATGCTTTGCGATACCAAGACCGGTCTCTCCTCCTCCCAATTCCGGTCTGACAATAATGGCATCCGTCGCACCTCCTCCCGCGCCGGATGCCATTTGTTTTTGTGGTATAGGTTCCCTGCTCTGATGCGCTTCTCCCATTGAAGGCGACATTCAAAGGAGGTAAGGGATTTGCCATGTCAAAAGATACCAATCTCTCCCCCGTACATGTCGTTGGCGGCGGCCTCGCAGGCTCCGAAGCCGCGTGGCAAATTGCGCAGGCTGGCGTTCCTGTGGTTTTGCATGAAATGCGCCCCGTTCGCGGCACAGACGCGCATAAGACGGAGCAGCTTGCAGAGCTGGTCTGCTCGAATTCTTTCCGCTCGGACGACGCTGAGACCAATGCCGTCGGCGTACTTCATGCCGAAATGCGCCTTGCAGGCTCGCTGATTATGGCTTGTGCCGACGCACATCAGGTTCCCGCTGGTGGCGCACTTGCGGTCGATCGTGAAGGCTTTTCGCAGGCAGTGACTGCAAAACTAGAAGCGCACCCGCTGATTACCATTGAGCGCGAAGAAGTCACCGGCCTACCGCCCGAAGACTGGGGCACGACCATTGTTGCGACCGGCCCACTGACTGCGCCGACTCTTGCAGAAGCGATTCAAGTACAAACAGGTGCTGATGCGCTCGCTTTCTTTGATGCCATCGCGCCGATCATTCATTTTGATTCGATCAATATGGATGTGTGCTGGTTCCAGTCGCGCTATGACAAGGTTGGGCCGGGCGGCACCGGTAAGGACTACATCAACTGCCCTATGGACAAGGAGCAGTATGAGGCTTTCGTTGCTGCCCTCATCGAAGGCGACACGACCGATTTCAAGGAATGGGAAGGCACTCCCTATTTCGATGGCTGTCTGCCTATCGAAGTGATGGCCGAACGCGGCCCGGAAACCTTGCGCCATGGCCCGATGAAGCCAATGGGCCTCACCAATGAGCACAATCCAACGGTCAAGGCCTATGCGGTCGTGCAGTTGCGTCAGGATAATGCGCTTGGCACACTCTACAATATGGTCGGTTTCCAGACGAAATTGAAATACGGCTCGCAGACCGGCATCTTCAAAATGATCCCCGGCCTTGAGAATGCAGAATTTGCGCGTCTCGGCGGCCTGCACCGCAACACCTATCTCAATTCGCCAGTGCTGCTGGATAATGTGCTGCGGTTGAAGTCTCGCGAAAACCTTCGCTTCGCTGGCCAGATTACCGGCTGTGAAGGTTACGTCGAATCATCGGCAATCGGACTGCTGGCCGGACGTTTCACCGCTGCTGAAAAGCTTGGCAAGACACCGGTGGCACCGCCGCAGACCACAGCTTTTGGTGCCCTGCTCGGCCATATCACTGGCGGCCACATTGTTGCTGACGACGATGAACCGGGTAAACGCTCATTCCAGCCAATGAACGTGAATTTTGGTCTGTTCCCACCAATCGACGTGCCTAAACCAGAAGGCAAGCGGCTGCGCGGCAAGGAAAAGACGCTTGCAAAAAAGCGTGCGCTATCTGCACGCGCACTCGCCGATTTCCAGGAATGGCTCGGCAACAACGCGTAAGTTTCGAAAGAAATTTACAGTTTTAATTCAAAAAGATAAGGCGGTTTTCTTATTCAGGAAAACCGCCTTATCTGTTTTAAAAATTAGAGCGAAACATCAGCCATTGTTTGCGTATGGCTGACAGGTCAGCCACCTGATCAGCAGCTTTACTACCAAGCCGTTCAACAGAGCTGAGATAGGCCGGAACAAGCGCCAACGGCAGAAATGCAGGGCTGAGGCTTTTGGGCAGATCTTTCTTGGCCTTATCAAAGATTGCCAGATGTTCACGCGCGAGAGCCATCATCACAGTGATGACGCGCTCATGAGCGGATTTGTCGTCGTTGCCGAGGAAGGCTTCGCGCGTCACGCCAACCGCCTGCAGCATATCGGCAGGCACATAAAGCTGCCCGCGACGACGATGAATCGGCATAAGGCGCAAGAGGCCAGTCACGGCCTGTGCAACTCCGGCATGGCCGACTGTCTCGGTATGGGCCTGCGCCGCATCACGATCAAGAATGAAACCGGCTAGCTGGATAAGTGCCGACGCGGTTTCGCCGCAATAGCCTTCCAGATCGTTCCGGCTTGGCATTGGGTCGTCATAGAGATCGAAAATGCGGGCATCGCAATAATTGTCGAAAGCCACGCGCGGCAGATCATATTTGGTAATCGTATCGATCAGCGCTGCAGCAACAGGGTGGGCATCTGCACTGCCCCGTTCCTCACCATTGATGAGATCGCGCCACCATTGAAGACGGACTTCACCGGGTAGTGGCTCGTGTACCAGATCGCGAATCCGAGCAATTTCTGCATTAAACGCATAAAGCGCCGCAAGCGCGCCGCGTTTTTCTTCCGGCGCATAGAGCACCGAAAGATAACGATCCCGGTCAGCTTCGCGCAGAAGCGCCAGGCAATGTGCCTCATTCTGGTTCATGGAAATCAGTCTACCGCAATCAGCGCCGCTGCTACTGCACGATCTTCGGCGAGCAGCACATTATATGTGCGCACCGCAGCGCCCGTACTCATTGGATCAGAGGAAATACGATGCTCACGCAGCATAGCGCGCACATCTTCCGGAATGCGGCGAAGATCCATTCCCGTTCCCACCAACAGGATTTCAATGTCACTTGCCTGTTCAAGAATGGCGCCCAGATCACGGCGTGACAGGATTGGCGGCGTCTGCGGTTCCCAGCCATGAATGCCGGATGGCAGGCACAGAATAGAGCCAATATGCGACATATCGGCGAAGCGGAAACCGCCATTACCATATGCATCAATTGGTGCGCGGCCCGGAAAGTGGGCCTCACGAATTTCTATACCCTTAGCCATGTCTAATTATCCAGATTGAGCGACTGTGCAAGATCATCGCCCATTGCATCGTCACCATCAGCAGCGCGCGGCTTGAGACCGAACTGTACCAGCAAAGGTGCTGCGATAAAGATCGAAGAATAGGTTGCCACGATGATGCCCACGCTCAATGCCAGTGCAAACATGCGGATATCTGCTCCACCAAACATATAGAGCGGAATATGCGCAATGAAAGTCACAAAGGCTGTCGGCAATGTACGCGACAAGGTCTGATTTATGGAGGCATCAATAATCGCGGGCAGCGGCGCACTGTTATAGCGCTTCAAGTTTTCACGCACGCGGTCATAAATCACGATGGTATCATTCAACGAGTAACCGATGATTGTCAGAACCGCCGCAACACTCCAAAGATTGAATTCCATGCGGAAGACAATGAAGACGCCCGCCAGAATGATGACGTCGTGCAGCGTCGAAAGAACAGCGCCAAGCGCCAGCTGCCAACGGAACCTGATCCAGACATAGACGAAGATACCGGCAAGCGACAGGAACAGCGCAAGAAGACCTGCCTGTGACAGCTGCTCCGAAACGGTTGGCCCGACAACCTCGACACGCTGGAACGAGTAGTCCTGCTCGAATTCACCGCGCAGTTTCACCGCAACGGTCTGTTCCGCATCGTCGCCCACTTCCTGGCTACCAATAAGGACAAGCGCAGAACGTGGGGATTTGACAGGCAGCACGCGCGCGCTCTCAATATTGAGTTCGCTCATGCGTTCTTCAATGTCAGCCAGATTGGCGTCACCGCTGCGAGCCTGCAATTCGACCATCGAACCACCACGGAAATCGATGCCGTAATTGATGCCGATATTGACGAAGAGAGCGACAACGATTGCTGAAGCCAGAACGGAAATGCCGAGGGTCACGAACTGAAGACGCATGAACGGAATATGCGTAACGGTCGGAACGAGCTTCAGGCGACGCTTCGGGATTTCTTTCGGCTTTGCCGTGCGCACCCATTGGGCGATCAGCAAACGCGTGAAGGTCAGCGTCGTGAATAGTGTTGTAAGGATACCGATTGTAACAGTGAGCGCAAAGCCATGTACCGGACCTGAGCCAAGCAGGAACAGAACGAGAGCTGCAATCATCGTTGTGAGGTTGGCGTCAACGATGGTCGAAAGCGCGCGATAGAAACCAGATTCCATCGCCTGAACAACGGAATAGCCTTTTCGGCGATCTTCCCGCACACGTTCGTAAATCAGAATATTGGCATCAACGGCCATACCGATGATCAGCACCAGACCCGCAACGCTGGCAAGCGTTATCGATGCTCCAATCAGTGATATGATCGCTATCAGAATGATCATGTTGACGACAAGCGCCACCATGGCGATCACGCCGAGGATGCCATAGGACAGGATCATGAACAGGCCGACTAGCAGCGCCGCCAGAAGTGCTGCGGATACCGCTGCACTTGCATAGTCGTCACCCAGAGCCGAAGCGATGGTACGTTCTTCAAGAACTGAAACAGCCTTTGGCAACGCGCCCGAACGCAGAACGACGGCCATATTATTGGCAGCCTGCAGATCAAAGCCGCCAGAAATTTCAAGCTCATTCGTGTCAAGCTGTCCGTCTACGACAGGCGCTGAAACAACCTGATTATCGATGACAATTGCGAAGCTCTTGCCAGCGGCCTGAGTGGTCGCAGCAGCGAGACTGCTGCGCCCCTTCTCGTCCAGCGTCAGCGTAATGACTGGTTCGTTATCATCTTCGGCAAGGGTTGCTTTTGCATCGGTAACATCTTCACCGGTAAAAATTGGCTCGTTCTTGACGAGATAGCCGACTGGTGGATCGTCATAGGAATAGACCACCGCGCTGTCAGCTGGTGGTTCTCCGCGGATCGCATCGTCGGGAGACATGCTGTCATCAACCGAACGGAATGAGAGATTGCCACGAATACTGAGAATATCTTTCAGAAGCTGGGCGTCATAAAGGCCCGGGACTTCAACGCGAATCCGATTACGGCCCTCTTCCTCGACGATAGGGCTGCCGTAGCCAAGTTCTTCCAGACGCTGCCGCATAATGTCTTTAGTGCGATCAAGATCGCCACTGGCAGCATTCTGCACCTGAAGGACGAGCCGAGAACCACCCGAAAGATCAAGGCCGAGTGCGACCTGCTTTGTGGGCAAAAATCCGGGCAGATTTGCCAGTGTTTCACGCGAGAAAAAATTAGGCGACGCAATGATGAAGCTGGCAATGATTGCCAACCAGATCAGAGCCGATTTCCAACGTGAAAAATAAAGCATCGAGCAGCAAATCCGTTTCGGCTTGGGTAGATCGTGCTGGAGGAGTGCATTCGCGAACTGCCCTCCGGCTTTGTGAACGCGCCATATCCAGAGACACGGCACATGCACGATAATGATCGAGCCCCGGTTATGGAAACCTTACCGGGGCTCGATTAGTCTGGTAAAAATTACTTGTTCTTGTTGTCGGCGACTGGTTCGCCCTTAACGCGCACTTCAGAAAGAGCGCTGCGCAGAACGCGGATCTTAACGCCTTCAGCGATTTCAACATCGAGTTCGCCGTCGTCATGGACCTTCTGGACCTTACCGACGATGCCGCCACCGGTCACAACCGTGTCGCCGCGACGAACTGCTGCCAGCATTTCCTGACGCTTCTTCATCTGGGTACGCTGAGGGCGGATGATGAGGAAATACATGATTACGAAAATCAGGACGAAAGGCAGAATGCTCATGAGCATATCTGGCCCCATAGCGCCGCCGCCGGAAGCTTGAGCGAAAGCTGGTGTTACGAACATTAGGAACTCCTCTGAAGTCTCGAAGACAAATTCTTTACGGCATTACAATGGTTAGCGCGACAATTGCAACCGGCGAAGGCCCTACTGCGCCAAGGTCGCACACTTTTCCCACCCGCTGTGGCATGTTAAGCCCTGATCCTCACTATTTGAGGGCTTGGAATGACCACCGAAAATATACTCAGCCAGAAACTAGACCGCCTGATTGCTGCTTTGGAGCGCATTGCACCACCGCAACCAGGCATACCTGATCTTGAAGCCGCTGACTGCTTCGTCTGGGCACCGGAGCGACTGACACTTGATCCGGTCAAACGTGTTAATCGCGTCGATATAGCGCTCATTCGTGGCGTTGATTTGGTGCGTGACCAGCTTGTCGACAATACCCGCCGTTTTGCCAAAGGTTATCCGGCAAACAATGTCCTGCTCTGGGGCGCGCGCGGTATGGGCAAATCATCGCTCGTCAAGGCTGCTCAAGCCAGCGTCAACGCCGAACAGGCCGACAAACTGCCGCTCAAGCTCGTTGAAATCCACCGCGAAGATATCGACAGCCTGCCCTCCCTGATGAATATCATCAAGGAAACGGACTATCGCTTCATTCTGTTCTGCGATGATCTTTCGTTCGATCACGACGACACGTCCTATAAGTCGCTGAAAGCTGCACTTGAAGGTGGCGTTGAAGGCCGTCCAGACAACGTAATTTTCTATGCGACGTCCAATCGTCGTCATCTGATGCCGCGCGATATGATCGATAACGAGCGCTCGACTGCCGTTAACCCATCGGAAGCGATTGAAGAAAAGGTTTCGCTGTCCGATCGTTTCGGCCTGTGGCTTGGTTTCCATAAGTGCAGTCAGGATGACTACCTGGCGATGGTTGATGGCTATGCCGCGCATTACAAGCTGGATTACGATCCGCAGGCGATGCACGCTGAGGCGCTGACCTGGTCGACCACGCGTGGCAATCGCTCAGGCCGTGTTGCCTGGCAATATATTCAGGATCTCGCTGGCCGGCTCGGCAAAGCGATTTAAGGTTTTTCCAGCAAAAGTGCGAAGCGGCTGTGTGTCGGATGATGCGTAAAAACAGACAGTTAAAGCGGGTCCAGGGATTCATTCTAAACTGGAACCGCAGTAACTGAAAGCATAAAGAAAAAGGCGGGTCCGAGACCCGCCTTTCTTATTTACATGATCCAATTCCGATCAGGATTCCAGATACTTGGATGGATTGACCGGCGAAGAGTTCTTGCGCACTTCAAAGTGTAGCTTTGGCGACTTTGCGTTGCCGCTCATGCCAGACTTGGCGATATCTTCACCGCGACGAACCTTCTGACCGCGCTGCACGAGAATCTGGCTGTTGTGGCCGTAAACCGTAACCAGACCATTGTCGTGGCGGATAAGAACTGTCTGGCCGAATTCTTTCAGACCGTCACCTGCATAAATAACGACGCCGTTTTCAGCAGCCTTAACAGCGGTACCTTCCGGCACCATAATGTCGATGCCATCATTCACGGAAGTGCCGTCACGCTGACCGAAGCTTGCGAGAACGCGACCGCGAACTGGCCATCGCATCTGCGAGATACCGGTTGAAGATGGCGCAGCGGACTGATCCTTTTCCGCATCTTCAATGACCTTGTTGCTCGCCTGAGGCGGCGTGTAAGGCTTGACGTTCGATGCTGCGTCAGGAGCAACCGAAGCGGTCTGCACAGGTGCAGGAGCTGCAGGTTTCACTGGCTGAGGTGCAGCGGCTGCAACCTGCGTTGCCGCACCTGCTGCCGATGGGATAGCCAGATTCTGACCGACGCGGATTGCTCCGTTTGTCAGGCCATTTGCCTGCTTCAACTGTTCAACCGGTACGTTGTGCTTCTGCGCAATCGAGAAGAGCGAATCACCTGACTTAACCGTGTAACCACCACCAGCTGCGGCAGGTTGTGGAGCAGCGTTCGCGACTGGAGCAGGAGCAACAGTATGATTTGCGGCAGGCAGAGGAACGCCATTTGCGGTGGCAGGCAGCTGACCCAGAACCTGCGACTTCGCATTGGCAGCTGCATTATTTGCAGCACCGGCAGCACTGGCGACCTGAGTTCCGGCATTGTTAACGGCGCCATTCACGTGATTGGCGGCATTATTTTGCGCCTGATAAACCTGATTCTGTGCCTGCGTTGCAGCAGCAGCGACCGGTGCAGACGACACAGGAGGCAGGCTGTTACGCTGTACGGACCCACTCGAAACCGGCTGAGCCGCCGCCACTGGCGCAGATGCGTAAACATCGCCAGCAGGCTGTTGTTGCACAACACGCTGATTAGACGTGGAGCCTGTGTAAAGACCATCCGTGAAGCGCATCGTATCGGCGCTACACCCTGCACCAAAACCGGCAATGAGAACGATCGCTGCATTCCGCAGAAGACGTTCGGACGTATGCTGCAATATTGGAAAACGCATGTTCAACTCGCCCAACTCTAAAACTCACTTGGACTCATTAAAACGCGTTAATGTTACTCGCTGGTTAAGAATCGAGATTTCTTCGAAAAAATATTCACCAATTAAACACCATAAGCACACAAAAGTGCCACGGCATTGCCCGCAATGCTCCACAAACCCTGAGCTTTTAAAGGATAAATACGCGGGCCACTTCCTCACAAAACGGAGGAAATGCCCTCGATAAACGGCTGATAACGAACAGGCATAATGTTTTCCTGCTCGAAACGACTACCTACTTTTGCGATGCGCGTTACCATCTGCACACCATCGCCCGGCCCCACTGGCGCAACGAGAACGCCATGGGTTGCCAGAAGCTCCACAAAATGGCGCGGAATATCCTCACAGGCCAGCCAGATTACGATACGATCGAATGGCCCACCCGGCATTCCGTGGCGACCATCCGCGTGCTTCACCATGATATTTTCGCGCTTGAGCGTCACGAATTGCTGCAAGGCACGGTCGCAGAGCTTGCGATAGCGTTCAACCGTCGTCACGCGGCCAGAAAGCATAGACATAACAGCGGCTGTAAAGCCCGAACCTGTACCGATTTCCAGAACACGGTGTCCCGTTTCCAGATTGAGCGCAGAGATAACCCGCGCCTGATCGTCGATACCTTCAATATACTCACCGCAATCAAGCGGTGCGGTGCGCTGGCTGAAAGCAAGATGCGCCCATGAAGAGCCCATGAAGCTCTGTCGCGGGGTCGCTTCAATTGACGCAAAGAGGCGGGCATCATTGATGCCACGCGCTCTCATACGCATTACGAAGGATGCAAATCCCTCCCTGTCCGAAAGCTGCGGGCGTTCAGACACAGCCTGATTCATGCTTCAACCCCAAGAGTCTTGCTCAATTCAGCGCGAACCTTCTGTGCTGTCAGGTCGAGATGCAGCGGCGTCACCGAGATGTAATCAGCGCGGATTGCGGCAATGTCGCTATCGCTGGCGACTTCTGCCTTGGTGCGACCGAACTGCAGCCAGAAATAAGGGAAACCACGACCGTCGCGGCGCTCATCGAGCCGTGCATCGTGGCTCAGCTTGCCCTGTGCAGTGACGCGTGTGCCTTTGACCTTATCCGGTGCGCAATTCGGGAAATTCAGATTGAGCAGGACGCCTTCTGGCCAACCAGCTTCAACCAGCTTCTTGATAAGCCCAGGTGCGTGAGCCTCTGCTGTTTCCCAAGGCAGAATACGGCGACCATCTTCGTAGTCATATTCCTGCGACAGCGCGATTGCCTTTACACCGAGAAGCGTGCCTTCCATCGCACCGGCGACCGTGCCTGAATAGGTCACGTCATCAGCCATATTGGCACCCGAATTTACACCCGACAGGATGAGGTCCGGTGCTTCTGGCAAAACATGGCGAACGCCCATGATAACGCAATCAGTCGGCGTGCCACGCAGTGCAAAATGACGATCATCAATCTTGCGCAGGCGCAGAGGCTCTGACAGCGTCAACGAGTGTGCAAGGCCGCTCTGGTCAGTTTCAGGAGCGACGACCCAGACATCATCGGAGAGCTGGCGTGCGATACGCTCCAGAACTGCGAGGCCTTCAGCGTGGATACCATCATCGTTCGTCAGCAGAATTCGCACGTCGTCTCTCCTTCATTCACGTCATTAATGTTTTATTTCACGCGGCTTTCTCAATGCGCGTGAGGCCGCCCATGTATGGCTGCAATGCTTCAGGAATATGAATGCTGCCGTCTTCCTGCTGATAATTTTCCATCACAGCAATCAGAGCGCGACCAACAGCAACACCTGAACCGTTGAGGGTATGAACAAAACGCGTGGCTTTCTCACCTTCCGGGCGATAGCGCGCGTTCATACGGCGGCCCTGGAAGTCGCCGCAGACCGAGCAGCTGGAAATTTCGCGATAAGCGTTCTGTCCAGGCATCCATACTTCGATGTCGTAAGTCTTCTGCGCGCCAAAGCCCATATCACCCGTACACAAAACAACAGTACGGAACGGAAGACCAAGGCGCTTGAGAACTTCTTCCGCACAGGCTGTCATGCGTTCATGTTCAGCAGCCGAGCTGTCTGCGTCAGTGACAGAAACCATCTCGACCTTCATGAACTGATGCTGGCGCAGCATTCCGCGTGTGTCACGGCCTGCGGAACCCGCTTCCGAACGGAAGCAAGGTGTCAGCGCGGTATAACGCTGAGGCAGCGACTTGAGATCGACAATCTCGTCCGCAACCAGATTGGTCAACGGCACTTCTGCTGTTGGAATCAACCAACGACCATCCGTGGTGCGGAACAGGTCTTCCGAAAACTTCGGCAGCTGGCCTGTGCCATATACGGCTTCGTCGCGCACCATCAGCGGCGGCATGGTTTCAGTATAGCCGTTTTCGGTGGTGTGCAGATCAAGCATGAACTGGCCAAGCGCACGTTCAAGACGGGCGAGCGGGCCTTTGAGAATCGTAAACCGCGCACCGGCGATCTTTGCCGCGCGCTCGAAATCCATGTAGCCAAGTGCTTCGCCCAGCTCATAATGTTCTTTTGGCTGGAACGAGAAATTACGCTGATTGCCAATGCGGCGGACTTCGACATTATCTGCCTCGTCCTTGCCAAGCGGCACATCATCTGCTGGCACATTTGGCAGGCTCGAAAGCGCGTCGTTCAGTTCCTTGACCAGACGGCGTTCTGCTTCCTCAGCTTCAGCCAAAAAGGTCTTCAGCTCACCAACTTCAGCCTTGAGCTTTTCAGCGGTTGCCGCGTCCTTCTCGGCCATGGCTTTGCCGATTTCCTTGGAAGCCGCGTTGCGGCGTTCCTGCGCGGCCTGAACTTTACCGACGTGCTCACGACGCTTCTCGTCCAGCGCGATCAGTTCGGACGAGAGTGCCCCTGCTCCGCGCTTTGCAAGCGCCTTATCGAGAGCTTCAGGGTTTTCGCGAATCCATTTGATATCGAGCATGGGAAAAGCCGTTTCATGAAATTTAACAAGAAGAGAGGCTGCGATCCCGCAGCCTCTGTTTAACATATGTCCGGATCAGGAAGTCGGAGCGCTATCTTCAGCATCAGGATCGCCTTCGGCTTCATCCTTAGCTTCTTCGCGCTGCTTCTCAATCATTCGAGCCAATATGATGGAAATCTCGTAGAGAAGGATCGTCGGTATGGCAAGACCGATCTGGCTTGCCGGATCCGGCGGTGTCAGAACCGCTGCCACCACAAAGGCAATGACGATTGCATACTTGCGTTTGTCTTTCAGGCCCGCTGATGTAATCAAGCCAACGCGTGCCATAAGGCTTGTAACGACCGGAAGCTGGAAAACGAGACCGAAAGCGAAAATGAGCGTCATGATGAGGCTCAGATATTCGGAAACCTTCGGCAGCAGCGAAATCTGAACTTCACCATTGCCGCCACTTTGCTGCATGGCCAGGAAGAACCACATCACCATCGGCGTGAAGAAGAAATAGACGAGCGCGCCGCCAATCAGAAACAGGATCGGCGAAGCAATAAGGAACGGCAAAAATGCCATACGCTCGTGCTTATACAGGCCCGGCGCCACAAACTTGTAGATCTGTGCGGCGATGATCGGGAACGCCAGCACAAGACCGCCAAACATCGCGACCTTGACCTGCGTGAAGAAGAATTCCTGCGGCGCGGTATAAATCAGCTCAGCCTTCGAGCGATCCATACCAGCCCAGTCGATAGCCCACTGGTAAGGCACGACGAGCATATTGAAGAGATGCTTTGCAAAGGCGAAGCAGATAACAAAAGCGACAAAAAACGCCAGAATCGCCCAAATCAGGCGGCGGCGCAGTTCGATCAGGTGTTCGAGCAGAGGAGCGGCGCTCTGTTCAATTTCGTCCTCGTCCCGTTTCACGCTTTGGTTCCTGTCTTTTCAGTCGTCTTTTTGGTGGTCTTTTTAGCAGCAGGCACTGCTGCTTTTGGCGTTGCGGGCTTTGCCGAAGCAGTTTTCTTCGGAGCCACTGCCTTTGCAACAGGCTCAACTTTGGCGGCAGCTTTAGGTTCTGCAGCCACTGCCTTAGCTTTGACAGGCTTGGATGCAGCCGGAACCTCTGCCTCAACAGCTGGAGCGGCCTTCTTGCGCGGGGCTTTAGGCTTGGCTGCCTGTGCTTTTGGCGCAGGCTTTTCTGCAGGAGCTTCGACCGGGACCGTCGTACCATTCGCTTCGACAGGTGTCGTCACCTCGGCAACCTTTGCAGGCTCAGTAGGATACATTGATGTCGTGGACTGGAGACCGGAACGAATATCTTCACCGGCACTGCGAATCGGATCGAAAACCTGAGTAAGCTTCGAACGCGGATCAAGCTTGCGAGCTTCATCAACGATATTTTTCACATCTTCAAGTTCGGCTTCCTTCAAAGCTTCGTTGAACTGATGCCGGAACTCGTTGGCGGTGCTGCGCATACGCGCTGTCGCCTTACCGAAAGCTCTGAGCATCTTCGGCAAATCCTTGGGACCAACGACCACAATCATCACGATTGCGATTATCAGCAGTTCAGACCAACCGATATCGAACATAATTTGATACTCCGCGCTTCTGACGCGCGCGTCCCGTCTTTCGGCGGAAAACCGCAATCCAGATTACAAATGCATCTCTGGTGAGAAAGCCCTGCAATCAACCTATTATTATTGCGCATGATGGGCCCCGAAAACCGGCGTTCAACTCACGGGATCATGCTGTCATGACAAAACATGCTGCGCACCATATTGCACGCAGCAGCATCTAGATCACATCAGGACTTTGTCGTCTTCTTGACATCGTTGACGGTTTCATCCGCACGCGCATCAATTGTACGTGCATCTGCCTTGGCGTCTTCCTTAGCAGCATCTTCTTCAGACATGCCCTGCTTGAAGTTCTTGATGCCCTTGGCGACGTCACCCATCAGTTCTGGAATTTTGCCACGGCCAAACAGAAGCAGCACAACCGCGAGAACGATCAGCCAGTGCCAAATAGAAAAGCTACCCATTTCATTCCTCTCATCGCCGTTAGAGCACGGCCTATTCCTGTATTGCTGATTACGATTTAAGCGCTTTCAACAAATCTTTCAAACAGAAGTATGACTGTGAACCAAGATACAACGAATTTATTTGTTGTAGCTCAATTTTCTTATCAATCTCCGCGTGGTGCTAACAGTCCGAGCCCTTCAAGATCGATATCTTCGAGTGGTTCTTCCTCATCCGTCAATTCATCCGGATCAACATTTGGAACCGGAACCGAGAAACTGGATGGGATGCGGGCAGACAACAGCCCTGCCCCACGCAGTTCTTCCAATCCAGGCAGATCACGGATTTCCGGCAGACCGAAATGATCCAGAAACGTGTCCGTCGTGCCGTAAGTCACAGGGCGGCCAGGCGTGCGCCGACGTCCGCGCAATTTGATCCAGCCCGTCTCCATCAGCACATCAAGCGTGCCTTTGGAGGTTTCCACACCGCGAATATCTTCAAGTTCCGCGCGCGTCACCGGCTGATGATATGCAATGATTGCAAGCACTTCCATGGCAGCGCGCGAAAGTTTGCGCTGCTGCACCCTCTCGCGGCTCATAAGAAAGCCGAGATCAGGAGCGGTGCGAAAAGCCCATGCCGTGCCAACCTGAACGAGATGCACACCACGTCCCTCATACACCTTCTGCAGATGAGTAAGTGCTGCAGAAAGATCAGTCGCATTCGGCAGTCTCTCGGCTAAAGCACGCTCGGATACGGGCTCGGATGATGCAAAGATTATTGCTTCAACCATGCGAGCCAGCTCGGCCAAAGTCAGCGACGAAGCCGGATGCTGAGCATCGTCTTCATATTCATCCATTGCCGCTTCCGCTTCAGACATTGTCGCCCTCATCCAGTTCATTCAGTTCGCCCGACGCCCGCATATAGATTGGCGCGAAAGGCGCGTTCTGTCGCACCTCCAGCTTACCCTCACGAACAAGCTCCAGACTTGCGGCAAATGAGCTTGCCAAGGCTGACGCTCTCTCCTGTGGAGACAACGTATAATCAATAAGAAAGCGATCAAGGGAAACCCAGTCCCCGCTCACTCCCATCAATCTTACAAGAGCAACACGCGCTTCTCTCAACGACCATACCGCGCGCTTTTCAATCTGCACATGAGATACGGCTTGTCGCTGGCGTTGCGATGTATAAGCCGTCAACAGATCATAAAGTGAAGCAGCAAACTGGCTTGATCGATCGACGACGACCAGTTCAGGCATACCGCGGGCGAAAACGTCACGGCCCAAGCGGTTGCGATTTACAAGCTTTGCGGAAGCATCCCGCATCGCTTCGAGGCGCTTCAGACGAAATTGCAGCGAAGCAACCAGTTCTTCGCCTGTGGCACCATCATCATCCTGTTGCTTGGGAATAAGCAATCTGGATTTAAGGTAAGCCAGCCATGCGGCCATAACCAGATAGTCTGCTGCCAGCTCGAGCCGAAGCGCCTGTGCCTGCTCCACAAAGCCGAGATACTGCTCGGCAAGTGCGAGAACAGAAATCCGTGAAAGATCGACACGCTGATTGCGGGCCAGATGCAGCAGAAGATCAAGCGGGCCTTCAAACCCCTGCACGTCGATCAGCAGCGATGGTTCGCTTTCTGCACGCTCGGCTTCACCTTGCCACAAAGCATCCATCGGCACGTTAGCACCGTCTTTTCCGCCTGTGTTCGCTTCAGATTCAGCCACCCGCTCGTCCTGTTTGTAGATTCTGTCCGGCGCGTGAACAGCGCCGGCGTTTATAGTCTACCAAGTTTTGGCGGTTACGCCATCAGTTCGAACATTTGTCCAAACTCTTCGCGCAATTCCGCTTCATCGGAAAGATCAGGGTCGCCTGCATAAACTTCTGCAAGATCAGCACGTTTGCGCGACTTTCCGTCAAGGACGGGAACGCGAGCAGCAACTTTCACCAGCTCTTCCATAACGCCCGCGCAATAAAGAACGATGTCGCAACCGGCATTTGTGATGCCTTCAGCGATATCGCCCAGATCACCTGAAAGCGCCTTCATCGAAATGTCGTCGCTAATCACCAGACCATCGAACTGGATAACGTCACGGATAACCGTGTTGATGACCGTAGGCGACATAGTCGAAGGGCGTTCAGGATCGAGACTGTCAAAGATCACATGCGCCGTCATCGCCATTGGCAAGTCATTCAATGCCTTAAACGGCACAAAGTCGTGGGCTACCAGCTCACTCAACGGCACACTAACGCGCGCCAGCTCCTTGTGCGTATCGCTGAATGCACGGCCATGCCCCGGCATATGTTTCACCACAGGCAACACCCCACCAGCGAGAAGACCTTCTGCGGCAGCCCTTCCCATGGCCGCAACATTGTGCGGATTCTTGGAATAAGCGCGCGCGCCGATCACATCATGAGCGCCCTCGATTGGAACGTCGAGAACCGGCAGGCAATCGGCATTCACGCCGACCTTCAAAAGATCGAAAGCATGAAGGCGTGCATGAAGCCAAGCAGCACGAAGCCCTGCTTCGGGATCACGATCATAGATCGCACCAATTTGAGCTGCGGCTGGATAGTTAGGAACCAGTGGCGGACGAAGACGCTGAACACGACCACCTTCCTGATCAATGAAAACAGGCGTCTGAGGCCTGTCTGTCACTTCGCGCAACTGCGCAGTGAGCTCGGCAACCTGTTCAAGGCTTTCAACATTGCGCGCAAAGAGAATAAAACCCCAAGGCTTTTCATCCCGGAAAAAGGCCACCTCGTCCGGCGTCAACTTCGTTCCGGCTACACCAGCAATCCACGCCTTGCACTCTTTCATGCAGCATTCCTTCGATCTGTTCGTCGCCTTCAAATCAGCGGTAACGGTTTAACCCAAAAACAGTGAGCATGGTAGTCACACGAAAAAGGGCGACTGGTGTCGCCCTTCTTTCAATTCACAATCTTGAAGCGTTTACTGCGTCACGAAGCAGCTACCGCCAGCAGTCTTGAGACGACCACATAGTGCGGATGCATCATCCTTCGAACCAGCCTGAACTCGAACGCGGTAATAAGTGCCCTTGTTCGGAATGTCAGCACGCTTGATATCGACTGCACGGCCACCAATCACGCTGCCATAACGCTGCGCCATGTTGGCGTAAGACTTCTGTGCCAGTTCAGCAGACGGCTGCGAAGCGATCTGAATGAAGTAACCGCCTGCACCGGCTGCAGAAGCAACCTGAGGTGCTGCAGCAGGAGCCTGTGCCTGAGTACGCTGCGGAACATTTCCCACGATAGTGGTTGGCTGTTCAGCCGGGCGTGAAGGCACGACAGGTGCCCGCACCTGAGGCGCTGGAGCCTGAGTTGCAGGTGTCGGCTGCGTTACAGGCGTGTTTGCAACTGGTTCCTGAGGCGTATTACCTGCAGCAAGAGCTGCAATCTCATCAGTTTCCGCTGGAGGCGCGATTGGCGCTGAATTGTTTGCAGTATTTACTGGAGCGGCCTGTGGAGGTGTCTGCGCAGGCTGCTGGGCCTGAACAATGGTGCCATCAGGACGAACGATCATCGTTTCAACTTCACGGGGCTGGATCAACGGTGATTCCTGACCGGATTCAGCGGAGTTTCCGGCAGCCTGATTAGGCTCAGGTGCATCATCCGTGCCGACTTCATTGTCCTGTGTTGCACCAAGATCAACAGGCTCTTCGCCGGCAGAAATCAATGACTTCTGCTCAGGGTTGTTTGGCAATGTACCAGCGACACGGTCATAGACAGCCTTGTCCTGATTAGGAACCGTAGCGCCACCCGGATTTTCCGGCTGAACCTTGATTGGCTGATTATCAGCGCGAATCACAACCGGCTCACCGGATCCGCTACCGCCGAGGAAATGGTAGCCAATACCGCCGATAAGGACAGCGATACCAGCAACACTTGCGAGGATAAGACCACGGCGGCCGCGCACCGGACGATTACGATAGGCTTCCGCAGCGCTACCGAGATCATCTTCGGGCTGCATTGTAGCACGAGTGCCGAACTCGCCACTTTCCATAGTCTGCGCACCCTGGGCAGCCCAATGATTATAGAAATCATCGCTGCTACCGCTTGGGTTCTGCGGTGATGCTGGTTGTGCCGTAGGGTTGGCACGTCCATAAGCCATTGTTGCAGCAGCTGCAGCCGCTCCAACGCCTAGCGCGGTACCAGCTGCAACACCTGCGTTTGGCATGTAGGACGAAGCGCTTTCGCGGAAAATATCTTCAAACGCCTTGTCAGCTTCGCTCTGAGCATCTGTTTTTGCAGCGGTTTCATCAACTCCAATCGTGTTGAAAACTTCTGCAAACTCAGTCTCAAGATCGGTCAGACCTGCATTATTTTCTTCTTCGCCATAGCTGACTTCCGGCAAATCGAGCGAATGGGTCTGCTCCACCTTGCTGTCAGCAACACTCAGCGTTTCGATTTCGGGTGCTGGTGCTGCAAACGAAGAACGCGGGTCGGCGTAGTTCGTGAAGGACGGAGCGGCAGGATGCTGCTCTTCCTCGGAATAGGTAGCGTGAGCGTAAGGTGTTTCCACCGATTCACTCTCGGCCTCTACGCTCAGATCGAGATCATCTGCCGTGAAGAAGTCTTCTTCAGTGAAGAGGTTCGCATCGTCAGCCGCAACTGGCGAAGATGCATCGCCCGAGGCTTCGAAACCGAAATCGTCTTCATTGAACGAGATTTCATCAAGGCCGGAAAGTTCATCGCCGGTTGCTTCAACCGCGACAGGTGCAAATGACTGTTCGGTCTCAAGCGTGAAGTCGTCATCGAAAGAGAAATCATCGTCGAGTTCGACTTGTTCTGATTCGTATTCTGCAGCAGCCTGCGTAGGTTCTGGCGACAAGACGCCAGCCGTTGCGGCACCCGCCGCGAAGTTGCTGAGTGCGTAATGCGGATAGATCGGTGTCTGTGCAGATTGTGAAGCAGCCTGTGGCTCTTCTACTGATTCCGGCGCATAGTTTGCAGCGGCTTCTACTGGTTCATAAGCCTCTGGCTCATCCAGCTGAAAGTCATCAAACACAGGGTCAGATTCTTCGCGATAAGCAGGCTCTGCATAAGCCGAAGTTGGGGCTTCTGCTGCAGGTTCAGCATAACGTGGCGTATAAGCCGAAAACGGCTCAGGTTGCTCATCGTAAGCCGTCTCGATGACCTGAGCAGACTGAGGCTCGTCGCTGAACAGCAGGTTTTCCAGCTCGTCTTCTAACGAAAGCGGCTGATGCGATGGCTCTGCGGCGTAGCTGGCCTCTAACGGCTTGGCGGATTGGAATTCCCAATCATTGCCATCGGACGGCAGCGGTGCAGGTTCAGTCGCATAAGTATTGTCGTAAGGATCTTCCGACGGCTGATAAGCAGACGGATTATAGTTCGAATAGTTCTGCTCCAGCGGCTCTACAGGCGCTTGTGCAGCATAGGCATCCGGATGAGTTTCTTCATAAGCCGTGCGGGCTTCTGAATAGTCGTTGTAATCGAACTGAGGCACAGGCTCGGAACGATCAGCTTCAACAAATTCAAAAGATTCAGCAGGAGCAAGCGGCTCGTTTGCATCGAGATGAAGATCGAACTCTTCTTCAAGCGCAGACGCCAGCGCGTCTTCCTGCACCGCAGGTTCTGCGTCCTGATAGGAATGCGGCTCATAAGCTGGCGTCACATATGGAGCCGAATGCTGTTCCGGTTCGATTGAATTACCGAAATCACCAAGCAACTCTCGCTCGAGATCGAACGAAAGGTCATTGTCGCCAGAATCAAAATTTGGTTCGGGTCTATATTCGCTTCGAGCAACGTTATTATCTGCAGACGCGCCGAAATCCATGATCCGTGAAAGTTCCATCAGCGGATCGTCTTCGTGCAGCGGACGCTCGCCGTAACTACGGGGATTAGCACTGCTGTCCGTCATGGTGTGTTCCTAACTCAAACCCTGGACGCCGCAAGACGTCTCGATACATTACGTTGTAGCGAGGCAATGTGGGCAAAAGTTGACGGAAGTTTCCTGCGCCTGAAGGAAGATCGACGACTTGGATACTCGCTGATCTTCCATCATTTTGACTTATCTATACCCGCTCAACACTCTGGTTGAACTTGCGCGTATAGAAACCGTCCTAGCGCATTTCCGTTGGAGCATCCGCACCGATTATAGTCAAACCGGAAGTCAGCACATCGGAAACGACCTGTACTAGCCCTAGCCTTGCTAGAGACAATTCTGGATCGTTAACCTTAATAAAACGTAAGTCTGGGTTCTCAGTGCCCTTATTCCATTGCGAATGGAACGCGCTGGCCAGGTCATAGAGGTAAAAAGCCAGGCGATGCGGCTCCTGATGTGTGGCTGCAGATTCGATCAGACGCGGATATTCTGCAAGCTTACGAACGAGTGCGATTTCGCTTTCGTCGGTCAGTTTGCCGAAATGTTCAGCCATAGAAACGCGATCAAGACCCGACAGACCAAGCTGGTCGACTGCCTGACGGAAAACCGAGTGGCAACGCGCGGACGCATACTGCACGTAGAACACCGGATTGTCTTTCGACTGCTCAGTCACTTTCGCAAAGTCGAAGTCGAGCGGCGCATCGTTCTTCCGGTAAAGCATCATGAAGCGGACCGGATCACGACCAACCTCATCGACCACATCACGCAGAGTGATGAATTCGCCAGAGCGCTTGGACATACGAACTGGTTCGCCGTCACGGAACAGCTTGACGAGCTGGCACAGCAGAACTGTCAGCTTGGCCTTGCCGTCGGAAACGGCACGAGCGACAGCTTCGAGACGCTTGACATAGCCACCGTGGTCGGCGCCCAGCACATAGATCATCTCGTTGAAGCCGCGGTCATACTTGTCTTTGAAATAAGCAACGTCAGCCGCAAAATAAGTGAAAGTGCCATCAGACTTCATCAGCGGACGATCAATATCGTCACCGACTTCTGTCGAACGGAACAAGGTCTGCTCGCGGTCTTCCCATTCTTCAGGCAGTTGCCCCTTTGGCGGCGGCAGCTTGCCCTTGTAAACATGGCCCTTGAGCGTCAGATCGTTGATTGCGGCGCGAATGACGCGTGCATGATCAACATGGAGCGTGCGCTCGGAGTAGAAAACGTCATGATGAACGTTCAGCGCTTCCAGATCGGCACGGATCATGCCCATCATGGCATCGATCGTGCGATCTTTAACGATAACGAGCGCTTCATCTTCCGGCATTTCAAGAAGCTTGTTGCCAAACTCTTTGGCAAGCGCCTCACCAACCGGCACCAGATAATCGCCCGGATAAAGGCCCGCTGGGATCTCGCCAATGTTCTCACCTAGCGCTTCGCGGTAGCGAAGGATCGCCGAACGGGCAAGAACATCAATCTGCGCACCAGCATCATTGATGTAATATTCTTTAGTAACGTCGAAACCTGCGAATTTCAGCAGATTTGCCAGCACGTCACCAACCACTGCACCACGGCAATGACCAACATGCATCGGTCCTGTCGGGTTGGCGGAAACATACTCGACATTGACCTTCGTACCAGCACCAAGCTTGGAGCGGCCGAAGTCGGTTGCTTCATTGAGCATCGCAAACAGTTCGCGCTGCCAATAAACATCTTTCAGACGGAGATTAATGAAGCCAGGGCCAGCCACATCGACCGTTGCAACATCGGCATCAGCCTTCAGCGCATCAGCAATAATTGTGGCAAGCTCACGCGGGTTCTGACCGACAGCCTTGGAAAGCACCATCGCGGCATTGGTGGCGATGTCACCATGCGTTGCATCGCGCGGAGGCTCAACGGTGATACGAGATAAATCGAGATCGCCACCGTCCTTTGCTTTAAGATCAATATCTTGCAACGTTTTTTTGATACGCGCGTCGAAATCTGCAAAGATATTCATGGTTCGTCCTGTGAGGCTTCCGTCCGGTTAATTTCTGCTGTCCGGCTTCTGTTCGTCATAAAAATAGCGGCGATCCCGGAGGCATTTGCGCTTCGAGACCCGCTTCGTCCCGCCCCGATTAAGCTAAATCGGGTGTATGGTCAAACAATCGTCGGTGTTCTCGCACTGCATAATTGTCAGTCATCCCCGCAAGATAGTCGGCGACGCGGCGCGCGCGCCCTGCATCATCAAGCGTTTCGCAGCCTGATTGCCATTCTGACGGCATGATCGATGGATCACTGAAGCAGATATCGAACAGGTCCTGAACGATCTTGTCTGCAGCGTGCCTGCGAACAACGACGCTGTCATGAAAATACAGGTTCTTGAACAAAAAGCGTTTCAGGACTTTTTCTTCATCCCGCATCTTATCTGAAAAGCCAACAAGCGCACGCGGTTGTGCCTGTACATCCTCAAAGCTCTGCGGATTGGCTGCCGCAATACGGCGCTGCGATTCAGCGATCACGTCCTCAACCATGATGGTGATCTGGCGGCGGACCAGTTCGTGACCAGTGCGCACCGCATCAAGCGCCGGATAGCGCGTCCTCACGATATCCAGAAGGCGTTTTGTGAGCGGCACCTCATCAAGCCCCTCAAGCTTAAGCAAACCCGACCGAAGACCATCGTCAATGTCATGGGCGTTATAGGCAATATCGTCGGCAATCGCGGCACATTGCGCTTCAAGGCTCGCAAATCGCGATAATTCGAGATCATAACGTTCGTTGAAATCAAGGATCGGTTGCGGGACCGGCTCATCTGAATGCGTGGCGAATGGACCAACAAGGGGGCCGTTATGTTTGACCAGTCCCTCAAGCGTTTCCCAAGAAAGGTTTAATCCGTCAAAATCTGCATAGCGATGTTCAAGCTTGGTCACGATACGCAAAGACTGCGCATTATGATCGAAGCCGCCATAGGCTTTCATCCGCTCATTCAGCGCATCTTCGCCGGTATGCCCAAAAGGCGTGTGACCAAAGTCATGCACGAGTGCTACGGCTTCAGCGAGATCTTCATCAAGCCTCAGAGCGCGCGCCAAAGCACGGGCAATCTGCGCCACTTCAATCGTGTGGGTCAGGCGGGTTCGATAATGATCCCCCTCATGGGCGATGAACACCTGTGTCTTATGCTTGAGACGGCGAAAAGCGGTGGAATGGATGATTCTATCGCGATCCCGCTGGAAAGGCGTTCGCGTAGCGCTTTCAGGCTCCGGCACCAGCCGACCTCGGCTCAGCGCAGGATTACTGGCATAGGGCGCTCTTTCGCGATAGCCGAAGCCAATTCCTTCCAGTTGCCCTATTTCTTCAGCGGACATTGCGATGCATTCCTCACTGTAATATGATTACGCAAATATCGTGCGGACATTGACTTCCACACGTTGCGTTCATAGCTATCAGCTAAACATGAAGGCAAGTATGCGTTTGTCGTAAATCCAGACAATTCCAACTCGACACTCGCAATTGCAAGCGGAACAAGGCAGATGACAGACATTACCGTTTCCGAATCCGCAGCCAAGCGGATTGCAAAAATTATCGGTTCTGAACCGGGCAAAACTGCGCTCCGCGTTTCGGTCGAAGGCGGCGGCTGCTCCGGATTTTCTTACAAATACGACCTCGTAGACGATCAATCCGACGATGACATTGTTATTGAAAAGCTCGGCGCCAAGGTGCTGATTGATTCAATCTCTGTGCCGTACATGGATGGATCGGAAATCGACTTCGTTGATGATCTGATGGGGCAATCGTTCCAGATACGCAATCCAAACGCAACTGCATCGTGCGGTTGCGGCACGAGCTTCGCGATCTGATCAGACTTTAGAGCGCGTTTCGATCTGATTGAATCAGATTGTCGCTCTAAATCCTTGTTTTATAGCATTTCCAGCAAAAGTGCGAAGCGGTTTTGCGTCGGATAATGCGTAAAAACAAATAGTTACAGCGGTTCCAACGATTCTTTCTTAACTGCAACCGCTGTAACGCGCATCTTTATCCGAAAACCGTTACACACTTCTCGGGATGTGCTCTAATTCCTGAGTAAGATTCAGCTGTATAAAGCGGCTCCAGTTGGACTGGAGCCGCTTTATTTTATCAGGCTTTTACCGATGAAACGGTCGCATCAATATGATCGACCAGCGCATCCGGAAGGCCGAGACGACCGGCCAGCATATCGAGATAACCGCGCTCCGCACGGGTGTCCGGATCAATCGTCAGACGGGAAGCAGTATAAAGCTCGACCTTCTGTTCTTCGGTCTGCGCTGCAGCGACCAGCGCATCAATATCAATCGGATCAGCCAATTCTTTCTCGAAGAAGGCTTCAGCCTCATTGTCGAGACCCGAAATCTGCACCTTCTCCATGATATGTGCGCGTTCAGCGTCATCGATATGGCCATCCGCCTTTGCAGCGGCAATCATCGCCTGAATGAGTGTAAGCGCGAAGCTATTGCTCATCGTCGGGGACTGCGGATGAAATGGAGAATCCGCTGGTGGTGGCGGGAGCAGCTCTGGCTCTTTTGCTACAGGCTGTTCAGCGGTCTGTGGCGACTGGCCGGACTTATAATTTTTGTAGGCGAGATAACCAAGGCCCGCGATTGCAGCGATACCGCCCGCAGTTGCCACATTACCCGCAAGCTTACGTCCGGTTTTTGTGCCCAAGATTGCAGCCGCAATCGCCCCCGTAGCCAATGGGTTTTTCTTCGCGAGATCAGTGGCCTGCCCTGCCTTGTCACGAACGCTTCCTGACATGCCCGGTATTTGCGATCCCAGAAACTGATCGAGAAGCTTTTTGGCGTCGAACATTAAAATCTCCTGTTTGGCTACGGTTTCATGGAGATAGGAACGCAAAAGCGGCAATACAAATGGCATTTGAATAATTATCAGACAGAGGCGAAATTCTGTGATGGAGAGTGAGCGGCGCTTGCCCTCGCCTCGTCTTCCGCCTAATCATTTGCAGATGAAAATCGCGACATGGAACATTAATGGCGTCAAGGCGCGTATCGAAAACCTCCAGCATTGGCTGAAGGAGTCGTCGCCTGACATTGCTTGCCTTCAGGAAATCAAGTCGGTGGACGAACTGTTCCCACGGCTGGAGATTGAAGCGCTCGGCTATCATGTGGAAACGCACGGCCAGAAAGGCTTCAACGGCGTTGCGATTCTGTCCAAGAAGTCGCCTGACGAGGTTAATCGTGGCTTGCCGGGCGACGATAGCGATGAACAAGCGCGCTTTATCGAGGCGGTATTCTCGACAGATAAGGGCGTTCTCCGTGTGGTCTCGCTCTATTTGCCAAACGGCAATCCGATCGACACAGAAAAATTTCCATACAAGCTTTCTTGGATGCAGCGCCTTGAAGCATGGGCCAAAGACAGGCTTGAGCTCGAAGAACCGCTAGTACTTGCCGGTGACTATAACGTCATTCCAGAGCCAAACGATGCGAAGAACCCGCAGCAGTGGCTGGGCGATGCGCTGTTTCAACCTCAATCACGTCAGGCGTTTCGCCGACTTGAAAATCTGGGTTTCACGGAAGCTGTGCGCGCTTCAACTGATGAAGATGGCGTCTATACGTTCTGGGATTATCAGGCGGGAGCCTGGCAGAAAAATAATGGCATTCGCATCGACCATCTGATGCTCTCACCAGAAGCGGCCAACCATTTTGTTGCTGCGGATATAGAGAAGCACGTCAGAGCGTGGGAAAAGCCGTCCGACCATGTTCCGGTCACAGTCACATTGGCGGTGTAATCACACCGCTAGAGTGAATCCCGAAAAGGGCGAAGCAGTTATCGGAGCAAGATGCGCGTAAAAACAAATTTATAGAGCATAATTCCTTAAACTTGGATCAGTTCAAGGAATAAAGCATGATTAGTAGTCGCCCTTGACGGCATAGTCGCCTGCGAGAGCAATGGCATTACGGCGATCTGCTTCACCTGCAATTGAGAATGCCTGTTCCTGCATATCGCGGATCCAGGTGCAATCTTCCGTGGGGCAGCGTTCAAATGCTGCGGTCAGCATAGCCAGACCACGAACGGTCTTGCCAGCCTGAAAGAGCATGTTTCCAAGCATTGCCTGGGCACTGGCATTGCCCTTTTTGGCAGCCAACTGGAACCAACCAGCAGCCTGAACCGAGTTGCGTTCACCGCCTTCGCCATCCAGGAGCATCTTGCCGAGCTCATACTGGGCAGCCGAATCGCCAAAATTCGACGCTGCCTGCACATAAAGATCGCGAGCAAACTTTGGATTGGACTTCACCGGGGAACCCGGGATGCCTACTTTCACGTAACCAGCAAGCGCGACCAGCGCGTCAGCAACATAAGGCTCGTTCTCGGAACCTGGTTCTGCACCGTCACGGACGATCTTTTCAAAAATCTGGTAAGCTTCGTAGTCATTCTCGGCAACACCGTCACCGTCGGCATACATGCGAGCCAGTTTCCACTTAGCGCCCTGATGACCGCGTTCAGCAGCATAACGAAGAGCTTTGATGGCTTCGTCCTTATGGCCGCTTTTGTAAGCGGAGAAACCGAATTTGAAGAGCTCAAACGGACTGCGTGATTTTTCCGAGTCATCGTTTAAATCAAAAGCCGAAGCGCTGTTGCATACAATGGCCAAGCCAAGTGCCGCAGCGATAAGGGGATATGAAAAACTGCGGATACGCATCACAACGCTGGTCTTTCACATTGGGTGGAAGTTGATGACATAAACGACAGAATGCATTGTCTTTTCGTCAACACTGAGACCCGATTTTGACGGAAAAAAGCTCGGCTATTGTGCGCATAAGAAAAAGAAGCTGAGGCAGTCTTTCCACTGCTCGAAAACGGATCGTTATATAACAATGCGCCTTGCTTCATTTTTCGCCTGTCCTGAGGGAACCAAAGTTTCCCAGAAGTGTTTAATAGCTTTTGCCTTTCCTATCCGGTGACGTGCCTTTGTGGCGGGAAATGGGCAAAATGTGTGTCCCGTCTTTTTAGACTAAAGCAATGGTAAAGACTGTTGCTGAATCAACACAAAACCGCTCTGAGTTGATCCCAATAAGTTGCCGTGCATCTTCAATCCAAAATACGCTGAACTTCGCAAAAAGCTGCAGATGCGTTAAGTGTGGGGCGCGATTGGGGGCATGAAACAATGAACAAAAGGCGGCGCTATTATAAGCGGCCATATCAAACAAGAAGCCGAAAAAAGGGTGGAGGATTTGGCGGCATCCTCTTAACTTCACTAATCTTTTTAGTTCTTGGGGCCGTCATTGTTTCCCTACCTGTTAACCGACAGCCGCGGGAATCTGCGACAGGATCAGTCTATGTCATTGATGGCGATACAGTCATACTGAATAAGGTACATATCCGCCTTCTCGGTATCGACGCACCTGAGATGGAGCAGACCTGTCGGATCGAAGGCAGTGACTATGCCTGCGGTCGAGATGCCCGCGATGCGCTGAAAATCAGAATCGGCAAAGCCGCGATTCGGTGTGAAAAAGAAGGCTTTGATAAATATGGTCGAGATCTCGGAAATTGCTATCTGGGCGATACGGATCTCAACCAGTGGATGGTGGAACAAGGCTGGGCGGTTTCCTATGGCGACTATCGCAGCGCTGAAGCTTCCGCCCGTCGCGAGAAACGCGGAATATGGGCTGGCAGCTTTGAAATGCCCTTTCAATGGCGCAGAGAACACCAAAAGCCGAATGCTGAACCCGAAACAGGCCATGAGGCACCATCAACCGATGTAATCAGCGGCACCATCAACTATATCAAAGATCGGCTATTTTCGTTTATTAATTCACTCTGATGCGGAGCGGCACTGCGATAATGAAAAATCTGGACGAGCTCAGACACTCGATCCAGGCGTGTCGTATTTGTCGTGACACGCCTCAATATCTGCCGCCTTTGCCGCACGAACCCAATCCCGTTTGCATCATATCGGATACCGCACGCATAGCCATTTGCGGGCAGGCGCCGGGTATTCGCGTGCATAACAGCTCCCTGCCCTTCAACGACCCATCAGGCGATCGTCTGCGGCAATGGCTCGGTACCACGCGAGAAGAGTTTTACGACCCCGCACGTTTTGCGATTGTGCCAATGGGCTTTTGCTTTCCAGGCTATGACAAACATGGCGGAGATCTTCCTCCACGCCGAGAGTGCCGGCAGACGTGGCATGACCGCGTATTTACATCCATGCCGCAACTTGAGTTCATTCTCGTCGTCGGGCAATACGCCCTTGCCTATCATTTGCCTGAGTGGCGCAAAACCAGCCTCACCGAAACGGTTCAGAACTGGCGCAGCTTCATGGAAACGCCGAATGCCGACGGTCGAACGGTTTTACCTCTGCCGCATCCATCGTGGCGCAACAGTGGCTGGCTTAAACGAAATCCGTGGTTTGATGCGGAAACCGTACCAGCTCTTCAGCAGAAAATACGCAAACTCATTGATCCCGGAAAATAATTTTTAGAACTTCAGTTCTCAATGGAATTTTTTTCCTGTAAATTCGGGCGAATGCAAACGATAAGGTATGAAGTTTCACTCATCCGGACACTTCGGGAAACGATTTCTAATACCGGGATTAAAAACGTATGGACAGGCTCGATAGAAAAATACTGCGCTTACTGCAGGAAGACGCAACTTTGGCGGTCGCTGATGTCGCCAAAAAGGTTGGCCTATCCACGACCCCTTGCTGGCGCCGCATCCAGAAACTTGAGGAAGATGGCGTCATTAAACGCCGTGTCGCCATTCTCGACCCAGTGCGTGTCAACACGCGCGTAACGGTCTTCGTCTCTGTCCGCACCAGCTCGCACAGCAATGAATGGCTCAAGCGCTTCTCGGAAGTGGTTCAGGAATTTCCTGAAGTTATCGAGTTTTACCGCATGAGCGGTGACGTTGATTATCTTCTGCGCGTAGCGGTACCAGACATTGCTGCATATGATGCTTTCTACAAGCGTCTGATCGGCAAGATCGAAATTCGTGACGTCTCTTCGTCGTTCGCGATGGAGCAAATCAAGTACACGACCGAGCTGCCGCTTGACTACATGGTGCTCGATAAAGAGAGCAATTAAACGCTTATAGCCACAAAAAAGCCCGGAAAACTCCGGGCTTTTTTGTGTTCATTTTGTGGAACTTGTGACACCAGCTTGTTCAAATGTTGCCATTCCACTATGGCAAAGCGCTGCGGCTTTGACGATCCCTGCAGCCAAAGCAGCACCAGTACCTTCGCCAAGACGCATCCCAAGATCGAGAAGTGGCTTTTTGCCCATCTTCTCCAGAAGCAGCCTGTGGCCCGGTTCAGCAGATACATGGCCGAACAGGCAATGGTCGACAGCCGTTGGATTTGCTGCATAAAGTACTGCTGCTGCGGCACTTGCGACAAAACCATCGACGATAACCGGAATTTTCTCCATGCGTGCAGCGAGGATTGCGCCTGCCATAGCAGCGATTTCTCGGCCACCCAGACGGCGCAGCACTTCCAGCGGGTCTTTGAGGTGATCCTGATGAAGATTGACCGCGGCACGAACAGCAGCAAGCTTGCGTTGCAGAAGCTCACCAGTTGAACCTGTGCCTGGCCCGACCCAATCCTCAGCAGTGCCGCCGAAAAGCGCCAAAGAAATTGCAGCGGCAATCGTGGTGTTGCCTATCCCCATTTCACCGATGCAAAGAAGATCCGTGCCGCCCGCAATGCCTTCCATGCCAAATGCCATGGTAGCAGCACAGGTACGTTCGTCCATTGCGGCTTCTTCAGTGATATCGCCCGTCGGATGCTCCAGTGCGAGATCGAAAACCTTCAGGCCAAGATCATGTGCAATGCAGATCTGATTGATTGCTGCACCGCCAGCCGCAAAATTCTCCACCATCTGCGCAGTAACGCTTGATGGGAATGGCGTGATGTTCTTGGCAGTTACGCCGTGGTTACCAGCAAAAACTGCGACAAGCGGACGATTGATCTGCGGTATGGACTTGCCGGTCCATGCAGCCAGCCAGGCAACAATTTCTTCAAGCTGCCCGAGCGAGCCAGCAGGCTTGGTCAGAGTGGCGTCTCGTGCTCGTACAGTTGCTTCGGCACCAAGATCAGGCCCCGGCAGATTGCGGATGAGTTCGCGAAAATCGTCAAAAGGAAGGCCACTGGCGCTCATATCGTCTAGTCCAATCAATCAATGGAGGATGCAAAACTGTTGTGCTCGTCCTATAAGCACTTAATCAAATTTTCAAATCACCTCTTTGCGCCAAGCCTTATTGGCCGCAAATATTCGACCCAGTCGACGTTGTAGTTTTAAAGCGGAGCAAATAGTTGCAGCGAAATAGCTTTATAAGAGACACATTTCGTTCTCTGGGCTTTCTTAGCCGTTTGCCATTGCCTCAAAACTGGCTGACCACAACTGAAGATAGCATGGGCGATTCGCTCCGAAAAAGCTTGCGCGCGTTTCCTTTGGCTGGCGCTGTTCTTGGCCTTTTTGCAGGTATCGCCCTTCTGGTTTCAGATCATCTCGGCCTGCCTTCGGTTGTTTCGGGCCTAATCGCCGTTGGCGCACTGGCCGCCATGACCGGCGCACTGCACGAAGACGGGCTGGGTGATACAGCGGACGGCTTTTTTGGCTCATCCAACCCAGAACGTCGCCTCGACATCATGAAGGACTCACGCATTGGGACCTTTGCAGCACTGACACTCATCATCTGGACAGGCCTCAAGGTGGCACTGCTGGCCGCTATCATTGATCGCGCAGGTCCGTGCTATGCAGCACTTGCGCTTATCGGTGCAGAAGCTGCAAGCCGCGCTGCTATGCTATCGCTCTGGTATGGGCTGCCATCCGCACGCCCCGGTGGGCTCGCTGATAACCTTGGGCAACCAAGCTGGGAAACCCTCGTCTGCGCCTGTTCGCTGGGACTTGGCATCCTTATTGTGACGGCTATTCCGGTCGCCGGTCTTGCAGGTTTTATCAAAGCACTGCTCTTCAGCATTGTATTGATCTTCGGCTTTGCAAAGCTCTGCACTGCAAAAATTGGCGGGCAAACAGGTGATACACTGGGTGCCGCTCAACAGATTGGCGTTGCTGCAGTGCTGCTTGGCCTTGTCAGCGCGCTTTGAGGAAACCACATTCATTTCATGAACACGGCAACAATCGAATCGCCATGTATTCTGGTATGCGTAATCGACAGTCGGACAGGATTCTGTCTTGGCTGCGCCCGCACACTCGATGAAATTGCCGAGTGGTCCTCCATGGGCCAAGACGAACGGCGAGCAATCATGGCGCTTTTACCGACGCGACATGAAAGACTGGAAAAGAAGGAAGGCTGATGGGGCGTTTGTTCTGGATTGTGATTGCAGCCATTGCAGTCGTTATTTTGCTACTGATGGCCAATAATGACAGCGGCACAACGCTTGGCATTGCCAATGACGCCTTCGGTCAAGCCGCCTATATGGGCATATGGGGCGTTGTGCTTGCAGCTGGTCTGCTCGGCTCCGGTATCAAACTTACCGATTTCGTGCGCAACATGGCTGTTTGGGCTGTCATTATTCTCGGTCTCGTTGCAGCCTATCAATATCGCTATGAGCTTCAGGATGTTGGAAGTCGCATAACTGCTGGCCTTATTCCAGGCAGCCCGATTTCTGGTCGTGCATCTGATGGATCACTGACAGTCACACTGGCAAAATCGGCTAACGGACATTTTGAAGTCAATGGCCGCGTCAACGATGCCCGCGTGCATTTCCTTGTCGATACGGGAGCATCATCAGTGGTGCTTTCCAAGGAAGATGCCGAGCGAGCAGGTATCGACACATCGTCCCTTGCCTATAATGTGCCGATCAATACGGCTAACGGCAGAGCGACTGCAGCCAGCATCACAATCGCGACCCTACAGATCGGCGACATTCAGCGGCACAATATTCGTGCGATGGTGACACAGGAAGGTTTAATGACCGGCAGCCTGCTCGGCATGAACTTCCTGCAGACCCTTGGTGGTTTCAGCGTTCGCGGCGACCAGCTGATCATGATGGATTAGAGCGCGTTTCGATCTGAATGAATCAAATCAGCGCTCTAATCAGGCTGCTTCGTTGCACGCTTCGATGACGGACGCATAAGCCTGACGCAACACATCGCTGTTTGCACCGGGTTTGGTCGCATCGGTCGATAATATTTGGCGCCAACGACGTGCACCGGGTTGCCCCATGAACAGGCCAACCATATGGCGACCGATATGCGAAAGTCTGCCTCCATCGGCAATATGCCGGTCGACATATTCGCACATGGCTTCAATAACATCGGCGATGTCTTTCGGCTTTTCGGCGCTACCATAGATGAGCTGGTCAACGTCAGCCAGAAGCGCCGGATTATGATAAGCGGCACGCCCCAACATGACGCCATCTACATGGTTGAGATGCAAAGCAGCCTCTTCCAGCGTGCCTATACCGCCATTGATGCCCACAAACGGCGTGTTGAGGCGCTGTTTGAGGCGATAAACACGGTCATAATCAAGTGGCGGAATATCGCGGTTTTCTTTCGGTGACAGGCCTTTCAGCCATGCTTTGCGGGCATGAACCCAAAGCGCATCTGCGCCCGCTTGAAGCACCTGATCTGCAACGGCATCAAGTGCAGCTTCTGGATCCTGGTCATCAACGCCAATCCGGCACTTCACCGTGACCGGCACAGAAACAACCTCTTTCATGGCCGCAACGCAACGCGCAACGATATCAGGTGTCTGCATCAGGCAGGCGCCGAACGTTCCCGATTGAACGCGATCAGACGGACATCCGACATTCAGATTGATTTCGTCGTAACCGAAACCTTCGCCGATGCGTGCCGCTTCCTGCAATTTTACGGGATCAGAGCCACCGAGCTGCAAAGCAATAGGATGCTCGGTATTGTCAAACCCCATGAGACGGTCGCGCGGGCCGTGGATCGCCGCGTCAGCCACAACCATTTCCGTATAAAGCAGCGCATGTTTGGAAAACAGGCGATGAAAATAGCGACAATGCCTGTCAGACCAGTCGAGCATTGGCGCGACCGAAAACCGATAATCCGGATAGTTGCGATTTTTATCTGTTATTTCAGTCATTTAAACAACAATCCTGAGAAAGCGATTCACGCCGCTATTCGTTCTCGTCTTTTAGAGGTGGTGTCAGGTGGCGCAAAAAGCCACAAAGATGGCAAATGATCAAGTTTTGTCGCCAGATCCAGCACTCTCAATATAGGTGGCGCATCCGATTTTTCATACTCACGCCATGACAAACGCGATTCATCCGTCGAATACTGTGACTTTGCTCGCATTTCCGCATTATGATCTCTGACGAACAAACCCACCCGATTCTTGGCCCACAATTGGCATGAAATTCCGAGGACCTTATTTTGACCGATCTGTCCCCCTTCGATAAGCCGTTCGACGCCTTTCTGTTTGATATGGACGGCACTGTGCTTAGCTCTATTGCTGCAACCGAGCGCGTCTGGGGCCAATGGGCCATCCGTCATGGCATTGATCCGGTAACATTTGTTCCAACAATTCATGGCGTGCGTGCGGTCGATACTGTCCGTCGGCTCGGCTTGCCACATCTTGATCCAGATACGGAAGCTAAAATCCTGCTTGATGCGGAAATGGCAGATCTTGATGGTATCGTCGCGATTGAAGGCGTGCTGGACTTCCTGAACTCGCTACCCGAAGACCGCTGGGCAATCGTAACCTCTGCGCCAATCGAGCTGGCTCGCCGTCGCCTTCAGGCTGCTGGCCTTCCAATGCCAAAAACAATCGTCTCCGCGGAAGATGTTCAGCGCGGAAAGCCAAGCCCTGAATGCTTCCAGCTGGGCGCAAAGCGGCTTGGCTTCGATCCGCACAATTGTCTTGTGTTTGAAGATGCGCCTGCGGGCATTGTTGCCGGCGAAACTGCTGGCGCACGCGTCGTTGTTGTGACTGCCACACATCCGCATTCACCAGAAACATCGCATAAGAGCATCAACAGCTATAAAGAGTTGAAGCTGTCAGTAGATGCTGAAACAGGAATACTTTCGCTGGCAGACGCCACTATTTGATATGATGAGAATGACGCTTTAAGAGCGACCTTTGTGCGCCCAACAGGGCGCACGGCTCTCTAGAGCATTTCCTGTTTCGATTGAGCTATTGGAAATGCTCTACCCATTTGTATTTAAGCGCATCTTGTTCCGAAAGCCGCTTCGCACTTTTCGGGATGCGCTCTAGATCACGCGCCGTCCTTCACGCCAAACAGTACGGATGATCGGCACATGCTCGGCAATCTGCACACGCACCAGATCGCCACGCTTACCAATAGCAATTTCGCCTCGGTCCTGAAGACCAACAGCCTTCGCGGGATTGCTTGAAACGAATTTGATTGCTTGTGGGAGCGTGATTGCATCCATCACGTCAGCCATGAAAAACGCCGATTGCATCATGCTTGCCGGAATATAATCCGAAGAAATGATGTCGAGATGACCCGCTTCGGCCAGTTCTCGCGCCGAAACATTGCCGGAATGCGAACCGCCACGCACCACGTTTGGCGCGCCCATCAGAACAGACATCCCGGATTCTTTCGATGCCTTTGCGGCCAGATGCGTGGTCGGAAACTCAGCCACGCGAATGCCCTGCTCCGTTGCTTCTGCAACATGATCCACAGTTGCATCGTCATGGCTGGCAAGGACAATGCCACGTTCCGTGCAGGCATTGGCAATCGCTTTGCGCGTCGATGCCGAATATTGCTGCGATTGCCCCATGCGCTTTTCGCAATAGCGAATGAACTCTTCTTCCGAGACCTTGAGCTTACTCATGTAATAAGATTTGTAGGTCTCGATATCCGTGAACTGGCGTTGTCCGGGTGCATGATCCATCAGCGACACAAGCTTGACCAGTGGGTGAACGCCAAAGCGCTCGAATGCGCTCAAACAATCAGGCGCTGAAACCTCGCAGCGCAAATGCAGAAAATGATCCGCACGCAAGCGCCCCGCTTCCCGACCTTCAGCAATTGCCGAAGATAACTTGCGCATATCATCGATACCCGTCTGCGCTTCCTGATCAAAGCCGATCCGTAATGCGTCGAACACGGTCGTAATACCGGAAGCTGCAATCTGCGCATCGTGGGCCTGAACTGCTGCAATCGGGTTCCAACGCACCTTCGGGCGCGGTGCATAATGGCCTTCCAAATGGTCGGTGTGCAATTCCACCAGACCGGGTGTCAGATAATCGCCTTCCATATCTTCGCCAGATACGGACGAACCAGACGTGATATCGACAATAATGCCATCAACGATTTTAACGGTGCCGATGATAACTTCATCAGGCAACACGATATTCGCATTTTTAAGAACTGTTTCCGTCGTCATTCCTCAAGGCCTCCCCACGGCCCGCGAAGACCGTTTCGACACCTTATTACCACCCGTCAGCGGATGCAGCGAATGAATCTCGAACGGTGCACCTTTTTCTGGTTCAACGAACAAAGCCAGATTGGCTACCTCGACCTGATCCTCCAGCACGGGTGCAAAAAAATCGTCGAGCGTGCGCTCCACCTGTGAGCGCTGCTTCTCATCCACCGGACCGGTGAGCGTCATATGAAAGCGGAACTCGTCGAACACATAAGGGTAGCCCCAACGGTCAAGATTCTGCCGCTGCGCTTCGCTGAGACGCTCTGGACGGCGTTTGGCGATTTCCGCGTCACGCAAAGGCGCACGAAAACGATCAAATGACACTACAATGTCATTGGCGAGCTGATTGAGCTCTGCAACCGGTTCTTCAGGCACAAGTGCGAAGAACGGGCCAATGCCCTGCAGTTTCAAGCGCGGGATAACAAACGGTGCGCTTGATGACGCAAAATACATCAGCGCCGAAAGCAGATCGCTCTCCTGATATGCCTCATCCAGCCGGAAAGGCGCTTTCAGCGTCCCATGAAAACCATAACGACGCGGCTCTTCGGTCAATGCTGCGACATCTTCTGCGGCGAGAGTGCGAATCGCCGGAACCTTTACCGCCTCACCGCTAAACGCGCTGCGCCCAAGCCAGTTTGCGGCCACTTTAAGAAGCGCATCGCCCGACGGCGGCGTGAAATAAATCGCGTAACGCATAGTGATTCCTCTTTTGGCGCGATGCTTACACGCGGAATGTGGCAAGTCGATAAAGGGTAGATGACATCGGGATTTTACATCACGGCAAATTGGTATAGGCCTACGTCCGGTTAGAAATGAGGAGATGACTATGGGTGGTTTTGCGTCGATCGGTGAGTGCATGATCGAGCTTTCAGGCAATGATGGCGATCAATGGCGCATGGGATATGCCGGCGACACGCTGAATACGGCCTGGTACATGCGCGCTCTGACCGAGCAATCATACCCCGTGGACTACGTCAGTGCCTTCGGTGAGGACGATTTCTCGCAGAAGCAACGGGCATTCCTTGCTTCCAATGGCATTGGCATTGCGCAAAGCCCGGTCATTCAGGGCGTACACCCCGGGCTTTATGCGATCACACTCAATGGTGCGGAGCGCTCATTTACCTATTGGCGTAGCGATGCCGCTGCAAAGCGCCTTGCAAGCGACCGTCAGGCGCTGAAGGCCAGCCTTGCCGGGCGCGACATGATTTATTTCTCCGGCATTTCGGTAGCAATTGTGTTTGCAGAACACCGGGAAACGCTTTTTGAAACCCTGCGCGAATGCCGCGCGGAAGGCGCGCTTATTGCTTTTGACCCCAATTTCCGTCACCAGCTTTGGCCAGATCGGGAAGAAGCGAAAAAGATCATCAGCGAAGCAATGACGATCGCGGATATTGCCCTGCCGACCTTCCCCGACGAACAGGCACTATTTGGCGATGAAACCGCTCAAGCCTGCGCTGATCGGTTGATCGGATTGGGTGTGAAGGAAATCGTGGTCAAAGACGGCACCGAACCTGCGCTCATCATTGCCGATGGCAGACAAACGCTTGTTCCGTCGGTGAAAGCCAATGCCGTTGATACGACAGGCGCTGGCGACAGCTTTAACGGCGGTTATCTTGCTGCACGCCTCGAAGGCCTGTCACCTGTCGATGCTGCCCACAAAGCCCACGCAGTTGCGGCTCGGGTCGTTGAAATCCGCGGCGCGCTTGCTCCCATGGAAACAGCGCGCGCCGCTTATTCAGCGTGATTTAATCCCGCGAAAAAGTGAAATGGCTTGTCTGGGCGTAAACTTCGCCCGGACGGAGAATTGCCTGCGGCACGTATGGATATTCGAGAGAACCGGGCCAGACCTGCGGCTCAAGGCAAAAACCTGCATGTTTGCCGTAAGGCTTTCCGGTCAGGCCAATGCAATCATTCGCCATCGTATTGCCCGCGTAGAACTGAACGCCAGGTTCTGTCGTCTCGATATCAAGCCTAATCCCTGAGCGAGCTCCTTTAACGGAAGCGCATGGCCGTAACGGGCCGCGCGCAGCCGTCATGCAGAAATTGCTGTCATACTCGACCTGTTTGCCGTCCTCTTCGAAACGGATAGGGCGGAAATCCCGGAAATCATAAGCCGTTCCTTTGACTGGCAAAACACGCCCATCAGGAATCAGTGCCTCATCGACCGGCATATAGGCATCAGCCTCAATCTTGAGCTGGTGATCGAGAATATCGCCTTCGCCGCCGTCGTCGAGGTTGAAATAGCTATGATGCAAGAGATTGCAGACTGTTGGCTTATCGGTCACTGCTTCCAAACGCACAATCAACGTGCCTTTTGCGTTGAGCATATAAGTGCAGCTCACGTTGAGATTACCCGGAAAACCCATTTCGCCATCAGCCGCAAGCGTCGCAAGTGTCACGAAATCAGCACCTGAGCCGGTGATTTTCCAGACACGATTTCCGAGACCTTTGCTGCCGCCATGCAGATTGTGGATTCCCTGAAAATTCGGCTCTACCTCATAGACCTTTCCGTCGAGCACAAAGCGCGCATTGCGGATGCGGTTGGAAAAACGGCCGGCAATCGAGCCTAAATGGGGCGAATGCGCCGGGTAATCCGCAAAGTCACGATAACCTATGACCAAAGGAGCATCATGCCCTTGCATGCGGAGATCCTGTATGGATGCGCCCCATGTAATGATTTTTGCTTCAAGTGGACCGTTTGCGATCGTAAGCCGATGAACCGCCTGCCCGTCCGGTGCATATCCGAAAATTTCCGATGTCACTTTGTTCGCCCGTTTTGATGCATTTATGAGAGCCGCATCAAGCCGTATCATTCGAGCCTGCGCAAGAGGCTTTCGCAGCAACACTAACCCTTGCATTGCATTTTGATCTGAATGCATCAAATCGGCGCGCTATACCAAGGGGGTCTCAAGATGCTGGCGCTATCCACGCCTTGAAAAAATTCAATCGCCACTCCGGCTTAAACATCTCTAATTGAAGAATAATCTTATCGAGACCCGCTTTACCCCGATCAAATTACGACCCAATTTTATTCGAGGAATACAGAAACAAATAAATATTATTCCGTCACATGATAGTTTAAAATAACCATACTAAAAATACTTACTTTATCTTCATTATATAAATTAGGAATTCTAGCAATGAAGGAAAATTTCCAGAAAGTTATACCCTACATTTTTAGTGAAGAAGGTGGCTATGTTGACAATCCTCGCGATCCCGGCGGCGCCACGAATATGGGAATTACTCTATCTACACTCTCCGCATGGGAAGGCCATACAGTTTCGGCTGCCGACGTGAAGAGCCTTTCAAGCTCAACCGCAACGAAAATCTACCAACAGCAATTCTGGAACAAGATCGACGGTGACAGTCTTCCGTCAGGTATTGATTATGCTGTGTTCGACTTTGCGGTGAACTCCGGCCCCGGAAGAGCTGCCAAAACATTGCAGGCCACCCTCAACATGCCCCAGGATGGGGTCATTGGCGTCAAAACGATTTCCGCCCTTTCCGGCCGCTCTCCCGAGGCGGTTATCAATGCGCTTTGCGATGCTCGCGCCGCCTGGCTTAAAGGATTGTCCACAGCTTCGACATTTGGCGCGGGCTGGCTGGTCCGGGTTGAACGGGTTCGGTCACGCGCATTGATGCTGGCAGCGACACCAACCGTAACAGAACTTGCCAAACCGAATGCAAATGCCTCACCCAAAGCAAAGCAATGTGATACGGCGGTTAAGACTGTGCTTAAACACCCCGAAGCACTGGGAACTCTGGGAAGTGCGGCATCAGGTCTCGCAGCCATCGCTTCCGGCAATGGACCGGTACAATATGCGCTCGCGATTGTGATGCTTGCCTGTACTGCGGTCGGGCTTTGGTACTTCATAAAGCGAGTAAGAAGCGAACCGTGAACAACTCTTTTCCAACAATATTTCAAAAATTTGTAATTCGCTTTATGTTGCGCTTCGCGTAGCAGGCACCTTATATGCGCAATTAACGCTCTGGCTATTGTGAAAGCAATATGACTTTCCCTATCGCCGGAAACACGCTAGACACGCGCAGATACTCAGACGCATGCCTATTGAGGCATTGCACGAATAAAGGAATCGAAACTTGTCCTCTACTTTTGACAAAGTCGCCGACATCATCGCCGAAACCAGCGAACTCGACCGTGACACCATCACGCCGGATAGCCATACCATCGACGATCTTGGCATTGACAGCCTCGACTTCCTCGACATCGTATTCGCTATCGACAAAGCTTTCGGCATCAAGATTCCGCTGGAACAGTGGACGCAGGAAGTTAACGAAGGCAAGGCTCCGACCGAAGAATACTTCGTTCTGAAGAACCTCTGCGCCAAGATTGACGAGCTGGTCGCAGCCAAGAAGGGCTGAACAGCCACGCAAGCTGACGGTATTGAAGGGTGAACATCCGTGTTCGCCCTGATTCCGTTTCTGGAACAAGCAAGCATTCTTGAGCACAGCATTTACGGGCAGACCGAACCATGCAGAGCAATAAAGTCGTCATAACCGGCATTGGCATCATCTCCTCGCTAGGCGAAGGACTGGATGCGCATTGGAACGCTTTCTCCAAGGCAGGTACTGAACCTCGCCTCGAAAAAGAAAACTTTGCGCCTTACACAGTTCATCCGCTTGGCGAAGTCGACTGGGGTTTGCAAATCCCCAAGCGTGGCGACCAGCGCCAAATGGAGACATGGCAGCGACTTGGAACCTATGCGGCAGGCTTGGCACTTGACGATGCAGGTATCAAAAACGACGAAGCGCTTTGCGCAAGCATGGATATGATCGTGGGTGCCGGTGGCGGCGAGCGCGACATTACTGTCGATATGCAGATCCTAGAAGAAGGTCGCACCAGCAACAATCGCGGTGTGATGCTCAACGAAAAGCTGTCGACGGAGCTGCGCCCTACCCTGTTTCTTGCCCAGCTTTCCAATCTGCTGGCAGGCAACATTTCCATCGTCCATAAAGTGACTGGTTCTTCCCGTACCTTCATGGGCGAAGAAGGTTCCGGCATCGCGGCGATTGAAACGGCTGCTGCACGTATTCGTTCAGGCCAGAGCACCCATGCGCTGGTCGGCGGCTCTTATAATTCCGAACATTTCGACATGATTCTCGGTCACGAGCTTGGCGGCTTGCTCAAGCACGACGGCTGGACATCGCTCTGGGAACGTGAAGGCAGCGCCGGTGGCGGCATGATTTCCGGCTCTGGCGGGGTTTTCCTCGTGCTCGAAAGCGCAGACCATGCGCAAAAACGCGGTGCACGCGCCTATGCAGAGATTGCCAGCATCGAAAGCGCGCAGATCCGCCGCGATGCGGCTGATCTTGCCAAAACCGTGCATGAATTGGTGCTCGCAGCCAATGGCGGCGCAGAGCCTGGCTATGTTGTCTCCGGCGCTTCCGGTGCACATGAAGCAACGGCCGCTGAAAAAGCAGCTCTTGAAGGCGTTTCAGCCGCATATCGCGGCGTTGCAAGCCTGACCGGCCACCTGCGCGAAGCGCAGTTCCCGCTGGCCTTGGCACTTGCAGCCATTTCCGTCTGGAAGGGCGAAGCGTTTGCTCCATCGGGCCCATCTGAGAAGGCCATAGACGGAGCCGTCAGTGAAGCCATCGTCACCACCATTGGCGCAACACGCGCTGAAGGTGCTGCAAAGCTGGTGAGAGCATAAGATGACCAAATATACAGACCATCTCGGCCGTCCCATCGTTGCAATTACCGGTGCAGGCGTTGTTTCCTCCCTTGGGCAGGGCAAGGAAGACAACTGGGCTGCACTGACCGGTGGGCGTTCCGGCATTCATAAAATCACACGCTTCCCATCCGATAATCTCAACACGCGCTTTGCGGGTACTGTTGATTTTCTGCCTGAAAGCGAAGTTGGTGCATCACCTCTTTCGGAAGCGCTTGCACGGCTTGCCGGTGAAGAAGCCCTCGCCCAGTCCGGTCTTTCAGTGACCAATTTCGGCGGACCGCTTTTCCTCGCAGCCCCTCCGGTTGAACTCGACTGGAAAAGCCGCTTTGCACTTGATGCCAGCATCAAGGATGAAGGCCCCGCAAGCTATCAGCTTCTGCTCGAAGCCTGCCGCCGTGCCCGTCAGGATGCCCTCTTCAATACGACGCAGTTCGGCTACATTGCCGAGCGTCTGTCTGAGGCTTTTGGCACACGCGGCCTGCCGGTGACTCTGTCGACCGCATGTGCTTCGGGCGCAACTGCGATTCAGCTTGGCGTTGAAGCCATTCGTCGCGGCGAAAGTGATCGTGTTCTCTCAATCGGTACCGACGGATCGGTCTCGGCAGAAGCTCTGATCCGTTTCTCTCTGCTATCGGCGCTGTCCACGCAGAATGACAAGCCGGAAAAGGCATCCAAGCCATTCTCCAAGGATCGTAACGGCTTTGCCATGGCTGAAGGCTCCGGCGCTCTGGTTATGGAATCGCTTGAAAGCGCCATCGCACGCGGTGCAAAAGTGCTCGGCATTCTCGCTGGTTGCGGTGAAAAGGCTGATGATTTCCATCGCACCCGCTCCAAGCCGGATGCCTCACCGGCAATCGGCACAGTGCGCGCAGCACTTGCAGATGCGGGACTGACCGAAGATCAGCTTTCCTATGTCAATGCTCACGGCACTTCGACACCTGAAAATGACAAGATGGAATATCTTGCCCTTTCAACCGTGTTTGGTGAACGGCTTTCTTCGATCCCTGTTTCGTCCAACAAGTCGATGATCGGTCACACACTGACCGCCGCTGGTGCGATTGAAGCCGTATTCTCGCTGCTGACGATTGAAACCGGCACATTGCCTCCGACCATCAATTACGACAATCCAGATCCGGCAATTCCGCTGGATGTCGTGCCAAATGTTAAGCGTGATGGACAGGTTTCTGCCGTGCTTTCCAACTCATTTGGCTTTGGTGGACAGAACACGAGCCTTGTTTTGACGGCAAATCCGAATTAATCGGATCTGCAGTTATATATTCTCGGTAATCCCGGACAGCGAAACGCTGCCCGGGATTATGTCTTGAAAAGGATAAATTCATGCGCGCCCTACAGCTCCTCGACGATCGTCGCCTTGAAATGACCGATATTGCTCCGCCTGCCGCACCCGGCAATGGCGAAGTTACGGTCCGTATCAAGGCCGTCGCACTCAACCATATCGACGTATGGGGCTGGCGCGGCATGGCATTTGCCAAGCGTAAGATGCCACTGGTTATCGGCGCGGAAGCTTCCGGCATTGTCGATGCAATCGGCCCGGGCGTATCAAATGTTCTGCCAGGCCAGCTCGTGTCGATCTATGGCGCACGCACCTGTGGTCTGTGTAAGGCCTGCCGCGAAGGTCGCGATAATCTCTGTGAACACGTAGGCGGCGTTCATGGCTTCCATCTCGATGGCTTCGCCTGTGAAGCCGTTAATCTGCCAGCACGTCTGCTCGTTCCAGCACCTCCCGGCGTTGACGCCATTGGCGCTGCGGTCGCTCCTGTTACCTTTGGTACGGTCGAGCATATGCTGTTTGACAATGCGAAACTCCAGCCGGGCGAAACCGTTCTGGTTCAGGCTGGCGGTTCCGGCATTGGTTCGGCTGCGATCCAGCTTGCCAAGAAGATGGGCTGTACAGTCATCACAACGGTTGGCTCTGACGATAAGATCGAAAAAGCCAAGGCGCTGGGTGCCGATCACGTCATCAACTACCGCGTTGACCGCTTTGAAGGTGTTGTGCGTAAGCTCACCAAAAAGAAGGGCGTTGACGTTGTGTTTGAGCATGTTGGTGCCGACACATGGGCAGGCTCAATGCTCTGCATGAAGCGCGGTGCGCGTCTCGTCACTTGTGGTTCGACCTCCGGTGTTTCAACCAATATGAACCTGATGCAGCTCTTCCAGCAGCAGCTTAAAATCCTCGGCTCCTTCGGTTGCCGCATGGAAAACATGGCTGATGCGATGCAGAAAATGGCGCAGGGCGTTGTTCATCCAGTGATCGACACCATTGTCGGCTTTGACGACATCGGTACGGCTCTCAAGCGCATGGAAGGCCGCGACGTGTTCGGCAAGATCGTGTTGCAGATCGACTAAGCCTTTATGTTCAAGATTAAGCTTCTTCTCTTCAAATGGTCGCGTAAGCTCAAGCAGTTCAACTACTGGCTTTGGGCGCAGGCCGTCTTTATGGCTCTGGCGCTGCTGCGTCTCCTGCCTGCGAAAAGCGCAATCCGCTTTTCTGCATGGTTCGCACGCAAGGTGGGACCACTGACGCCACGGCACAAGGTGGCAACCAACAATCTGCGCCTTGCCTATCCTGAGAAGAGCGATGCTGAAATTGAAAAGATCGCCGTCGAAATGTGGGATTCGATGGCGCGTCTTTTCGCGGAATATATCTTTCTCGATGCGATATTCGATTTTGATCCCAATGCGACCGAGCCCGGTCTTATCGAAGTTGACGGCATTCCGATTTTCGAGCGTCTCCGCAACGAGACCAAGCCGCATATCTTTTTCACCGCACATACCGGCAATTTCGAGCTTCTGCCGATCTGTGCCGGTACGTTTGGTCTCGATGTAACAGCCCTCTTCCGCCCGCCGAACAATCCCTATATTGCGAAGACCGTCCTCAAAGCACGCAAAACCAATATGGGACATCTGGTGCCATCAAAGGCCGGTGCCGCTTGGTCGCTGGCGCGTGTTCTGGATGCTGGCGGTAATGTCGGGATGCTGGTGGACCAGAAGTTCCAGCGTGGCATTCCCTCCACCTTCTTTGATCGCCCGGTAAAAACCAATCCGTTGCTCGCCAAACTCGCGCGACAGTATGATTGCGATGTCTATCCGGCGCGCTGCATACGCCTGCCTGGCGGTCGATATCGGCTTGAGCTGAAAGAGCGCATGGAGCTGCCACGCGACGAAAAAGGCGAGATCGATATCGCCGCGACCGCGCAGCTTCTCAACGATACCGTTGAGGAATGGGTGCGCGAATATCCTGGCCAGTGGATGTGGTTCCACAAGCGTTGGGGCTAGAGACTCAATATCTGCGTTCGGTCAAAACTGGCCGGACGCATTTTTATTTTATGATGTGAAAACATCCTGCAAGGGAGACAACCATGCGTCCTATCGCTATCGCCCCATCCATCCTTTCCGCCGACTTTGCGCGTCTGGGAGAAGAAGTCGATGCCGTGCTTGAAGCCGGTGCCGACTGGATTCATATCGACGTTATGGATGGTCATTTCGTGCCGAACATCACGTTCGGTCCGCAGGTAGTGAAAGCAATTCGTCCACGCACCAAGGCTTTCTTCGACACGCATCTGATGATCGCGCCTTGCGATCCATATCTTGAACCATTTGCGGATGCTGGCTGCGATCTCATCACAATCCACGCAGAAGCTGGCGCACATACACACCGCTCGCTCCAGAGCATCCGCGCTTTGGGCAAAAAGTCTGGTCTGGCGCTCAATCCAGCAACCCCTGTCGAAGCATTGACCAACGTCATTGATGATGTTGATCTCGTTCTCGTCATGACGGTCAATCCGGGCTTTGGCGGCCAGAAGTTCATTGCGCCGATGCTCGACAAGATCAGCCAAGTGCGTGAGATGATTGGCGACCGCCCGATCGATATCGAAGTGGATGGCGGCATCACGCCTGAGACTGCCGGATCGGTTGTTGCAGCCGGTGCAAATATTCTCGTTGCGGGTTCTGCCGTTTACAAAGGCAACTCGGTTGAGAGCTATGCCGCTAACATCAAAGCCATTCGCGAAGCAGCAGAAGCTGCACGATAAACTGAAGCCACTTTTCCGGGGGAGTGCGTTGAGCTGAGCATCAGGCTCTGCTAAACACCGCGCATTCCCTTTACCCAAGACCTGCAGCCCGGCAGACGGGCCGCCAAAACAGGATATGCCCATGATCCCGCGCTATTCCCGACCAGAAATGGTCGCCATCTGGTCTCCCGAAACCAAATTCCGCATCTGGTTCGAAATTGAGGCCTATGCATGTGAGGCGCTTGCCGAACTCGGCGTAATCCCTAAAGAAGCCGCAAAGACGATCTGGGAAAAGGGTGATGCCGCCAAGTTCGACGTTGCGCGCATCGACGAAATCGAAGCCGTCACCAAACATGACGTCATCGCGTTCCTGACGCATCTGGCAGAATTCATCGGCCCAGACAGCCGCTTCGTGCATCAGGGCATGACCTCGTCGGACGTACTAGACACCACGCTCAATGTGCAGCTCGTTCGCGCAGCTGATCTGCTTCTCGCAGACATGGATCGTGTGCTTGCAGCGCTTAAGAAGCGCGCATTTGAACACAAGGATACCGTTCGTATCGGCCGCAGCCATGGCATCCATGCCGAGCCAACCACAATGGGTCTGACTTTCGCACGTTTCTACGCCGAAATGGAACGCAACCGCGCGCGTCTCGTTGCGGCACGCGCAGAAATCGCGACCGGTGCCGTATCGGGCGCTGTTGGCACCTTCGCCAACATCGATCCACGCGTTGAAGAATATGTCTGCGAAAAGCTCGGTCTCGAAGCAGAGCCAGTTTCAACGCAGGTTATTCCGCGCGACCGTCACGCCATGTTCTTCGCAACGCTCGGCGTTATCGCTTCGTCGATTGAGAACGTAGCCATTGAAATCCGCCACATGCAGCGCACGGAAGTTCTGGAAGCAGAAGAGTTCTTCTCGCCCGGCCAGAAAGGCTCGTCGGCGATGCCGCACAAGCGCAACCCTGTTCTAACCGAAAACCTGACCGGCCTCGCCCGTCTGGTTCGTATGTCGGTTGTGCCTGCGATGGAAAATGTCGCTCTCTGGCATGAACGCGATATTTCGCATTCGAGCGTTGAGCGTGCGATTGGCCCAGACACCACTATCACACTCGACTTCGCGCTGAACCGCCTGGCTGGCGTTGTCGAAAAGCTGGTGATCTACCCGGAAAACATGCTGAAAAACATGAACAAGTTCCGTGGTCTTGTGCATTCGCAGCGCGTTCTGCTCGCACTCACACAGGCTGGCGTTTCGCGTGAAGATTCTTACCGCCTCGTGCAGCGTAATGCCATGAAGGTCTGGGAACAGGGTGCAGACTTCCTCGAAGAACTGCTCGGTGACGCGGAAGTGCGTGCAGCACTTTCCGAAGAACAGATCCGCGAAAAATTCGATCTTGGCTATCACACCAAGCATGTTGATACGATCTTCAAGCGCGTTTTCGGCTGAGATTTAGGCTCTGGCGGCCTGCAAATCGCATCTTTCTGCGCTTCCGGTGCTCACGTACCTAAAAGTACGCTCCGCTCCGGTTCTCGAAAGCCACGATGTTCGGCACGCCATAACCAAAATCACTAAGGCTGATAAATTGAATCTGCAAAAAGCCCCATGTTTCTGTAAACATGGGGCTTTTTATTATTTCGGATTACGCGCTCTTTTTGATCGTATTGATCACATTACCCCATGGGTCTTCAAAGACGTGGTTATTACCGCCACGCGTATCTTCCATTTCGACCCATGCAAGACCTGTGCGATCCTTATCGCGCAAGCCGGCACCTGAACTCTGCCAGGCATTAGCACCAATGTGGTGGTGATAGCCGCCAGTGGACAGAAACACGGCCTTGTCGCCATAGGTCTGAACGGTGTCAAAGCCCAACTGCTGATGCCAAAAGGATTCAGCATCCTTCGCGTTGCCAACGCGCAAGTGAACGTGACCAACAACCGTGTTTTGCGGTGCGCCGTTCCATTCACCACCTTCACGATCAATAAGGTCGAGAAGGTTCTTCACGTCGAGCGCCTCGGTGCCCATCTTCACGCGATCACCATTCCACTGCCACGTATTGTGTGGACGGTCGGAATAGATCTCGATACCGTTGCCTTCAGGATCAGTCAGGTAGATTGCCTCGCTGACATTATGATCAGACGCACCGGCAACAGGCAGCTGCTTGTCGATGGCGCGGCGCGACCAGCGGGCGAGATCGCCACGAGTCGGCAGCAGGAAAGCCGTGTGGTAGAGACCAGCGCTGCGTGGATCATCAGGCTTGGCAGCCGAAAACTGCTCGATTTCCATCAATTCACGGTCGCCTGCACCCAATACAATGGAAGCGCCACGACGCGTCATTTCACGCAAGCCTACGACATCACGATAATACTCAGCCAGGGTTTCTGCATCGCGCGCTTTCAGACCAATGCGCGCCACACGTACCGGTGTCGTCATAGCAAAAGGCAAAGGAGCGCTCTTTACAGTGGCAGCGGTCGAACCACCCTTATCAGCAGCGGCCATCTTCAGTGTTTCAGTCATTTCATTCTCCTTCGGCGGCATTTCTGCGCGCGCGGAAAGAATATTGCTCATGACGGCAGCACCTGCAGAACCAAGTATCGTTCTTCTGCTTATCGTCATGGCCGTCAAATCCTCTCCGTAATTATCTTCCCGCTAAAGATCACAATTTAGCGAGTGTTTCACAAGATAGCGATCAGCGAACAAGCTGTTCATCATTTGCGACATCTAAGTTCTTTTTGACGCGCTATAGCTGAGCTTGAAGATGCGTTGAAACGGCTCTAAATAGGGGGCATGAAAGTCAAAGACGCAGATATTCTTATCATCCCCGGCTACACCAATTCCGGACCCGACCATTGGCAGACGCGCTGGGAGAATAAACTCTCGACGGCACGACGTGTCGAACAGGCCGAATGGTCGAAGCCAGTCAAAGACGATTGGGTGGCACAGCTGGTCAAAGCAGCCAATGAGACGACGAAGCCGATCGTGCTTGTTGCTCATTCGCTTGGCGTTGCAACTGCGCTTCACGCTCTTCCGCAAATTCAGCACAAGGTAGCCGGTGCTTTCTTTGTAGCGCCTCCCGATGTGTCGAACGAAAAGATCCGGCCAAAGCACCTGATGACATTCGGCCCTTATCCGCGTGAGCGCCTGCCATTTCCGACGATTACCGTCGTCAGCCGCAATGATCCCTTCTCAAGCTTTGAAGCAGCAGAAGATATCGTCAAGGATTGGGGCGCACTGCTGATTGACGCCGGTGATGCAGGTCATATCAATTCGGAATCCGGACATGGCCCGTGGCCAGAAGGCTCTATGGTTTTTGCTGAATTTATGACCAATCTTCAGCCGCCAAAAATGCATTGAATCAAAGAGTTATCTAATTTTCTGATCAAATAGATTCAGAACAGTTTTGAAAGCGGCAGATTGAATGATCTGCCGCTTATTTATTTAAGCCCGGACAGCGTCAACGAGCGTTTTTGCGCCGAGGCGCAGATAGCCGCTATCGTTTCCAAGTGTCAGGAACTGGAAGCCAAGCGGGATGTAGCGCCGTGCGAACTCTGCTGACGGCGAATAAATGCCAGCGAATTTTCCAGCAGCTGCGGCCTTACGAGCGATGATGCTCACTGGCTCGATGATCGCTTCGGAATCCGGATTGGCTTCACGGCCATTGCTCCAGGCAATCGAGAAGTCGGCAGGACCTACGAAAACGCCATCGATACCGCGCACGTCAAGAATCGCATCCAGCGCATCATAGGCATCGCGCGTTTCGATCATGGCGAAAGCCAGCGTGTCCTGATTGGCGGTTACGAGATAATCGTTCGAGCCCGGCGCTCCGTAATCAGCATTGGCGCGGAAAACACCCCATGAACGCTCGCCAATCGGCGGGTACTTCATTGCGGCTGCAAACTTACGCGCGTCTTCAACCGAGTTGATCATTGGCGCAATCACGGCCTGTGCACCAAAATCGAGCGCGCGGCTTGCCATATCGAAGCGACCAACCGGGATACGAACGACTGGCGGCTTACCAGCATTGAGGATCAATCCGAGACTGCGCAACACGCTCTGCTCATCATGGCCGCCATGCTGCATATCAAGCGTAACTGCTTCAAAGGAGCTGTGCGCCAGAACTTCAACTGTCAGTGCTTCCGGTAGAGATGACCACGCGGAAAGAACTGTTTCTCCGGCACGAAGACGCGAAGACAAAGACATGCTTATTCCCCTGCATTACAAAAAACTAAGGGCGGAAACGCATTTTGCATTTCCGCCCTTTATACTACGAGTTAGTCTTTCTGAACCTGCTGGATCGCTTCCTCAAGGAAAGCAAACATTTTCTCGCGAATGGTTTCGTCCGTTACCTTCACATCTGCCGCATCGAAATCGGCGCGTAGTTTGCGGAAAACGTCTTCATCGCCAGCTTCTTCAAAGTCAGCGGCAACAACTTCACGAGCATAGGCATCAGCGTCTGCATCGTGCTTGCCAAGAAGCTGTGCAGCCCAGAGGCCGAGGATCTTGTTACGGCGAGCCTCTGCCTTGAAGCGAAGTTCTGCATCCAGTGCGAATTTGCTTTCAAATGCGTTGCGGCGATCATCCATGCCAGTGGCCATTCATACAACTCCCAAGACTTTAAGTTATGTGAGATCGTCAACCGTTCTCTTGCCTAAAGCTGGCAAGGGGCGCAAGATTATACAAGAGCCAAAAGTCACTTTATTGATTTATCTGGCTCTGAAACGCTTAAAACGGGGGAACGGGTACAAAGCAGGATTGTTAAAAGCCCACAATTGCTATACGTAGCCCGCGAGAATAGCGGCAAAAGCCGATCATCACATTTTTGGAAATCCGAGAAAAGCCATGAACCGTCGCCGCCGTATTTACGAGGGCAAGGCCAAGATTCTTTATGAAGGCCCTGAACCCGGTACTCTTGTCCAGTTCTTCAAAGATGACGCAACCGCGTTCAACGCGAAGAAGCATGAAGTTGTTGACGGAAAAGGCGTGTTGAACAACCGCATCTCCGAGCACATTTTCACCCAGCTGAACCGCATTGGTATTCCAACCCACTTCATCCGCCGCCTCAACATGCGTGAGCAGCTGATCAAGGAAGTTGAGATCATCCCGCTTGAAGTCGTTGTTCGCAACGTCGCCGCAGGCTCGATGTCCAAGCGTCTGGGCCTCGAAGAAGGCACGGTTCTGCCCCGCTCGATCATCGAGTTCTATTACAAGGCAGACGCCCTCGATGACCCAATGGTCACCGAAGAACACATCACCGCTTTCGGCTGGGCCAGCCCGCAGGAAATCGACGACATCATGGCTCTCGCCATCCGCGTCAACGACTTCCTCACCGGTCTGTTCCTGGGCATCGGCATCCAGCTTGTTGATTTCAAGATGGAATGCGGACGTCTGTTTGAAGGCGACATGATGCGCATCGTCGTTGCCGACGAAATTTCGCCAGACTCGGCGCGCCTTTGGGATGTCAACACAAATGACAAGCTCGATAAGGACCGTTTCCGCCGCGATATGGGCGGGCTGGTTGAGGCCTATCAGGAAGTAGCGCGCCGTCTCGGCATCATGAACGAGAACGACACGCCCCGTCCTTCCGGCCCTACGCTTGTGAAGTAAAGATCCGCACAGCCCGGTAACTCGCGTTCCGGGCTGTTTTCATTGTTGTTAAATTAAATCAGCAGGAACTACAGAGTGATCAAGGCACGCGTCACCGTTACACTGAAAAACGGCGTTCTCGACCCGCAGGGCAAAGCTATTGTCGGCGCGCTCGGCAGCCTGGGCTTCGAAGGCATCAATTCCGCCCGTCAGGGCAAGGTCTTCGATCTCGAACTCGAAGGCTCGGACAAGGCGAAAGCTGAAGCCGAAATCAAGGCCATGTGCGAGAAGCTGCTCGCCAACACGGTTATTGAAGATTACGCAATCGTCATCGCCTGACGCGCTGCGGCTTAAGTATAGTTTTTTGCGCGCCTTCACACCGCTTCACAGCGGGTTTGAAGGGCACTCAAATTCAAAGAGACGTAAAACGCCATGAAAGCAGCAGTCGTTCTTCTTCCGGGCCTCAACCGTGACCGCGACATGATTGCGGCCATCACTAAGATTTCCGGTCAGGCACCAATCACCGTATGGCAGACAGACACGAGCATCCCCGATGATGTTGATCTGATCCTGATTCCCGGCGGTTTCTCTTATGGCGATTACCTGCGTTGCGGTGCAATTGCAGCGCGTATGCCGGTAATGCAGGCCATTCGCGAGAAGGCCGACAAGGGTGTCATGGTTATTGGCGTCTGCAACGGCTTCCAGATTCTCGTCGAAGCAGGAATGCTGCCAGGTGCGCTGATGCGCAACACGTCGCTGAAGTTCGTCTGCCGCGAAGTGAAGCTCGAAGTCAGCAATGCGAATACCTCGTTCACACGCGGTTATCAGCCAGGCCAGATCATCCGTTGCCCGGTTGCCCATCATGACGGCAACTATTTTGCTGATGCAGAAACACTGAAGCGGGTCGAAGGCGAAGGCCAGGTTGTGTTCCGTTATGCAGACGGCACCAATCCGAACGGTTCGGTCAATGACATTGCGGGCATCGTCAATGCGCGCGGCAATGTTCTCGGCATGATGCCACATCCTGAAAACCTGATCGAAGGTGCACATGGCGGCGATGACGGCCGTGCACTTTTTGCAGGCGCATTGGGTATCGCAGCTTAAAGCTTTAAAGCTCGACCAAGCAGATTAAATGGCCTTCGTTGAATAACGGAGGCCATTTTTTATTGCATAAACGAGATGCACAATTGGGGCCGCAAAAGAGAACAGTCCTTTCAGGACCTAGAGCATAGTTCCTTAAAATCGACTCGATCTAAGATAAATTATGCTGTAAAAACAGAGTCTTAGAGCGATCTTTCTGATCCAATAAGGCACACGACACTCTGGAGCAGTTCCAGTTGATATCGAAGCGTTGAAACCTCTCGATATTTTTGTTTCTACGCGCATCTGGTTTCGAAAACCGATCCCACTTTTCGGAATGCGCTCTAGCGCCACGCACAAAATCGTGGCAGCTTGATCGATAGATACTTCCTGAGTAAACCGAATCGGGGAACGATATCGATGCAGTTATATTCACGCCCACTCTCCCCCTATTCCGCTTTTGTGCGCGGTGTTCTTTATCTCAAGGAACTGCCGTTCAAACCTATTAACCTCCCCTATCCATTTCCCGAAGACTTCATTCATGTGACACCTTTAAAGCGTGTCCCGGTGCTGATTACCGGCTCTGGCGAGACATTGTTTGAAGCAGCTGTCATTGCGGAATATCTGGAAGACCATTTTCCGGACACTCCCGTTCTGCCCGGCAGCCCGCGCGAGCGTGCTCTGATCCGCCTTCTGGCGCGTGTGACGGAGCTGGAAGTTCTCGGCCCTGCGATGAAACTCTTCATTCTTCAGAGCAAGCCTGAAAGGGACCAGGCCACTATCGAGCGGCTGTTTACCAAGCTCCACAAAGGCTTGAGCGTGGTTGAATCCCGTCTCACCGATCACGATTTTGCACTCAACGATGCGCCGACACTTGCCGATGCATGGCTGCTGCCAGTACGCTTCCTCATGGAGCCACTCAAGAAGCTTTCGGGGAAAGACGATTTGCTGGCTGCTTACCCAAAATTCGACACATATGCGGTGAAAGCAAAGCAGGACCCTGCGTTCGAACTCATATGGAATGAGATGAGTGACGGGTTAAAGGCTTTCATGCCGCAGCTTGCCTGAATTATCCCGTCCAATAGAAAGCGCATTTTTGAAAATGCGCTTTAACACATTGTTTCTATGCGTTTATCGGCAAGCCACTCTTTTGTTGGTCTTGCCGAAAACGTTCTTATGGAGCCTTCCTTGAAGAACAAGACCATTGCGCTCGTTGCACTGCCTGCTCTGGCACTCTTTGCAGCCTGCACGCCGAAACCGACGCCTCCTACTCCCACAAGTGTTAGCAAAGCAGCGTTGGCAACCATGGAGCGGATCGCTGTGGGAGCGAATAGCTGTTGGTTCAAATCCAATGATAAGGATTTTCGCGGCTATGCATTTGCGCCGGAACTTAATTCTTTTTCAGGGCGTCCACGTATGTTGGTGGTTCCTGCTCGAAATCTGGCAGGACGCCCGCTTCTGGTTGTGCAGGCAGAAGGCAATCCAGCACGCATTGAAGCCTTTGGCCCGATGATGCAGCAGGGTCATAGCAGTCGTATCAGTGCTGACATTAATCGTTGGGCATCGGGCCAAAAAGGCTGCTGACGTTCAAATTTAACGGATGTGGAAACGGACCTTGCGCGATTCCACATCTGCCTCGTTCCGCGTAATACCTATATCGCGAAGCTGCTCGTCCGTCAGATCAATCAATTCAATGCGGCTGCGGCGCAGCATGAGACGCAGAGAGCACCATTCAATGAAACGCTGCCAGACAGAACGAGAAGCGTAACAAAAATCGCTTTCCCTTGTCTTGATTGTATCAATTGTATCTATTTCATCGTGCTTAACTGACGTATATGTCATAGCAAAGAGCCTTTTAAACTGGGCTTAGCCGATATTATGCATCAATCTGATGCGTGCAACGTAAATACAATTGACTCAAATATCGGTACAATGCTTATATTGTGACCATGACAAATTGGCTTCCCGACCTCACCGGAAAATCCGGCCCACTCTATCTTCAACTCGCTGACGCAATTGAAGAAGCGATCGCCCTTGGAACTTTGCCTGCGGGACAGAAGCTACCGCCGCAACGCAATCTGGCTTATGATCTGAAGGTGACAATCGGTACAATCGGGCGCGCCTATGCTCTCGCGCATGAGCGTGGACTTGTAACCGGCGAAGTTGGTCGCGGAACTTATGTGCTTGGCAGGGCCGACGGCAAGAATGCGCCACCTGCCTATTCGAGCGATGGCATTGCTGGCACGCGTATTCAGGACGCACCACTCGACAAGGGACGCTTCGATACGACGGCAGCTCCTGACGTCGGACAAAATACGATACTTGAGCCGCTGATTGCGTCTGTCATTCGCAATTTCCCGCATGAGGTTGTCAACTACACGCGACATTTCCCGCAACACTGGCTTGAAGCCGGACGCCAATGGCTCAATCAGGAAAACGCTCCTGCCGATGCGAGCAATATTGTTATCACCAACGGCGCACATGCTGGTGCAATTGCGGCGATTACGGCTTTCACCTCGCCCGGCGACAGGATTGTTTTTGAAGATCTCACTTACACACAAGTGAGCCGGTCCGTGAAAATTGCCGGACGCCGCGTCGCGATTGCCGCGAGCGATGAATATGGCATGATCCCGGAAGAATTCGAGCGGGTCTGCAACCAGCAGCACCCGACAATGGCGTTTCTCATGCCAAGCATCCACAATCCAACGCTTGCGACCATGCCCTATGAGCGCCGAGTGGCGATTGCCAATATCGCGGCTCGACACAATGTCTGGCTCATTGAAGATGACACATACGGGGTTATGACCCGGTCAAATATCCCGAAGATTGCCGATATTGCACCGGGACGCACATTTCTTCTCGGCAGTCTTTCAAAGGCCGTAACGGCTGGCTTGCGCTGCGGTTGGGTGGCCTGCCCGCCGCATTGCGCGCAACGTTTACGCGTGACCCACAAGCTGATGACGGGCGGCGTTTCGTTTCTGCTCGCTGAAACTACCGCACAGATGGTACTTTCAGGTCAGGCGAATGCCCTGCTGGACAAGTGCTCGGCTGAAATCAAATGGCGCGAGCAATTGGCCCGCAAGGTCTTCGCCGGTTACGACTTTGTTTCTTCACCGCATGTTCCGATCCTCTGGCTGAAACTGCCGGAACCATGGCTTGCCAGTACATTCAAAGCAGCCGCCTATGAAAACGGACTACTGATCGACGATGAAGACGAGTTCAAAGCCGGTCGCATTGATCGAACTTACCACCGGGTTCGTATTGCTTTTTCCTCACCGACGGATCGTAATCTGATCGAAAATGGCTTCGCAACTTTGCGGCAATTGCTGGAAAATGAACAAGTAGGCTATGAAGGCAGCATTTGAGCCGGGAAATCGGCATTTTCCTGTCGCGCTTCCAACAGAGTTAGGTTAAAGAGGCCCCTTGAAACCTTAGGTGTCCGCCCTTCGGCAGAAGTTTCCGGGTACCGCAGCCTGCGACGGGGTCCCTCATCTCCATGACTATTTCCAATAAGCGCGACATCACGCCGGAACTTATCTCTGCTCACGGCCTCAAGCCGGACGAATATCAGCGTATTCTCGACCTGATCGGACGCGAACCAAGCTTCACGGAGCTCGGCATTTTCTCGGCCATGTGGAATGAACATTGTTCCTACAAGTCGTCGAAGAAGTGGCTGCGTACTCTCCCGACAACCGGGCCACGCGTTATCCAGGGTCCGGGTGAAAACGCTGGCGTTGTTGACATTGGCGATGGCGACTGCGTCGTCTTCAAGATGGAAAGCCATAACCACCCGTCGTATATCGAGCCTTATCAGGGCGCGGCGACAGGCGTTGGCGGCATTCTGCGCGACGTTTTCACAATGGGTGCTCGCCCAATTGCAGCCATGAATGCCCTGCGTTTCGGTGAGCCTGACCATCCAAAGACCCGCCACCTTGTTTCCGGTGTTGTTTCCGGCGTTGGCGGTTATGGCAATGCTTTCGGCGTTCCGACCGTTGGTGGCGAAGTGAACTTCGACAAGCGCTATAACGGCAATATCCTCGTCAATGCATTCGCAGCTGGCCTTGCCAAGCATGACGGCATCTTCCTGTCGGAAGCCAAGGGCGTTGGCCTGCCGGTTGTCTATCTCGGTGCCAAGACGGGCCGGGATGGCGTTGGCGGTGCAACGATGGCATCGGCTGAATTTGACGAATCGATTGAAGAAAAGCGTCCAACCGTTCAGGTTGGCGATCCATTCACCGAAAAGTGCCTTCTGGAAGCCTGCCTTGAGCTGATGGCTTCGGGTGCGGTTATCGCCATTCAGGATATGGGTGCTGCAGGTCTCACCTGTTCTGCCGTTGAAATGGGTGCGAAGGGCGATCTCGGTATCGAGCTCATTCTCGACCATGTTCCGGTTCGCGAAGTAAACATGACAGCTTACGAAATGATGCTGTCGGAAAGCCAGGAGCGTATGCTCATGGTTCTCAAGCCAGAAATGGAAGAAGAAGCACAGGCGATCTTCCGTAAGTGGGGTCTTGATTTCGCAATCGTCGGCAAGACTACTGATGATCTGCGCTTCCGCGTCATCCATCAGGGCGAAGAAGTTGCAAACCTTCCGATCAAGGAACTCGGTGACGAAGCTCCTGAGTATGATCGTCCATGGATGGAACCGGGCAAGCATGCACCGCTGCCTGCCAGCAATGTGCCACAGGTTGAAGACTATTCGGATGCGCTGCTCAAGCTCGTTGGCTCGCCGGATGGTTCATCGCGCCGCTGGGTTTACGAACAGTATGACACACTCATTCAGGGCAACTCGCTGCAGCTCCCGGGTGGCGATGCTGGTGTGATCCGCGTTGAAGGTCACGCCACCAAGGCACTCGCTTTCTCGTCTGACGTAACGCCACGCTATTGCGAAGCTGATCCGTTTGAAGGCGGCAAGCAGGCTGTTGCCGAATGCTGGCGCAACATTTCCGCAACCGGTGCTGAGCCGCTTGCATCGACCGACAACCTCAACTTCGGCAATCCTGAAAAGCCGGAAATCATGGGCCAGCTGGTCAAGGCAATTGAAGGTATCGGCGAAGCTTGCCGTGCGCTCGATTTCCCAATCGTTTCGGGCAACGTATCGCTCTACAACGAAACTAACGGTCAGGCGATCCTGCCAACTCCGACCATTGCCGGCGTCGGCCTCATTCCTGACTGGTCGCAGATGGCCAAGATCGGCGGAATGCAGGATGGCGACACGCTGGTTCTGCTGGGCGGCGACGGCACCCATTTGGGTCAGTCAGTCTATCTGCGCGATCTTTTTGATCGTGCTGATGGCCCTGCTCCAACGGTTGATCTTGCTCTTGAAAAGCGTAACGGCGAGTTCGTCCGTTCGGCGATCCGCAATGGCCAGGTGACAGCCTGTCACGACCTCTCCGATGGTGGTCTTGCCGTTGCTGTTGCTGAAATGGCAATCAAGTCCGGCAAGGGTGCAGTTCTTGATGCGGGCGACGGCCTGCCACATGCCGCGCTGTTTGGCGAAGATCAGTCGCGTTATGTTGTTGCAGCAACACCTGAAATGGCGAAACTCATTGCGCTCAATGCAGAAGGTGCTGGCGTTCCGTTCCGTGTACTCGGCACGGTCGGCGGCGACCGCCTGAAGTTCGGTGCAACGGTTGATGTAGCAGTTGCAGAGCTTAACAATGCTTTTGAAGGCTGGTTCCCGGGCTTCATGAGTGGAGAAGCTGCAGTCGACAACTAAACGTTATTGGTTAGAACTGTTACCAATTGACGCCCGGCCGGGAACACCGCGCCGGGCGTTTGCTTGTCGGCAATTTAAACGTTAGACAGTTGAATATTGACGTATCACGATGATGCGTTACGATTCGAAACGAACAAGAAGAAGCCCTAAAAGGCAGGAGATTTTGCATGGCTATGGACGCTCATGAGATCGAAAAACTGATACGCGAAGGTATTCCCGGCGCAAAGGTTACGATCCGCGACCTTGCCGGAGACGGAGATCATTATGCGGCGGAAGTTGTTGCGGAAAGTTTCCGTGGCAAGTCACGCGTGCAGCAGCACCAGATGGTCTATGACGCCCTCAAGGGCAACATGGGCGGCGTGCTTCACGCCCTTGCCCTCCAGACCAGCGTACCAGAATAAACTAATCCAACACCGCTCTCGGTTGAGCTTTCCAGCCTTTAGCCAAGTGTTGAAATACACGCAATGGCACTTGGAAACGACAATCCGGGCGGTGATTTTCTTCCTGCGGCAAGATGTTGCCCCCAAAACAGCCTGATTTCGCGCTAATTTGACTTGCTTTCACCTTTAGAGGGTGATTACCAAAGCTCAGCTTACTATATTGGGGTAGAACCTCTCCCTACGCGGGCCGGGATTTGAACCGGCATCCTGAAAGGAACTAAAATGACCGGAATCAACGATTTCATTGACAATGAAGTGAAGACCAACGACGTCGTGCTGTTCATGAAGGGCACACCAGGTTTCCCACAGTGCGGTTTCTCCGGTCAGGTCGTTCAGATTCTCGACTATATCGGCGTCGATTATAAGGGCGTGAACGTTCTTGCTTCCGACGAAATCCGTCAGGGCATCAAGGATTACTCCAACTGGCCAACCATTCCTCAGCTCTACGTAAAGGGCGAATTTGTTGGCGGTTGCGACATCATCCGCGAAATGTTCCAGTCCAGCGAACTACAGGCACTTTTTACCGATAAGGGTATTGCAACCAAGGCCGCTTGAGGATTAATTACCCCTCATACGGCTTTTAAAGCTCACCTTTTCTAAAAGGCGCCGTTTCATGGCGCCTTTTCTATTGCCCGATGCATAGCCATCATAGGCAGCATCTGCTGCCGGGCCGCTGTTTTCTAAATTCTGACTACTACACCGGCACTCCCCTGACCGGTGTGCCGTTTATCGAGGACTACCCAAATGCCAATCGACATTCAAAATGGTTCTCCGGACCAGAAGACTTCCATGCGCGGGCGCGGCGAGTTCATCGCTCTCATTGCAGCGATCATGGCAATCAATGCGTTGGCAGTGGATATTATGCTGCCTGGTCTGCCGCAAATTGGCGCCAGCCTTGGCGTGCTCTCAGAAAATCACGCACAGTTTGTCATTACGGCCTATCTGCTCGGCTTTGGCGTATCGCAGCTGTTCTATGGTCCGCTGAGCGACCGTTTCGGCAGAAGATTACCTCTCTTTGGCGGTTTGCTGATCTATATACTCGCAGCACTTGGTGCAGCCGTTGCAACGGATTTCACAACACTTATTGTTCTGCGCGTATTGCAGGGACTGGGTGCCGCAGCAACGCGTGTAATTGCCGTTTCAGTTGTTCGCGATAAGTTTGCCGGGCGTCAGATGGCTGAAGTCATGTCGCTCGTCATGATGGTCTTCATGATCCTGCCAGTGGTCGCCCCTGCAACCGGTCAGCTGATTATGCTGTTCGGTGAATGGCATCTGATCTTTCTGTCTATGGCGCTTATGGCTGTTATAATCGGTGTATGGGCATATTTGCGCCTGCCCGAAACGCTGCCCGTCAGCCATCGTCGTCCGTTGACAGTCAAGAGTGTAATCGGTGGTTTTGGTATCGTTCTGTCCAACCGCGTAGCGCTCTTCTACATGCTCGGCACCTCGTTCATTCTTGGAGCGCTGTTCGGCTACATCAACTCGGCGCAGCAAATCTTTGTTGATATCTACAAACTTGGATCGCTGTTTCCGCTGGCCTTTGCTGCCGTCGCCATGACGCTTGCTCTCGCATCGTTCCTCAACTCCCGCCTTGTCGGTCGCTACGGTATGCGCCGCATTTCACAGACGATGCTGCTGGTATTTGTCGGCTTCAGCCTGCTTTGGGTCGTGCTTTCTGTGACATTCAGCGGTCCCGTGCCATTCTGGATGCTGATGACGATCTATATGACCATCATGTTCTCGTTCAGCCTTGTAACGGCTAACTTTAATGCGCTGGCTATGGAGCCTCTGGGCGAAGTCGCCGGTACGGCATCTTCCGTTTTGGGCTTTGCACAGACAGTCATCGGCGCAGCACTCGGCGCAGTCATCGGTCAGGCATTCGATGGAACGACAACACCGGTCGCCGCAGGCTATTGTGTGCTGGGCTTCATCGCATTCATCTGCGTTTTGATTGCTGAGCGCGGCAAGATGTTCAAGCCGCACAACAAGCCAATCTGAGTAGAAAATAAAAAGCCCGCCAAATGGCGGGCTTTTCTTATTCTTCCCAAAGAGCTGCCTGAATGGCTTTCCAGCTTTCCTTGTCAGGTGCAATCAGCAGCCCACCACCGGTGTGCGACGGCAGATAGTCGCTTTCATCCCAGCGTGCGAGATACCCACCCGCTTCCTGATGGATAAGCGCACCGGGCAAATGATCCCACGGCATCAGCTTGTTATAGACTGCGAAATGCGCGCCGCCTGTCGCGATAATACGATATTCATGTGCCGCACAGCGATAGCCGATCTTGGAGAGAAACTTCGTCTGGTTGCGTGCAAGGCGCGAACGGATCGGATCGACAGTATATTGCCAGGAAACCGCACCGGTCATCTGCGAAATATCAACAGGCTCAGCCACACTCACGCGGCTCGTTGAACCATTGGCATGGCGAATATGCGCGCCGCTACCCTTTGAAGCAAGAATCCAGTCCTTGCCGACTGGGTCGTAGATAATGCCGGCAACTGTCTCGCCTTTGGCAACAACCGCCAGCATTACGCCGAACAGGGGAACACCTGAAGCAAAATTGAAGGTGCCATCGACTGGATCGATCGTGAATGCAAGATCCGCATCACCGAGCCCATCAAGCAAAGCCTCATCATCAGAACAAGCCTCTTCCCCCACGATCAGCGCGTTGGGAAAGCGTTCATTGAGGCGCGCCGTGATATAGCGCTCGGCATTCACATCGGCTTCTGTGACGAGATCGGCAGCAGAGGTCTTTTGGCGAATATCGCCCTGCCCCAGCTGGCGAAAGCGAGGCATGATTTCTTCGTTGGCTGCTTCTGCCAGAAGATCGGCCAGCCAATCAATCTGCTTTTCATCAAACTGCACTATCATTCTCCACGTCGGAATTTGCCATCAGGCCTGCGAAATCGAACAGTTTGCGGTCGAGAAGATGGCTCGGGCGCACATTGGTCATGGCGCGGATCATCGTGTCCTTACGGCCCGGCATACGCTTTTCTATATCGGTCAGCATCGCCTTCATTGCATTGCGCTGCAGGCCTTCCTGGCTACCGCAGAGATCGCAAGGAATGATCGGAAACTGCATCGCAGTCGCAAACTTTTCCATATCTTCTTCCGCCGCATAGGCGAGCGGACGGAAAACCATGAGATCACCTTCGTCATTGAGAAGCTTCGGCGGCATGGCGGCAAGACGGCCACCATGGAAAAGATTCATGAAGAAGGTTTCGAGAATGTCTTCGCGATGATGGCCGAGAACAACGGCCGAGCAGCCTTCTTCTCGCGCTATGCGATAGAGATTGCCGCGGCGTAAACGCGAGCAAAGGGAGCAATAGGTGCTGTTTTCAGGCAGCTTTTCAGTAACAATGGAATAGGTGTCCTGATACTCGATGCGATGCTTAATACCGTAGCTGTTCAGGAAATCCGGCAGAATGTGCTTCGGAAAATTTGGCTGGCCCTGATCGAGATTGACCGCCAGCAATTCCACCGGCAGCACACCGCGCCATTTGAGATCGAGCAGAAGCGCCAACAGACCGTAGGAATCCTTACCTCCGGAAAGGCAAACCATCCAACGCTCACCGGGCTTTACCATGGCAAAATCTTCGATAGCCTGGCGCGTATGACGCAGGAGACGTTTACGCAGCTTGTTGAACTCAACCGAGGCTGGCACATCGCGGAAAAGTGGGTGGCAGCCATCGCCTCCGTTTTCGTCTGCGATATCTGACCCGATGTTAGGATCAAAAGCGTTCATGATGCTTCCTGCGAATAAGAGAGATTATGTTTACATACAGAAAAGCCGCCCTCGGGAAAACCGAGGGCGGCCATTTATTTCAGCTAAATGAGCCAGAGGCTCAAAATTAACGCGAATAGAATTCGACGACGAGGTTTGGTTCCATCTGAACGGCGTATGGAACGTCGCCGAGAACTGGAACGCGTGCGAAGGTCGCAACCATCTTGTTGTGATCGACTTCAACGTAGTCAGGAACATCGCGTTCTGCGAGCGCAACAGCTTCGAGAACAACAACGAGCTGCTTCGACTTTTCGCGAACTTCAACAACGTCACCAGCCTTCAGGCGGTAGGACTGAATGTTGACGCGGCGGCCGTTTACGTTGACGTGACCGTGGTTGATGAACTGGCGTGCAGCGAAGATCGTTGGAACGAACTTTGCGCGGTACACAACAGCGTCCAGACGCGATTCGAGCAGGCCGATGAGGTTTTCACCGGTATCGCCCTTGCGGCGAGCTGCTTCGTCATAGGTCTTGCGGAACTGCTTTTCCGAGATATCGCCGTAGAAGCCCTTGAGCTTCTGCTTTGCGCGGAGCTGTACACCGAAGTCGGACAGCTTGCCCTTACGGCGCTGACCGTGCTGGCCTGGGCCATATTCACGACGGTTTACAGGGGACTTCGGACGGCCCCAGATGTTTTCGCCAAGGCGGCGATCAATTTTGTACTTAGCGGATTCGCGCTTGCTCATCGCATTTCCTTTAAAAAGTTAGTGCACCTTACGGCGCTGACAGGAAACGCGCCCTCCTCTGCCCTTGGGTTTCAAGGACTGACAGGATGAAGCGCGCAGCTGCGATCTTCATCCACGGGACACGTCAAATGAAACGCCGGAGCGTTTAGGCTCCAGCGATGGCGGCTTTTAGTCATTGGAGTGTCATCTTGTCAAGGCAGAAGCCCTGATTTTAAGCCATTTGGCCAGCTCAAAGCGGATCTTAAATGGCACAAGGCATCATTTATAGAAGAAGCACGTCGAACTGGGTCTGATCGAAGCCAATTGCAACGTTCTGCCATCAAGCGTGAAGGAACGACATATCACCTTTCAACATTACTCGTTAGCGCCCGATATCAAAAGAGGTGAATATGGCCGTTTCCTTCGCTTTCCTTCAAAGGCTGATGATTATCGCCTTCGCTACTTTCGCGATTGTGGTGTTTCCGCAAGAGAACTGGGGCAGTCTTTCGAGCGCTAACGCGCAAAACCTTATCGAAAGGATGTTAAACGGTAACGCCAGACACACATCTTCCCACAAGCGGCCGAAGAAAAAGCGTATAGCCAAACAAAAGCAATCAAAAGCATTGCCTGCTGCGCCTAGCCCATCAGCTACCCCCGCACCCGTGGTTATTCCGTTACCGACGCCATCACCTCGCCGCGAAGAGGAAACAGCAAAGCAGCCTGAACAATCGGAGCCCACTCAAACACCTCCTACTGAAAAGGCTCCACTTCCCGATAAAAAACCAGAACAACCGGTAGAAAGCGCTGAACCACCCCCCGCACCAGCACCCCCTGCAAAGCCCGAACGTATTTATCAAGTGTCATGTCCTGCACTGATGGCTGGAGACGTAGAGGGCAAACTGTTGCCACCGATTGAAGATGGCCCGCAATGCAGCGCTCGTTCGCCTCTATCGCTCACAGCTATAGGAAAAACCGAGCCGCTGAAATTCGCCACCGCAGTCACGACAAATTGCGCCATGGCTGTGACGCTTGCTGAGTGGTCGAAAGATGTCAGTGACGCCGCGAAGAAAGTGTACGGCGACAGCATCAAGATCACTGAAATCGGCACCGGTTCGGATTACCAGTGCCGCAAGGTCAATGGTGCTTCGACGGGGCGAGTGTCAGAACACGCTTTCGCCAATGCGCTTGATATCATGTCATTTAAGTTTTCAGATGGCTCGAAGACGGAGCTCGAAAGCGGCTGGAATGGGTCTGAAAAAGAGAAAACTTTCTGGCGCGCGGTGCATGGTGCGAGCTGCAAGCTTTTCATGACTGTGATCGGGCCCGACGGCGATGCTGCGCATCGCACAAACATGCATCTGGATCAGGGCTGTCACGGCAAATCCTGCCTTGCTCGAATCTGCCAGTAAGATATTCTGCTAGAGCATTTCCTGTTTTGATTGAATTATTGGAAGTGCTCTATCCATTTGTTTCTACGCGCATCTTTTTCCGAAAACCGCTTCGCACTTTTCGGGATGCGCTCTAGGTGACGGGGAAAACACAAAAAAATCCAATCTGCGTTTCTAATAGCATCGTCATTATCGATTTGCTTACCGCACTTTGCGCGGTAGCTGTTCAAAGGAAGCGATCCATGAAATCGACCCAACTTATACTTTCTGCAATTTTTACACTTGGAATTGCGGGCGCAGCCCATGCAGATGCGGTACCTAAGCGCTCGAAAGATTTTACCGGAAACTACCAAACGCTCGCAAAAGATCAGCAGGCATCGCCGCAGGTGGCCGACTGCATTGCGAGCGCCTATGACTATGTGAAGAAAAGCAAAAAATACGACCGCCTTGGCTTCACCAAAGCGGACATTGCAGCAGCCACGACGAATGACAAATCATCGAAATTCAGCGCGAAAGACGCAAGCAAGGTTTCTGCGGTGATTTCTGTTCCGGGAGAAGCGCGCAATAGAAGCGGTGCGCAGTGGGATACAATCACTTTGCGCTGTGGAATTACCGGCGGCAAGCTGAAAGCTATTGAGCTTGCGCCCGGAAAAGGCGCAAAATAGGCTATAGTTTTGTAATCTTGGAGAGCAGCTGATTAAAAGTCAGCTGCTTTTCTTGTCTGAAACATGCTCCGGCAAGCCCTTGCGTTTGGTTTCCGCAAATTCTTCCAGTTCCTTCTCGGTCATCGACTCATACATTTCTTTTGATGCACCGATCAGCTCACTCTTTTTGATTTCACCGCGCTTGGCAGCGAGTGCTGCACCGGCAGCTTTTTGCTGCGCCTGTGATTTTGCTGGCATAATCCTTACTCCCTTTTTCAAGAGAACAACGAGCGCGCCGATATCAGGTTCCTTAATCTTCTGTAGCTGCATCAAAGCGTGAACGGGCGCTGCGCATTTCCTCGCGATTTTTAACCGCCCACTGGCCCAACACATCAATCGGCACGGCCAGAGAATGACCAAGCTCGGTAAGTGAATAAGTCACTTCCGGCGGAGATGTTGGACGTACATGACGCGCGACCAATCCATCGCGTTCGAGAGATCGCAGGGTAACGGTCAGCATTCGCTGGGAAATGCCCTCAATCGCGCGACGTAAAGCGTTGAAACGCAATGAACCCGTTTGCAGATTGAAAACCACGAGAATGCTCCAGGTATCACCGACGCGATCCAGCACCTCGCGAATAGGGCATGAGCCCTCACCTTCGGGATCAGCCTGAAAAGCGGGTGTTGAAGACAATAAGGGCGAGCTCGCATTTGGCTCGGTCGTATTTTTCATTCTTACTCCTTAAAGCGTATCGCACTTAACAAAGTTCAGGCGGCACGCTTTAAATCATCGCTTCCAGGCACCTCTTTCCCCAAAGACGTTTTGCATTTGGGGGAGTCATGCGCGCGCCAAAGCCTACTGTTTTTATCGGCGATTTCTGCTCTTGCCGGCAACGCGGTTACTTCCATGTACCTTAAACATGAAAAAGTGCGTTCTTCACAAGGCTTCTCATCTCGACTACCTAGTTACCATAAAGAACCTGATTATTAAATATCACTTCTCTAGGTTTAACTGAAAAGGAAAATGTCATGGCTAAAATTGCACTGATCGGCGCTACCGGCTTTGTAGGCGCTGCTGTCCTCAAGGAAGCCGTATCTCGCGGCCATACTGTAACGGCCCTCGCCCGCAACACGGACAAGGTTGAGAAACTCGATAATGTTACAGCAGTGAAGACAGACGTATTCGACACTGACGCGCTCGCCAAACAACTTGCAGGCCACGACATCGTTATTTCAGCCTTCAACCCCGGCTGGACGGATGCCAACATTCGCGAAAACCATATCAAGGGCAGCCGCTCCATCAACGAAGCTGCCAAAAGGGCTGGCGTTAAGCGTCTCATCGCAGTCGGCGGTGCAGGCAGCCTTGCCATCAATGGCCATCAGCTGGTGGATTCACCCGAATTTCCCGCCGAATGGAAAGAAGGCGCACTTGGCGCACGTCAGGCATTGAACGAATTGCGTGATGAAAAAGACCTTGATTGGACGTTCGTTTCGCCTGCGATCATTCTTCAGCCGGGCGAACGCACCGGAAAATATCGTCTTGGTGCTGACGAGCCCGTGTTTGATGACAAGGGCGAAAGCAAAATCTCCGTCGAAGATTTGGCTGTTGCGATTGTCGATGAAGCAGAACAGGGCAAGCACATCGGCAAGCGTTTCACCGCTGCATACTAAGGCAATCGATTGCCGGGCGGGCAACCGCCCGGTTTCCTCAAGGTAACCCGATCACCTTTCAGTGCGTTCTTAACAAGCGGCATGAAGCGCCTTAATTAAAGCGCAACAGCCAACAGATCGATGGAACGCCATGGAACTCGGTATTTATACTTTCGGTGATATCGGGCCTGATCCCGAAACCAATCGCCCCCTTTCGCCGCAACAACGGCTCAGCAATCTCATAGAAGAGATTGAACTCGCCGATCAGGTCGGCCTCGATGTGTTCGGCTTGGGCGAGCATCATCGCCCGGACTACGCGATTTCTGCACCGCCTGTCGTGCTGGCAGCGGCAGCGTCACGCACGAAGAACATTAAGCTGACCAGTGCGGTGACGGTTCTTTCGTCTGACGATCCGGTGCGGGTCTATCAGCAATTTTCAACGCTTGATCTCATCTCCAACGGGCGTGCTGAAATCATGGCAGGTCGTGGCTCGTTCATCGAGTCCTTCCCCCTTTTTGGTTATAATCTCGACGATTACGACACGCTTTTTGCCGAAAAACTCGATCTGTTGCTTAATATTCGCGAGAATGAGCGGGTTAGTTGGACTGGCACCATGCGCGCAGCAATTGACGGACGTGGTGTCTATCCGCGCGCACTACCGGATTCCTTACCCATCTGGCTCGCAGTGGGTGGTACGCCCGCTTCAGTGGGACGAGCAGCACTTCTTGGCCTGCCTCTCGCCATCGCGATTATCGGAGGGTATCCGGAGCGTTTCGCGCAATTGACCGATTTCTATCGCGAAGCAGGTCTTAAAGCCGGACACGCACCAGAAAAACTCAAAGTTGGAATCAACTCTCACGGCTATATTGCTGAAAACTCTCAACAAGCTGGCGACGAATTTTACAGTTCATACGCCTATGTCATGAGCAAACTCGGACGTGAGCGTGGTTGGCCGCCGGCCACTCGTGAACAATTTGATGCGATGTGCCAACCACGAGGATCATTGCTCGTCGGAAGCCCGCAACAGATCGTCGACAAAATCTTGAGCCAGCATAGCTATTTCAAGCATGACCGGTTCTTGCTGCAGACAGCCCTCGGCAATCTGCCGCACAAAAATACAATGAAATCAATTGAGCTGTTCGGGACCAAGGTTGCGCCGGAAGTCCGCAAGGCCTTGAGCATGCGAACACCCGCTTAAAACAAAAGCCGGCTGTATATTCCCAGCCGGCTTTTTTTATTAGACCAGTTCAACTTCAACGACACCTGGAATTGCCTTCATCGCGCTCGCAATTTGCGGACTGACGCGATAGCGGTGGGGAAGCTCAATCTCGACTTCGCGCTGACCTTCTTCCTTAATGACAATCAGGCTCACCTGACCGTCGCCACGCGTGTTGAAATGCGGAACAATATGCTTCACCGCTTCCGCTGAACGAAGATAGAGCCGGAGTGCCTTCTGCATCCGGCAGGCTTCGTCCTCGAGCGACTGCACCGTCTGAATTCTGAGGCCAATCCCTTCTGGACGGTTTTCCGCGGCAACTGTGATCACCACCGATTTACCGCTTTCAAGCAGGTCGCGGTACTGCGCGAGACCTTCCGAGAAAAGTACGGCTTCAAACTGGCCGGTGGCATCCGACAGCTGCACAATGCCCATTTTGTTGCCTGTGCGCGTCTTACGCTCCTGTCTGGTGGTTACTGTTCCGGCAAGACGACCTGCATTTGCACCACGCTTCACCGCCGCCGAGAAATCGGCCCAGCTCTGCACACGCATCCGGTCAAGGACCTGACGATATTCATCGAGCGGATGGGCGGACAAATAAAAGCCAACTGCCTGAAACTCGCGATGCAACTTTTCCGAAGGGAGCCATGGCGCTGCCTGCGGAAGAATCAGTGTTTCTTTCGGAGCACCTGAAAGCCCAAAAATATCGGACTGGCCGCTGGCCGCATTTTCCTGCGTGCGCTGCGCGAAGCCCATAATGCGGTCCATACCCGCGCTCATTGCAGCACGGTCGCGACCAAAGCAATCAAGTGCGCCTGCATTGATCAGGCTTTCCGTTACGCGGCGATTGACGATTTTCGGATCGATCCGCTCACAGAAATCCTCAAGGCTTTCAAACGGCTTTTCGGACCGCACACTGACGATATGATCAACGGCAGCTTCGCCCACGCCCTTGATTGCTGCCAAAGAATAGAAAATCTTCTTCTCGCCCACCTCGAAAGGACGGAACGATGTCATGACGGAAGGTGTCACAACATCGATTGCCAAACGATTTGCATCACGACGGAAATCATTGAGCTTATCTGCGTTCGACATATCATAGGTCATCGATGCCGCTAGAAACTCAACTGGATAATGCGCCTTCATATAGGCAGTTTGGTAGGAGACAATCGCATAGGCAGCAGCGTGCGACTTGTTGAAGCCGTAGTCAGCGAACTTAGCCAACAGGTCGAAAATCATATTCGCCTGAGCCTTATCAACACCACCTTCGATCGCACCATCAACAAAACGGACACGCTGCTTGTCCATTTCTTCGCGGATTTTTTTACCCATCGCGCGGCGCAGAAGATCAGCTTCACCGAGCGAATAGCCGGAAAGCACCTGTGCGATCTGCATCACCTGTTCCTGATAAACGATAACGCCCTGCGTTTCCTTGATCAGATCGTCGATTTTTGGATGAATGGAGGCGATTTCCTCCTCACCGTTCTTGCGCGCATTATAGGTCGGGATGTTTTCCATCGGACCAGGGCGATAAAGCGCAACAAGCGCAATAATATCCTCGATCCGGTCGGGACGCATACCAAGCAACGCCTTACGCATACCGGCACTTTCCACCTGGAACACGCCGACCGTTTCGCCGCGCGACAGCATTTCATAGGTGAGTTCATCATCGAGCGGCAGGCGCGACAGGTCTATATCGATGCCCTTGCGTGCAACGAGCTTCACGGCTGTTTCGAGAACCGTCAGTGTTTTCAGACCCAGAAAGTCGAACTTGACCAACCCGGCTTGCTCGACCCATTTCATATTGAACTGAGTGACCGGCATATCGGAACGTGGATCGCGATACATCGGCACGAGTTCAGAAAGCGGACGATCGCCGATGACGATACCGGCGGCGTGGGTCGAGGCGTGACGATACAGTCCTTCAAGCTTCAGCGCCATATCAAGAAGACGGCCAACAACGGGCTCCTTCTCGCGCTCTTCATTGATCTTTGGCTCAGTCTCGATGGCTTGTGCCAGAGACACCGGATTGGCCGGGTTCTGCGGTACAAGCTTACAGAGACGATCAACCTGACCGTATGGCATTTCGAGAACACGGCCCACGTCGCGTAGCACAGCACGCGCCTGCAAAGTACCGAAGGTGATGATCTGCGCGACCTGATCGCGCCCGTATTTCTCCTGAACGTAGCGAATAACTTCTTCGCGACGATCCTGACAGAAGTCGATATCGAAGTCGGGCATCGATACGCGATCTGGATTGAGGAAGCGTTCGAACAGAAGCGAGAAGCGCAGCGGATCAACGTCTGTAATCGTCAAAGCATAAGCGACGAGCGAACCCGCACCAGAACCACGCCCCGGTCCTACAGGAATACCCTGTTGTTTGGCCCATTTGATAAAGTCCGCAACGATCAGGAAGTAACCCGGGAATTTCATGCGGGTAATAATGCCGATCTCGTAATCGAGACGTTCGGCATATTGTTCTTCTGTATAGCCTTCAGCAAGACCTGCTGTTTCCAACCGCATCTGCAGGCCTTCACGCGCCTGACGTGCCAGCTCGTCAGCTTCCGCCTGAATGGCTGCTTCAGGATCGTCAGACTCGCCGGTGAAACGCGGTAGGATCGGCTGACGTGTCTGCGTGAACCAGCTGCACCGCTCGGCGATTTCAATCGTGTTTTCGAGCGCTTCGGGCAGGTCTGCAAACAGGGCAGCCATTTCCGAACGGCTTTTCAAATGATGATCCGGCGTCAAGCGACGGCGATCATCATTGGATAGAATTTGACCTTCAGCGATGGCAAGAAGCGCGTCGTGCGCTTCAAAATCCTCGGCTTTCAAAAAGAAAGCTTCATTGGTCGCGACGAGCGGCAGTTCCATCGCATATGCTAACTCGACGGTCTTTGCCTCAAGCGCGCGATCATAGCCCGCCTGCCGCTGCAACTCGACATAAAGCCGATCACCGAATGCTTCTTTCAAAAAGGCCAAACGGGTTTCAGCGCGATCGGGACGATCAGCAGCAAATGCGCGTCCGATTGGCCCCAAAGGGCCGCCTGAAAGAACAATCACGTCTTCTGACAGATCAGATAACCAGCTTGCATCGACATGCACTGGGTCTCCCGATTGCGTATCAAGAAACGCTCGGCTGACAAGCCTGACAACGTTCGCATAACCTTCCTCAGTCGAAGCGAGGAAAACCAGAGGTGCAAGATCGAGAACCAATCGTCGGTTTGCACTGCGGCTGTTATCGTTGTGATCGCCAAAAGCAACATCCAGCTGGCAGCCTATGATTGGCTGCAAACCATCCTTTGACGCCTTTTGTGCAAACTCGAGAGCGCCGAAAAGGTTGTTGCTGTCAGTTATCGCGATGGCCGGTGCTTGATCGGCAATCGCCTGTTTGATGATCTTGCCGACAGGCAGCGCGCCTTCCAACAAGGAGTAAGCAGAATGAACTCGCAGATGAACGAAACGAGGTGACGACTTGCCCCCGCCCGCTAAAATGCTTGCTTTATCATTCATACTATTTCCCCGTTCTTTGCAGAGCTAAACGCACTGCAATATCATGACAACGACATCATGCCTTCAGCGCCATCCGCGTGCCAATCACTATATGGATTTGCACACTCTAACGGGCGACTCTTATCGCCCATTTAGGCAGTTTCGGGGAATACCGCAACGATGTCCAGCGTGACGGTCGCTACTATCATCGGGGTTCACAGAAGAACCCGCATTACGCTTTCAGATTACGCTTACCCAGATAGCAAAGGTAGCAACGAACAGGCTGACGGAGACGAAAGACAAAACGTCGTAGACGAGATCGGTCATTGGGATAACTCCTCTTTGTTCACGTATGTTTAGTTTTTGTTCCATTTTTGTTCTAAAGTCAACACCCGTTCTGCTGCAGTCATGTATTTAAGGTTTATGAAAAATAAACATGCAATCGCCGGCAGCATGGCCACCGGCGTTCAATGATCAACAATATGAGATCTATGCGGAGAACAGCTGACGCAGAATGCTAAAGCATCCACGGTTTAAACTGAACCATTGGAAAAGCGCTCTATAGCTGCTTTTACAGCGGTTCCAGTTGAGAATGAACGTTGGAACCGCTGCAACTATTTGGCTTTATGTATTATCCGACGCATCGCAGCAGGAAAAGAAATCAGTCCGACGAACTGATTTCCATGCATAGGCGCTTCGCACTTTTGCTGGAAATACTTTTAAACGTCCCTTTGGACGTCAGACATCAACGACCTTGCCCTCTTTAAGGGTGACGCGACGATCCATACGACGAGCGAGCTCATGGTTATGGGTCGCGATCAGAGCTGCCAGTCCCGACTGCCGCACGAGCGCTTCAAGCGCCCCAAAGACGTAGGACGAAGTGGTCGGGTCAAGGTTGCCTGTCGGTTCATCCGCCAGCAGAACGAGCGGTGCGTTGGCTACCGCGCGCGCAATTGCGACACGTTGCTGCTCACCACCAGAAAGCTCGGCAGGACGATGCGACGCACGTTTGCCGATCTTCATATAGTCGAGCAGCTGTTGCGCACGCACCGTTGCAGCCTTCGGTGGAAGGCCGCGGATCATCTGTGGCATCATCACATTTTCCAAAGCAGAGAACTCCGGCAGCAGGTGATGAAACTGATAAACAAAGCCGACATCGTTGCGACGAACAGAAGTTCGCTCGTCTTCCGACAGCCCGCCACATGAACGGCCATCAAGAATGACGTCACCTGCATCCGGACGCTCAAGCAGGCCCGCCGTGTGCAGCAGGGTCGACTTGCCAGCGCCAGACGGCGCAACAAGTGCCACCATCTCTCCGCGACGCAGCGTAAAATTTGCGTCCTTAAGAATAACGAGTTCGCGATCAGCTTCCTTATAGGCACGGCTGACATTTTCCAGACGCAGAATGACTTCAGCCGCCATTATTCATACCTCAGGGCTTCGACCGGATCGAGCTTAGCAGCGCGCCATGCCGGCAAAATGGTGGCAATAAAAGAAAGGACCAAAGCCATTGCTATAACGGAGAATGTTTCACCAACATCCATCTTCGCGGGCAGCGTGCTCAGGAAATAAAGCTCCGGATTAAACAGGGTCGTGCCCGAAAGCCACGAGAAGAACTGTCGAATCCGTTCGACGTTAAGACATACGACGACACCGAGAACCACGCCTGCAAGCGTACCCGTCACGCCAATCGCAGCGCCCGTCATCAGGAATATCCGCATGACCGCGCCACGCGTTGCCCCCATGGTTCGAAGGATAGCGATGTCGCGCCCTTTATCCTTCACCAGCATGATAAGGCCGGAAATGATATTGAGTGCGGCCACAAGCACGATCAGCGTCAGGATCATGAACATGACGTTACGCTCAACCTGCAAGGCAGAGAAGAACGTCTGGTTGCGCTGACGCCAATCGACCATGGAGATTTGACGCGCTGCAACTTCCTCAACGGGTGCTCGCATGGCATCTACTTTATCAGGATTATCGACAAAGATTTCCAGCGACTGCACTTTGCCTTCCTGATTGAAGAAAAGCTGCGCTTCCGATAGCGGCATCATGACGATGGACGCATCATATTCCGACATACCGATCTCAAAAATCGCGACAATCGGGTAGGCTTTGACGCGCGGGTTGACGCCAAATGGCGTCACATCGCCATCGGGTGAGATAACGCGCAGCGTATCGCCAATAGAAAGGCCAAGGTTTTCAGCCATACGTGTGCCAATGGCCACGCCGCCGCCCTGATCAAAGCCCTGCAAAGTGCCTTGCTTGATATTGTCAGAAACGAGCTTGAGCTTGGCAAGATCTTCCTCACGAAGACCACGAACCAGAGCACCAGTGCCGGCGCCGATATTGCCCTGCACCAAAGCCTGTCCTTCGACGACAGGAATAGCAAATTTCACACCGGAAATGCCATCAATGCGGGTAATCAGGCTGGCATAATCATCAAGTGGCCGATCTATCGGCTGCATGATGAGATGTCCGTTGATGCCCAGAATTCTATTCAGAAGCTCAGCGCGGAAACCATTCATCACCGCCATAACGATGATGAGTGTAGCGACGCCGAGCATGATACCGGTGAACGAGAAACCGGCAATCACCGAAATAAACGTTTCGCGGCGGCGCGCTCGCAGATAGCGCCATGCGATCATCCGCTCAAAGGCTGAGAATGGGCCAGAAGAAGGTGCCTTATCAGACGCCTTCTGCTTACCATCAGATTTTGCTGCCGCCGCACTGCTCATGTTTAAGCCGTCAAAAGGTTGATTGCTGCTTCGACGGTGAGATTCTGACGCTCACCGGTCTTACGGTCCTTGACCTCGACTTCGCCAGCCGCAACGCCACGCGGACCGACGATAACCTGATGAGGCAAGCCGATCAGATCCATTGTCGCAAACTTGGAACCCGGACGGTTATCCGTGTCGTCGAGAAGCGGATCGATCCCAGCATTGGTGAATGCTTCATAGAGCTTTTCGCTCACGCCATCGCAGCCTTCATCGCCCGGCTTCATGTTGACAATGCCAACACCGAAAGGCGCAATCGCCTTTGGCCAGATGATGCCTGCTTCGTCGTGGGACGCTTCAATAGCAGCCGCCACCAGACGCGAAGGACCGATACCGTAAGAGCCCATCGAAACAAGGTGTTCCTTGCCATCTGGGCCCTGCACTTTTGCGCCCATTGGCTCGGAATACTTGGTGCCAAAATGGAAGATATGGCCGACTTCGATGCCACGCGCGGAAACCTGATCATCGGCTTTCACCGCTGACCATTCCGCTTCATCATGCATTTCGTCAGTTGCTGCGTAAGGCGTCGTCCAGCGAGTGACGATATCCGTCAGCTGTTCGTCATTTCGGAAATCCGTATCTGCGCCCGGAACGGCGAGATCGAGATAGGCTTTATCGCAATAAACCTGGCTTTCGCCGGTTTCAGCCAGAATGATGAATTCGTGGCTGAGATCACCACCGATCGGGCCGGTATCGGCACGCATCGGAATTGCCTGCAGACCGACGCGAGCAAAGGTGCGCAGATAAGAGACGAACATGCGGTAGTAAGCCATCTTCGCGCCCTCATAATCGAGGTCGAACGAATAGGCGTCTTTCATGAGGAACTCACGCGAGCGCATCACACCGAAACGCGGACGCACTTCGTCGCGGAATTTCCACTGAATGTGATAAAGGTTCAGCGGCAGATCCTTATAGGAACGCACGTAGGAACGGAAAATATCCGTAACCATTTCTTCATTCGTCGGTCCGAAGAGCATTTCACGCTCCTGACGGTCCTGAATGCGCAGCATTTCTTTGCCGTATGCATCATAACGACCGCTTTCACGCCAAAGGTCGGCGGACTGGATCGTCGGCATAAGAATTTCATTCGCGCCAGCACGGTTCTGCTCTTCACGAATGATGTTGCAAACCTTGTTGAGCACTTTCAGACCAAGCGGGAGCCATGAATAAATGCCTGCCGACTGCTGACGGATCATACCCGCGCGCAGCATCAACCTATGAGAGACAATTTCTGCCTCTTTTGGGTTTTCCTTCAGAATGGGCAAAAAATACTGCGACAGACGCATCGTGACCACCGATCAAGAGAGAGATTGCCTGAGTATCAACTGAGTGCGTGTAGAATCAGGCAAAAATTAAGCAAACTTGCCGGTTTCATAACGGGTTATGCCGCTGTTGAAAACCCGCCCGCCGCTGCTTTGCTGATATGGGTTTTTGCCATCCACAAACATCACCTAAACATGAAAGTAGATCGCAAGAAACTATACACAGCGAGATTTATATTCAATTTCAATACATTAATTAAACTGCACATCCTTCTGGGAAAAATTACGAACGAAATATGACATTGTGAAAGATTTTTGGTGACAAAAGCTGTGCAGTCCGCTATTTTTTTCATCAATAAGCCTAACAACGGAATTAACCGTTGGTTCACGCGGTCAAAGTCTTGGGAGGATGGATCCAGGCGCGATTACTCGCTGCCGCCAGTAAAATGGAAACGGGTCGAACGCGTATTCGACTAGCAAGGCGAAAGCCTTGCTTTTTTTTTGGCTTTACTTAACTCGCAATAAAAAAGCCAACTCCCGCAGAATTAACCCATTGATAGTATTATTATTTCTCTGACTGCAAAACGCAGCGTAGGGTGCTCTTTTTTATTGGCTTGAACACCATGTTATCGACAGCCGATTTTCATCATAGAGCGAGTTTCTAGAAGCGCTAATTTTCTATCGATTCAAACAGTTATAAAGAATTGATGAGTTTTAGATTCATAGCCTCTAGGCAGCAACAGCCGCGAAAATGCCTAGCGTGAACCAAATGCCTAAAAAATAGGCATTTGGTTTTTTCATTTTACAATTTTTTGGAAATAGAGTGTCCGCTTTTACTTCAGATCGGGAAAGAAGTGCGGAATATCATCAAGCCCAAAACCCTGGACCTGCGTCATGTAACAATAGAGACAGAAGATAGCGGTCGCGACAAAGGTCGTACGCAGAAAGGCGAGACCGATGCGTGGCTTTGCAGGAGCACTGGCAACGGTGCCCAATGTGACCTCTTTTTCTTCGGCCTGTGTGCGCAAGCCAACGGGTAGAAGGGCAAACAACGTTATCCACCAGAAGATAAAATACATTGCGACGCCGGAAACGATGGTCATTTCATGCCTCCTCAAGCTCGATCAGTGTCCCATTGAAGTCCTTGGGATGCAAAAATAGTACGGGCTTTCCGTGAGCACCGATCTTTGGCTCACCGTTACCGAGAATGCGTGCGCCTTCCTCTTTAAGATGGTCACGAGCGGCGATAATATCTGCAACTTCATAGCAAAGATGATGCATACCGCCGGAAGGGTTCTTTTCCAAGAAGCTTGCGATGGGCGATCCCTCGCCCAAAGGTTCAAGCAACTCGATCTTGGTATTGCCGACGTCGATGAAAACCACAGTTACACCATGTTCAGGCAAAGCCTGTGGCGCTGTAACTTTCGCACCCAGCTGCGCGCTATAGAGCGCAGACGCGGTCTTTATATCCGGAACCGCGATTGCGACATGGTTCAGGCGTTCAAGCATCAGTGTCCTCCTCCCGAAAACTGAAGCCTACTTTATCCGGTTGATAAACACCGTCACTACCGGCTTTTTGCCCCATGCCTCATTTGTCGCAGCGCGAACAGCGCGGCGAACAGATTCACGAACGACTTCCAGATCCTTGCGGCGGGCGCGCGGAATGCTGTCGATAGCTTCAATTGCGGCATCGAGCAGAATATCTTCCATCAGATCGCCCTGCGCATCTTCTTCCGGCAGACCGAAAGCCACGAGATCAGGCTCATCCATGATCTTGAAATCGCGATCCAGCAGCACGGAAACAGCGACATGGCCGACATAGGCAAGCTTACGACGCTCAACCATACCGATTTCGTCTTCGTCACCAATCAGCTTGCCGTCCTTGTATATACGACCAATCGGGGCTTCATCGATGATTTCGGCCTTGCCGGGAGCAAGGCGCAGCATATCGCCGTCGCGCACCTGCGCAATCTCTTCGATACCTTCCATTGCACCAAGCGAACCCTGAGCAACCAGATGCGCGGCTTCTCCATGAACCGGCACAAGAATCTTTGGGCGCACCCATGAATACATGCGCTTCAGCTCAGCTCTTCGCGGATGGCCTGAAACATGCACAAGCGCATCATCATCGCTGATCAGCTTGATACCCTGATCGATAAGCTTGTTCTTGATGTCGAGAATGGCCTTTTCGTTGCCCGGAATTGGACGCGACGAAAAAATAACGGTATCGCCAGCCGAAAGCGCAATGCTGCGCATTTCATCGCGTGCCAGTTTTGCGAGCGCGGCACGCGGCTCGCCCTGACTACCTGTGAGGATCATCACGACGTTTTCACGCGGGATATAGCCATAATCGTCTTCGCTGAGGAACTCAGGCAGGCCTTCCATATAGCCAAGCTCGGTCGCCACAGCGATTGTGCGTTTCATGGAACGACCAACCACCAGCACCTGACGACCCGCATCGCGTGCGGCTTCGGTGATCGAGCGAATACGTCCAACATTCGACGAGAAAGTCGTAATGGCAACGCGTCCACGCGCGTTTTCAATGAGTTCGCGCAGGCTTTCGCCGACTTGACGCTCGGATGGAGATTCCCCTTCTCGCATCGCATTGGTAGAGTCGCAGACAAGCGCCAGAACACCCTGATCACCGAGCGCACGGAAACGTGCTTCATCAATCAGCGGCCCCATTGAAGGGTCCGGATCCATCTTCCAGTCGCCGGTATGAACGACCGTTCCAAGCGGCGTGGTGATTGCCAACGAAACGGGTTCAGGGATCGAGTGCGTGACAGCAATCGCTTCCAACTTGAACGGGCCGATTTCAAAGCTTTCACCAGCCTTGAAAATATTCATCGGAATTTCCGGTGCACCGAATTCAGACTGGCGCTTGGCTTCAAGCAGGCCCGCGGTGAATGGCGTTGCATAGACGGGCGCCTTCAGGCGCGGCCACAGATCAAGCAATGCGCCGTAGTGGTCTTCGTGCGCATGCGTGATGACGATGCCGCGCAGATTGTGCTTTTCAGCTTCAAGAAAACGAATGTCAGGGAGAATAAGGTCCGCGCCCGGATGTTCCGGTCCGGCAAAGCTTACGCCCATGTCGACCACGATCCATTCACGATTGTCTTCAGGACCAAAGCCATACATGGCGAGGTTCATGCCGATTTCGCCGACACCGCCGAGCGGCAGGAAGACAAATTGCGTCGATGGTGAGCGGGGCATAATGCCTCCCTGTTCTAACTTCGTTTTAGAGTGCCTTCTTAGCAAATTGATTCAGCTTAACACTCTAACTTTTTGATATAATGCGCATCCTGTTCCGGAAGAGAAAACAATTCTTCACCGAAGATGCTCTGATTATGCCTCTGTTGAACCGACTGCCGATAGTTTGCAAGCCCGGAACGGCGCCAACTGAGGCCTATTGTGCACATATATTGCTTCAGGAAACGGCTTTAACAGATGCTGCCGTTCCAAAATAGACATCGCCAGCGGTCACAGGCACGCGTGTTCCATCGTCCTCACGGATGACCAACCGACACTCCGAATCGATAGTTTCAAAAACGCCTTCAACAATCCGGCCATTGAGCTGCATAGCAACAGGCTGGCCGAGACCATGCGCGCGCTTGAGCCAAAGTTCGCGAATATTGTTCAATCCCCGCCCTTGATCCCAGATGCGGTAATATTGGCACCATGCATCGGAAAGTGCCAGAAACAGCGTAGCGGCATCCGTATTGCCGCCCAATCCGTTGATCGAGGTTGCGGCGTAAGGCAAGCCCTCAGGCGCTGCAACGACATTCGTGCCCATGCCAATCGCTATTCCGAAACGTCCATCCGAGAGCATGGTTGATTCAAGCAGAATTCCGGAAAGCTTTGCGCCATCAACCAGCACATCATTCGGCCATTTGAGCGCGACATTGACGCGGGCAGCTACAGCTTCTGGCAAAACGGCGTCAACAGCATCAGCCAAAGCGAGACCTGCGACAAAACCGAGTGTGGCGGCAGTTTTGGGATCAAAACGATCAACGAGAAGCAGAGTTGCGGCAAGATTACCTTCGGGCGCGGTCCACGTACGGCCACGACGCCCTCGTCCGCTCTCCTGTTTGGGAGAAACAAACCAGTGGCGCCCTGCATCCCCGGCATTAGCCTGTGCAAGCGCCTCTGCATTGGTAGAACCAACGACCGGAAAAAACTCCAGTCGGTATTCGTCTGCTAAAGCCGCAGGTGCCAGCGTGAAACCCATGCCATCACCTGCGGCCTTATTCATTGTCATGCTCAGAAGAACGTCTTCGCTGCAGTTTCAGCCAAGCCACCGAGCCAGCCACCGATCAGTCCATAGAACAGAACGAAAGCACCCGAAACCAGCAGTACGAGACGCAGCTCAATTGCTGCTGGAACGAAAGTCGTTGTTGGCTCATCGAACCACATGATCTTGATCATGCGCAGGTAGTAGAATGCACCAACAACCGAAGCGACGATACCGATGATTGCCAGCGGATAAAGACCAACTTCAACAGCTGCGACGAAGGTGTACCACTTACCGAAGAAGCCAGCGAGCGGCGGAATACCAGCAAGCGAGAACAGCATCATGGTCATGATGGTCGCCATCACCGGATTGGTACGCGAAAGACCCGCAAGATCTTCGATCTGCTCAACATTGCCGTCCTTGGTCCGCATGGACAGGATGAAGGCAAAGCTACCCAGCGTCATGACGAGATAGATCGCCATGTAAAGCGCAACGCCCTTAACACCGACAACCGTACCGGCAGCCAGACCAACGAGAGCATAGCCCATGTGGCTGATCGACGAGTAGGCCATCAGGCGCTTGATGTTGCGCTGACCGATAGCGGCGAAAGCACCCAGCACCATCGAAGCAATCGCGACGAAAGTGATAACCTGCTGCCAGTCGTGGGTCACAGGAGCAAATGCGCCTTCAACAACACGAACGATCAGAGCCATTGCTGCCATCTTTGGAGCGGCTGCAAAGAATGCGGTTACAGGCGTTGGCGAACCTTCATAAACGTCCGGCGTCCACATATGGAATGGAACAGCGGAAATCTTGAAGCAGAGACCAGCCAGAATGAACACCAGACCGAAGACCAGTCCAAGCTGACGCTCGCCGCCGCTGATAGCGGTTGCGATTTCGGCAAAGCCGATATGGCCGGTGTAACCGTAAACAAGGCTGATACCGTAGAGCAGCATACCCGAAGAAAGCGCACCCAGTACGAAGTACTTGAGGCCAGCTTCGGTGGAGCGAACACTGTCACGATTGAAGGCTGCAAGCACATAGAGTGCAAGCGACTGCAGTTCGAGACCCATATAAAGCGTCAGCATGTTCGATGCCGACACCATGATGAGCATGCCGAGCGTCGAAAGCACGATCAGCACTGGGAATTCGAACTTGTCGAACTTTTCTTCACGCGCAAAGCCAACGGACATAACGAGCGTCACGATGGAGCCGATCAGTGTCAGCGCCTTCATGAAACGTGCGAAGCCATCGCTTACAAAGCCACCGCCGAAAGCAGTGCCGTTGTGCGGGAAGATCACGACAAGAGCCAGTGCTGCAATCAAAACAGCGACTGCAAGTCCATTGACGAGGGTTGAGGCGCGCTCTCCGGAGAACACGCCGATCATGAGCAATGCCAGTCCGCTCAGCGCGAGGAGAACCTCGGGAGCTGCGAGAGACAGGGAAGCAATCAGGTCGGTTTGCATCAAGCCTACGCCTTTACTTACTGCGCCAGCGTAGCGCTAGCGGCATTTGCCAGCGCTGCGTCGTAATTAGTAACCAGTGCATGCACGGCGCTTGCGGTCGCATCAAAGACCGGAACCGGATACACACCGAAGAAGATAGTGAGGATCACAAGCGGATACAGGATCAGCTTTTCACGCGGGCTGAGGTCGAGAAGGCCCTTGAGGCTTTCCTTGGTCAGCGCACCAAACACCACGTTGCGATAGAGCCACAGCGCATAGGCTGCCGACAGGATCACACCCGATGTCGCGAACAGGGCAACCCACGTATTGACGCGGAAGACACCGAACAGCGTGAGGAATTCACCCACAAAGCCCGAAGTACCCGGAAGACCCACATTCGCCATCGTCAGGATGAGGAATGCAACCGCATATTTCGGCATGTTGTTGACGAGACCGCCAAAGGCCGAAATCTCACGGGTATGCATACGGTCATAGATGACACCCACGCAAAGGAAGAGCGCGCCCGAAACAATACCATGCGAGAGCATCTGGAAGATCGCACCCTGCACGCCCTGCTCGTTGGCTGCGAAGATACCCATGGTCACATAGCCCATGTGCGCAACCGACGAGTAAGCAATCAACTTCTTGATATCTTCCTGCACCAAAGCCACGAGCGAGGTGTAGACGATAGCAATTGCAGACAATGCAAAGACGAATGGTGCAAAATCGGCAGATGCAAGCGGGAACATCGGCAGCGAGAAGCGCAGGAAGCCGTAGCCACCGAGCTTCAGAAGAATACCAGCCAGAATGACCGAGCCTGCCGTCGGCGCTTCAACGTGCGCATCGGGCAACCAGGTATGAACCGGCCACATTGGCATCTTGACCGCGAAGGATGCGAAGAACGCCAGCCACAGCCACGTCTGCATACCTGCCGGGAAGTCGTATTTCAGCAGTTCGACGATATTGAGCGTACCGGCCTGCCAGTACATTGCCATGATTGCGATCAGCATCAGCACGGAGCCGAGCAGCGTGTAGAGGAAGAACTTGAAGCTTGCATAAACGCGGCGCTTACCACCCCAAACACCGATGATGATGAACATCGGGATAAGGCTTGCTTCAAAGAACACGTAGAACAGGAACAGGTCGAGAGCGCAGAACACGCCGATCATAAGCGTTTCCAGAATAAGGAAAGCGATCATGTATTCCTTGACGCGCTTGTCGATAGCCAACCAGCTTGCCAAGATGCAGAACGGCATGAGGAAAGCGGAGAGCACGACAAACAGCATGGAAATGCCGTCAACGCCCATGTGGTAGGAAATGCCACCACCGAGCCAGTCGATCTGTTCGACCATCTGGAAGCCTGGATTTGAATTATCAAATCCGGCCCAGATAACCAGGGATAGAATGAAGACGAAAACCGTGGTCAGCAGCGCAACATTCTTGATGTTGCGACGCGAGGCTTCGCTGTCATCCTTGATGAGAAGGATCAACAAGGCGCCGACGAGCGGCAGGAATGTGACCGTAGAAAGAATTGGCCAATCGGTCATCAGAAAGAGCTCCCGAGCATCATCCAGGTGACGAGCGCGGCGACGCCGATAAGCATCGCGAATGCGTAGTGATAAAGGTAACCCGACTGCATCTTCACAACGCGACCCGTAACATCAAGAACGCGTGCGGCGACACCATTAGGACCGTATCCATCGATAATCTTGCCATCACCGACCTTCCAGAAGAAGCGGCCGAGGAAACGAGCAGGACGCACGAAGATAAAGTCATACAATTCGTCGAAGTACCACTTGTTGAGAAGGAACTGGTACAGACCACGATGACGTTCTGCGAGTGCCTTTGGAATGTGCGGCGCACGGATATAGAAAATCCAAGCCGTTACCAGACCGATCAGCATAGCGATGAACGGCGACAACTTAACCCACAGTGGAACATGGTGATAATGTTCCAGGATTTCGTTGCTTGGCAACGTGAAGAGCGCACCCTTCCAGAACTCGGCATATTCGTGACCGAAGAAGAATTCCTTGAATACGACACCTGCAAGCAGAGCGCCGACAGCGAGGATCAGCAACGGTACCAGCATCACCGGAGGCGATTCATGGACGTGATGCATGACTTCAGCGGAAGCGCGTGGCTTGCCATAGAAGGTCATGAAAATCAGACGCCATGAGTAGAAGCTGGTGAACATTGCCGCGATCACGAGGAGCGTGAAAGCGTAGCCCGATGCGAGGCTGTGCGATGCAAAGACCGACTCGATGATGGCATCCTTCGAGAAGAAGCCAGCGGTACCGATGATCGTGCCTGGTACACCCAGACCCGTAATCGCAACAGTACCAATCATCATCATCCAGTAGGTGATCGGGATCAGCTTACGCAGACCACCCATGCGACGCATGTCCTGTTCTTCAGACACGGCATGGATAACCGAGCCTGCGCAAAGGAACAGAAGAGCCTTGAAGAAAGCGTGCGTGAACAGGTGGAATACAGCAGCACCGTAAGCGCCAACACCCAGAGCCGCAAACATGTAACCAAGCTGCGAACAGGTCGAGTAAGCGATAACGCGCTTGATGTCGTTCTGAACCAGAGCAACGGTTGCAGCAAAGAAAGCTGTCGTTGCACCGATGATCGTCACGATCAGAAGAGCCGTGTGCGAGAGTTCGAAGATCGGCGACAGGCGCGCAACCATGAACACACCCGCGGTCACCATCGTTGCCGCGTGAATAAGCGCGGACACAGGCGTCGGGCCTTCCATCGCGTCAGGAAGCCAGGTGTGCAGCAGGAACTGCGCGGACTTACCCATGGCACCCATGAAGAGCAGAAGGCAGACAACCGTCAGAGCGGTTTCCTTGTGCAGCTCATAGCCGAGGAAGTTAAGAACAACCGAACCGGCATCGCTCGCACCTTCAGCTGGCAGATAGGTCGCTGCAGCTGAGAAGATCGTGTTGTAATCAACCGACTGGAACAGCGCGAACAGACCGAAGATGCCGAGCAGGAAGCCGAAGTCACCAACGCGGTTGACCACGAATGCCTTCATTGCAGCAGCATTTGCCGATGGCTTCTGGAACCAGAAACCGATCAGAAGGTAGGATGCGAGACCAACGCCTTCCCAGCCGAAGAACATCTGGATCAGATTGTCCGACGTTACCAGCATGAGCATGGCAAAGGTGAAGAGCGAAAGATAAGCAAAGAAGCGCGGACGATGTGGATCGTGGTGCATGTATCCGATCGAATAAATGTGCACCAGTGCCGACACCGAGTTGATCACGACGAGCATAACGCCAGTCAGCGTATCAACACGCAGAGCCCAATCAAACGACAGCGAACCGGACGTAACCCAGTGAAGAACAGGAATACGAATTGTTTCGGCATCGTGTCCGAGCGGGATCTTGAAGAACACGACCCATGACAGGATCGCGACGATCACCATCAGGCCGGAAGTGATGTATTCACTCGCTTTGGCTCCGATCTTGTTGCCGAACAGGCCAGCAACAAGAAAGCCGATAAGCGGAAGGAAGACGATCGCGTAGTAGAGCATTTGCCCGTCAACCTTTCATAACATTGACGTCTTCCACCGCGATGGAGCCGCGATTACGGAAGAAAACAACGAGGATTGCCAGACCGATAGCTGCTTCAGCAGCCGCAACAGTCAGAACGAAGAGCGCGAAAACCTGTCCGACCATATCGCCAAGCACAGAAGAAAACGCCACGAAATTGAGATTGACCGAGAGAAGGATCAATTCGACAGACATCAGGATAACGATGACGTTCTTACGGTTTAAGAAGATACCGAAAACGCCAAGGGTGAACAGGATGGCCGAAACGGTCAGATAATGAGAAATACCGATTTCCATATTCTTATCCTCAGATGCCCTTGCCCGGTTCGACCTTCTTGATCTCGATCGCCGTCTCAGGCGTACGAGCGACCTGATCCGGGATCGACTGGCGCTTAACATTCGGCTTGTGCCGCAGCGTCAGAACGATCGCGCCGATCATGGCTACGAGAAGGACCAATCCTGCAATCTGGAAGTGGAAGACGAAGTCGGTGTAAAGAATATCACCGAGGGCTGCGGTGTTGGTGCGTTCAGCAAGATCAGGGATCGGAACGGCGCCCTGCCCCAGCTTAGGCGTGAACATCGAACCCGCAAAAACAACAATCAGCTCGCCCAGCAGAATGAGACCGACCAGAGCGCCAACCGGCGCATATTGCAGCGCACCGCGCTTCAATTCGGAGAAGTCAACATCCAGCATCATGACGACGAAGAGGAAGAGAACCGCCACAGCACCGACATAAACGACGAGCAGGATCATGGCGAGGAACTCGGCCCCCGTCAGCAGGAACAGCGCCGCTGCATTGAAGAAAGCGAGGATCAGAAACAGCACCGAATGCACGGGGTTGCGTGCCGCAATCACCATGAACGCGCTTGCGATCATGATAAAGGCGAACAGATAGAAGAACGCTGCCGCAATACCTGTCAGCATGGGGATCCCCCAACACCTTTCCGTGGACAAAGCCTGATTGCTTCATCCGCTTTAGTCTTTGTTTGCCGCGAATAATCGCGAAACTTAAATTCCAGCAACAAGACGGGCCGCCCCTTCTTGTTGCCGCTTTTCAAACCGGATGCCGAAACAAGGTTTCAGCAAAACCAATCAGCGATATGGCGCATCCATCGCGATGTTGCGCGCAATTTCGCGTTCCCAGCGATCGCCATTAGCAAGGAGCTTATCCTTGTCATAGTAGAGCTCTTCGCGGGTTTCGGTCGCAAACTCGAAGTTTGGACCTTCGACAATTGCATCCACCGGGCAAGCTTCCTGACAGAAGCCGCAATAGATGCACTTCACCATATCGATGTCGTAACGCACCGTGCGGCGCGTGCCGTCATTGCGGCGCGGACCAGCTTCAATGGTGATAGCCTGCGCCGGGCAGATCGCTTCGCAGAGCTTACAGGCAATGCAGCGTTCTTCGCCGTTGGGATAACGGCGCAGCGCGTGCTCGCCACGGAAACGTGGCGAAACGGGACCTTTTTCATGCGGGTAGTTCAGTGTCGCCTTGGGCGCAAAGAACTGACGCATGGAGAGGAAGAAAGCACCGACGAATTCCTTGAGAAGGAGGGATTTCGCGGCTTGTGCGAATGAAGCCATTTGTCTTTCTCCTTACACCAGATCGAAGACTTTGATGACGGTCGCGGTCAGAACAACCATTGCCAGCGAAATCGGCAGGAACACTTTCCAACCCAGACGCATCAACTGGTCGTAACGGTAACGCGGTACGAAAGCCTTCACCATGGCGAACATGAAGAAGCAGAAGCAGAGCTTGAGCATGAACCAGATGATGCCCGGAACCCAGTTGAGGAACCATACGTCAACCGGAGGCAACCAGCCGCCAAGGAAGAGTGTGGTCATCAGGGCGCACATCAGCGTGATCGCCACATACTCGCCAAGGAAGAACAGAAGGAACGGCGTGGACGAATATTCGATCATGTGACCGGCCACGAGTTCGGATTCAGCTTCGACAAGATCGAATGGCGGACGGTTCGTTTCAGCAAGCGCCGAAATGAAGAAGATCACGAACATCGGGAACAGTACCAGCCAGTTCCAGTCGAGGAACGAAGCAGGCAGGCCGAGCGATGTACCGAGACCCGTATTCTGCGACAGCACGATATCCGTCAGGTTGAGCGAGCCAACCGTCAGAAGAACCGTGACAATCACGAAACCGATCGACACTTCATAAGAGACCATCTGTGCTGCCGAACGAAGTGCGCCGAGGAATGGGTACTTCGAGTTCGAGGCCCAGCCGCCCATGATCACGCCGTAAACTTCAAGCGAAGAAATGGCGAAGATATAGAGAATGCCGACATTAATATTAGCAATCGCCCAGCCTTCATTGACCGGGATGACTGCCCAGGTTGCCATTGCCAGAACCGCTGAAACAAACGGTGCAAGAAGGAACACGCCCTTGTTTGCGCCCGAAGGAATGATTGGTTCCTTGAAGACGAACTTCAAAAGATCGGCGAATGCCTGAAAGAGACCCCATGGACCAACAACGTTTGGTCCACGGCGAAGCTGAACAGCTGCCCAGATCTTACGATCCGCATAAAGCAGGTAAGCCACGACGATCAGCAATACGACAAGCAGAACGACCGACTTCAGCGCCATGATTAGCGCGGGCAAGACGTAAGCTGCAAAAATTCCGTCCATTATTCCGTCTCTCTCTCGCTTACTCAGCTGCCTGTTGGAAGCTGCCGGCCGCAAGCGCCGAGCACTCGGCCATGACAGCGGAAGCACGCGCGATTGGGTTCGTCAGGTAGAAATCCTTGACCGGCGAAACGAAAGCAGCGCCGCCGGAAAGGTTGGATGCCTTTGCAGCCAGCGCGACGATGTCGTCGGCCGAAGCAGGCGCAATAGTGTCGATCGCCATCATATGCGGGAAGTCTGCATAGAGCTTGGCGCGAAGCTGTGCGAGGCTGTCAAACGGCAGACGCTTGCCGAGCGTGTCGGAAAGAGCGCGCAGAATTGCCCAATCTTCCTTCGCTTCGCCCGGTGCGAAACCAGCACGGTTGCCGAGCTGTACGCGACCTTCAGTGTTGAGCCATGTACCCGACTTTTCGGTATAGGCTGCACCTGGGAGGATAACGTCAGCGGCATGTGCACCGGCATCGCCATGCGTACCGATATAAACAACAAAGCTCGAACCTTTGGTCGTCATGTCGAGTTCGTCTGCACCGAGCAGGAACACAACATCGAGATTGCCCAACATATCGCGAGCAGCCTTGCCGCCCTCACCCGGAACAATGCCGAGATCAAGCGCACCGACGCGGGAAGCTGCAGTGTGAAGAACCGAGAAACCGTTCCACTCAGCGTTGATTGCACCAACATCCTGCGCAAGCTTTGCAGCGGATGCGAGAACTGCTGCACCATTTTCGCCGGTGAGCGCGCCCTGACCAATGATGATCAATGGACGTTCAGCCTTTGCCAGCACGTCGCGGAATGCGTTCTTGCCCGAAGCAACCGCTGCGAGTGTGTCTGCGCCTGCACCCAGATATTCGTAGTCGTAACGCAGTTCAGCCTGTTCGCCGATCAGAGCGATCGGGAAATGGCCCATGCGCTGACGCTTGCGAATACGAGCGTTCAGAACAGCTGCTTCAACGCGTGGGTTGGAGCCGATGATCAGAAGAGCGTCAGCATTTTCAATGCCTTCGATCGTTGTGTTAAAGAGATAGCTTGAACGACCCAAAGCTGGATCAAGTGATACGCCATCCTGACGGCTATCGATATTCTTCGAGCCGAGCGATGCAATGAGGCTTTTCAGAGCATAGAGTTCTTCAACCGAAGCCAGATCGCCAGCGACTGCACCGATCTTGTCAGCGGAAGTAGCAGAAACCTTGGCAGCGATTGCTGCGAAAGCTTCTGGCCACGAAGCTGCAACCAGACGACCTTCCTTGCGAACATATGGGCGATCGAGGCGCTGGGTGCGCAGACCATCCCAGATGAAGCGGGTCTTGTCGGAAATCCACTCTTCGTTCACCGCTTCATTGACGCGCGGCATGATGCGCATCACTTCACGGCCACGGGTATCAACGCGGATGTTCGAACCGACAGCATCCATCACGTCGATGGTTTCAGTCTTGTTCAGTTCCCACGGACGAGCCTGGAATTCATATGGACGCGAGGTCAGAGCACCAACCGGGCAAAGGTCGATAACATTGCCCTGCAGTTCCGAGGTCATTGCGCGTTCAAGATAGGTGGTGATTTCAGCATCTTCACCGCGACCGATAAGGCCGAGCTCGGAAATGCCAGCCACTTCAGTCGTGAAGCGGACGCAGCGCGTGCAGTGAATGCAGCGTGTCATCACGGTCTTGACGAGTGGACCAATATACTTGTTCTCAACGGCACGCTTGTTTTCACGATAGCGCGAGCCATCGGTACCAAATGCCATTGCCTGATCCTGTAGATCGCACTCACCTGCCTGATCGCAGATCGGGCAATCGAGCGGATGGTTGATGAGCAGGAATTCCATCACGCCTTCGCGGGCCTTCTTGACCATAGGCGTGTTGGTGAAAATTTCAGGTGCTTCGCCGTTCGGGCCAGGACGCAGATCGCGAACACCCATAGCGCAGGATGCTGCCGGCTTTGGCGGTCCACCCTTCACTTCAACAAGGCACATGCGGCAGTTTCCAGCGATGGAAAGCCGTTCGTGGAAACAAAAACGCGGGACTTCAGCCCCCGCGGCTTCGGCAGCCTGAAGGAGCGTATAGTGATCGGGTACTTCGATCTCTGTGCCGTCAACCTTAATATTTGCCATCGCTTATCCAAACCTGCGGCTCTTGCCGCATCTTCCAGATGTCAAACTCTAAAGTCCGCCCTTCCCGGGCGGACATACAACGTATTCTTCCGCTTACTCAGCCGCTTCGAGGCGGATGTTGCGGCTCTGAACAGCGTTGCGTGTATAATCGTCAATGCGCTTTTCAATTTCCGGACGGAAATTGCGGATCAAGCCCTGAATAGGCCATGCAGCAGCATCACCAAGCGCGCAGATCGTGTGACCTTCAATCTGCTTGGTTACGTCGAGAAGCATGTCGATTTCGCGCTTCTGCGCGTTACCCTTGACCATGCGTTCCATGACGCGCCACATCCAGCCCGTGCCTTCACGGCAAGGCGTGCACTGACCGCAGCTTTCATGCTTGAAGAAAGCTGAAAGACGGGCAATTGCCTTAATCACGTCAGTGGACTTGTCCATGACGATCACGCCGCCGGTACCGAACGAAGATTTCTTTTCGCGCATACCGTCAAAGTCCATGATGGCATCCATCATGTCTTCACCCTTGATAATCGGGCAGGATGCACCGCCGGGAATGACGCCGAGCAGATTGTCCCAGCCACCACGGATGCCGCCAGCGTGCTTTTCGATCAGCTCGCGGAAAGTAATGCCGAGGCTTTCTTCAACGGTGCAAGGCGTGTTCACATGACCAGAAATCTGGAACAGCTTGGTGCCGACGTTGTTCGGACGGCCAATCGACGAGAACCATGCACCGCCGCGACGCAAGATTGTCGGAGCAACAGCAATCGATTCAACGTTGTTAACAGTCGTTGGGCAGCCATAAAGGCCCATGTTCGCAGGGAACGGAGGCTTCAGACGTGGCTGGCCCTTCTTGCCTTCAAGGCTTTCGAGAAGAGCTGTTTCTTCACCGCAGATATAAGCGCCGGCGCCGTGATGGAGGAAAATATCCATATCCCAGCCGCACTTATTGTTCTTGCCCAGAAGGCCAGCGTCATAGCACTCATCAATCGCTGCCTGCAGCGCTTCACGCTCACGCATGAATTCGCCGCGCAGATAGATGTAAGCAGTATGAGCACTCATGGCACAACCGGCGATCACGCAGCCTTCGATCAGCGTATGCGGATCGTGGCGCAGAATTTCGCGGTCCTTACAGGTGCCCGGCTCGGATTCATCGGCATTCACGACGAGGTAATGCGGACGATCCGTCACTTCCTTCGGCATAAACGACCATTTCAGGCCAGTCGGGAAGCCTGCGCCACCACGTCCACGAAGGTTCGAAGCCTTCATTTCGTTGATGATCCAGTCGCGGCCCTTTTCGACGAAGCCCTTGGTGTTATCCCAATGGCCACGCGACATGGCGCCTTTCAGCGACTGGTCTTTAAAGCCATAGATATTGGTGAAGATGCGATCTTTATCAGCCAGCATGTCTCACCTGCTTCCGTCTTTGGTTGCGGCTTCAGCTTCCGCCTTTGCCTTTGCTTCGGCTTCCGCCTTGGCTTTGGCAACTGCGGCATCCGATGCCTTACGGGTTTCCAGACCAACTTTTCTGTAGTCCAGATCTTCGGTCAGAGCCGTCAGTCCGCCCATAGGCTCAGACGTGATACGGCCATCCTGTGGACCTGGCTTAACAGTGTCGCCCTTGCCTGCTTCGAATGTATCGATGATTTCAGCCAGACGTTCTGGCGTCAGGTCTTCATAGGCGTCCTTGAAGATCATGACCATCGGTGCATTGACACAAGCGCCCTGGCATTCGACTTCTTCCCACGACAGCGTGCCTTCGGCATTAAGCTCGAAAGGATCGTGGTGGATTTTATGACGGCAAACATCCATCAGGGCTTCCGAACCACGCAACATGCAAGGCGTGGTGCCGCAAACCTGAATGTGCGCGCGCGTTCCAACTGGCTTGAGCTGGAACTGCGTATAGAAAGTCGCAACTTCAAGAACGCGGATCAGAGGCATATCGAGCATATCAGCGACATGTTCAATAGCGGCTTTCGTGACCCAGCCATCCTGTTCCTGCGCACGCATGAGCAGCGGAATAACAGCCGACTGCTGACGGCCTTCCGGATATTTTGCGATCGTCTTGTGCGCCCAGGCCTGGTTTTCCGCGTTGAAAGCGAAACCAGCCGGCTGGACGGCATCATCTGCGAGACGGCGAACGGACATCAGCGGTCAACCTCACCAAACACGATATCGAGCGAGCCAAGAATTGCCGACACGTCAGCCAACATGTGGCCGCGGCACAGGAAATCCATAGCCTGAAGATGGGCAAAGCCCGGTGCGCGCAGCTTGCAGCGGTAAGGCTTGTTGGAGCCATCCGATACGAGGAAGACGCCAAATTCACCCTTTGGTGCTTCAACTGCTGCGTAAACTTCACCGGCAGGCACATGGTAGCCTTCCGTGTAAAGCTTGAAGTGATGGATGAGGGCTTCCATCGAGCGCTTCATCTCGCCGCGCTTCGGCGGCACGATCTTGTTGTCGGTGTTCGAAACAGGACCGACGCGTTCCTTGCCAAGCAGAAGATCTACGCACTGGCGCATGATGCGAGCCGACTGGCGCATTTCTTCCATACGGATCAGGTAACGGTCATAGCAGTCGCCGTTCTTGCCGATAGGAATATCGAATTCCATTTCGTTGTAGCATTCATAAGGCTGCGACTTGCGCAGATCCCATGCTGCACCCGAACCGCGAACCATGACGCCCGAGAAGCCCCATGCCCATGCATCTTCGAGCGAAACAACGCCAATATCGACGTTACGCTGCTTGAAAATACGGTTTGGCGTAATCAGATCATCGAGGTTCGTAAGCGTCGTCGACAAAAATGGATCAATCCACTTGCCGATATCTTCAATGAGCTGATCAGGCAGATCCTGATGCACACCACCTGGGCGGAAGTAAGCTGCGTGCATACGTGCGCCACAAGCGCGCTCGTAGAACACCATCAGCTTTTCACGCTCTTCGAAGCCCCAGAGCGGCGGCGTCAGTGCGCCAACGTCCATGGCCTGCGTGGTCACGTTCAGAATGTGGTTCAGGATACGGCCGATTTCCGAAAAGAGAACGCGGATCAGCTGGCCACGCTTCGGCACTGTGATGCCGAGCAGACGCTCAACAGCCAAAGCGTAGGCGTGTTCCTGGTTCATCGGCGCCACGTAATCGAGGCGGTCGAGGTAAGGAAGTGCCTGAAGATAGGTCTTCGTTTCCATCAGCTTTTCAGTGCCGCGATGCAGCAGACCGATATGCGGATCGACGCGTTCCACGACTTCGCCGTCGAGTTCAAGAACAAGACGCAAAACGCCGTGCGCAGCAGGATGCTGCGGACCGAAGTTGATATTAAAGTTGCGGACCTGAGTCTCAGCCATGTTCAGCTTCCTGTCGCTCAGTTCGTCTTGGCTTTCTCATCGCCCGGCAGGACGTAATCCGTCCCTTCCCATGGCGAGAGAAAATCAAAATTGCGGAATTCCTGTCGCAGCATGACAGGCTCATAAACGACGCGCTTTGCTTCATCGCTATAGCGAACTTCAACAAAACCAGTCGTTGGGAAGTCCTTGCGCAGCGGATGACCTTCAAAACCGTAATCGGTCAGAATGCGACGCAGATCCGGATGGCCAGAGAACAGAACGCCATACATGTCGTAGGTTTCACGTTCAAACCACTCAGCACCGACGTAAACGCCGACAGCTGAAGGGACCAGCGTATCTTCATCAGCCTTAACCTTCACACGAATGCGGAGGTTCTGGCGTGGAGACATGAGCTGATAGACAACATCGAAGCGCTGAACGCGCTGCGGATAGTCTACGCCGGAAATATCCGTCAGGTTCACGAACTGGCACTGCACGTCATCGCGCAGAAACGTCAGAACGCTGATCAGGCTCGTAACCGGAACATTAAGAGTAAGCTCGCCATAGGCCAGCTTCGCCTCTTCGATCGCATCGCCGAGACGTTCTTTGATATAGCCGGAAAGTTCACCAAGAGCTTCTTCGCTCATATCTCTAACTTCCTCTTTTAGATTTCGACCCATCCTTGGGAAAATGGATCGAACTCTAATAAACCCTCTTGCACCAACGGGACTGCGAAAGCCCTGTTAACGCTCGATCGTACCTGTACGACGTATTTTCTTCTGCAGCATCAGAATGCCGTAGAGCAGAGCTTCCGCCGTTGGCGGGCAGCCTGGAACATAAATATCGACCGGAACAACGCGGTCGCAGCCACGCACTACAGAATAAGAGTAGTGGTAATAGCCGCCGCCGTTGGCGCATGAACCCATCGAAATGACGTAACGTGGCTCAGGCATCTGGTCGTAGACCTTGCGGAGAGCTGGAGCCATCTTGTTGGTCAGCGTACCTGCAACGATCATAACGTCGGACTGACGTGGAGATGCGCGCGGCGCGATACCGAAACGCTCGGCGTCATAGCGCGGCATGGAAATGTGCATCATTTCCACAGCGCAACATGCGAGACCGAAGGTCATCCACATCAGTGAGCCTGTACGTGCCCAGGTGATCAGAGCGTCAGCAGATGTGACGATGAAACCTTTGTCGGACAGTTCACTGTTCAGATCGTTGAAAAACGCATCGTCGGAGCCAACAGGCTTGCCCGTGCGAGGGTCAAGAATACCCTTTGGCTGCGGAGCAATGAGCGTCGAACCCGACGACTGATTTGTGCCGGTCAATCCCATTCCAGCGCTCCCTTCTTCCATTCATAGATGAAGCCGATGGTCAGAACACCAAGGAACAACATCATCGACAGGAAACCAAACCAGCCGATTGCACCGAAGGACACTGCCCACGGGAACAGGAAGGCGACTTCGAGATCGAAGATGATAAAGAGAATCGACACCAGATAGAAACGGATGTCGAATTTCATACGGGCGTCATCAAAGGCATTGAAGCCGCACTCGTAAGCTGAAAGCTTTTCCGGGTCGGGCTGTCTGTACGCGACTAGAAACGGCGCAACCAGAAGGGCTACACCGATTACCATTGCGATGCCGAGAAAGATGACAATCGGCAAATAGGAACTTAAAAGCTCGTTCATGATCCTTATCCGGCTTGAATACGAGGCTGCGCCGCCTGTCATAAGCTTTTTGAAGCTTACCACCATGCGACACATTGCATCTATTGCGACCTCGTCGCCTCAAGCAGCTTCAAAAGGCATGCCGTGCGAACTTAGTTCATTTCGCGGGGACGGTTAGCGCAGCATGCGCGCAAGCGCAAGCCCTCCAACGCGATCAGGCGGGTATAGTCCGGTCAAGATGCTTAATAAGAGGCAACATCAAGCCCATATATGCCACCCTATTTTCGTATAGCACGAAAACATCATAATTTCGTGAGTATTTAGAGACAAACCGTCTTTCGCCATTTTGAGGCGAATAGAATCAATCGATTTAGATGCGAGCGACAAAACTGACGGCGGATTTTCAATCAAGTTCGCACCTGTCATTCACCGCAAATGCCTCCGATTCATTTCTATTGCTCACATTCATTGCGAAGCGCAAACCGGGATGCGATTCACTCGCTTGCTTTCGAATACGGAATAAATTGAGACGCAGCTTCGCTTCAGGAAAGTCGCTGAGCACTCTTTATATATAGCGAGTGAAAATCACACTTATATATAAAGTGCAAAACAGCCCCCTCCTCACTTCTGCCGACCTGTCGCTACCGGCGGAAAATTCTCATCGTCATGACCACGATTCTTGAAATGAATTAGCGCCAGCGATTCAATGAGTGGTTTCGCGTGCCTTCAGCAATCAGCCAGTATTTTTTAAAATTGCCCCTCAGGATCGTAGCGCTTTCGCATTGGCATAAGAATCAAATGCTGACGAAACTGCAGGTACGAACACCCCATCGCTTCGGCATCAGAGTCTGAGCTTAATAAAAGGAGAGAGATTTGAGCACATATCTGCTCACAAGTGGCGACGTTCTGGTCATTCTGGCCGGGATTTTGTCTGTCGCCTATCTCTCCTGGAAGAGTAAAGCGAAATAGCCCCACCCTGACAATATGAATGATGACGCCAGTTCGCTTGCGCGGCTAAGCATGCGGCGAGATAAAGCTCTCGATCAGGCATGACTGAGGCATAAGATTTGAATGTTTCATCATGGGAATAAAAACGCGAGAAGCGCCATTTTCTTCAAGATTTTATGATCGAATTCTTGAAAGAAAATGGCGCGAGTGACGGGGCTCGAACCCGCGACCTCCGGCGTGACAGGCCGGCACTCTAACCAACTGAGCTACACCCGCGCATTTCATTTTCAGCCGTTTGGCTGGATAGTCACCGGCGTTTCCGTTCGGTGTGAGCGGTCGTTTAAGGGGTTCTCTCACGAGTGTCAAGCGAGTGGTCTGAAGAAAAAAGAAGAAATTCGATTTTATTTTAAAAGCCCCCATTTTGCGGGCTTTCTTATAGGGGAGCTTTTATCCACATCTCTGCATGTATCGCCCGAACGCATTCAAATTAAATGGAAAATAGAATCGCGTTGCATGATCAAGTGCATGAATCAGGCTCTCACACGTAGTTCTTATAAGAGCGCCGATTTGAGTTATCCCCAGCAGGCCTATCGATTTTAGCCGGAGAACTAAAAAAATGCATTTTTCTAATTTTTCCGCTTGCACTCTCGAAACGAACAGCCTAAACGGCTCTCACAGCGGCTGACAAGTCAGTCGGGCGATTAGCTCAGTTGGTAGAGCGCTTCGTTTACACCGAAGATGTCGGGAGTTCGAGTCTCTCATCGCCCACCATATTTTCCAATCACTTAGATCGAAAATATGAAGTTTACTTTAGGTTCAATAAACCTCGCCTGGCCCTGTAGACCAACAATCCTCTAAAAAGTTTTTCTCTCAAAATTCGTCGAGTGTGCGAAGCGACCTTCGCCGGTAGTTTGCGTGCTATTCTTCGTTAAGAATGTGCATATGCGCGGACAATCCAAGCAAACATGCTCGTAGCATCAACGTCGGTAGATGAGCTGGTCGATCTTCGCCCTTGAAGTACTGTGCGCGTATTCAATCGAATTTTACGCAACAAAAAAGGCCGGGGCAAAAATGCACCGACCTTCCTGATCATCAATGTCTACCAGTGCCAGTACATCCGTGGTCAAAAGCTTGAATTGATGAAGGCTATTGCGAGCGACAGACGCGTTCCAGCGCTCATTAGCAATGCCTATAAACAGAGGTATAAGAGAGCATTGTGTTCAAAGAAAGTCCGCTTGCTGAAAAATCACATTCTTTGATCCCGCTTCAATAAAGCGCCGGCTCCAAGGCACGCGATAATCAGCAACCCGCCGATTCCATAAGCCAGAACATCGAGCCAATCCGGCGTTGCTCCCAGAATGATCCGCAGCGCTCTGTTGCTGATTTCAATACCGAATATTTCGGACAGATATTGCCCGGCCTCAACCGCCACGCCTACAAAAAATGCCGCCAGAGCCAACAAAACTCGGTTTCCGTCAAGAACCGTACGGAATGCAAAATAGACGAAGATTACAGCAATAACATCGCCTAAGAAGCTTCTTATCCAGCCAAGACCAGCGCCTGCGGTCGCCAACAGCAAAAGACCAAAGAAGATCACGATCGTGATGACCAGCGCCGATTTCGAAAATTTGAACTGCACCAAAGCTTCCTAACAGCGGGACGACGGACGTGTATTTCAACCTGAAACGATAGAATCGAAATCTACCATTCCGGCAAAGCGTGCAGCGCGGACTTTGCCGAATTTGCTTTCATCAACAACCAGATGTTTTTGCAGCGCGCGCTGCATCGCCATCTGCTTTACCGGCACCTCATGAAAATGGGAGCAGGTTACTCCGTGTTGCTCATCAACACCGCCTGCCGACAAGAAAGCCTTGTTGATATTGACGCGCTTGAGAACTTCGATGCCTTCATCACTTGAGAAAGACGCGGCTTCCGGGTGGTAAACCCCACCGAGCACGATGAGCCGGACATCATCCCGGCGCGACAGAATCTCGGCGATATTCAGTGAATAACAGACCACGGTGATGTGCTGGTTTTGCGGTATTTGCTGCGCGAGATATGGCGTTGTGGTGCCACAATCGATAAAAACGGTGTCATGCGCTTCTATAAGTGCTGCAGCTGCCGCGCAGGCCTGCGCTTTTGCATTGGCATGGCAATCTTTTTCAAGATCAAAGACATAATCGCTGCCGTTACCGTTATCCTGCACAGGAATAATGTAACCACCCAAACAATTGAGCGGCCCGGAATCTGTCCCGATATCGCGGCGAATTGTCATTTCCGAAACGCCCAGCCGCGTTGCCGCATCGCGAAGACGCAGCACTCCCGCTTCCTCAACAAGAGCCGCAAGTTCGGCAATCCGTTCGTCTTTACGACTGATCCTGCTCACTGATTCCCCATTTCGGTTGCGGTTCACCCCCGTTTAGCTTGCCACATCAATTGGTGCAATTGCGATGGTGCATACTTGACAGGTCAAACAGAAATATGAAACGATCCAAACATAATGATCGGATTATAACATTATAGTTCGCATTATCGGGAGGATCTGACAATAGGAATTTGCAGCAGGCCACAACGCTTCAGGCAGCCTGCGCCAAGAAAGAGGAATTTGCGACTTATCCAGTGTTGATGGTCGCAATGGAGGAGACACTGGTGTCAGCAGCAGTCTGCAAAGCATCAGCGTAAAAATCAGTAGTCACCAATCTCGCCTGCGCGGAAGCGCTTTTGGCGGGGGCTATTCGTTTCCAGGGAGGAAATACCGGTGAAGAAGTTTATCGCGTCTATGGCTATTGCCGCGTCTGTTACGATGTCTGTTGCCGTGCCACATGCTTTTGCGGAAGGCGTCGTCGATACGTCCAAAATCAATAAAGACCTGATCACGACGGCAAACGACAAGAAATACACGATCGCGACAGTTGTGAAGGTTGACGGCATTGCCTGGTTCGACCGTATGCGTGACGGCGTTGAGCAGTTCAAGGCCGATACCGGCAATGACGTCTGGATGGTTGGTCCAAGTCAGGCAGATGCGGCCGCCCAGGTACAGATCGTCGAAAACCTTATTGCACAAGGCGTTGACGCTATTGCCATTGTTCCATTTTCGGTTGAAGCGGTGGAACCAGTCTTGAAGAAAGCACGTGATCGCGGCATCGTCGTTATCAGCCACGAAGCGTCCAATATTCAAAACGTCGACTATGACATTGAAGCTTTCGACAATAAGGCCTACGGCGCCAACCTTATGAAGGAACTCGGCAAGTCGATGGGCGGCAAGGGCAAATATGTTGCTACCGTCGGCAGCCTGACCTCAAAGTCACAGATGGATTGGATCGACGGTGCTATTGAGTACCAGAAGGCCAATTTCCCGGAAATGTCGCAGGCAACTGAACGCCTTGAAACCTATGACGATGCAAATACCGATTACACCAAGCTTAAAGAAGCGATGACCGCCTATCCGGACATCACCGGCATTCTCGGCGCTCCAATGCCGACTTCTGCTGGTGCTGGCCGCCTGATTGCTGAAGGTGGCCTCAAGGGCAAGGTATTCTTCGCTGGCACCGGTCTTGTGTCGGTTGCAGGTGAATACATCAAGAATGACGATGTTCAGTATATTCAGTTCTGGGACCCGGCAGTTGCTGGCTATGCCATGAACATGCTGGCCGTTGCAGCCCTTGAAAAGAAGAATGAGCAAATCAAGGCTGGCCTCAATCTCGGTCTGCCTGGCTATGAAAGCCTGATCGCTCCCGACGCTTCCAAGCCAAACCTGCTCTACGGCGCAGGCTGGGTCGGCGTGACCAAGGAAAACATGGATCAGTACGATTTCTAATCGTTGCTGAACAGGAGAAAGAGGCCCCCGCCTCTTTCTCCCCATTCCATCTGCATTTGCAGCCTTGCACGAGGCCTCTATGACTGAAAATCTGATCGAATTGCGCCATATCGGGAAGCGCTTTGGCGGCGTGAAAGCGCTGGACGACGTGTCCTTTGCCATCAAGCCCGGCGAAATTCACTGCCTTGCCGGCGAAAACGGCTCTGGCAAATCCACTGTAATCAAGATCATGTCCGGTGTTTACACACCCGAAGACGGCGAAATTCTGATCGACGGCAAGACGGTCGGCAAGCTCGATCCTGTCAAATCCGTACATCATGGCATTCAGGTGATTTATCAGGATTTCTCGCTGTTCGGGAACCTGACGGTCGCGGAGAATCTCGCGATCAATACATTTCTCATGGAAGGTCGTAAGGCTGTCGATTGGAAGCGCGTGCGCGAACTTGCGCAGCAGGCTCTTGATCGTCTCGGCGTTCAGATGGATCTGGATGCCGAAGTGGACAGCCTGCCAACATCCGGCAAGCAGATCGTTGCAATAGCGCGCGCCGTTATGGCTGATGCGCGGCTTCTGATCATGGATGAACCAACCACCGCGCTTACCAGACATGAAGTCGACGCGCTGTTCAAGATCGTGCGCGATATTCAGGCACAGGGCATCGCCGTACTGTTCGTCAGCCACAAGATGCGCGAAATGCTGGAAATCAGCGAGCGGCTGACTGTTTTCCGCAACGGCAAGAAAGTCGCGGAAGGCCCGATTAACGAATTTGACGAACCGGCGATTACCCGCGCCATGACCGGTCAGGAACTGACGGCACACAGCTACCAATGGGTTGCCCGTGAAGGCGCCACCAGTGTCCCGAGCCTTGAGGTCGACAATCTCTCCGTTCCCGGTTCGGTGGAAAAAGCCAGCCTCACGCTTCATGCAGGCGAGATTGTTGGCATTTCCGGCCTGATCGGTTCCGGCCGTACCGAGCTCGCATTAGCCCTCTTCGGAATGAAGCCTGACTTTACCGGTAATATGCGGATCGACGGCAAGCCCGTTCATCCCAAAACCGTGCAGGAAGGTATTGCCTGCGGCGTTGCTTATGTGCCGGAAGATCGTCTTACGGAAGGGCTGTTCCTCACCCAGTCGATTGAGCGCAATATCATTGTGACGTCGATTGAGAAATTCGTACGCGGCTTGTTCATCAATCGCAAAAAGGCAGATGCGACGACGCGCGATATGTTTTCGGCAATGAATATTGTTGCGCCCGGCCCGCATACACCCGTCAACCATCTCTCCGGCGGCAACGCGCAACGCGTTGTGTTGGCGCGATGGCTTTTGACTGGCGCTAAAATCCTGATCCTCAACGGGCCAACGGTTGGCGTTGATGTGGGTTCAAAGGCTCAGATTCACAACATCATCCGCAAACTCGCACAGGATGAAGGTCTGGCCGTTCTGATGATTTCCGATGATGTGCCGGAGCTGGTTCAAAACTGCAATCGTGTACTGGTGATGCATCGTGGACGTTTCGTCGATGAACTCTCCGGTGAAAACATGACAGAAGACGCCGTCAATGACCGGCTCAAGACATTGAATTGAGGAACCGGCACATGAAATTCTTTCGCAGTACCGAATTCATCATTGCCTGTGTGCTTCTCGCCGCAATGATTATCATTGGTCTTATCAACCCCGCCTTCTGGTCACTGGATAATATTTTCGGGCTTCTACGTTCCAATGTCGTGATCGGCATCATGGCACTTGGCGTTCTGCTGGTGATGATTTCCGGAGGCATCGACGTGTCGTTTACGGCCTTTGCTATTGCGGCAATGTATCTGACCGTCCGCGCTATGGTTTACCTTGGCTATGATGGTGTATTCATTCCGTTTGTCGCGGCAACGTTGATCGGCTTGTTGCTCGGTGCCTTTAACGGCTTCATCATCCACCGCTTCAAGATGATCCCGCTGATCGTGACGCTCGGCACCGGCTCCATTGTGCGCGGCCTTGTGCTAGGTCTCGTTGGCACCAGCATCGTCAATATCAACAAGATGCCAAAAGAGCTGATCGAGTTTGGCAAGACGGACGTAATTTCGCTCACCTCAGCTTCCGGTACAGCCTTTGGTCTTACCGCGATGTTCCTCGTCTATCTCACGCTTGCATTGCTGATCCACCTGATCCTCAGCCATACGATGATCGGACGCAGTGTTTATGCCTATGGCGGCTCGCCGGAAGCCGCAAAGCGCGTCGGCTTCAACACGCGCCGCACGATCTTCTTCGTTTATTGCGTGGCGGGTGCCTTGGCAGGTTTTGCGGGGCTGCTGCATTCATCCATGATCTGGCTTGCCAATCCGCGTGATTTTGTAGGCCTCGAACTCGATGTGATCGCAGCCGTAGTTCTCGGTGGCGCGTCGATTTTCGGTGGTCGCGGAACAGTGCTTGGCACACTCATGGGCGTCTTCATGCTCGTGATGGTCAAAAACTCGCTCATCATCATGAAGGTCGATACCACATGGCAGCGTGTCGTTGTGGGCCTCATTATCATCGCAGCAACCGCCATCACGGCGTGGCGCGATCGCAAAAGCATCGCCTGAAGGGAGAAAGCGACATGAAACAGTCTTTCGACATGCGCCGCATCCTTGGCGGAGACAACAATATCATCCAACTCGTCGTTATTACCGTGCTTGTGTTTGCGCTGATGACCTGGATGAACCCGGACAAGTTTCTGCGTTACTACAACTTTGAATCAATCAGCTACATCATGCCGGAGCTGGGCATTCTTTCCATCGCCATGATGATTGCGATGTTGACGGGCGGCATTGATCTTTCGGTGGTCGGCATTGCCAATCTGGCGGGTATCGTCGCTGGCGTCTATTTCCACTCATCCATGGTGCAGGCAGCCCAGACTTCAGGCTCTGGAATGTTGTTCTACACTGTCATTGGTATCCTGCTTGCGATACTTATCGGGCTTCTATCAGGCCTTGTGAACGGGCTGCTGATCGCCAAGCTGCGCATAACTCCGATCCTCGCAACACTTGGCACAGGCCAGGTTCTGATGGGACTGGCACTGGTGCTTACCGGTGGGCCTGCCATCGTTGGTTTCCCGGATGCTTGGAACTGGGTAGGCAATGGCAAGATCATGGGCATCGCCACGCCTTTCCTTCTATTCATCGTGGTCTGCATTCTCGTCGGAATTTTGCTGACCCGCACCACGCTTGGTATCAATCTGATGCTGATCGGCACCAACCCGCGCGCAGCCGTGTTTGCTGGCATCCGCAAAGAACGCATGATCCTTTATTCCTACATGCTGACAGGCGTTCTAGCCTCGCTTGCGGGGATCATTTTGTCGGGACGTACCAATGCGGCTAAATCGGATTATGGCGCATCCTATCTGTTGCAAGCGGTTTTGATCGCCGTGCTTGGCGGCACGAATCCGGCTGGTGGCAAAGGGCGCGTGCTGGGCATCGCCATCGCGCTGATCGCTCTCATGCTTCTTTCCTCCGGTTTTCAGATGATGCGGTTCTCCAATCACCTGATCGACTTCATCTGGGGTGCGTTCCTCATCCTCGTCATAGCGATCAATGCTTCGCGCAATCAAGGCAGGTGATCCCAAATGCAGGATATTGAATTTCATCTTCGTCGTCAGGACTTTGTCGAACAGCCGCATGTCATTGCCAGTGCAGACGGACTGAGTGTGACGGCATTTCGCTATCCAAGCGGTATCGAAGCTCTGCTGATCGAAAACGAGCGCGGCAATATCATTGTGCTTCCATTCATGGGGCAGATGGTATGGGGCGCAGAGTTCGACAGCATTGATCTAACCATGGGCAACAGCTTCTCCATGCCGCGTCCGGCAACCACCATCGTCGAGACTTATGGATGCTTTGCTTTTCACAGCGGAATCTTGCGCAATGGTTGCCCTTCGCCGCAGGATAATCACCTTCTGCATGGTGAGATGGCCTGCGCAAAGATGGACAAGGCGGGGCTTTTATTCGGCGCCGATGAACATGGCAGCTTTGTCGAAGTCACTGGCGAATATGAATATGTCATGGGCTTTGGCGCGCATTATCTCGCTCGGCCAAGCGTTCGGCTTCATGCGAAGGAAACGCTCTTCGACATCACCATGGATGTTGAAAACCTGTCATCGGCTCCGATGGAGCTGATGTATATGTGCCACGTCAATTTCGCCTATGACGAAGACGCGCGCATTGTGCAGCCGGTCGCCTTTACACCAGATCAGGTGCAGGTTCGCACAGCCGTTCCGGGCCATGTGACACCCAATGACGATTACCTCTCCTTGATTGATGAACTGGCCGCAGATCCTTCCGTGATGGAAGTGTTGGATGAGCCGGAGCGCTACGATCCCGAGCAGGTTTTCTACATTCGTGGCTTACCAACCGATGCCGATGGCAAGACGCATCAGATGATGCAGTTAGCCGATGGCGACGGCTTCGCGATCTCCTATCCGGTTGAGGCTTTCCCGAAAACCGTGCGGTGGATTCTCGTCAACGGTGATGCGCAGGTTGCAGCCTTTGCCCTGCCATCCACTTGTGAGCCGGAAGGCTATCTCGCCGAAAAAACCAAAAAAAATGTGCGGATACTGGCGTCGGGTGAGCGCGCCATCTTCCCCGTGCGCGTTGGCTATCTCGATCAGCCTGCCGCCGAACAATTTGAAGCCAAGATCAGGGCACTCTGAAATTTCAAAGGAACTTCTCATGACCAGAAAGATCGGAGTGGTCGGCTCCAACATGGTGGATCTCATCACCTATGTGAACCGTATGCCTGGCCCCGGCGAGACGCTTGAAGCACCAACGTTCGAAATTGGCTGCGGCGGCAAGGGGGCAAATCAGGCTGTTGCAGCTGCACGCCTCGGTGCCGATGTGATGATGGTAACGCGCGTTGGCGACGACGTCTTTGCCGATAATACGATCCGCAATCTCAATAGCTTTGGCGTCGATACGCGACACGTTCTCAAAGTATCGGGCAAGTCGAGCGGTGTAGCCCCTATCTTCGTCGAACCTTCAGGCGAAAACTCGATCCTGATCGTCAAAGGTGCCAATGCAGACCTCCTGCCCGCCGAAGTCGACAAGGCTGCCGATGATCTGAAGGAATGCGGCCTGATCCTCCTGCAGATGGAAGTGCCTGTCGAGACCGTCTACCACACAATCGCTTTTGCCGCTGAAAATGGTATCGAAACCATTTTGAACCCCGCACCTGCGGCGGCGGATCTTGATCCTGAGCTTATCCGACAAGTGACCTTCCTCGTGCCCAACGAGAGCGAGCTTGCTCTTTTGTCTGGCCTTCCGACCAGCACGGATGATGAGATTGTCGTTGCCGCCCGCTCGCTGATTGCGCGTGGTATCCGCACGGTCATCGTGACACTGGGCGGACGTGGTGCACGCATGATTACCGCAACTGAGATCGTCAATATCCCGCCGGTCAAAGTCACACCGAAAGATACGACAGGTGCGGGCGATGCTTTTATCGGCTCGTTTGCACGCTTTTATGCCGAGACCGGCGATGTGGAAGCGGCCCTTCGCAAAGCCTCCCTTTATGCCGCTCATTCCATCACCCGACCCGGCACTCAAAAGGCTTATGCCAGTGCCGATGAATTTGAAACGTTCTGCCGTGACCACGCGCCTTTGATCGAACGCGCCTAAGTGCTCTTGAACGTCAACAAACCTCACAGACGGACAATACAATGACCGAAGCCCTTCCCCGCAATAATGGCACACCGCTCAAGCCTGAATGGTTTGAAGATGTTGTCGTAAACCGCAGCGCCTCGGAACGTCGCGCTGCAACGCTGCCAGCGCGACGTTCGATCAAAAAAGAATATCAGGCAGCATGGCTTATCCGTGCAATCCAGTGCATCGACCTGACGACGCTCGCCGGGGATGATACTGCCGGACGGGTGCGCAGACTTTGTGCCAAAGCGCGCCGCCCCGTGCGCGATGACATTCTTGAAGCCCTCGGCCTGCTCGATGCAGGCATAACCACCGGCGCAGTCTGTGTTTATCCGACCATGGTGTCCCATGCAGTCAAAGCACTGGAGGGCTCCGGCGTTCCTGTTGCCTCTGTGGCAACAGGTTTTCCGGCAGGCCTGACACCTTTGCCATTGCGCCTTGCAGAAATCACCTATGCGGTTGAGCAGGGTGCGCATGAAATCGACATCGTCATTACCCGCGAGCATGTGCTGACACAAAACTGGTCCGCGCTTTATGACGAAATTGCCGCCATGCGCGAAGCCTGTGGCGAGGCGCATATGAAGGCCATTCTCGCAACCGGTGATCTCAACACGCTCACCAATGTTTATCGCGCTTCGATGGTTGCCATGCAGGCGGGTTCTGATTTCATCAAGACCTCAACCGGCAAGGAAGATGTCAACGCGACGCTGCCCGTCAGCCTTACCATGGTGCGGGCATTGCGGGATTACGGCGAGCTATCCGGGCAGATCGTCGGGTTCAAGCCTGCCGGTGGTCTCAAGACCGCCAAGGACGCACTCGCTTGGCTCACACTCATGAAAGAAGAACTCGGCAATCGCTGGCTTGAACCCGATCTTTTCCGCATCGGCGCATCATCGATGCTCGGCGATATTGAACGACAATTAGAGCACTTCGTGACCGGACGCTATTCGAGCGCCAATCGTCACGCCGCTGCTTAAACTTGGCATTTCGCATTCTCCTATTGAAAAAACTCACGCAGTTTTGGTGGAAATGCTCGTAAGGAACATAAAATGCAACCCATCAAGGATATTCTGAAGACCATGGAATATGGACCTTCCCCTGAAGCAAACGGCGATGTGAAGCAGTGGCTGGAACAGCATGGCCATTCTTTCGGTCACTATATCAACGGCGCTTTCGTCAAACCGGAAGGTCGCAAAACCATTGCCGTGGCCAATCCTGCCAATGGTGACAAGCTTGCCGAGATCACACTTGGAACGCAGGAAGACGTCGATCAGGCTGTGAAAGCTGCCCGTGGTGCCTTTGGGAAATGGTCGAAGTTATCCGGCCATGAGCGTGCAAAATATCTTTATGCAATCGCCCGTCATATCCAGAAGCGCGAACGCTTCCTCTCGGTTCTGGAAACCATGGATAATGGCAAACCGCTGCGTGAAACCCGCGACATCGATATTCCGCTGGCAGTTCGTCATTTCTACCATCATGCCGGTTGGGCGGAGATGATTGAAGATGAGTTCAAGGGCTTCTCGCCGGTTGGCGTTTGTGGTCAGGTGATCCCTTGGAACTTCCCATTGTTGATGCTGGCGTGGAAGATCGCGCCGGCCTTGGCTGCTGGCAATACGGTTGTGCTGAAGCCTGCTGATCTCACACCACTGACCGCTATCGCCTTTGCAGAAATCTGCCACGAAGTTGGCCTGCCTGCCGGTGTAGTCAATATCGTGCAGGGCGACGGTACAACGGGTGCGAGCGTCTGCGGTCATGACGGCGTCGACAAGGTTGCTTTCACCGGCTCGACACAAGTGGGCCGCATCATCCGCGAACAGATTGCAGGTTCCGGCAAGAAGCTTTCGCTGGAGCTTGGCGGCAAGTCGCCCTTCATCGTATTTGAAGATGCTGATCTCGATGCCGCTGTTGAAGGTGTCGTCGATGCCATCTGGTTTAACCAGGGCGAAGTCTGCTGCGCGGGTTCACGCCTTCTGGTGCAGGAAGGTATTGCCGATCGCTTTTATGCCAAACTGAAAAAGCGGCTTGAAAGCCTGCGCGTCGGTGATCCGCTCGATAAATCCACCGATGTTGGCGCCATTGTCTCGCCTACTCAGGTGAAACGGATATCCGATCTGATCCAGAAAGGTATCGATGAAGGTGGCCAACTCTGGCAGACACCTAATCCACTGCCTGCCAAGGGCAATTACATTGCGCCCGGTTTTTTCACTGAGGTTGATCAGGCCGCAACGGTCTGCCAGGTGGAAATCTTCGGACCAATCGCCGCCGCCACAACATTCCGTACGCCAGATGAGGCTGTGGCACTCGCCAACAACACGCGTTACGGCCTTGCCGCATCCATCTGGTCGGAAAACATCAATGTTGCGCTTGATCTCGCAGCTCGCGTGAAGGCCGGTGTTGTCTGGATCAACTGCACCAATATGCTGGATGCAGGCGCAGGCTTTGGTGGCTATCGCGAAAGCGGATACGGCCGTGAAGGCGCACGCGAAGGCCTTTACGAGTATCTTGCAGCCGATTGGGAAAAGACGCTGACTTCTCCAAAGGCTGTCGAAAATTTCGCACCGTCTGCTGCGCCATCGGGTGAAGACAAGATCGTCATCGATGGCATTGACCGCACGATCAAGAACTATATTGGCGGCAAGCAGGCTCGTCCGGATGGTGGTTATAGCTATTCGGTTACAGGCAAAGGCGGCGCAGTTATCGGTCAGGCTGGCATTGGCAACCGCAAAGATATTCGCAATGCAGTTGAAGCTGCGGCTAAAGCAACAAGCTGGGGCAGCGCCACCGCCCATAACCGGGCACAGGTGCTTTATTATCTGGGTGAAAACCTCGATGCACGCCGCGACGAATTTGTGGCTCGCCTTGTTGAGAGCGCCGGCGTCAGCGAAAAGAAAGCTACCGAAGAAGTCGAAGCATCACTGCGCCGCATTTTCTATTATGCGGCACAGGCCGACAAGTTCGACGGCGCGGTACATTCCACCAAGTCGCGCCATGTGACGCTCGCCATGAACGAGCCATGGGGTGTGATGGGCATTGTTTGCCCGGATGAAGCTCCGTTTCTATCGCTGGTCTCGCTTGTGCTGCCTGCCATTGCGATGGGTAATCGCGCAGTTGTCGTGCCATCAAGCCGTCATCCACTAATTGCTGGCGATTTCTATCAGGTGCTCGACACATCGGATGTGCCGGGTGGTGTAATCAACATTGTCACCGGCGAGCGTGATGTCTTAGCCAAGACATTGGCTGAACATGATGAAGTGGCAGCCCTTTGGTACTTCGGTTCTAAGGAAGGCAGCGCGATGGTTGAAAAGGCTTCTGCTGGAAATCTCAAGGCCACATGGGTCAGCAATGGCCGCCTGCCTAACTGGAACAATACCAGCGAAGCGCAAGGTCGCGATTATTTGCGAAAAGCTGTTCAGGTCAAAAACATTTGGGTGCCATACGGTGCTTAAAAAGAAAGGCCCGGTCAATCGACCGGGCCTTTCAGTTTCAGACAATCGAGCGGTACTTTCAAAGCCGGATTACATATTCCTTGCGCGTAGTTTCAATAACGTCCCAGGTACCTTTGAAACCCGGTTGAATAACAAAACTATCGCCCGCTTTAAGCGTGCGTGCTTCACCACCCTCTTCCGTCAGAACCGAGTGGCCTGCCAAAATATGACAAAACTCCCATTCGTCATATTCTACGCGCCATTTTCCGGGTGAGCTCTCCCATATGCCTGCGAATAGCTTGCCGTCGGTACTTTCCTCGAAGTTCCACGTAAGAAACCGCGGATCGCCAGAAAGAACGCGCTCCGGCAAAGGAGCGCTTTCTTCTGGTTCCACACCACCGATATCAAAGCTGAGGAATCGGCTCATCGCATCAAACCTTGGCGAGTGCCTGTTCGATATCAGCGATAATGTCATCGGCGTCTTCAATGCCAATGGACAGACGAACAACATCAGGACCTGCGCCCGCCGCAACCTTCTGTTCGTCAGTCAGCTGACGATGCGTTGTTGATGCCGGGTGAATGACCAGCGAACGCGTGTCACCGATATTGGCCAGAAGCGAGAACAGCTCAAGGCTATCAACAAACTTGACGCCCGCTTCATAACCGCTCTTCAGACCGAAGGTGAAAACCGAGCCAGCGCCCTTCGGCGAATATTTCTGCTGCAGCGCATGATATTTGTCATGCGGCAGTCCCGCATAATTCACCCAGGACACTTTTTCGTGCCCATGCAGCCATGACGCAACCTTCAATGCGTTATCCGCGTGGCGCTGCATACGCAGTGGCAATGTTTCAACGCCTGTCAGGATCTGGAATGCATTGAACGGTGAAATGGCTGGGCCAAAATCGCGCAGACCGAGCACGCGCGCCGCAATGGCAAACGAGATATTGCCAAAGGTCTTATGCAATTCGAGCCCGGCATAGTCTGGGCGGGGTTCAGTCAGAAGCGGATAATTGCCGGACTTGGCCCAATCAAATGTGCCTGCGTCAACCAGAATGCCCCCCATCGAATTGCCATGACCGCCGATGAACTTGGTCAGCGAATGCACGACGATATCCGCGCCATGCTCAATCGGGCGCACCAGATAAGGCGATGCCAGCGTGTTATCTACGATCAGTGGCAGGCCATGCTTATGCGCGATTTCGGCAATCGCTTCGATATCGACGACGATCCCGCCCGGATTGGCAAAGCTTTCAATGAAGATTGCGCGTGTCTTGCTATCGATCTGCTTTGCGAAATCGGTCGGGTTGGTCGCATCAGCCCAACGAACCTGCCAGCCGAAAGATTTGAACGACTGACCGAACTGGTTGATCGAACCGCCGTAAAGCTGGCGCGCTGCGATGAAATTATCACCCGGCTGCAGCAGTGTATGGAAAACAAGCAGCTGTGCAGCATGACCGGAAGCCGTAGCAACAGCCGCCGTACCACCTTCAAGTGCCGCAATGCGCTCTTCCAGAACGGCTGTAGTTGGGTTTGTGATGCGCGTATAGATATTGCCAAAAGCCTGCAGGCCAAACAGAGATGCGGCATGATCTGCGTCGTTAAACACAAACGAAGTCGTCTGATAGATCGGTGTGGCCCGCGCGCCCGTGGTTGGGTCAGGCTTTGCGCCTGCGTGAACTGCGAGTGTTTCGATCCCTGGTGAGCGCTTAGACATGAGTTCCTCCTGACAGCCTATGCCAAATAATGTGTCCGGACGTTAGGCCTTGCTTGAAAGAAAGCAAAGGAGGAATTTGCTCCGAGCGACACAATTAAAGAAATTAATTCCGTGGTTTACGGTCAACCAATAAGACGCGGGTACTCGATAGCTGGACAACGATCCATCACAACCTTCATGCCAGCTTCTTCAGCCTTTTTTGCAGCCTCTTCATGCACCACATCAAGCTGTGTCCAAAGAACGGCCGGACGATGTTTTAAGGCGAGAATTTCATCCACAATACCGGGAAGTGAATAGGACGCGCGAAACACGTCCACCATATCAATCGGCTCGTTGATGTCGGCAAGCTCGGCTACGACTTGCTGCCCGTGGATGGTCTTTCCCACCTGCCCCGGATTAACGGGAATGACGTGATAGCCACGATCCAACAGAAATTTCATGACACCGTTGCTCGGCCGCTCTGGTTTTGGCGAAGCACCAAGCAAAGCAATCGTTTTGACGGACTGCAGAATATCGCGAATCTCGTTATCTGAAGACATCTGCATAACGTTCCTCCAATGCCATTGCGGCTTTTATTGTAAGCATACAGAAACACAGGCTTGCAAGACCGGCCACACTCCCCCTATTTCTTATTGCAAGGGAGAGAAGATGAACATCAGCACCGCACCATACCGGCTTGAGTCCCGTCATGAGCATTGAAGATTTGCAAACCTTCATGGGGCGCGAATTTCCGCAGCTTGGTGAAAGCTTTAAGATCGTCTCGGTCAGTGAAGGTGCTGCGATCATGCATCTTCATGCTGACAAACAACATTTACGCCCGGGCGGCACTGTATCCGGCCCTTCTCTCTGTGCTCTGGCTGATGTGGCCGCTTATGCGGCGATTTTAGGTCATATCGGGCCTGTAGCGCTGGCGGTCACGACCAACCTCAACATCAATTTTCTCCGCAAAGCCGATCCGGGCATAGTCGAAGCCGTGGCACGGATTCTCAAGCTCGGAAAGCGTTTGGCCGTTTTGGATATAAGTCTTACAAGCGCCACAACAGGTGAGCTTATTGCACACGCAACCGCGACTTATTCCATTCCACCACGATAAAAAGATACGGTATTATAATACCAATATCATAACTTATTGTTTTTATTGAGTTTTTAAAAGATTGCCGTAAAAACAGCGCTTGACGGCCTGTCAGAGTTTGTGTATCGACCCGCCCAGCACGTATGGAAGTCCGCTTTTATACGTTCTTACGGTTGGCCGTCGTCACGATTGGTACGACCAACACAAGCAACAAGAAAAGCCCGGATCGCAAGATCGGGGATTAAGTCAAGGAAGACTTCAATGGCAACTTTTTCTCAGAAGCCAGCCGAAGTGGTGAAGAAGTGGATTCTGATCGACGCAGAAGGTCTCGTCGTCGGTCGTCTCGCATCCCTCGTCGCCAATCGCCTGCGCGGTAAGCACAAAGCAACCTTCACCCCGCACGTTGACGATGGCGACAATGTCATCATCATCAATGCAGACAAGGTTGTTCTGACCGGCAAAAAGTACACCGACAAGGTTTACTACTGGCACACTGGCCATCCAGGTGGCATCAAGGAACGTACTGCTCGCCAGATTCTCGAAGGCCGTTTCCCGGAACGCGTTCTTGAAAAGGCTATCGAGCGCATGATCCCACGCGGTCCTCTTGGCCGTCGCCAGATGAAGAACCTGCGCGTTTACGCAGGTGCAGAACATCAGCATGAAGCTCAGCAGCCAGAAATTCTGGACGTAGCAGCGCTGAACCGCAAGAACAAAGGGAATGCATAATCATGGCTGAGCAGCTCAACTCGCTCGAAGAACTCGGCAGCGTAGCCGCTGAACAGGCCGCTCCGGTTCACGTTCAGAAGATCGACGCTCAGGGCCGCGCTTATGCGACCGGCAAGCGTAAAGACGCGATTGCTCGCGTTTGGGTCAAGCCAGGTTCTGGCAAGATCACAGTCAACGGCAAAGAATTTGCTGCATACTTCGCACGTCCGGTTCTGCAGATGATCCTGCAGCAGCCAATCGTTGCTTCGAACCGCGCTGGTCAGTTCGACGTTGTCGCAACTGTTGTTGGCGGCGGTCTTTCCGGTCAGGCCGGTGCTGTTCGTCACGGCATCTCCAAGGCACTCACCTACTACGAACCAGGCCTTCGCACGGTTCTCAAGAAGGGTGGCTTCCTTACTCGCGATAGCCGCGTTGTTGAACGTAAGAAGTACGGTAAGGCCAAGGCTCGCCGTTCGTTCCAGTTCTCGAAGCGTTAATACGCTTCAGGCCAGTTCTCGAAGCATTCATATTTATCGCTTTGGAATTACAGAAAAGCGGGCCTTCGGGTCCGCTTTTTTGTTTTGATGGTTGGCTAAAGCCAATCGCATTAGCCTGCCCAAGCACGAATGGCTTTACGGTTGACGTCCAACTGTTTTGCGACAGGCAGTTTGTAGTAGTCGGGTGCCATTCCAGAAACCCAATCACCATAACTCGGATTGGGCAACATGAAGAACTTTGTACCAAAGGCTTCGCGGTTAGCTGCGACGAATGCGCGGCGCTGCTGATTGCTCTTATGATAAGTCGCAGTTCCGAAATCGTTGAGATTGTCGCCGATATAGATCACGACATCAAAACCTGCTGCCTTCACAGCATCAAAGCGCGCCTGTTTGTTGGATTGACCATTATTCAGAAGCAGAGTTTTTGCCGACACACCGGGAAAGCCCAGCTTCTTGATGTTTTCTGTCGTATGTTCAAACGATCTTGTATCACGGTTTGTCACATAAATCATCGTGCCACCATGCGCGTTTACATAACGTGCAAACTCGACAGCACCGGCGAGTGGCCTTGCCTGTTCAGCAGCCATCCAGCGCGCCCAGGTCTTCTCTGTGTAAGGCAAATTATGTTGGATACGCCATCCCGCATAAGCTGAATTATCGATCATCGTCTCATCGAGATCAACGATCACGGCTTTCCTGTAACCCTTGCGAACCTTTGCCGTATCGAACGCTTTGCGCGCACTGTTAAAGGCCTGATAGGCAAGCGCCTCGTATTCGCCAGATTGTTGCATCCAGTTCACAGCACTCACATTTTGCTGCTCAAGCTGTACGCGCGCCGCACGCTGCTCGGTCACACATCCGGATAAGACCGCAGAGCAAGCAAATATAATTGAAACCGGTAGAATCACTTTTTTCATAATGTCCCTCTTCAAAAGAAGGCATTAGCTACGAGCCGTTGAGTTCCAACAATCATGGTTGTGCGGGGGCAATATCTTGTCAGGAGCGCGTCTTCGCCGCAGTTGAAAGCAATCGGCTCTGCCGTCATGAAGAAGGAAGCCCGAGATTTTTCGCCAACGGATTATGCCTATGTCCACGACCACATCTGACCGCTTCGCTCATACACCCCAACCGCCCTACTTCGTTGTTTCGTTTTCGTCGCAACGTCTGGGCGATGATGATAGCTATGGTCAAATGGCCGACCGCATGGCGGAGCTTGCTGCAAAGCAGCCCGGCTATATTGGCGTTGAGAGTGCGCGCGATGCAGAAGGTTTCGGAATCACCAATTCATTCTGGGTGGATGAAGACAGCATCCGCGCATGGAAGCGCGACGTTGATCATCTTGTGGCGCAAAAGCTTGGTCGCCAGCAGTGGTATGAAACTTATTGCGTTCGCATTGCGCGTGTAGAACGTGCTTACGGGTTTGAAGATAGAGCGCGTCGCACTTAATCGTAATCATTATGATCGCTCCATCTTTTTTGATTTTAGCATATCGTTATCGGAAAACCGGTTCCCACTTTTCCGCGACATGCTTTAAAACCGCATAAAGCAATCTCCCATTTTGCTTCGTGAAGCGCTATGAGAGTTGAGACACCATCCGGGAGCCGGCCATGCCTTCTAAGACGATTGACCATGCTTTCACCGCTCGCAGTCTGACAAGTGCTGCCACCGACCCCACCCATGCGGGTGTGCTGTCGTTTATGCGGCGTCTTTACAGTAAATCGCTGAAAGATGCTGAAGCCGTGGTCTGGGGTATTCCGTTCGATGCGGCGGTCTCTAATCGTCCGGGCGCACGGTTTGGTCCGCAGGCCATTCGGCGTGCATCGGCAATTTTCGACAATGATCCGCAATATCCATTCGAGCGCGATCTGTTCGAAGACCTTGCTGTCATCGACTACGGTGATTGCCTGCTTGATTATGGCAATCACTATAAGACACCAGCGACTATCGAGCGGGAAGCCGCAAAAATCCTCAAATCAGATGCATTTTTGCTAACGCTTGGCGGCGATCATTTCGTGACGTGGCCCCTGCTTAAAGCCCACGCGGCAAAATATGGCCCGCTGGCGCTCGTTCAGTTTGACGCACATCAGGATACGTGGTTCGACGATGGCAAACGCATCGATCACGGCTCTTTCGTCGCGCGTGCCGTTCGTGACGGGATTATCGACCCCGAACATTCGATCCAGATCGGTATTCGCACACATGCGCCGGAAGATTGCGGCATCAAGATCATTTATGGTCACGAAGTCGAGGATATGTCCGCGCAGGCAATTGCTGACGAAATTCTCAAGCGTACCGCTGGCAAGAAGACCTATCTGACTTTCGACATTGATTGCCTCGACCCGGCCTTTGCGCCAGGAACAGGCACACCTGTTGCCGGTGGCCCTTCGTCTGCAAAAATGCTTTCCGTGCTTCGTAAGCTCACTTCGCTTGATTTTGTGGGTGCGGACGTTGTTGAGGTTGCACCGGCTTATGATCATGCTGATATAACGGCAATCGCAGGTGCCACAATCGCAATGTATTATCTTGGATTGCTGGCTGAACAAAAAGCACGACGACGATAGATAAAGCTCAGAAACTGATTCAAGTGGCTGAAAAATCGATTCCGAATATTGATGTAACTTTCTGAAATCTAAAGGCAAAGCGCATGAAACCGAAAATCTTCATCGACGGCGAACACGGCACAACTGGTCTGCAAATCCGCAGCCGCCTTGCCGAGCGCGACGATCTTGAAGTTATTTCCATCCCGGAAGCCGAGCGACGCAACAAGGATTTGCGCGCCGACTATCTGCGCGCTGCCGATATCGCGATCCTCTGCCTGCCGGACGATGCTTCCAAGGAAGCTGTCACGCTGCTGGAAGGTCACAACTCGACCCGCATCATCGATACCTCGACCGCACATCGGGTACATGCCGACTGGGCCTATGGTTTTGCAGAGCTTGCAAAAGGACAGCGTGAACGGATCTCTGAGGCACGGCTCGTTGCCAATCCCGGCTGCTATCCGACGGGTGCAATCGCGCTGGTGCGCCCATTGCGCGACGCTGGCCTGCTGGCTGCGGATTATCCGATCAGCGTCAACGCGGTTTCCGGCTATACGGGTGGTGGCAAGCAAATGATCGCGCAGATGGAAGACAAGAACCATCCAGAGCATCTCGCAGCCAATAATTTTCTTTATGGCTTGTCGCTACACCACAAGCATGTGCCGGAACTTCAGTTGCATGGCCGTCTGGATCGTCGTCCGATTTTCAGCCCAAGCGTGGGCCGTTTCCCGCAGGGTATGATCGTTCAGGTTCCGCTATTTGTTACCGAGCTTGAAGGCACTCCATCGCTCAAGGATATTCATGCCGCTCTGACTGCACATTACGCCGGTCAGGATATTGTGGAAGTGGTTTCGCTTGATGAAAGCAGCAAGCTTGCGCGCGTCGATGCTGAGGAGCTTGCAGGCAAGGATGGCATGAAGCTGTTCGTGTTTGGCACGGAAGGTGACAATCAGGTCAATCTCGTGGCGCTGCTCGACAATCTCGGCAAGGGTGCTTCGGGTGCCGCTGTTCAGAACATGAACCTGATGCTTGGAAAAGCCTAATGACGGAAAGGCCGATATTCCCTGCCGAATGGAATATCGGCTCTTTTGAGCCACTGGCTGATACACATTCAAGCCTCGTCTGGAAAGTCGAACGCAACGATTATCCAGACGACGTTTTTGTTATCAAGCAGCTGAAGCCTGCAGGCATAGAAGAATTGCGTGGCGCGCATTATCTTTCATGGCGTGACGGTCACGGCGCTGCAAAGCTTTACGATCTCAAGGGCACGTCGATGCTGCTCGAATATGCGGGCAGCTATCATCTTGATCAGCACCTGAAGAACGGTAAAGACGGCGAGTGCCTGACAGTTTTCGGTGAGGGTCTGGCTGCACTGCATCAGCCTTCTCCCGCTGCCGTTCCCACTGATCTGCAGCCTTTGGATAAGCATTTCGCAGGTCTGTTTGCAGTCGCCAATGAAAGCCCGGTCTATGCGGAAGCCGCATCCCTTGCCCAACGCCTTCTGTCATCGCCACATAGCGTCATTCCGCTGCATGGTGATATTCACCACGAGAACGTCATTTTTGGGCCGCGCGGGTGGCTGGTGATCGATCCACATGGATTGATAGGTGATGCAGCATTCGATGCCGCCAATATCTTCTACAATCCGCTTGATCGCGATGATCTGTGCCTTGATCTTCAACGCGCAAAGCACATGGCCGAGCATTTCGCGCCAATCCTCAAATGCGATCCAGCCTATGTTCTGGATTATGCTTTTGCTTATGGCTGCCTTTCGGCGGCGTGGCACCGTGAAGACGGCAATGATGCCGATGAAGCGCGGGAGCTGAAAATAGCCTCCGCGCTACGAAGCCTGCGCCTGATGGCTTAGGGTCAGGACCCATTCATAATAGGCCCGAAGCCTATCCCTCGTAAGCGCCCTTCGTTGCGCGCCAATGTGCCACAGCAAAGGCCAGCACCATCAGCGCAACAAACTGGTGTGTGAGACCGAGATCAAGAGGAACGCTCATCAGAAGTGTTGCAATGCCGATGGCTGCCTGTACCAGTATCAGACCCAGCAGAACGATGGTCCGGCGCGCATGGGTGGTTGCAGCTGCGTCTTTCCAGACCTGCACAGCATGAAGCACAGCCAGAACCAGCACCGTATAGGCAAACATCCGGTGAACGAACTGCACGGTCTTTGGATTTTCAAACAGGTTACGCCACCAAGGCGATTGTATGAACAGATCTGACGGAATGATCGCGCCGTCCATCAATGGCCAGGTGTTATAAGTCAGACCGGCATGAAGACCGGCAACCAGACCGCCAAGATAAATCTGTATCAGCACCGCAAATACCAGCCAGCCAGCGAAACGCTGGATAGACCGTTCCGCCGGGCGTTCGGTATATTTCACTAAACCGCGGGCGATGTAGAACACTGCCGTTATGATGACGCAGGCTGTGGTCAGATGGATCGCCAGGCGATACTGGCTGACGCTTGTGCGCTCGCTCAGGCCCGATGCAACCATCCACCAGCCGATTCCGCCCTGAAAACCGCCCAATGCGAGCAGTCCGAGCATACGATATTTCAGTGTCGTGCTAAGACGGCCCGTAAGCCAGAAGAACGCAAGCGGCACGGCTACCAGAAAGCCCACGAAGCGGGCCAGCATACGATGTGCCCATTCCCACCAGAAGATGAACTGAAACTCTTCGAGGGCCATGCCCTTGTTAATCTGCTGATATTGCGGAATCTGGCGGTATTTATCGAATTCTTCCAGCCATTCTGCATGATTGAGTGGCGGAATAACGCCATGGATTGGCTTCCACTCGGTAATCGACAGTCCTGAGCCTGTCATGCGGGTGGCGCCGCCGACCATGACAATGGCGATCAGAACGACAAAAACCGCATAGAGCCAATACCGGATCAACCGACGATTTGTATCATCGCGGGATCTTGTTGCACCCTGCCCTTCATGTCGAACGGAAACTGCCGCCATGCCATCTCTTCCTTCAATATTTAGTCAGGGATACATGCCGCATAGGCGAAGCGGTTACAAGACAGGTTCACGCGACATGCCGACGCGTTTTCGCTTCCTTTGCGCGTGCTCACGAGCTAGTGAAGACAGGACAGAGGAGAAAGACATGCCCGTTCGGCTGAAAAAACTCATTGGCACGTTTCTGCTGGTAGCCCTTGTGATTATCTATGCAGTTTTTGCAACGATCATCGCTGTAGCCCAGCTCGCCAATTCACCGGCGTGGGTACATCTGCTCTACTTCCTTCTCACAGGTCTTTTATGGGTTTTACCAGCCATGGGTATTATCTGGTGGATGGCACAACCTCCGCGCCAAAAACGTCACTGATTATTTTGCGGGGGCGGGTCGAACGTGACTGACAAGGCAACAGTTAGCCTGACACCGCGGCTCATCACCGATTATGAGCAGTTGCGCGATATCTGGTCAAAACAGGATGCCGTCCACGGGAATGCTCAAAGTTTTGACTGGATCGACTGCTGGCGCAGGCAAGTTAATGCGGATAGCTTTGTAGCGGGTCTTTTTGCTGGCAACGAGCCCATCATGCTATTGCCATTGGAAGCCCTAAGAATGAATGGCGCACGTGTTCTGCGCTATCCCGGTGGAAGCCACGCGAATTGCAATTTCCCATGGCTTGACGGTCAGGTTGATTACAAATCAATCGAAAATCTTGTGACAGCTATACGCAAAGCGCGCCCAGACGTGGATGTGCTTTCACTGACGCGGCAGCTACCCTCCTTATCCGGGCGCGATAATCCGTTGCTACAGACTAAGAGCGCAGAGAACCCTAATCCGGTTCTTGCGGCATCTATCGCTTGCGGCTTTGAAAGCGTGCTGGAGCGCAGCAACGCCAAGCGTAAACTTAAAAAACATCGTCAGCATGGTCGGCGCTATGAAGAAGCTGGCGGATGGCGGATTTATAGGCCTGAATCTCGTCTGCAATCTGAGCAGGCGCTCGACGCATTCTTTGCACTCAAAGCCCACCGTTTTAAACAAATGGGAATAAGCGACCCTTTTGCAGAGGCAGACATTCAGGCCTTCTTCAAACAGCTGTATAGCCATGCTGCAGAACAACAATCTCCAAATTTCGAACTTCAGGTTCTGGAGGTGAACGGCAAAATCCGTTCGCTTATTGGCAAGAGCATCACGAAAGCCGGGCCAACCGTCGAGTTCAGCGCCATTGCCGATGATGAATTGATGACCGCCAGCCCCGGCGAGTTTTTGTTCTACGAAGATATCAAGAAAAACTGCGAGAGCGGACGAGACATCTATAGTTTCGGTATCGGCGATGAGCCCTATAAGCGGGAATGGTGCGATATCCAGTCCAGCATCTACGACACCATCATTCCGTTGACTGCAAAAGGCAAAGCATTCACTGTATTGCAATCAGCAAGAAGCAAGATGGTTGCTGCAATCAAGGGCAATCCGCGCCTATGGCAATTAGCCAAGACTATGCGGAGCAAATTGGCCCGACGCTGAGATTTCAAGATAAGCGCTTCCCGATCTGATTCAGTTGAAAGCGCTATCTCATTGATCGGGAATCGAAATCAGGCTGTCGGCCGTGGCGTTTCAGAACTGGAAGCAGCCGCAGCATGGGCCGGATTATCCATCAGAATGATGACGTCTTCATAGCCACCCTGATCCATATCAAGGGCTGCCATAACGACAGTGTTGTCGTCAGGATCGACAATATTCATGATAACCAATGCCGGACCATCTGCGATACGGCGTATCTGACGTGAGGTCGAAGGACCACATTCGACAACGACGAAATCATAAACCGTTTCCAGCGCGTCAAGAATATACGGCAGACGATCAACCGAACGCATTGCGCTTTCCGGCTCAACTTTACCAAGCGGCATTACATGCGCCTGAGAATAGTGGTCGGTGTGAATGACGTCATTGAAGCGGCGTTCTCCCGCGAGAAGCTCTGTAATGCCGGCACGGTTGCCGCCATCCAGCATTGTCCGCCCCAACGTACCATAGGCAGTCATATCGATCAGAATGGCACGCTTGCCACGATCCGCCAGCTCGCGCAGCAACCGAACAGTGCCCGCGGAAGCCGTATCGCCTTCTGGCGAAACCGCAATAACGCGCTTCAATTTGTTCGCCACGAGCCTATCGGCAACCGCTTTCACACCATTCGGGTTTTCCGGAACGGCTGGAGCATTCTGGTCGATTTCGACCAAAGCTTCCGTCATGAATGGCGATGTCCAATGCCGGACCGGCCTGTGAGCGCCTTCTAGTTCATTTTCCGAAGGCGGAACAAAAGCCATATCGGTCGCAGCCTCAATGACCGGCATTTCAATTTCTTCGACCGAAGCAATGCGCCTTCCATCCGCAGTTACAAATGCCCGACCGCTGAACAGCTCACGTAGCAATACGAAGATTGAAAGAATGAGAAGTCCGGCAACAAAGGTTGCGCTGACGATAGGCAAAATCTTCGGATAATAAGGAACGGCAGGTGCATCGGCACGCGAGAAGATGCGCGCATCGGCAGGAACATAATTGCGATCCGTTCGCGAGGCAGCTTCGCGATAACGCGTCAGATAAGTTTCCAGAAGCTGACGCTGAGCCGCGGCTTCACGCTCAAGAGCCCGCAACTCCACTTCCTGCGCACCAGCCTGTGCGGCCTGTGCTTTGACACGGTTAAGCTCGCGGTTAAGCTCATCTTCGCGAAGTTTCGCCGCGTTCTCCTCATTATTGAGGCTCGCAAGCAATTTGCGCCCTTCCGCATTAATCTGACGATCCAGATCGGCAAGCTGCGAACGCAGAGCCTTAATACGCGGATGACCTTCAAGCAGCGTCACCGATAGATCAGCAATTTGCGCGTTGAGTTCAATGCGACGTTCAGCAAGGCGCTGCATCATGCCTGACGCAACCACATCGGGCAGCGTATCAACCGGCGCACCCGAAGCGAGTGCCTGACGGACGCTCTCGGCACGAGCTTCCGAAGCGGCACGATTGGCGCGCAGACGCGTAAGTTCGGTTGTAACTTCTGTGAGCTGCTGGGCGGCGATGGTGGTGTTCGTCTGTCCGGTCAGAAGTCCTTGGGCCGCACGATAATCAGCGACTTTCTTTTCTGAATCGCGAACCTTACCGCGCAGATCCTCGATTTCAGGCGCAAGCCAGCCGGTAGCATCGTCATTGGATTGAAGTTTTGCAGCACCTTGAAGCGCGATATATGCGTCTGCAACCGCATTTGCGATATCAGCTGCTTCCTGCGCACTGGCAGACGTATATTGAACCACGATCACGCGTGAACCGGCAACATTGAAGACTTGCAGGTTTTGACGCAGAATCTGCAACACACGCTCTTCCGGCGTCAGATTTTCTGGGTTGTTACGCATCCCAAGAAGAATCAAGACACGCGTCCAAGGCCTTATATTCGTTGAGGTAAATGCCTCGTTTTGGGTAAGCTTGAGCCTGTCTGCGACCTGCTTCAAAAGATCGCCAGAGATTAGAACCTCGACCTGACTTTTAACGCCTTCGGGGTCCATGACCGGACGTTCAGTCGTAGCTTCACCATTGGGGCGCGTAAAAACGGACTCGCGCGATTCAATCAGAATGCGCGTTTCTGCACGATAGTCCGGAGTGATAAGCAGACAAATAATCCACGCCAGCACAGCCATGATGGCTGCACCACTGATAATCAAAAGCCAATTGCGGCGCAGGCTCGCAAAGAGCGCACCGATATCAATATCTGCGTCTTTCGACAGGCTATCGACTTCAGTCATTCCGACACTCCGCGAGACAACGGTTCTCGAGCAACCGCCCTCACCCATACAAAGGCAAACAGCCAATTCTGTAAGGAAACGTAAACGAACAAGGTAACCAGACCGTTAAACACACGCATCGCAATGTTAATACCAAGGCTCAAATTGCTGACGCAGCACGGATCGCCGCTCGAATTAGCAGAGGACAAACGGGTTTTATTCAATACGCCCTGTATAAGCTGCCCATGTATAAAGATTTTTCATCCGAATGGCGGTTCTTTACCAGCCATTAACCTTAATCAAACGATAACATCACTCATAAGCATTCGGATATTCGTGATCCGAATCTCTAAATGCGGCAGGCTTTTCGGAAGAGACCGAGGCAACAATGACAATGCAGAAAACTCATAAAAAGCGCTCGGGCCACGTGGTCCTCATCGCGCTCGGCCTCGCGGCGATGACGCTTTCCGCATGTTCAAGCTATCGCCCTGCTCCTCCGGCTTTTCATGCAGCACTGAACGAGCCTTATATGCTCAATTCTGGCGACCGCGTGCGCGTCACCGTTTTTGAGCAGGCAAGCCTCACCAATAATTATAGCGTCGATCAATCGGGCTACATCGCTTTCCCGCTTATTGGCAGCGTTCCTGCGAGCGGCAAAACCGTGAAGCAACTTGAAGGCGTTATCGCGTCCAAACTGCGCGGCGGCTACCTGCGCGATCCAGATGTAAGTGTCGAGGTTGATCGCTATCGACCAATCTTCATCATGGGTGAAGTCGGTGGCTCCGGTCAGTATTCATACGTGCCGGGCATGACTGTTCAGAAAGCCATTGCTGCGGCTGGCGGTTTCAGCCCTCGTGCCAATCAGGAGAATGTAGACATCACGCGCACCGTTAACGGCGAAGTGGTGACAGGTCGGGTTCTGATCTCTGATCCGATCCTGCCGGGCGACACAGTCTATGTCCGCGAACGTCTGTTCTGATGGCGATAAATGTCTGATGAAAAAAGCGTTTCCCCACTTCGGATCGTCCATTGTTTCCGTGAGCCAACCGGCGGGCTGTTCCGCCATGTGCGCGATCTCGTCGCGACGCAAGCTCAAAATGGACATCTGGTCGGCATCGTCTGCGATGCTACGACCGGCGGTCCGCGTGAAGAAGCGTTGCTCGAAGAGTTACAGCCGTACCTTACGCTTGGTATCCACCGTATCGCCATGCAACGACATATCGGCACTGGCGATATCAAAGCGGCATTCAAAGCGTATCGTATCATCAAGAAATTGCAGCCGGACATCCTGCACGGTCATGGCGCCAAAGGTGGCGTTTATGCACGTCTGTTCGGTTCAGTCCTACGGGTTTTTAAGTCTCGCGTAGCCCGTATCTATTCACCGCATGGCGGTAGCCTGCATTTCGACAGAAAGACACGCCGCGGTGGCGCTGTCTTTCTCATCGAAAAACTGCTGGCGCCGCTGACCGACGCTGTTCTGTTTGTTTCAAATTTTGAGAAGCGAACATATGAAGAGAAAGTCGGTCGACCATATGATCTTCATGCGGTCATCTATAATGGTTTGTCCGATGAAGAGTTTGTTCATACGGCAACCGCACCAGACGCCACCGATTTTCTATTTGTCGGAACCATGCGTGCCTTGAAGGGCCCTGATCTGTTGATCCGCGCCCTCGCCGACCTTCGCGACAAACACAACCAACGCTTCACCACGACAATCATAGGCGACGGCGCCGAGAAGCCGGAATTTCTGGCGCTCTCAGATGAGCTGGGAATGGCGGACCAAATCCGTTTTATGTCTGGAATGGCAGCACGCGAAGCTTTTGCGCTCGGGAAAGTCATGGTCGTGCCATCGCGTGCAGAAGCTTTTCCCTATATCGTTCTGGAAGCTTTGGCTGCTGGAAAGGCTGTGCTCGCGAGCAATGTCGGTGGTATCCCTGAAATCTTCGGCCCCAGCTCTCCTTCTCTCGTCGAACCCGACGTGGAGAAATTGGCAGCTAAGCTGCTTGTCATCATGAACGACGAAGACAGCTTCAAGGCTTCCATGCCCGACGCCTCGCGCTTGCATGAGCGCTTCAGCCTCCAGACAATGGCACATTCTATAGAATTGGTTTACCGTGAGGCACGATCCTAACGATCTTATCGTGATGGAGGCCGTTTAATCAGCAATTCCTTAGGATTTGCCTTTAAAGATAGCCCGGCACTTTGATTAGTAGGGGGTAAAACTGTGCGGGATAATAATACGCCTTCTCCAAACAGCCTTGAGGCAAGCAATGCCAGCGGTGCGAAGGATTCCAAGCAGAACGAACGGGTAGAACTGAACCCGATGGCGCGCCAGATGGCCGAGCAATATGCTCGTGACACATTGTCACCAACCATGGTGAGCGGGGTCATCAGGCTCGTTGAGTTCGGCATTGTTTTTCTGACGGGCGTATTCAGTTTCGCTTATTATGTAAGCTTCAACACTCCTCATCTGCTTTATTATTTCCTGATCATGGCCGCTGGCGGTGGCTTGTATGTGCTTTCGATGGAAATAAACAACGGCTATCAGATCAATATTCTGCGTAGCCCCAGCCGCCATTTGAAACGCGTCATCATCAGCTGGGCGACGGTTCTTGGTACAGTCGCCGTAGCTGGCTTTCTGTTCAAAGTTTCGTCCGACTTTTCGCGTGCCTGGTTTCTTATCTGGGCCTTGAGCGGTCTGATTGTTCTCATTATTTGCCGTTTGTTCGTTTCATGGCGCATCCGCCGCTGGGCACGAAACGGTATCATGGAGCGTCGCGCCGTAATCGTCGGTGGCGGCCCTAACGCTGAAGCGCTGATCCGCTCGCTAGAGCAACAGCCGGATAATGATATTCGCATTTGCGGCATTTTCGATGATCGCGATGATAAACGCTCTCCACCTATCGTCGCTGGCTATCCCAAGCTTGGAAACATCAAAGAACTCATAGAATTTGCACGTATCGCCTATATCGACATGCTGATCGTCTCTCTGCCGATCAGTGCTGAAGAGCGTATTCTAATGATCCTGAACAAGCTTTGGGTCCTGCCGGTCGATATTCGTCTTTCGGCCCTCAACAATCATCTTCGCTTCCGTCCCCGTGCTTATTCCTACATCGGCACCGTGCCGATGCTGGATATTTTCGACAAACCGATCAACGATTGGGATTCTGTCGCGAAACGTATTTTCGACATTACCTTCAGTCTGCTTGGCATCATTTTCCTTTCGCCGATCATGCTGGCCACAGCCATTGCCATCAAGCTTGACAGCAAGGGACCTGTAATCTTCAAGCAGAAGCGCCATGGCTTTAACAACGAAGTGATCAATGTCTGGAAGTTCCGCTCGATGTACACCGAGCTTAGCGACCCGACAGCGCGCAATGCCGTCACTAAAAATGATCCGCGTGTAACTCGAGTTGGCCGCTTTATCCGCAAAACGTCTATCGATGAGCTGCCGCAGTTCTTCAACTCGCTAACCGGATCGCTGTCCCTCGTCGGACCTCGCCCACATGCAGTGGCTGCTCACTCGCACAATGTGCTCTACAACGAAGTGGTTGACGGCTATTTCGCCCGCCACCGCGTGAAACCAGGCGTAACAGGCTGGGCTCAGATCAATGGCTGGCGTGGCGAAATCGACAATGACGACAAGATCAGAATGCGCACCGAATATGATCTGTTTTATATCGAAAACTGGTCGCTTTGGTTTGACCTGAAGATCCTGTTTCTCACGCCGATCCGACTTCTCAATACGGAAAATGCTTATTGAGCGCGATTTCCCATAGCGTCAACGATGCGGCTCAAAATCGGCGTAGCCTGCCTGCTGCCGATGTTGCGGGCAAGCGCGCACTGAACAGGCTGATCAGTAATTTCGCTATAGGGTTCGGTGTATTTCTGCTTGGGTTCGTCATGAGCGAGCCCGCGCCGTATGAACTCTATATGGTCGCGCTCATTAGTGTAGCGCTGCTTTTCGGGATGCGGTTGACGCGGACCAGTATGGTGCTGCTTGCAATCTTCACCATGTTCAATTTCGGCGGCATGATTTCCGTCATGCAGATGGCGGATACCAAGGATGCGCCGCTTTACATCGCTGTGTCGCTCTTCCTGGCCTTCACAGCGGTTTTCTATGCAGCAATCATCGAAGCCGACTATCGGCGCCTGAAAACGATCTTCAATGCCTATCTGCTCATCGGTCTTGTATCTTCGCTATTGGGAATTGCTGGCTATCTCAATCTTTTCCCCGGTGCGGAAATCTTCACGCGTTATGATCGTGCTAAAGGGGCATTTCAGGATTCTAACGTCTACGCTCCGTTTCTGGTTCTGCCTTTTACATGGTGCCTTTACCGTATCATGCGCGGAAATATGCGCGATCTCCTGATTTACATGCCGCTGTGTTGCGTGCTTGTGCTGGGCATATTGGTATCGTTCTCACGCGCCGCATGGGGGATGGTTCCCCTCTCCTTCATTTGCATTTTCGCAGTTCTGTTTTTGCAAAGTGAAAGCAACAAGTTCCGGCTGCGGCTTATAACGATTGGCCTCCTCTCTGTTGTCGTGATTGTTCTCACTGTGCTGCTGTTGCTGCAGATCCCAGATGTTCGCTCCTTCTTTCTCGAGCGCGCACAGCTGGAACAAAGCTACGATAGCGCGCGGCTGGGCCGCTTTGCACGTCATTGGCTTGGCATGTGGTTAGCCACCGAACATCCCTTGGGCATTGGACCGCTTGAGTTTGGGCCTATGTTTGGTGAGGACACGCATAATACCTGGCTAAAAGCGGTACTCGACTATGGATGGATCGGTTTCATAAGCTTTATGACGTTGACTTTTCTAACGCTCGGCATTGGTTTCAAACTGATGTTTCGAAACCGCCCGTGGCAGCCATTTCTGATGTGCGCCTATGCTGCCTATCTAGGGCATGTGCTGATTGGCAATGTCATTGATACCGATCACTGGCGACATTTCTATTTGCTATTCGGCATTATTTGGGGGTGCGCGGGGCTAGAGTATAAGTATCAACGCAAAGCTGCTGAACCTCAGCCTTTTGCAACTAACCGTCTCTAGGAAAATCGCTTTGCAGCTTCTTATCTATGTCGCCGCCGCTCTGTTTGAAATCGCAGGCTGTTTTACATTCTGGGCGTGGCTCAAACTCGATAAGTCCCCGCTCTGGCTCATTCCCGGGCTGGTTTGCCTTGGGCTCTTTGCTTACCTGCTCACGCTGATTGAAAGTGACGCTGCTGGCCGTGCTTACGCCGCTTATGGCGGTATTTACATCATCGCTTCGATTGTTTGGATTTGGGCTGCAGAAGGAATGCGTCCAGACCGTTGGGATATCATTGGTGCCGCAACGGCCTTTGTCGGTACCTGCATCATCCTCTTCGTCCCACGATCCTGATTGGATCAGCTGATTTTGCTGAACTCGATGTAGAAATCGCGGATACCGGACGCCAGAAACTGCACGGCCACACAGGTCAGCAGAAAGCCCATGATCTTTGTCACAGCCTGCATACCGTGTTCCCCGAGCACCTTTTCAATCAGTGAGGCAGACGAGAGTGCGAGATAAGCAACGCAGATCGTGATGGCGATACCAACAATGACAATCCCATGGCCGATGATTGTGTGCTCAGACGGAATCTGCGATCCAAAGCTCATAATAACCGCAATAGAGCCCGGCCCAGCAAGGCTCGGCATTGCGAGTGGTGAGAAAGAATAATCCAGATCAGCTTTTTTGATATCGGCGGGCTCTGCATCTACTTCTGATGACGAATCCTCCCCTGAGAAAATCATCCGCAACGCCAAGATCATGATGATCAGCCCGCCAGCGACGCGAATACCTGGCATGGATATGCTGAAAAGCGAGATGATCCCGTTTCCGAGCAATAGAAATGCTGTGAGAATCGAAAATGCATAAATACATGCTTTTCGCGCCTGAACACGTTTGTTTTCAGCACTCATGCGCTTGGTCAGCGACATATATAAGGGAATTGTCGTCAAGGGATTCATAATAGGCAAAAGACCAATCACGACGATTGAAACGTATTTGACGAAATCAATGATCAAACTCATCACTACATGCCTCGCACATCAAGCATCAACCTGAAAAAGACGAATAAATACCGCTTGAGATCAGATAACAGCAATAATTTCAGCAATGAAAGAACGATTCCTCTTGAATATAACATTCGTGAAGCACCGCATTATACAAATAAATATTTTAAACCAAATGGTAAAATTTCTTTTCGTTTGGAAAATATCAATCAACCAAACTTGCATCATATAAGACAATCCCACTTCATAATTGTGAGCGAACAAGTGCGGTTGTTCAATAACTAAAATTGCGATCTAATCAAGATATACTATTACCAGGCATTTTTTCATTTAACGTGGAAATAGATTTTCGTAACTTCTTTTACTAACTTCATTATGGATCAGTTTATCGTATTACCCCCGTACGTATTCTTATCCAAAATTGCATTAGGTTAACAAAATTTCCCCTGTTCTATACAGGGGCTTTTTTGTGCTTGTGCAGACTGTAGCACGGCACTGAGTGCCTAAGTTCCGCTACAGAACAATTTTCAAAATGATGGAAATTCTCAGCCGAAGTTTAAGAAAAGCGTCAGCAAAAGCACCATAAAAATTTCTATTGATTGGCTTGATTTAATGGTCGGAGCGGCGGGATTCGAACCCACGACCCCTTGACCCCCAGTCAAGTGCGCTACCGGGCTGCGCTACGCTCCGGACCATGAAAAAGCCGTAGAATATAACCTGTTACGGCGCAAGGTCTAATTTCTGCAATTGCAGAAATGAACAGCCCTGCACCGTAGATAAGGGGACTTAACTTGCGCGGATCTGGTAAGTTTCCGGGACGTAACGATAGCCCTCACCTGCGCGCTGAAGGTAGGCGAGAGATGGGAAAGGCATATGGTAACCAATGAATGGCAGACGTTCCGTCGCGAGCATATCGAAGATACGTTTTCTGGTTTCAACCGCCATTTCCTTGTCGACATCAAAGGAAACATGCCAGTCGGGGCGCTGTAAGGTGATGACAGAGTGATTGGCCGTATCGGAAATCAACATCAGCGACTTTCCACCCGATTCCACACGGAACGCCAGATGACCTGGCGTATGGCCATAAGCACCCACCGCATGAATGCCCGAGACAACCTCCTTGCCATCATCGACGAAAGTCGTTTTTTCGGCGAATGGCTTCACGTTCTTTTCGACCATTTGCGCAACGGTTTTAGCTGGTGTCTCAAGACGCGCCGGATCAGTCCAGAAGTCAAATTCCTTCTGACCTGCAGCGTAACGCGCATTCGCGAAAGCCGGCTTACCATCTTCCATCAAGCCGCCAATATGATCGGGGTGAAAATGGCTGAGCACAACGAGTGATACGTCGTCCGCCTTATAGCCCGAAGCCTCAAGAGCGCTGATTAATTTGCCCTGCCCGGCTTCGCGCGCCCCTGCGCCCATTCCGGTATCAAACAGCACCAACTCTTTGCCCGTATTGATCAGAACTGGTGTAAAACTATTCACAAAGCGATCAGTCGGCAGGAGATTTTCCTCCAGAAGTGCCGCCACGTCCTTCGGGTCTTGATTGATTGCATAGGTTTTTTCAGGCGCTTCGCCTGCTCTGCGCCCATCGGAAAGCGTCGTGATTTCAAAATCGCCAAACTGAAAGCGATGAAAACCTGGATTCTCGACCTTTGACACCGAAGCCTGACCTTGTGCCTGAGCCTGAGAGCTATCGAATGGCGACAGAGCTGCCCCGCCCCCCGCAGCAGAAGCAGCAACAATGAAATTTCGCCGTGAGATAGCCATCAATCAGTCTCCAGAGTGAGTTGCGTTACTTTAAAAATAGCGCAAAAACGGTCTCGATCCAGAGCTGCCCATTCAAGTTTTCGTAGGTTCTGAATTAAGTGAGACTTGCGGCCCGCAAAAAATGTCTCTATCTGAAAGTTGCGCGGGACGACCCGCGTCTGTGTTCGCATAGGGGACGGCCCCATAAGAGGGGTGTTCCGTGGCTGGACCTATTGAGCAATTTGCGATTCGACCTATCGTCGAGCTTGGTACACTTGGTGGCCAACAGATTGTCTTCACAAATTCTGCGCTTTACATGCTGCTGACTGTAACAGTTGCTGCTGGCTTTCTGTTTTTAGCCTCACGCCGGAATCGGGTTGTGCCTGGCCGCTGGCAGTCGTCAGTCGAAATGCTCTACGAGTTTGTTTCCAAAACGATTCGCGAGAATGCAGGCGAACACGGGATGAAGTTCTTCCCGCTGGTTTTCTCGCTTTTCATGTTCATCCTCGTTGCAAATCTCATTGGGATGTTTCCGTATGCCTTTACGGTTACAAGCCACATCATTGTGACATTCGCGCTGGCGATGCTGGTATTTCTCACCGTGACTATTTATGGGCTGGTCCGCCACGGCTTTAAATTCTTCAAGCTGTTTATGCCGGCAGGTGTCCCCATGATACTCGCGCCGATTATCGTACCTATCGAGGTGATGTCCTATATTTCACGGCCAATCAGCCATTCGGTGCGCTTGTTTGCCGTCATGCTGGCGGGGCACATCACGCTTAAAGTCTTTGCGGGCTTTGTCGTGGGCTTGGGCAGTTTGGGCACGATGGGCTTGTTGTCGGCAGTTCTACCACTTGCCATGACTGTCGCACTTACCGCACTCGAATTGCTTATGGCTATCATTCAGGCATATGTTTTCACCATGCTAAGCTGCATGTATCTAAACGACGCCCTGCATCCTTCTCACTAGAGCTTTAACGCGCATCTTCATCTGAAAACTGTTTCACACTTTTCGTGATGCGCTCGAAACCCAATACCAGAGCGAAAGGACGACCTTTCGTTCCTTCAAATATGGGACGGCCCATACCCAAGGAGCACTATAATGGCATGGATTTATCTCGTACTTGCGGGCGGCCTTGAAATCGTCTGGGCCTATTTTATGAAAAAGTCAGAAGGATTCTCTCTTCTGACGCCGACAATCATCACCATCGTAACGATGATCGGCAGCTTTGCACTGCTTTCAATTGCCATGCGTAGCCTGCCGTTGGGCACAGCTTATGCAATCTGGACCGGAATCGGTGCCTTGGGTGCATTCGTGGTGGGCATTGTCATTCTGGGCGAAGCTGCGACGTTCTTCCGGATTTTAAGCGTCTCGCTCATTCTCGCGGGCATCGTCGGGCTCAAACTCTCATCGACATAACCCAAAAAGAAAGGGAGGCAAAAGCCTCCCTTTTTATTATCTCAATTCAATTACGTTCTTTGAGCATGTCTCTCAAAACCGGACACCAGTTTTCGGGCAAAGACGTTTGTAAAACAAAAAGATAATGCGTTTCGAATGGTTCAGCTTAAATGCAAAATGCTCTAGCGAACCTGATCCAATAGTCGCTTACATTCAAGCAGATCAAAAAGCGCTTCCTGCAACAGCGACCGATTGTCTTTCGATGGCCGCTTGCCATCGGCACCGATCGGGCCGTCTTCTTCACCCTTCAGCAATCCGAACAGCTTGCGTGCAGGTTGTGGTGCCTTAATGCCATTCGGCAAAGCCATTTCATGATCAGCGGCATTTTCCATTGCCTGCTTTTCTGCCGCAGCCTGTTTCTGGCGCGTGATCGCTTCAATAGCCTGCACATCGCCATTACCCAAGGCAATGATGAACTGTGCGTTGTTCTCGCGAAGCAGACGCTGCACACCCTTGATGGTGTAACCCTGATCATAAAGCAGATGGCGAATACCCTTTAGAAGCTCAACATCCAGCGGACGATAATAGCGGCGACCACCGCCTCGCTTCATAGGCTTTATTTGGGTGAAACGCGTTTCCCAGAAACGCAGTACATGCTGAGGGAGATCGAGATCCTCGGCAACTTCGCTAATAGTCCTGAATGCATCAGGGCTTTTGTCCATCTGCTTGCCCTTTCCAGTGGTTTGGTCGTCTTTTGGGCGAACCTGCCAGTCCAGATAGTTCAAATGGCAATCGGCACATCAATCAGCGCCAGCCATAATATCATAATAATCTAACGGCGTTTAACACAAAAAGTTGGGATGAAAAGCCCCTACTTTTCGGTCTGTTATATTAGCGAAACGACTCGCTTTATCCGTCGATTATATAATATCAGAACTTTATAAGCACCCCTTCATATATTACAGAAAGAGGCACAGTTTTCGGATTTACAGATGTCACTGGATAAATAAGCAAGCGGAAATACTTCGTCCGGTGAGGACGAAGAGATAAAGAGACAAATCTCTCTTTATCTATATGAGGTGATTACTTGGCGCCTTTTGCGCTACGCTTCTGGTGTTCCTGCAGAATACGCTGCTTGAGAACGTTAGAAGCTTTGAACGTCATGACGCGGCGTGGGAGAATAGGAACTTCCTCGCCAGTCTTCGGATTACGGCCGATGCGCTCATTCTTGTCACGGACTTGAAATGTCGCGAAAGACGACAGCTTCACAGTTTCACCGTTGACGATGGCGTCACAGACTTCATCGAGTATCATCTCGACCAGAGCCGCCGATTCTGTTCTGGACAGGCCTACCTTTCGGTAAACAGCCTCTGCCAGATCAGCGCGTGTGACCGTCTTACCTCCCATAACCGAACCTACCTGGTTAGTGTTTGAACAGATAATATCCTTAAGTGACAGGAGGTTACACAAATAAAAGCGGTGTGGTCAAGCCGCGAGTTTCCTCGCGGCCCATCAATTTTTTTATTACCAGCGCAATAAAACTGCGCCCCAGGTAAATCCACCGCCCATAGCTTCCAGAAGAACGAGGTCGCCCTTCTTGATACGACCGTCAGCGACAGCCGTAGCAAGAGCCAACGGAACCGACGCAGCAGAGGTGTTGCCGTGTCTATCAACGGTTATAACGACCTTTTCCTCAGCTATATTCAGCTTCTTGGCCGAAGCATCGATAATGCGCTTGTTGGCCTGATGCGGCACAAACCAGTCGATATCGTCGGCGCTAAGGCCCGTTTCAGCAAAGGATGCTTCGATCACGTCCGTGATCATGCCCACGGCATGTTTGAAGACTTCACGGCCCTCCATGCGCAGATGACCGACCGTCTGTGTCGTCGACGGGCCGCCATCCACAAAGAGTTTTTCCTTGTGATTGCCGTCGGAACGAAGGTTGGCAGCTAGAATACCGCGATCAGAGGTCAAGCCCTTGCCTTCGCCGGCTTCGAGAACCAGCGCACCGGCACCGTCGCCAAACAGAACGCAGGTGGTGCGATCATTCCAGTCGAGAATGCGCGAGAAGGTTTCTGCGCCGATAACCAGAACACGACGTGCAAGTCCGCCACGGATATAAAGGTCAGCAGTCGTAACGGCATAGATGAAGCCACTGCAAACCGCCTGCAGATCGAATGCAAAGCCGGTCGTGATGCCGAGTTCGCGCTGAATTTCGACTGCGCTTGCAGGAAACGTATGGTTTGGCGTCGAGGTTGCGACCAAAACGAGATCGATATCAGAAGCCTGCAGGCCAGCATTTTCCAATGCAGCGCGGGCAGCAGCCGCACCCAACGATACTGTCGTTTCACCTTCGCCAGCAATGTGACGCTGACGAATACCTGTACGCTGGACAATCCATTCGTCAGAGGTTTCAACCACGCCCTCAAAATCGGAATTCTTCATGATCCGCTTAGGCAGAGCCGAACCAATACCTCTTACGACAGATCTTATCATCTTGTTTTCCTGTCCTAGCCTGACCATCGCAGACCCACGCCTGCCGGTCAAAATTCATACCCAGTTATGGGTTAATTATCATTTGGCTGTTTCGTTGCCGTCATTAGACGCAGAATGCGGATGACTGTGGTGGAAATGCGCCAGATCCGCTTCAATCTTCTGAAGAAGCTTATTACGCACCATGTCATAGCCGACTTCGACCGCCGAGCAGAAACCTTCTGCCGTTGCGCCGCCATGGCTCTTGATAACAATACCGCTCAATCCAAGAAGAACGCCGCCATTCACCTTGTTCGGGTCCATCTTCTCGCGAATACGATCAAATGCACCCTTGGCAAAAATATAACCGATCTTGGCAAGCAAGGTACGGCTCATGGCTTGGCGCAGAAGCGTTGCCATCTGACGAGCAGTGCCTTCGGCGGCCTTCAGAGCGATATTGCCGGTAAAGCCTTCTGTGACGACGACATCGACCGTGCCTTTGCCGATATCATTTCCTTCGACAAAGCCGGTATATTGCAAACCCTCCAGCGGTGTATCGCGCAGAATCTGGGCAGCTTCCTTAATCTCGTCGAGACCTTTGACTTCTTCCGTACCGACATTGAGGAGACCGACCGTCGGCTTGCGAACCTCAAAAAGCGCCCGCGCCATACCCGCGCCCATAACCGCGTAATCGACAAGCTGACGTGCATCGGCACCAATCGTTGCGCCAACGTCGAGAACGATGCTCTCGCCGCGCAGTGTAGGCCAGATACCGGCAATTGCCGGACGCTCGACATCAGACAGCATACGCAGGCAGAATTTGGACATGGCCATCAGTGCGCCGGTATTACCAGCAGAAACGCAGACATCGGCGTCGCCGGTCTTTACCGCTTCAATCGCCTGCCACATGGAAGACTTGCCCCGACCAGCGCGCAGCGCCTGACTTGGTTTGTCATCCATCTTGATCGCAACCTGACTGGCGCGGAACTCGGAAGCAGCTTGTAGCTTTGGATAACGCGCAAGTATGGGCTCGACCTGACCAGCCAGACCGAAGAAAATAAACCGGATATCAGGATGACGCTCAAGCGCCTTCGCAGCACCAGGGATGACCACTTCAGGGCCAAAATCACCGCCCATGGCGTCAATCGAAATTTTTATCACTATTGATTATTCCTGTGCGATCCCTGCCCCATTTGCTTCTTTATAAACATAGGGGTTTTCCGCGAAAATAGTGTTTTTCCGGTCGCGCACAACCAGATTCTCTCAAGCATCGGTTAAATCAGGGCTTCTTGGACCATTCCGAGAGCTTGGCAAAAGGCGAATCAGGCTTCTCTTCCTCTTCAACATCGCCAAATACGGCTGGCTCGGCATCGTCAGGCAGGCCGGGTTTGCGAGGGTATGGATCGAGCGCCAGTTCGAAAAATTCTTCAGCCACAGCGCCAATATCAATTTTGTCGCCAGCAAAAGTCTCGGGAATATCCGCGCCATCGGCGTCCAGCAGCAATTCTCCGCTCTCATCGAGCTGAATTTTGGCAAGGCGTGAATTTTCTGGCACGAAGATCGTATCGACTTCTTCCGCAATCGTCGCATTAAGCGGTTCAAGTGTAACCACGCATGACTGCACGATTTCCGCATTGACGGTTCCGCGCAAACGAATGCCGCTCTTTTTCCAAGGCGTCAGCAAAAACTCTGCAGCAAAGGAATTCACGGCCTCTAAGCCATGCTGGGCAGCCAAAGCAGCTCTTTCCTTGTCAGTGGTCCCAATCTTCACCGTTATGCCCTTGGGGGGCAGATGCAGAACCGGAACGGGATAGGTCAGCGCCGGTTTATCAGTCATTCTCTTTAGCCTTTGTTTCGTTATTTGCAGCGGCTCCAGTTAATATTGAACCGCTGTAACTGTTTGTTTTTACGCATTTTCCGACGCATCGCAGCAGGAAAAGAAATCAGTCCAGCGAACTGATTTCCCTGCGGAGGCGCTTCGCACCTTTGCTGGAAGTGCTATATTGGCGCAAACGCCATCTCGTCAGCATCCATAAAGGATATGTCGCCTGCCGCCAAAGCACTGTCCTCAATTTTTGCCAGCCGATCACGGCAAGCAAACAGATATTCACTCAAATAGTGAGAATGCGGCCATAATTCGAGGTCCGGGCGGATATTGCGTGTCAAAGCTGTTGCCAGCATGTCGCGATCACCGGCATCCAATGCAGTCCCATAAGAGCTGACACGACCATAAAACATGCGTGCAAGCTTTTTCATGCGCTTGGGAACGCCCTGATCACCGATTCCCAATTCCCGCAAGGAATGATCGACATCCTTGAAAAATTCGTCTGCAATGTCCTGCGCAAGCGGCAATAATGCAGATTTTTCGCCTTTCATGCGATGAAGAGCGAGAAAAATATGGACTGAGAGCATTTCATAGCGACCGAGAGGCGTATCAGGCACTTGAAATTGTGCATAAAAACGCTTTTGCCGCGCCGCCGCCACGATCGTCTCGTAAACGCGAAGCACAACTGTCTCATTTGCTTTAGATTTGCGGCGAAAAAGTCGAAGAATCATTCCCGTACGACCGTACTTGTTGCATCCAGAAGCAAGGTGGTTTACCGAAGTTCTCCCGACGGCGAAAGTGCCGCGCTGATATAGAATGTATGGAGAGGTCTTTGTTGCAGCGAATTTTCCTAAGCGCACGCAAACAGCGTGCCCTTCTCGCAGGCACAGCAATTCTCTTTTCGGCGGCTCTCGCCGGATGCAACACTGCGTCCACGCTAAACCCGTCGGAAACACTTACAGAGGGTTACGTGCTCGATCAGGAGGCACTTGATTCGGTTCCGGTTGGCTCCAGCCGTGAACAGGTGCTTCTCGCACTCGGTACGCCATCCACTACGGCGACCTTCGATAACGAAGTGTTTTATTACATTTCGCAGAAGCGTTATCGTGCGGCTCAGTTCATGAAGCCCAAAATTATCGACCGTCATATCCTTGCCGTTTACTTCGACAAGGACGGCAAGGTCAGCAATATTGCCAATTACGGCCTTCAGGACGGCAAGCTGTTCGATTTCGTATCGCGCACCACACCAACTGGCGGCAAGGACCAGACCTTCATTGGTCAGATTATTCAGGGTGTTTCCAAAGCTCCGACATCATTGCCGGGTGCTGCTGGCGGCGCGAACAACTGATCCAATACAAAGAATTAAAAAAAGCCCCTCTTTTGGAGGGGCTTTTTTTGTTGGTGCTTCATCAAGCCATGTGAGCCAGCACCGCTAGAAGCAAGAGTGCCACGATGTTGGTGATCTTGATGGCAGGATTAACGGCTGGACCTGCCGTATCCTTGTAAGGATCGCCTACGGTATCGCCGGTCACGGAAGCTTTATGCGCTTCCGATCCCTTGAGATGCTTCACGCCGTCAGCATCCGTAAAGCCATCTTCGAAGCTCTTCTTGGCATTATCCCAGGCGCCACCGCCGGATGTCATGGATATAGCCACGAACAAACCGTTGATGATAACGCCCAGCAGCGAGGCACCGAGTGCTGCAAAGGCTGCGGCTTTGGAGCCTGAGATCAGCAACACGCCGAAATAGACGACAAGCGGCGCCAAAACCGGCAGAAGCGACGGAATAATCATTTCCCGAATGGCGGCTTTCGTCAGAAGATCGACAGCTCGCGCATAATCCGGACGATCCTTGCCCGTCATGATGCCCGGCTTCTCACGGAACTGACGACGCACTTCCTGCACCACCGCACTGCCCGCACGACCAACAGCCGTCATCGCCATACCACCGAAGAGATAGGGGATGAGACCACCAAAGATCAGACCGGCAACCACATAGGGATTGGAGAGCTCGAACGACACCGGCCCCATATCCGCAAAATATGGATAGGCTTCCCCGTTGGCGGCAAAATAAGCCAGATCGTTTGAATAGGCCGCGAAGAGCACAAGCGCACCCAAACCCGCCGATCCGATCGCATAGCCCTTGGTGACGGCCTTGGTCGTGTTACCGACGGCATCGAGAGCATCTGTCGATTTGCGCACTTCCGGATCAAGGCCAGCCATTTCAGCAATACCGCCAGCATTATCCGTAACCGGGCCAAAAGCGTCGAGGGCCACGATCATACCGGCAATGCCAAGCATGGCCGTAACAGCAATAGCTGTGCCAAAGAGGCCCGCGAGCTGATATGTGCCGATGATACCGCCAACAATGACAATTGCTGGCAAAGCCGTCGATTCAAGCGAAACAGCCAAGCCCTGAATGACATTGGTGCCATGGCCAGTGACCGAAGCCTGAGCAATCGAATTGACCGGACGCTTGTTGGTTCCGGTGTAGTATTCGGTAATCACCACGATCAGACCGGTGACGACGAGACCAATCAGCCCGCAGATGAAGAGATTGGTGCCGGTGATTGACATGCCTGCGACAGTGCCGATTTCACCCCAGCCAATGGTGAGCGTGTTGGCAATCGCCAAACCCACCACGGACAAAAGTCCGGTTGCGATCAAGCCTTTGTAAAGCGCGCCCATGATCGAGCCATTGACGCCGAGTTTGACAAAGAACGTGCCAGCAATCGAAGTGATGACGCAAGTGCCGCAAATCGCCAGCGGATAGAGCATCACGCTTGAGAGAACGTCTGAGCCAGTGAAGAAAATCGCGCCCAGAACCATGGTTGCAACGACTGTAACGGCATAGGTCTCGAACAAGTCCGCTGCCATGCCTGCGCAGTCACCAACATTGTCGCCGACATTATCGGCAATGGTTGCAGGATTGCGTGGATCATCCTCCGGAATGCCTGCTTCGACCTTACCCACGAGATCGCCACCGACATCAGCACCCTTTGTGAAGATGCCGCCGCCAAGGCGCGCAAAGATTGAAATGAGCGAAGCGCCGAAGCCGAGTGCCACAAGAGCATCGATGACCGTGCGGTCGGAAGGCGAATAACCCAGCCAGACAGTCAGGATAAAATAATAGACTGAGACGCCCAGCAGTGCGAGACCCGCCACCAGCATCCCGGTGATAGCGCCGGATTTGAAAGCAATTTCCAAACCACCTGCGAGGCTCAAGGATGCCGCCTGTGCGGTTCGCACATTTGCACGAACGGAAACATGCATACCGATGAAGCCGGTCAGCCCGGAAAGCACTGCCCCGATGAGGAAGCCCACGGCGGCAGAAATAGACAGCAGATACCAGACTGCCAGAAAGACCACGACGCCAACAATGGCAATGGTCGTATATTGTCGGGTGAGATAGGCTGCAGCACCTTCACGGATGGCACCAGCGATTTCCTGCATACGCGGTGTGCCCTGATCGGCCGCAAGTACAGAGCGGATCGCCCATACGGCAAAAAGAACGGAAAGCACACCACAGGCAATGACGAGAAGAAGAACTCCAATTCCCATTTAGGCCAACTCCCATGAGCTCGCGCCAGTCACAAGCAGACCGCTCACAAGGGTGGCGATTGCCTGCACACATCAGCGCATGAAAGGCCCGAAAACCCCTCCCCGGGCCTAAGAACAGCGGCATGGAAGTGCCTGAAACCGACCATTCACCGGGCTTCTTCGGCTTGTTGTTATTCTGAAAACATCGACCAAAAATCAAATAATTGGCTGATGTTTCTGCATTTCAGCATTCTCAATGCCGCATGTCCAACATGCGGAAGCTATCTGCAAAGGTCAAGCCGTAGTTTATTGTGCCAGAATGCAAAAAAGGCCGCGATTTCTCGCAGCCTTTTTGAGTATTTACTGAGTGACTAAGGTTTATCGGCCACGCGGCTTTGCACCACGGCTTTCGCCGCGTAGTTCAAAAGCCAGACGATCCAGCACGGCGTTAACAAGCTTTGGCTCATCTTCAGTGTAGAACGCCTTTGCGATATCCACATATTCCGAAACGATGACAGCTGTCGGCACGTCCTTGCGGGTCTGCAATTCCCAGGCACCCGCACGCAAGATGGCACGCAGTGTCGAGTCGAGACGCGACAGCGGCCAGTCTTCTGTGAGCGCCTGATGAATCATCGGGTCGAGCTTGAGCTGGCTATCGACAACGCCCGCGACAATGGCGCGGAACCACTGCGGATCGGCGTCAAGATACTGTGTGCCATCGACTTCCTTGCCAAGACGATGGGCCTCATATTCAGCCACGACTTCCATGACGCCGGTACCGGCGACATCCATCTGGTAGAGCGCCTGTACGGCTGCAAGACGTGCAACGCCACGCTTGTTTGCAGATCGTGGCGCGTTCGGTGCAGAACGGCCTTCAGAAGAAGAAGTCATCGTATCAGGCTCCGAATTTCTTACGCAGATCAATCATTGTGAGCGCAGCGCGGGCAGCGAAGCCACCCTTGTCCTTGTCTTCGCGACGCGCACGGACCCAAGCCTGCTCGTCGTTCTCAACTGTCAGAATGCCGTTGCCGATAGCAAGACCTTCTTCAACCGAAAGATCAGTCAGCGCACGGCAGGATTCATTGGCAACGATATCGAAATGATAGGTTTCGCCACGAATAACTGTGCCGAGGGCAACATAACCATCGTAATAAGTGCCACCATTTTCCGCGCCATCCAGTGCGAAAGAAATCGTCGCTGGCACTTCAAGCGCGCCGGGTACCGTCACAACATCATATGTTGCGCCAGCGGCATCGAGAGCAGCCTTCGCGCCGTCAAGAAGCGCGTCGGACAGTTCTTCATAGAAACGCGCTTCAACAATGAGCAAATGCGGCGCGTGCGCCTCGTGCTTCGACATGAGAGACTCCATGGCAGAAATCGCGGACCGCAAAACCTGCGGTCAACGCTAAATTCGGAAAATGCTGTTATAGCTTTAGAGTGTAGGCTCTAAGCTTATTTCTGATATTGCGCAAGCCTTGCTGCATACCGTGCGAGCTGATCGATCTCAATATTGATCCTGTCACCAGCCTTGCGATCGCCCCAGGTCGTCACTTCCAGCGAATGACGAATGAGCAGAACGTCAAATTCGTTGCCATTAACGCCATTGACCGTCAGCGAAGTGCCATCAAGCGCAACGGAACCCTTCTGTGCAATAAAGGGTGCAAGTTCTTCCGGCGCGCGCAGGGTAAAGCGTACAGCATCGCCCTCTTCCTTGCGCTCTACGATTTCAGCTTGCCCGTCAATGTGACCGGAAACGAGATGACCACCCATTTCATCGCCAAGCTTGAGCGAGCGCTCAAGATTGATGCGGGTGCCGTTTTCCCATTTTGAAATCGTGGTCAGACGCAGCGCTTCTTCCCAGGCTTCAACTTCAAACCAGCGGGCATTTGTGCCTTTTTCCGGCAGCGCCACGACTGTCAGGCACACACCAGAGCAAGCAATCGAAGCACCAAGCTCGATCGTTTCAGGATCATAGGCTGTTTCAATACGCAGCAAAACGCCTTCATTCAAAGGCTTGATACGATCCACTTTACCGATATCGGTGACAATCCCAGTAAACATCACGCTTTCCTTACATACTCGATACAGGCATCGTCGCCGTACTGCGCATTGCGCAAAATTGTAAATTCACTATCGATATGGGATTGCAGATCCGTGACGGCAACCCCATTCGTCGCGCCGATTTCCACAGGCGAATGGAACAGAACAAGGCGGTCAACCAGCTTTTCTTTTAGGAAGTTTGTGGCAACACTGGCTCCACCTTCGACCAGAACGGACGAAATACCCTGTGCTGCAAGATCGTCCATCAGCTCCGGCAAAGCGATGCGTCCCTCATCGCTTTCCGCTGCAATGATGCGGCATCCTGCAGCTTGCATCTCGTATCGCCTCTCCGGCGCCACATTTTCACAACAGGAAAGCCACAAAGGAATGGCTTCCGAAGTGCGAATAAGCCTTGAATCGAGCGGTAATTTCAATCCGCTGTCCAATATAAGGCGAATTGGCGAACGTTGTTCCAACCCCGGAAGACGGCAATTCAGGATAGGATCATCGGCGATGGCCGTATCAACTCCGATGAGGATCACATCGGTCTGCGAGCGCAGAATATGCGATTGGGCGCGCGCAATCGGACCGGTGATAGGAACCTGCCCCTCGCCCTTTTTCCCAATGTAGCCATCGGCAGAAAGTGCAAGTTTCAGAATCACTTCCGGACGTTTTTTAGAAGATCGATTCAGATAGCCTGCAAGGTCATCAGCCGCCTTGTCCGACAGAACACCCGGCACCACTTCAATGCCCGCGTCCCGCAATATGGAGAAGCCTTTTCCGCTCACCCGGTCATCCGGATCGGTTGCGGCAACCACCACCCGCGCAACACCAGCCCGCACCAACGCTTCGGCACATGGCGGGGTGCGACCATGATGGGCGCAGGGCTCCAGCGAGACATAGGCCGTAGCGCTGCGGGCAGCTTCACCGGCATCTGCGAGCGCTTGAGGCTCCGCATGAGGACGCCCACCGATTGCGGTGACGCCACGTCCGACGATGATGCCGTCCTTAACGAGGATAGTACCCACTGACGGGTTTGTGCCTGTGAGGCCTTTGTTACGACGGGCAAGCCGGATGGTCGCTTCCATGAAGCGAACGTCATCCGACGTCACATTTGCGTGCGGGAATTCCATTCGGCTCATTTTATGCGTCCGGATCACGATCAGTTTCAGTTACCGTCAGTTCATCAATGACGTTGTGGAAATCAACGGCCTTGCTGAAATTGCGATAAACGGAAGCAAAGCGGATATAGGCAATATCATCGACGCCCTTGAGAGCATCCATGGCGAGACGACCGATTTCGTCTGAAGTCACTTCCGCCTCACCCGAGCTCTCTAGCTGGCGCACGATGCCGGAGATTGCGCGCTCTACGCGCTCCTCGTCCACGTCGCGCTTACGCAATGCCACATCGATGGAGCGGGCAAGCTTTTCGCGATCAAAAGGTACACGGCGACCGCTCTTCTTGACGACCATAAGGTCGCGAAGCTGTACGCGTTCAAAAGTGGTAAAACGTCCGCCACAGACCGAGCAAACACGGCGCCTGCGAATAACGGCACCATCCTCCGCCGGGCGGGAATCCTTAACTTGCGTATCTTCAGACTGGCAATAGGGACAACGCATGGCACTCTTTCACTTACGAAAGCGCATCTGCATATAGCTTACGCGACGCACTTCACTCTTTGTTTCCAAGCGCGCCGATTTGAAAGGCACGCCTTAGATTGACTGATTCCTGACGATCATACCCCATCGTTAAGTTGATGCATAATTAGGGCACAATTGAAAAAGCCCCACTCAACAGGGTTGAGCGGGGCTTCATCAAATTGTGAGCAATTTTAGCCCTGATAGCCGTACATTGGGAAGCGGTCGGTCAGTGCAATGACCTTTGCCTTAACCGCTGCTTCAACCGATGCATTGCCTTCATCGGAATTTGCAACCTTGAGACCATCGAGCACTTCTGCGATCAGCGAGCCGATTTCCTTGAATTCAGCCTTGCCGAAACCACGGGTCGTGCCAGCAGGCGTTCCAAGGCGAACACCAGAAGTTACAAATGGCTTTTCTGGGTCGAAAGGAATGCCGTTCTTGTTACAGGTCACGTTCGCACGACCGAGAGCTGCTTCAGCGCGCTTGCCTGTTGCATTCTTCGGACGCAGATCGACCAGCATCAGGTGGTTGTCTGTGCCGCCGGAAACGATATCGAGACCCTGCGACTTCAGTTCGTCCGAAAGCGCACGCGCATTGTCGACGACGTTCTGAGCATAGACCTTGAATTCTGGCTTCAGAGCTTCCGCGAAAGCAACTGCCTTACCAGCAATCACATGCATCAGCGGGCCGCCCTGCAGGCCTGGGAAGACAGCCGAATTGAACTTCTTCGCCAGATCAGGATCGTTGGTGAGGATCATACCGCCGCGTGGACCGCGCAGCGACTTGTGAGTCGTCGTGGTGCAGACATGGGCGTGTGGAACTGGCGATGGGTGTACGCCACCGGCGACCAGACCAGCAATGTGAGCCATATCGACCATCAGATATGCGCCAACTTCGTCAGCGATCTCACGGAAGCGCTTCCAATCCCAGATGCGGGAATAAGCGGTACCGCCAGCGAGAATCAGCTTTGGCTTGTGTTCGCGTGCGAGGCGAGCAATTTCTTCCATATCCAGAAGGTGATCGTCTTCACGAACGCCATAGGAAACAACGTTGAACCACTTGCCCGACATGTTGACTGGTGAACCGTGTGTCAGGTGGCCACCGGAATTGAGGTCGAGGCCCATGAAGGTGTCGCCTGGCTGCAGAAGCGCAAGAAACACGGCCTGATTCATCTGGCTGCCGGAGTTTGGCTGTACGTTTGCGAACTCTGCGCCAAACAGCTTCTTGGCGCGTTCAATTGCCAATTCTTCAACAACGTCAACATACTGGCAGCCGCCGTAATAGCGCTTGCCCGGATAACCTTCGGCATATTTGTTGGTGAGGATGGAACCCTGAGCTTCAAGAACCGCGCGAGAAACAATGTTTTCCGAGGCGATCAGCTCGATTTCATGACGCTGACGACCGAGTTCATTACGGATCGCACCGAAAATATCGGCATCGATTTCTTCAAGAGTTGCGTTGAAAAAAGCGTTATTGGCTTGCGACATGTTTCACACCCTCCGGTTAGCCGGTGATAGCTATATGGTATGAGGCGCAGTATCACACTTCGATTAGCAAGGCCAATGGCCGCTAAGCGAAAAGCATGTTCCAAAATGCGGCATGACGTAGCTTGGATCAGCACCCAAAACAAAAAAGCCGTCCGAAACGAGTTCGGGCGGCTTTTTAGTAAGTCAATTGGGATCAAGTATCGGTGCCGAGCGCCAAAGCGGTTGCACCATCCATCTTGTAGATATCGTCGCGGAACTGCACCACGCCATCGCCTGTTGACCAGGCGGTGATGTAAACGAAATGCAGCGGCACAGGATCGGAAACCTGAATAGGCGTATTCACACCCGATGCAATGGTGCCTTCAATGTTCTGGCGATCCCAGCCAGCGGTGTTCTTCAACAGCCAGACATCAAGATCGCGGACATTCTGCACGCGGACACAGCCCGACGAATCGAAGCGCATGAGCTTATTGAAATAGCTCTTCTGCGGCGTATCGTGCATGTAAACGGCATGTTGATTGTGGAAGTTGATCTTTGTCGAGGACATGGCGTTGATCTTGCCCGGATCCTGACGGAACATCAGCTTCACAGCATCGTCGGTATTCCAGTCTACGCTTTCCGGCGGAACTTCCTGTCCCTGAGCGTTGTAGAGACGGATCTTGTTATTCGCGAGATATTGCGGGTTCTTCCGCATCAGCGGAATAATATCCTTCTGGATGATCGACTTTGGCGCGGTCCAGTAAGGATTAAGAATGACTTCGTGAATCTTGGAGTCAAGGATCGGCGTCTGGCGGTCGATCTTGCCAACAACAGCTGTATGGCGCTGCGAAACGCTGCCGCCTTCCACTGCTTCAATACGAGCAGCCGGGATGTTGACCATCACAAAGCGCTGTTCAGACTGTGTTGCAGATGTCATGCCGGACAGGCGCTGGAGGTTGGTCTGCAGCTGGCCAAGACGCGTATTGGCATCCACATTCATTGCCGCATAGGTAAACTGGCCCATCACACCATCAGCCGGAAGGCCATGACGCGACTGGAAGCGCTTGACCGCTGCATCGACATAGGTATCGAACGCACCGGACACACCGGCTTCACGCGGAAGATCGCCCGAAACGATCAAACGCTGGCGCAGAGCCTGTACCGAAGGATCATTAACGCCAAGCTGCAGCTTCGCATTGCCCGGAACCTGTGGCCAGCCGCCGCGACCTGCCAGATCGGCGTATTGTGCGATAGCGGACTGAAGATTGCCCACAGTCTGTTGGCTGAGCACTGGCTGATTGGTTGCCACTTTCTGACCGCCGGTCGCGCGGGCATCGAACTGGTCATCCCAGTTGCCGCGGCGTGGCGCCGAAAGAATATCATTCAAAGCCTGTTGCTGGGCAAAAGCCGCAGGAGCGATAGCAGTTGCAGCAGCAGCCAAACCGGCCGTTGCTGCGCCACGCAGGAAGCTGCGACGGCCTACATTGAAAGCTTCGGCATTCTTGTCGGTTTTGGTCATAGTTTTGGTCCCAAAGGCTAACCGGTTTCGCCCAGATGCGTCGCATCTGCAGATAGCTCTAATTTATGCGCTGTATTAAACCGCTTATGTCGGTTTTTATGGCTTATTCATGTCGCAAAGCCCGGATTTCAAGCCAGGCCTCGCTGAATTAGCTCGCAATAATGAACTTTAACATACAAACCGGGTCAATTGTGACCGTTCTGCAACAAACTTCTAAGTTGTCGGCTGCCTTTCGGCATCCGCAATATCAAAGCCTGTAAGCAATGCTGTCGTTCCAGAAGCGGTCCAGACGCTGCAGCGACTTGTTCATCGCGGTGAATTCTTCAACCTGAATACCACCAACCTGCTCGATAGAAGCAATATGGCGCTGGTAAAGTGCCTGTACCTGATCAGCAATCTCGTTGCCCTTGTCTGTCAGGCTGACGCGAACCGAACGACGGTCCGTATTCGAGCGTTCGTGATGGATAAAACCCATCTCGACCAGCTTCTTGAGATTATAGGAAACATTCGATCCGAGATAATAACCGCGCGAGCGCAGCTCACCAGCGGTCAATTCAGAATTGCCAATGTTGAACAGGAGCAGTGCCTGCGTCGCATTGATATCGCTACGGCCGGCGCGGTCGAATTCGTCCTTGATGACATCAAGGAGGCGACGATGCAGGCGTTCAACCAGCTGCAATGCTTCGAGATAAAGTGTGCGGAGAGCTGCTTCGGGATTCAAAAGCGGAGCAGATGCATCCATTCTGTGCTGTGCATTGATCATTTCTTTTGCCTCTCTGTCGGAGCAGCCTTACATGAGGCCACTCTCTTTCCTGTTGGTCCGGTGTATTTTCTCACCGTGTCTTGAGAGGACTTTAGACGCGATCCATAAAATTCGACTTAAAAGTCAGCCTTAACAGTAGCTTACCAAGCGAAATGCAGATTCAGACTTAATGTTTTGTTACCGGCGCGCGATTTCAGGCCGTTATACGAACGCGAGAAAGTCGTCTTTTCTCGAGGTAAAGCAGGACGCGGAACACAACATAAATGAGGAGACAAACGGCGTTAAACCCCACGATAAGGGGTCTGTATTCAAAATGGCGCGCAAAGACAGAATAGATGGCAATCTCACCGACAGCCGCCACGAACCACAGTACCGGTCCCCATTGCGCACGCATCCACAGCCCGGTTGCCGCAACCGGCATAAGCAGAGCAAGGGCCACGCAAGCCGTCTGCCATTGCCACGGCATGAGGTCGAAACGCCACAGCAAGCCTGGATAAACGCCGATCAGCTTAATCCAGTAATAAACGCCGCTCGCAAGAGCAGCTAAAGCGATCAGCCGTATAAACCAGACAAAGGACCATTCAGTGCCGCTGGGTTGTATATGCTGGTGCAGTTCATCCTGACGCATCAAAAACTCAGTTCCCTCTCGCCAAGATTAGCAAAATACGCATTGACCATTTCCGGCTTCACTTCATCAGTCGAAGCTGGCTTCCAGACAGGTGCTCCATCCTTGTCAATCAAAACCGCGCGTACGCCTTCATAGAAATCATGCCCAGCAAGCATACGCGACGCGATGCGATATTCCATCCGCATACAATCGTCGAGATCCAGTGCGCGACCATCGGCAATCTGGCGGAATGTGACAGCGACACTGGTTGGCGAACGCGTGGCGATAACATTCAGAATATCCGTTGCCGGTTTATTGCCCGTGGCTGCTGCTTTTTCCAAAGCGTCTAGGCATTCGGCAAGCGTCGCATGTGCGAAACTTTCCGCAATAACTTTGCGGGTTTCGGGGACTGTCTCAAAATCGGGATACTGAGCACTGGCCAAAGCACCATCAAGGTCAGCTTTTGCAACCAGGTCATCGCGAAGGTCGTCGAGATCGCTGGCGGCCACTGCATGGGTCGCGATGCCGCTCTGCAGGCAATCGCCCCAGCGAATTCGGTTGCCGGTGAGCGCAAGATAATAGCCGAAATTATCATGGAGATGCGGCAGGAAGGCGCTTCCACCGACATCCGGGAAGAAGCCGATGCCGGTTTCGGGCATCGCAAAAAGCGTATTTTCGGTCACGATCCGGTGCGAACCATGTACGGAAATGCCAGCGCCGCCGCCCATGACGATGCCGTTAAGCAGCGAGATATATGGCTTTGGAAAACGTCCGATGCGGGCATTCAGTCGATATTCATCGCGGAAAAAATCAAAAGCGGGTGTGCCTTCGCGTCCGGCCTTATAGGCTGCAACCACGTCGCCACCGGCGCAGAACGCCCGGCCTTCGCCTTCCAGAATAACACAGGCGACATCCGGATCGGTTTCCCAGGCCTGCAAAGCACGGTCGAGCGCAAGAATCATTTTATGCGTCAAAGCATTGAGCGCCGATGAGCGCGTCAGCTTCACGAGGCCCGCTTTTCCCTTGCGTTCAAAGCTGATTTCACCGCCACCACCGAAATCGATCTGCATCATGTCTCTCCCGTGCGATTAAAGCGGTTCCGGATAAGAATGAACGTTGGAACCACTATAATCATTCCCTCTTGCGCATTATCCCACGCAAAACCGCTTCGCACTTTTGCTGGAAATGCCCTTTTAATCTACGCATTGTCCTAAGCAAAACTGCTTTGCACTTTTGCTGGAAATGCTTTCAATGCGTAGAAAGTGAAACGCCCCGCGTCAATCCTGCGCAGGCCATTGTGCTTGGATTAGCCACTTTTCCCGTGATAAACCGTGCTCATCTGATAACAAGCTTCCGAACCGTTAGATTCCCAAGCTTTCTTCTCTCGGGAACATTTATATGACTGATCGTTTGTCCAACATTTCTTCTGCCAACATTTCAGGCTATGTCGATGACGTGACCGGTGGGCGTCGTCTGCGCCGAATGCGCAAGGCCGACTGGTCACGCAGACTGGTTCAGGAAACACATCTCACGGTGGACGATCTGATCCTGCCATTCTTCCTGACTTACGGAACCAATGTCAGCGAGCCTGTGGACGCGATGCCGGGCGTTGAGCGCTATTCGGTCGATATGGCTGTGCGCATGGCCGAAAAGGCTGCCAAGCTTGGCATTCCCGCGATTGCGCCCTTCCCGCGCGAAAAGGCAGAAGTAAAGACAGAGGACGGCGCTTTCGTTTCAAGCCCGGACAATCTGATCAACCGCGCCGTGCGTGCGATCAAGAAGGAAGTGCCGGAAATCGGTATCATTACCGATGCAGCGCTCGATCCGTTCACAACCCACGGTCATGACGGCATTTTGCGCAATGGCGAAATCATCAACGATGAATCGGTTGCGATGGTCGTGCGCGGTGCGCTCGCACAGGCGGAAGCCGGTGCAGACGTTATCGCACCGTCCGACATGATGGATGGCCGTATCGGCGCTATTCGTCAGGCACTGGATGCGCATGGCTTCAACCATGTACCGATCATGTCCTATGCGACCAAATTCGCATCCGCCTTCTATGGCCCCTATCGCGATGCAATCGGTACAGCTGGTCTGCTGAAGGGCGACAAGAAGACTTATTACATTGATCCAGCAAATCCGGACGAAGCGGTGCGCGAGGCCGAGCAGGACGTGGCTGAAGGCGCTGACATGCTGATGGTTAAGCCTGGGATGCCTTATCTCGACATCATCCATCGCCTGAAAAACACATTCCGCCTGCCGACTTATGCCTATCAGGTATCGGGCGAATATTCGATGATCAAAGCTGCAGGCATGAATGGCTGGATCGACGAAGAAAAAGTCATGATGGAAAGCCTGCTGGCTTTCAAACGCGCAGGCTGTGACGGCATCCTGACCTATTTTGCGCTCGACGTTGCTGAGAAGCTGAAAAGCCAGGGCTAAAATCCGAGACGCTGTTTCCTTGAAATAGCCAGTTTCATACACCACCTTGAGACTGTTCCGCGCAGTGCGGGACAGCGGACGGTTGTTCCCGGACGCTTCTTTTGAAGGACTGGAAGGAAAAATGTCCGACCATATTCTGCACGGCGAAGTCATGGGCCCGCGTTTTGAAAGCCGCGCATTTTTTGAAGGCGTGCGCACACGCCGTATTATGGCTTTTCTTATCGACTATATGATTGTCTTCTTTCTTTGCATCCCGGCAGCAATCGTAATTTTCATCCTTGGAATTCTCACGCTTTCGCTGGGATGGGCGCTCTACGCCATCATGTTCCCGGTAGTCGCATTGTTTTACATATCTCGCACTCTTGGCGGGCCTCAACAGGCCACAAAGGGTATGCAGATGATGAACATCAAATTGGTGCGCCTTGAAGGCGGCACAGTCGATCCGATGCTGGCACTGGTCCACACTGTTCTGTTCTGGGGCCTGAATGTGGTGCTTACACCGTTCATCCTTTTGGCGACACTGGTGATAGACCGTAAGCGTACCGTGCACGACCTCTTGCTTGGTACAGCAGTCATTCGTTCAGACCGCTAAAACAAGCATCAAAAAAATTCAGGGTCGGCTGCACAAAATGTCTATTGACGTTTTGTGCAGCCGGCTCAATCTTTAGGGCATAAAGAGATGGTTCGGTATTGCCGTTTCGTGGATATTGAATGACCCATCAACCGCAACAGTCTCCGCAGTTTTTCTTAACGGCTCCATCGCCCTGCCCGTATCTTGACGGCCAGATGGAACGGAAGGTCTTCACTCATCTTGTGGGTGACAAGGCCAGCGAAATCAATGACCTGCTTACACAGGGCGGTTTCCGTCGTTCTCAGAATATTGCTTATCGTCCGGCCTGCGAGCTTTGTCGCGCCTGCGTTTCTGTGCGTATCCTGACCGGCGAATTTGAGATGAACCGGAGTATGCGCCGGGTCTGGAACCATAATCGCGATCTGATCGGCCGCCAGCACAAGGCACAGCCCAGCACCGAACAATATGCCCTTTTCCGCGATTATCTGGATGCCCGTCACCATTCAGGTGGCATGTCCGATATGACAGTGCTCGATTATGCGATGATGGTCGAAGATACCCACGTCAACACGCAGATTATCGAATATCGCAGACGCGGCCCGGACAGTTTTATCAGCGCGAAAGGCGATGGAGAGCTGATCGCGGTAGCTCTTACCGACGTGATGGCAGACGGCCTGTCTATGGTCTATTCATTCTTCACGCCGCATATGCACGAGCGTTCGCTCGGAACTTTCATGATCCTCGATCATATCCAGCGCGCACGCGCCGCTGGCCTTCCCCATGTCTATCTCGGCTACTGGGTCGAGGGGTCGCGCAAGATGCAATATAAGACGCGCTTCAGGCCACAGGAGCATCTCGGCCCGCGCGGCTGGCAGAAATTTGAGGGCTAGGATCAAGCTCCGAGTCGCTTTTCCATCGGGTACGATAAACGCCCGCTACGCGCCACCTGCGGTGAGCCTATAGCAATATATCCGAGCGCCTCATAGAAGCTGAGTGCCGTGCCCGTGCTGACCAGCTCGACAACTGCACATCCATTGCTCCGTATGCCCTCTTCGAGAGCGAGCATTATAGACTTGCTTACGCCACGAAACCTGAATTCAGGCGAGACATAGTTCAGCAATATCTTGCCCTCTAACGAAGCCTGACCGACACCCGCAATATCATGATCGGCCTCTGCAATAACCGTCAGCTGGCTCGGTGCAGTAATCCATTGAAGAACGTTTTCGGGAGTCTTATTGGCCAGCCAAGGTGAGAGAATATCATTGCGCCCACCGTGATCACCCACGCAAAGCTCTGTTATCGAGCGACGCAAAACCTCACAAACCGCGAAAGAGTCTTTTGGTGTGGCTTGCCTGATTTTCAATGTAATCTCCTAAGGCATGAAGAAAGTAAATTGCTCTTCTTGCCTTAGGCCAAGCTCCATATCAGCGGAAATCGATTACAGAATATAGCTATTTAGAATTTACCCGAACGCGGAAACCCCTTGGGTACCAGACGCCCAGCAGAGGCACGGGCCGCAATCCACTCGACAAGTTCTTCTTTGCTGCGATTGAAGGTACGATCTGCTGAATCCTGCCACGACAGGCCGTCGCTGATCGCGAAAGTACGAACATCGGACACGCCGCCGTCCTTATACTTCTGCAAGCGAACGCCCTTGCCGCGTGTCATTTCAGGAATGTCCGAAAGCGGGAAGACGACCATCTTCCGGTTCTCGCCCACGACCGCAATGTGATCGCCCGAAATGCGCTGGCAAAGCTTGGCCTCATCTGGCGCCTTCACATTCATCACCTGCTTACCCTTGCGGGTATTGGCGACCGCTTCATTCTCGGACACTATGAAGCCATTGCCTTCATGCGATACAAGCAGAAGCTTGGCCTGTGGATCGTGAACGAAGGCCGTCAGGATATCCTGATCATTCTCCATATCAACGAGGATACGGATCGGTTCGCCATGGCCGCGCCCGCCCGGAAGCGTGTTCGCACCAATGGTGAAGAACTTGCCACCCGTCGTGAAGAACAGCAGCTTGTCAGTCGTCTCAGCATGGAAAGCCAGCTTGAGCTTATCGCCTTCCTTGAATGCCAGCGTCGAGAAGTCAGCCATATGGCCCTTCATCGCGCGCAGCCAGCCCTTTTCAGACACAACAATCGTAACCGGTTCACGCTCGATCATCGCCTGATGAATGTCTTCGAGATCATGGCTTGGCGCATCGGCAAAGGTGCTGCGGCGCTTGCCAAGTTTGGTTTCAGGGCCAAACTTCTCACGGACAGCTTTGATTTCCGTGCTGATCTTCTTCCACTGGCGCGTGCCCGAAGCAAGCAAGCCTTCCAGATCGGTCTTTTCAGCAGTCAGACCATCGAATTCTTTGCGAATTTCAAATTCTTCAAGCTTGCGCAAGGAACGCAAGCGCATGTTGAGGATTGCTTCGGCCTGATTATCCGTCAGATCAAAGAACCGCATCAGCTCCTGTTTCGGTTCATCCTCTTCACGAATAATGCGGATGACTTCATCAAGATTGAGATATGCCTTGAGGAAACCGCCAAGGATTTCCAGCCGCTTTTCGATTTCTGCCAGACGGTATTCGGAACGGCGAACGAGCACTTCCTTGCGATGTTCAAGCCATTCTTTGAGCACGCCGCCCAGTGACAGAACATTCGGCACTTTACCGTGCGAGAGCACGTTCATGTTGAGCGAAACGCGGTTCTCAAGCTCGGTCAGCTTGAAAAGCGATTCCATCAGCAGTTCAGGATCGACCGTGCGGTTCTTCGGCTCCAGAACGATGCGGATGTCTTCAGCAGACTCGTCGCGAATATCGTCGAGCAGTGGCAGCTTCTTGGCCAGAAGCAGCTCTGCAATCTTCTCGATCAGGCGCGACTTCTGAACCTGATATGGGATCTCGGTGACAACAATCACCCAGGTTCCGCGATTGCCCTCTTCCTTTTCCCAGCGCGCGCGTGCGCGGAAAGAACCACGCCCGGTGCGATAGGCTTCGAGAATGTTGGCATGCTCTTCCACCAGGATGCCGCCGGTCGGGAAATCGGGACCACGCACCTTGCACTTCAATAGTGCTGCCGGATCGGTTTCCGCTTCCTTCTTCAGCTCTTCCCATTGTTCCGGCGAAGTGACGAGTTCTTCAACAGTCGCTTCGGGATGATTGATAAGATAGAGCGCCGACGAGCACAGCTCCGCCACATTATGCGGCGGAATATTGGTGGCCATGCCGACCGCAATACCGGCCGAGCCATTGGCAAGCAGGTTCGGGAACGCGCCCGGAAGGACGATGGGTTCCTCGTCCTCTTCATTATAGGTCGGGCGGAAGTCGATGGCGTTTTCGGTAATGCCTTCAAGAAGCAGCGTTGCGACCTCGGTCATCCGCGCTTCGGTATAACGCATCGCAGCCGCATTATCGCCGTCAATGTTGCCGAAGTTGCCCTGCCCGTCCACGAGCGGATAACGCACGGCAAAATCCTGCGCCAGACGCACAAGCGCGTCGTAAATCGAGGCGTCGCCGTGTGGGTGGAATTTACCCATAACGTCACCGACGATACGCGCGCATTTTGCATAGGCCTGATCGGGATTGAGTCGCAACAGGCGCATTGCATGCATGATGCGGCGATGAACCGGCTTCAAACCGTCGCGCACATCCGGCAGCGCACGATGCATGATCGTGGACAGCGCATAAGCGAGGTAGCGTTCCTCGAGGGCCGATTTAAGATCAACCCGTTCGATGTGTTCGTCGCCGTCGTCCGGCGGAATCAGACTTTTACCCATAGTTCTCAGTACCAATTGCGCGATTCGTCAGCAAGTGGGGATGAGAACCAATCCAGTACATTCGTCGCAATGTTGCCGTCATTTAGCTTCTATACGGGAATTGTAGAGGTTTTCTCCACAACTTATACGTAACGAATGAAACAGGCTGTTTTTCCTTGCGTAAAGGCTTATGAAGGCTATCTAAAATTTACCAAATGATCAGGAGCCAATAAATGAAGGTTTTCGTTGTTAGCAAGCAGGCCGTGCGCGTCTTCGCAGCAAGCACCGCGCTCTCGCTTGTTCTTGGCAGTGCGGCAATGGCTGCAGATGCAAATGCAGTCGCAGAGCGCGTTAAAGCCCTCTATACAAAGCAGGGCGGAGAGCTGAACTTCGCCGAAGTTAAGGCTGACGGCGACAACATTTTGCTCAAAGGCACAACAATCAAGCTGCCTACCATCTCTGACCGCGCGACGCCTGTCGGCGATATAACGCTCGAAAACGTGCAGGACACGCCAGAAGGCGGCTATAGCATCGAAAAAGTTGCGGTTGCGGACTTGGACTTCGCTCCTGAAGGCGCGGACAAGAACGATAAAGCCACGATCAAAGGCATCTCGATGGAGAACGTTATTCTCCCATCCGAGAAAGCCGAAGGCCCGCTCGCCAAGATGGTCTTCTACGACAAGATGAAGATCGACGAGTTCTCGGTTGGCACTCCAGGCAAAGATGGCGCTCTGATCAAGGGCATGGAAGTGACTCTGAATTCGGCCAACAAAGCCGAAAAAATCGACTACAATCTCACCATTGCCGATATTGATGCGACTTTCGACAAGAACGGCAAGAACCCGCTCGCTCCACTCGATATGAGCGCTCTTAAGGGTTCGATCAACTCGAAGGGTACATGGCTGCCGACTTCGGGCAATGCGACGCTGGATCAGTTTGAAATCAATGCTGAAGAACTCGGCAAGATCAATCTGACCGCTGCTATCGACGGCTATGATCTGTCTTTCGTAGAAGCTCTGCAGAAGACACAGGAAAACATGGCCAAGGCTGATGCAGAAAAAGACGCAGCTGGCCTCGCTCTTCTCGGTCTCGCTGAACAGCTGAGCCTCAAGAACCTGTCGATCCGCTTTGACAACGAAGAACTCACACAGAAGCTGCTCGAATATTACGGCAAGCAGCAGGGTGCCGATGGCAAGCAGCTCGGCGAACAGCTGAAGATGATGGTTCCGCTGATGGCAACACAGCTCAAGAACCCTGAATTTGCCCAGCAGCTCAAGGCCGCAGCTGAAAAGTACTTCGACGATCCAAAGTCGCTGACCGTTTCGGCTTCGCCTGACCAGTCGGTAAGCTTCGCGTCCATCGTTGCGACCGCTTCGCTCGACCCGACAAAGCTGATCCAGCTTCTGAAAGTTGGCGTTGAAGCCAACAACTGATCGAACTCAGGTTCATCAAACAAAACCCGGTGAGTTCTGCTCACCGGGTTTTCTTTTGCCGTACTGATAAGGTCAAAGAAAAAGCCCGGTCTCGCGACCGGGCTTTTGATTTTCAAACCGGAGAAGATCAGCTCTTCTGGGTTGGCGCTAAGCGAATATGAAGATCGCGCAGCTGCGCTGGCGACACTTCCGAAGGTGCATTCATCAGAAGATCGAGCGCCTGCTGGTTCATCGGGAACAGCGAGATTTCGCGCAGGTTCTTTGCACCAACGAGCAGCATGATAACGCGATCAACACCGGCCGCCATGCCGCCATGTGGAGGCGCGCCATACTGGAATGCACGATAAAGGCCGCCGAAGCGCTCTTCCACGTCCTGCTGGCTGAGGCCGACCTTTTCAAACGCCTTGACCATGACATCCGGCAGCTGGTTACGGATCGAACCGGAAGCGATTTCAAAGCCGTTGCAGACCAGATCGTACTGGTAAGCCTTGAGCGTCAGCGGGTCCTGCGTTTCCAGTGCTTCCATGCCACCCTGCGGCATCGAGAACGGGTTGTGCGCGAAGTCGAGCTTCTTGTTGTCTTCGTCCCATTCATAGAACGGGAAGTCGATGATCCAGGCCAGTTCAAAGCGATCACGGTCAACGAGGTTCAGTTCTTCACCAGCGCGCGTACGGGCATCGCCTGCGAATTTGTAGAACTTCGATGGCTGACCTGCTACGAAGAAGCAGGCATCGCCATCGCCGAGACCCAGCTGGTTGCGGAGCGCTTCGGTGCGTTCTTCACCAATGTTCTTGGCAATCGGGCCAGCGCCTTCAAGCTTATCGCCTTCCTTGCGCCAGAAGATGTAGCCGAGACCCGGCTGACCTTCGCCCTGCGCCCATGAATTCATGCGGTCACAGAATGCGCGGCTACCACCGGTCTTTGCCGGGATTGCCCAGACTTCGACCTTTGGATCGTTGGCGATCATGTTCGCGAAGACCTTGAAGCCGGAACCAGCGAAATGCTCGGTTACGGCCTGCATTTCAATCGGGTTACGCAGATCAGGCTTGTCCGAACCATAGGTGCGGATCGCGTCGTCATAAGCGATGCGGCGGAACTGCTGCGTGACAGGCTTGCCTTCGGCAAACTCTTCAAAGATGCCGCGCATGACTGGTTCCATCGTTTCCCAGATTTCTTCCTGGGTCACGAAGCTCATTTCAAGGTCGAGCTGATAGAATTCACCCGGCAGACGGTCCGCACGCGGATCTTCATCGCGGAAGCAAGGTGCAATCTGGAAGTAGCGGTCGAAACCGGCAACCATCAGGAGCTGCTTGTACTGCTGCGGAGCCTGCGGCAGCGCGTAGAACTTGCCTTCATGAATACGGCTTGGCACGAGGAAGTCGCGCGCGCCTTCCGGCGAAGAAGCCGTCAGAATTGGCGTCGAAAACTCATTGAAGCCGATCTCGGTCATGCGGCGACGCATCGCTGCAATGATCTTCGTGCGGCTCATGATATTCTTGTGCAGCGTTTCGCGGCGCAGATCGAGGAAGCGGTACTTAAGGCGAATGTCTTCCGGATAGTCCGGCTCGCCAAACACTGGCAGCGGCAGTTCCTTGGCGGCAGCCAGAACTTCGATCTCGGTTGCGAAGATTTCAACATCGCCGGTCGGCAAATTGGCATTCACAGCTTCATCTGCGCGGGCCTTCACTTCACCGTCAACACGGATGACCCATTCGCCACGAACGGTTTCGGCAATCTTGAACGCTGGCGAATCAGGATCTGCAACAACCTGAGTGAGGCCATAATGATCGCGAATGTCGATGAAGAGGATGCCACCATGGTCACGGACGCGATGAACCCAGCCAGACAGACGGACTTTTGAACCAACATCCGATTTGCGAAGGGCTGCGCAGGTATGGCTGCGATAACGGTGCATGATTTCTGCCTTTTGGAACTTTATAAATCTTGTGCAGGCAAAGCGCTGCAATTCCGGCGGAAAAGCGCATTTTGATCACGCTTTGTCAAGCCGATACTGCCTGTATCCGGGCACGTATCCGGCCTTGTTAAACCAGCTTGACGGATTATGTCGACAAAAATCACTATTTACGTGTTATTCCATCGCTATATGCTTCTTGCTGTGCGGCCAACAGCCCAAAGCAGCCCACCATTATCCAGTGATCGTTTCAATCTGACTGAATCATATCGAAGCGCGCGCTAATCCTCTGTTAAACGTGCATCTTGTCCGAAAATCGCTTCACAGTTTTCGGGATGCGCTCTAAAAGAAAAACATGCAGCTCATCACGACCACAGAGGCCCTTGAAGAGGCCGTATCCGCCCTAGCCAAATCCGACTTCGTAACGGTCGATACCGAATTCATTCGGGAAACGACCTTCTGGCCGGAACTCTGTCTTATTCAGATGGCTTCGCCCGATCATACCGCTCTGGTCGATGCACTGGCGCCCGGTCTCGATCTTGCGCCTTTCTTCCGGCTGATGGCCGATGAAAAGGTGGTCAAGGTGTTCCACGCCGCACGTCAGGACATTGAAATCGTCTTCCACTTGGGCAACCTGATCCCTGCCCCGATTTTTGACAGCCAGGTTGCTGCCATGGTCTGCGGCTTTGGCGATGCCATTTCCTATGACGCTCTGGTTCAGAAAGTCACTGGGAAACACATCGACAAGTCATCGCGCTTCACCGACTGGCGCCGCCGCCCGCTGTCTGAAAAGCAGCTCGATTATGCGCTGGCCGATGTCACCTATCTGCGCGACATCTACCTTTATCTGAAAGATGAGCTTCAGAAAGAAGGCCGTAGCGAGTGGGTCAACGAGGAAATGGCTGTTCTCAGCGCGCGTGAGACCTATGACCTTCATCCAGATGATGCCTGGAAGCGTGTGAAGACGCGTATGCGCAAGCCAATCGAGCTTGCTATCGTTCAGTCCGTTGCGGCATGGCGCGAACGTGAAGCGCGCGAACGTAATGTTCCGCGTGGCCGCGTCATCAAGGATGACACGATCGCTGAAATCGCCCAGCAGCAGCCAAAAGATGCGGAAGCGCTCGGACGTCTTCGTTCGATCCCGAAGGGCTGGGAACGTTCGGCTCAGGCGGCAGGCTTGGTGAATGCCATTCAGGCGGCACTGGCTATTCCAAAAGAAGATCTGCCAAAGTTGCCAAAGCAGTCTCATTCGCCAGAAGGCAGTGCTGCAGCTGCAGATATTCTTAAAGTGCTGCTCAAGCTTGTGACCGAAGAACACGGCGTTGCAGCCAAGATCGTCGCAAGCTCCGATGATATCGACAAGATTGCAGCCGAAGGCGAGAATGCCAATGTGCCCGCACTTCAGGGCTGGCGTCGCGAAGTGTTCGGCCAGAAAGCACTCGATCTCATTGAAGGCAAAATCGGCATTAAATTTGAGAACCGGCGTATTCAAGCTGTCGAATTATAGCATTTCCAGCAAAAGTGCGAAGCAGTTTTGCGTCGGATAATGCGTAAAAACAAACAGTTACAGCGGTTCCAACGATTCATTCTTAACTGGAACCGCTGTAAACTAAGTAAAAAGGCCGGCGGAGAAAACTCTCGCCGGCCTTTCGATTTATCAGTCATACTCTTTTCAATGATGCTCGTTCGCGTCAATCGCACTGTCGCCGATGGCAAAGAAGAGGTTCTTTCCCGTCAGCTTTGAAAGCTGCTGTAAACGCCCTTCAGGGCGGTCAGAAATCAGATCGGCGATATCTCCCGGTACGACCAGTGCAATGCCGTTGTCTTCCTCACGCCAGTAAAGACGCGGGATTACGCCCGGCATAGATGCCGATAGCAGATAGATGACGCGAAGCAGCGCACCCAGAAGCTTTGCCCGCTCACGCAGGCGCGGTGAGGCAAGCTGCAGGATTTCCGGCGCAATCTCGTCTTCGACCAATCCTTCATGGCGGTAGTAATTCGCAAGAGCCATGAAAGAACGGCCAGGATGATCGATGCCGCCGAACGAACCATGCGCAATGATGTTCAACGCCTGCGAGCCCCGATAGTCGGGATGCGCGCGCCAGCTGATATCAGCCACCAGACACGCCGCCTGACGATAGCGGCTCTCATCTTCAGTTTCATCGAAACCGAGAACGGGAAGCGAAAGCGTTGTCCATGTTGCGAGCTCGCGTGCATGACGCGGCGAACGTGAACGCAGGATTGCCAGCTCTTCTGCAGAAGACAAAAGCGGATCAAGCCGCTGTTCGTTCTTGGGCAGCAGCGAATACAAGTAACCTTCACGAACTCCCAGCGCCGAGAATACGATCTTGGAGGGTTTCATGCGCCGAATGGTTTCGAGCAGAACCGTAGCGCCATAAGCAAGAAGCTGGCGACGATTTTTGGATACTGCTTCGATGCCGCGCATCGTGTCGATATTGCCTCTGGCAACCCGCGTGAGAAAGCTTTTTGCTTCCACCGGGTCCATCTCATAGCCATGCATGACGTGCAGCGGGTAATGCTTGGCCGTCATATGTAGCTTGGCGAGATTTCGCCACGTACCACCCACCGCGTAGAAGACTTCTCCCTGATGCTCTTCAAGAAGTGTCGCGCGTGCAAGCTCGGTGCGGGTGATTTTGGCGGCTTCAGGCAATTGTTCGTTCGACATATCCTGCAGACGCAGGCCACCGAGCGGGAGGGTAATCCCCTCACCGACCTCATGGTCATTGACGCCAACCAGTTCCAAACTACCACCGCCAAGGTCGCCAGTTACACCCTGCGGTTTGTAGAAACCGGAAATGATTCCCAAAGCGGAGTAATAGGCTTCTTCCTTGCCCGACAACACTTCAATGTGCCGTCCAAGAATAGCCTCGGCCTGAGAAATGAAATCAGGACCGTTTTTCGCCTCGCGTGCTGCGGCTGTTGCCAGCGCATGAATGGAAATCGCACCCGCTTGTTCGGCCAGAACGCGAAAACGCTTCAATGCGCGCAGGGCGATATCGACGGATTTCTCATTGAGCTTTCCGGTCTTGGCCAATCCTTTGCCAAGACCGCAGAGAAGCTTTTCATTGAAAAGCACTGTCGGAGACCGGACAATGCCTTCGTAAACAACGACACGGATCGAGTTGGAACCAATATCGATTACCGCGACGGGCTTGAGGCCTTTCAACCGGCCTTGTGCTACTGCTGGACTCATGAAGTCGTGTTTCTTTCCGCCTGCGCACGTTTACGATGCGCAATCAGACGGGGGGCAGATGACTTCAGCGACTTTCCGCGACCCGACAAGCTTGGATTTGTCATGAAATATTCCTGCGCGTTGAAAGCTTCCTCTCCATCTTCTTTTTCTATCCGGCGAGAGGTGCCGTCCGCAAGTAGCTGATAGCTCTGCTGGTTATCAATTATGTTGGCAAACATGATTTGCGACAGGATTTGCTGATGCACAGTGGCATTGGTAATGGGCACCAGTGTCTCTACGCGACGGTCGAGATTGCGCGGCATCATATCGGCAGAACCGATATAGACAATTGCCTTGTCTGAAGGCAGATCATGCCCGTTTCCGAAGCAGAAAATGCGGCTATGCTCGAGAAAACGCCCGACAATCGACTTTGCGCGAATGTTGTCTGAGAGGCCAGGAACACCCGGTCTCAGACAGCAGATGCCACGCACGACGAGGTCCACATGCACGCCCGCCTGACTGGCCTTGTAAAGCGCGTCAATAATCTGTGGATCAACGAGCGAGTTCATCTTCATCCAGATGGCTGCAGGCTTATGAGCCTTCGCATTGGTGATCTCGTCATCGATATGCTTCAAGATTCGCGTGCGCAAGGTAAGCGGTGAAATCCCGATCTTCATTTCTTCAGCAGGCTGCGCATAGCCGGTGATGAAGTTGAAGATATGCGCCACATCGCGTGCGATATCGGCATCGGAAGTGAAGAATGAAAGGTCGGTGTAAATACGCGCTGTGATCGGGTGGTAGTTGCCCGTTCCAAGGTGAACATAAGAACGCAGCTTCTGGTCTTCACGGCGAACAACCAGCGACATCTTTGCGTGCGTCTTCAATTCGATAAAGCCGAAGACCACCTGAACGCCTGCGCGCTCCAGATCGCGTGCCCAGCGAATATTGGCTTCTTCATCGAAGCGAGCCTTCAGCTCAACAAGGGCTGTGACCGACTTGCCAGCTTCTGCCGCATCGACGAGCGCACGCACGATCGGGCTGTCATTGGAGGTACGGTAAAGCGTCTGCTTGATTGCCAACACATCCGGATCAGCTGCGGCCTGACGCAGAAACTGCACCACCACATCAAATGATTCATATGGATGGTGGACCACAATGTCCTTTTCACGAATCGCGGCAAAGCAATCGCCGCCGTGCTCGCGAATGCGCTCAGGGAAACGCGGATTGTAAGACACAAATTTCAGGTCATCGCGCGGGATCGAAACGACTTCCGAAATCATGTTGAGCGCCAGAAGACCTTCCAGAACGCTTATGCGGTTTTCCGAGACACCCAGTTCGGTGGCAACGAAAACACGCAGCGCTTCCGGGATTTCAGCATCGAACTCGATGCGGATCACCTGACCGCGGCGACGGCGCTTCAGAGCTGTTTCAAAAAGGCGGACCAGATCTTCCGCTTCTTCTTCGACTTCGATATCGCTGTCGCGAATGATGCGGAATGTACCGGCACCGCGCACCTCATAGCCCGGGAACAGACGACCGATAAACAGGCTGACTGCATCTTCAATGGTGATAAAACGGAACGCGTTCTGCTGCTCGGTCGGCAACTGGATGAAGCGCTTCAGGGCAACCGGAATGCGCAACAGCGCCGTCATCGGATGACCATCAAGACGACGCGCAAGCTGCAATGCAATCGAGAAGCCCAGATTTGGAATGAACGGGAACGGGTGCGCAGGATCGATTGAAAGCGGCGTCAGAACCGGGAAAATTGTTTCCAGGAAGTGACCTTCCAGCCAATCTTTTTCGGTCTTCGACAAGGTCGATGCGCGTACGATCTCGATATTCTCTTTTTCAAGTTCTTCGCGAAGCGTACGCAGACGTTCCTGCTGGCCTTCCTGCAGGCGGCCAACTTCTTCCAGAACGAAATCAAGCTGCTCCTGCGGCGTGCGACCATCGGCGCTGCGCATGGCAACACCTGCACGCACCTGTGCAGCAAGCCCTGCAATACGCACCATGAAGAATTCATCGAGGTTGGCTGCCGAAATCGACAGGAAGCGCAGACGCTCCAGCAGTGGCTGACGCGTATTGCCTGCTTCTTCGAGAACACGACGGTTAAACTGCAGCCAGGAAAACTCGCGATTGACGAAGCGTTCAGGGCTTTGCATCAGCTCTGCTGTCTTGTCAGTGTTCAAAGCTTCGTGAGCGTTTTGAACTTTGCTGGCATTCTGGTTTGCAGAATGGTCATTTGCCGCCTGATCTGCCACATGTGCGGTCAAATCGGCGGCCTGGGTTGCCACAACGCTGTTTTCGTTCATTTTTCCTGTCCCGGTTACTACCGGCAAATCCCGGCGCGACGATAAGCCTATGGCTGTCATATGACAGTTTGATAGCAAACCGCTTGAAATGTCCCCAGAATTGATGAAAACGCTTCCAGAAACAAGCCGTTCGCGGTAAACGCTTGAAAAATAGCCATCCCAATTTGAATGCCGCGATCCAAAAGCTCCGGAGCCTATTATGTCCGATCACATCATCCCGCACTTCCAGAATGACGCTGGACACAATTCCATTGAAATCGGCGTGAAGGAATTCATGTGCGTCGGCGCAAACCCGCCTTTCGATCATCCACATGTCTTCCTCGACATGGGTGACGAAAGCGAAGTGGTTTGCCCATATTGCTCGACGCTCTATCGTTACAATCCGCAGCTTCACGCTGACGAGACTGTTCCTGCAGGCTGCGTTTACGAAGCACCTGCTGACAAAGCTGCCTGAACATAAATGGCGGTATTCGTGCCGCTGATATTATGAGCAGCTTGGTCAAGGGACGCATATTGATTGCAGGGGCCGGTGTTGCCGGTCTCAGTGCAGCACTTGAATGTGCGGCACGCGGATGGACTGTCCAGCTGTTTGAAAAAGCGCAAGCCCTGTCGGAAGTCGGCGCGGGCTTGCAGCTGGCTCCCAATGCGATGCGCCATCTCCAGCGCCTTGGCGTGGCCGACCGCCTTTCCTCACAAGCCGTTACGCCAGAAGCGCTTTATCTCATGGATGGGCGCAAGGCTCGCCCCCTGCTCGCCATGCAACTTGGCGACAAGGCATTCAAACGTTGGCACGATCCCTATGTCGTTTGCCATCGCGCTGATTTGCAAACAGCACTGTTAGATGCCTGCCACGACAATCCAAATATCGAGATTAATCTCAGTGCTGAGATTATTGGCCATAAGGCAGATCAAAACGGCATCACCGCAACGGTTAGACGTGGCGGAGCAGATCAAGATATTGCTGCCAGCTATCTCATTGCCTGCGATGGCGTCTGGTCTGCACAACGCACCAAGGCGGGATATGAAAAGGCGCGTTTCAGCGGCCATATCGCGTGGCGTACGACACTTGCAGCGGATGCCCTGCCCGCAAGCTTCAAGGCAGCAATCCCAGAACAGAAATCCGTTTCTGCATGGCTTGGCAAGAAGGCGCATTTTATCGCCTATCCGGTAAAGGGTGGCGACTTCTTCAATTTCGTCGCCATTACGACGGGCGACAACCCCGGTGAGGTCTGGTCTAAGACGGGTGACAATGCGCGGCTGCAATCAATCTATGCTGGTTGGAGCGACCCGGTACGTGAAGTGCTGACTCTAGCCACCGAGTGGACTTACTGGCCGCTTTTTGAAATGGCCAGTGCTCAGTTTGTCGGCCCGGACAGAACGATATTTCTCGGTGACGCCTCTCACGCTGTCACACCCTTTGCAGCGCAGGGGGCTGCCATGGCAATTGAAGATGCAGCAGCACTTGCCGAAGCATTGGATGACCAAGAGCCACAATCAGCGCTGAAGCGATTTGATTCTGTTCGCAAAGAACGGATTGCAGCAGTTGCCAAACGCGGCCAGCTGAACCGCTTTGCCTATCACGCGACAGGTGTGTTTGCGCTTGGACGCAACATGCTCTTTGCCATCCGCAGCCCAGATACTTTCCTGAAAGATCTGGACTGGCTTTATGGCTATGATGCCGTTGCAGCGGTAAGAAGTTAATCTGCGTCGCGCGCGGCTTCCAGCGCGGCAATATCAATTTTGACCATCGTCATCATGGCATTTGCCACGCGCTGCCTGACCTCTGGCTCACCGTTCTGTAGAATATCGAGCAGGAATTCCGGCACAATCTGCCAAGCAAACCCATATTTGTCGGTCAGCCAGCTGCATTCCATCGCAGAACCGCCTTCCAGCAACCGGTTCCAGAACGCATCAAGCTCTGCCTGATCCTTGCATTTCAGAATAAGCGATGTTGCCGGGTTGAACTTGAATTGTGGACCACCGTTCAAGGCAGTCATCGCCTGTCCGTCCAGCGTAAAGTTTGCAGTGACGACATCGGTACCGCCGGATTGATGACCGTGCTGAAAGCGAATGAAGCCATCGAGTGAGGCTGATTTTCCCAATTCCTTGAAGAGCGATACGTAATAATTGGCCGCCTCTTCAGCCTTGTTATCGAACCAGAGGCATACTGTTAAGCCAGACATGGATTGTTCCTCCCATATGTCTCAGCCCCCGACTTGTTGAGCATTTCCAGTTTGGTTGTATGGCTGGAAATGCTCGATCTATAAGTTTCAAACGTTTCTTGCCTGAAAACCGTTTCATATTTTTTGGGATATGCGTGGATTTAGCCCATCGCTTTTGCGGCTGCTTCCATATCCATCCACATCAACTCCCAGATGTGACCGTCGAGATCTTCAAAGCTGCGACCATACATGAAACCGTAATCCTGCTTGGGAGCAGGATCGGCGCGACCACCAGCCTTAGCTGCATTTTCAACCGTTGCATCCACATCCGCTTTGCTGTCCGCCGAAAGACAGATCAAAACTTCACTTGTGTCATTGGCGTCGGAAATCTTTTTAGGTGTGAACTGGCTGAATTTCTCATGGCTGAGAATCATCGCATGGATCGTGTCGGAAAAGACCATGCAGGACGCCGTTTCGTCCGAAAACATCGGGTTCTTCGTTGCTCCGATTGCTTCATAGAAACTGGTGGAGCGAGCGACGTCTTTTACAGGAAGGTTTACGAAAATCATTTTAGGCATGGCAATTCCTCCAATTGTGGGCATGAACTGCCCATTTTCATTTGGCTTGTCTTTACGGCAGCTTTTCTATCGCCTGCCCGATCCCCCGGGCGATAAAGTCGGCATTTTATGTGTTGTTTGAAACCGACTATCATAAGATTGCTTGAACATAATGACAGATAAGTTATAATTAGCAACTATGAAGTTAGAAAAAATAACTAATCGCGAAACGCCAACAGCAAGACGCAGCTATGACGATGCTTGCGCAGCAGCACATGCCCTTGATTTGATTGGGGAACGCTGGGCCTTGCTTGTCATTCGCGAACTGATGTTCGGACCGAAGCGTTTCAGCGATTTACGATCAGACTTGCCAGGAATAAGCGCCAATGTTCTCACACAGCGGCTTGAAGGACTGGAAGAAGCAGGCATTTTACGGAAGTCGAAATTGCCGCCCCCCGCATCCGTGCAGGTCTATGAATTGACTGAATGGGGCTATGAAGCAGAACCGATCCTGCAAACACTTGGTCGCTGGGCTGCACGTTCGCCGAGCCATGACCCCAATTTGCCGATTTCGACCACGTCGTTCCTGCTATCACTACGAACGATGATCAGTCCGGAACGCTCGCAAGACATGAATGCTGTGATTGGGCTTAAACTCGATGATGAAGATTTCACCGCGCACCTGCACAACGGCAGATTGGAAGTAAAGCGCGGTAAAGCTGAGCAATATGATATCGCTTTTGAAAGTTCTCCCCGCATGATGGCTGCAGCAATCTATGGAGGACAGCCCTTAATCTCCCTTGAAGAGGCAAACCTGCTCACACTGAATGGGGATCATGCTCTGGCAGAAAAATTCATCACACTGTTTCCACTTCCTGCAAAAGCACCGCTGCAAAAATGAAATAAGCAACCATATGGTTGCATATATGTAAAACTCGTGTAGATTGGCAACCATACAGTTGCCAATCAAGGAGAATGCATATCATGACAACGACATCATCGACTGATCGCATTGAGAAGACCGTGAACCTTCGCGCTGGCATTGATCGGGTATGGCGCGCACTCACGGATCATGAGGAATTCGGCGAATGGTTCCGGGTCAAAATTGATGGACCATTTATTGTCGGCAGCGCATCGACTGGCCGCTTTACATTTGATGGATGTGGCGACACCAGATGGACGTCCTTCATCAAGGATATGAAAGCGCCGCACTATTTTTCCTTCACCTGGCATCCTTATGCTGTTGAAGCTGAAACAGATTATGCGAAAGAACCGCAGACACTGGTAGAATTCAAACTTGAAGAAATCGAGTCGGGCACAAAACTCACGGTTATCGAAACAGGCTTTGATGCCCTGCCTGCGGAGCGTCAGCCAATCGCCCTTCGAATGAACACGGGTGGTTGGGAAGAGCAGATGCGAAATATCAAGGAATACCTCGAAAGCAAATGACCGAAGCCTCGCTCACGCAATCAGCAAACATGTCTGCCATTTTTGCAGCACTGGCCGACCCAACCCGGCTGGCCCTGATCGAAACATTGAGCGACGGTGAAAGCCGCTCAATTGTCACGCTTTCACAAAATGGCAGCATTAGCAGGCAGGGAATGACCAAGCATCTTTCCGTGCTTGAGCAAGCGGGATTGGTTGAGCGCGATAAGGTTGGGCGTGAAAGCCGTTTCAGGCTTTGCCCGACCCCGCTTGTCGATGCGAGGGCCTATCTCAGCACTGTCTCTGCACAATGGGATGATGCACTACAGCGCTTGCGTCGTTTCGTCGAAGACTGATCAAAGTCGCCGATCGCAGGATTCGAAATGGCTTTAGAGCGCGTTTCAATCTGATTGAAACAGATAGGCGCTCTAAGCCTTTTATTTGAAGCATAATCTTGTCAACGCTGATTAAACAACATTGAAGACGTGCCCTTCACGAAGCCAAGTTTCTCGTAGAAGGGCACGAGCTTATCAGGACAGTAGAGCTCAAAGCTTTTAACACGCTGCAGTTTTTCGTGGGTGACTATACGATCCACAAGAGCTTTACCGAGGCCTTGCCCGCGAAACTGATCCGCAACAATCACATCAAAAATCATCGCCTTGAAGGTGAAGTCGCTTAGCACACGCGCAAAACCGATTATCGATCCGTGCGCATCGCGACAGAAAAGCGTCAGATCGCAATGTGAAAGCATATGCGTCACATCCTCAAATGAACGCACCGAAGTCCACCACTCTTTACAATAAAACGCATGAAACTCGCGAAATTGCGCTGGCGCTAATTCTTCCGACCAATAATACTCAGCCATGACGACCTCTTTAGAGCGCATTTGAATTGCTTGAAGCAGATCGGCGCCCAAAATATTTGTTTTGACGCGAATCTTGGTCCGAAAACCGTTTCACACTTTTCGGAATGCGCTCTAATGGTGAACAATACACCAGTCGCAAAGGCAAGCCAGAATGACAATCCAGTTTGAACAGACCTGCCCAATCTTCCGGATTTTCGATATCGAGAAAGCCAAAGATTTCTACATCGGTTTTCTGGGTTTCACACTTGATTGGGAACATCGCTTTGCCGACGGAATGCCGCTTTATATGCAGGTTTCCCGCGCTGGTCTGACCTTGCATCTGAGCGAACATCACGGTGATGGCAGTCCGGGCGCAAATATTTTCGTCCGTATGCAGGGTGTCGAAGAATTCCACAGGGAAGTTAATGCGCGTGGCTATCGCTATATGCGGCCCGGCATCGAGGACGCGCCATGGGGCCGTGTCATGGCGGTGATTGATCCATTCGGCAATCGCATTCAGTTCTGCCAGGGGCCGAATGACGAATAGCATTTCCAGCAAGCCTGCGAAGTGCCTCCGTAGGAAAATCAGTTCGCCAGACTGATTTCTTTTCCTGGTGCGATGCGTCGGATAAGGCGTAAAACCAAACAGTTACAGCGGTTCCAACGATTCAGTCTTCACTGAACCCGCTGCAAAGAAAAACACCCGCCGGATCGCTCTGGCGGGTGTTTTATATTTCGACCAATCAAATGATTAGTGAAGAATCTGGCTCAGGAACAGCTTGGTGCGTTCATGCTGCGGGTTGTCGAAGAACTCAGCTGGCGAATTCTGCTCAACGATCTGGCCCTGATCCATAAAGATCACGCGGTTTGCGACCTGACGCGCAAAGCCCATTTCGTGCGTTACGCAGATCATCGTCATGCCTTCGGCAGCAAGGCTCACCATTGTATCCAGCACTTCCTTGACCATTTCCGGATCGAGCGCCGAGGTTGGCTCATCGAACAGCATGACCTTCGGGTTCATGCAGAGCGCACGGGCAATTGCCACACGCTGCTGCTGACCGCCTGAAAGCTGGCCCGGATATTTGTTGGCCTGCTCTGGAATTTTCACGCGTGCCAGATAGTGCATCGCGATTTCTTCCGCCTGCTTCTTTGGCATTTTGCGAACCCAGATCGGTGCGAGTGTACAGTTCTCCAAAATGGTCAGATGCGGGAAGAGGTTGAAGTGCTGGAACACCATGCCGACTTCGCGGCGCACTTCGTCGATCTTCTTGAGATCATTGGTGAGCTCAATACCATCAACAATGATCTGGCCTTTCTGGTGTTCTTCCAGACGATTGACGCAACGGATCATGGTTGACTTGCCGGAACCCGAAGGACCAGCAACGACGATACGTTCGCCACGCATAACCTTCAGGTTGATGTCACGCAGAACGTGGAACTCGCCATACCACTTGTGCATGTTCTTGATCTCGATGGCCACATCGGTCTTCGAGACTTCCAGCTTTGAACGGTCGAGTTCGACACCGAGTTCGGATTGCGGGAGGGCGCTTTGTGCACTCATTTGTATTATTCCCTTGATTCTTATCGTTTATGACCCGTGTCGAGCCTTCGTTCCATGAATATAGAGTATCGCGACATGGCGAAACAGAAAATCCAGAAAACAAAGCCCGCAAAGATCAAACCTGTTGCAGGTGTCTGTGGAGAAGCCCAGTTTGCATCGGAGAAATTCTGACGGACAATGCCGAGCAGATCGAACATGCCGATGATGTAGACAAGGCTGGTGTCTTTAAAGAGGCCGATGAAGGTATTCACGATACCCGGGATCACCAGCTTGAGCGCCTGTGGCAACACGATGAGGTTGGTCTTCTGCCAGTAGCTGAGACCCAGTGCATCGGCACCTTCATACTGCCCACGCGGGATAGCCTGAAGGCCACCGCGCACCACTTCCGCCATATAAGCCGACGCGAAAAGTGCCACGCCGATAAGCGCACGCAACAGCTTGTCGAAGGTCACGCCCGGCGGCAAAAACAGTGGAAGCATCACGCTCGCCATGAACAACACTGTCACCAGCGGAACACCGCGAACCATTTCGATGAAGATAATACTGAAGGTCTTGATAACCGGCAGCTTTGAACGTCTTCCGAGAGCCAGCACGACACCCAATGGCAATGATACTGCAATACCCACGAAGGACAGAACCAGCGTTACCAGCAGGCCGCCCCAAAGCGGTGTTTCCACGAATGGCAGGCCAAACCAGCCGCCGACCAGCAGGAAGAAGGCGATAATCGGGAACACGAAGAAAAAGAGGATCGCATTCAAGACCTTATGCGGCGCCCTTGGGATGAGAAGCGGCACAAGTAGCACCACGAACATCAGCGCAGTCAGATTGACACGCCAGCGTTCGGAGATCGGGTAACGTCCGTAAATGAACTGCTCGTATTTCGCATTTACAAAGGCCCAGCAGGCACCCGACCAGCCTTCTGGCTGAGTGCCGCCCTGTGCGATCGTCAGACAGGCTGTGCGGTCTGTTCCTGTCCAGGCTGCATTGATGAACAACCACTGGATGATCGGCGGAAGAAACCACGCCACAAGCAACAGACCGAGAATGGTCATAGCTGCATCAACTGGCGTGGCGAAAAGATTGACCCGCAACCAATGCGAAAGCCCCTGCACAGAACGCGGAGGTGCTTCGCCTTCAACCATTTGCGGGCGGACATATTGGAGATTTGCGTTTTCCATTGTCATCTCTCCACCAGCGCCATCTTGGCATTGAACCAGTTCATCAGAACAGAAACGATCAAGCTGATACCGAGATAGATCACCATCCAGACAGCTACGACTTCAACAGCCTGACCGGTCTGATTAAGGATCGTACCGCCAACGGCGACCAGATCCGGATAGCCGATTGCGATGGCCAGCGAAGAGTTCTTGATCAGATTGAGATACTGACTGGAGAGCGGAGGAATGATGATGCGCAGCGCCTGCGGCACGATGATCAAACGCATCGTCTGACCTGGACGCAAGCCCACCGCATAAGACGCTTCGGTCTGGCCTTTATTGACGCCTAGAACACCTGCACGAACGGTTTCAGCGATGAAGGATGCAGTATAAAACGACAGGGCCAAAAGCAGCGCGAGGAATTCAGGCTTAACCTGCGCACCGCCTGTCAGATTGAAGGTTCCGAGTTTCGGAAAATCAAACGAGATAGGAAATCCGGTCACAATCAGCGCCAGTAACGGCAGGCCGATGATCAGCGCTGCAGAAACGCGAACCGTATGAAACGGTTGCCCCGTCGCCATCTGCCGACGCTTCGCCCAGCGCGCAACGAAAAATGAAACGACGATGCCAAGCAACAAGGCAACTGGCAACAGCCACGCACCCTCACCCCATACGGGCGACGGCATGAAGAAACCGCGATTATTCAGGTAGCTGCCAAGCGGCAGAGAAAGGCTTTCTCGCGCCTGCGGCAAAACGGAAAGCACGCCGAAATACCAGAAGAAGATAACCAGAAGCGGCGGAATGTTTCGGAAGATCTCGACATAAACCATGCAGATCTTGCGGATCAGCCAGTTGCGCGAGAGCCGCCCGATACCCACCAGAAAGCCGATGATCGACGCCAGAACAACACCAAGTCCTGCGACGTATAGCGTGTTCATCAGGCCAACCAGAATGGCCCGGCCATAGGTGGAATCGCTCGAATAGGAAATCAGCGTCTGACTGATATCGAAGCCAGCACGACCATTCAGGAATCCGAAGCCGGAAGCGATGTTGGCGCGTTGAAGATTGGTGATCGTGTTACCCACGATCCAGTAGATCAAGCCAATAACGGCAGCAAAAACCACGACCTGATAGAAGATGCCGCGAAGCCGCGGATCATAGAGGAGTGATGTGCCGCCGCCGCTTTGGCGTCGTTCGGTTGCAGAATAGGAAGCCATATGTTCCCTGTTTTCTTTCGGCCTTTCGCATCAGCTTTGAAAATAGCTGTGGCTCCCGACCCCCACCGGGAAAATCTTTTCAAAGCAGTTACGTATAAATGCCGAACCTTGCAGCCTTGCTCATAAGATACAAAGCGCGAGTTAAATTGCTTGGTACAGTCGTCAGACCTGAGTGCCGAACCCTGAATGCGCTGCGGATTCTGAGGTCAGCTGCAAAATCATACAGCCGACAAATCCGGCGGGTGCATTGCTGCCCCCGCCCGATATTTATCCAATAAAAGCGCGTTCCTTAACGGATCGGCCTTAGCGGATCGGCATACCGTATTGCAGGCCGCCCTTGTTCCACTGCGCATTGATACCGCGAGCGATCTTGAGCGGGCTGTTGGCACCCAGATTGCGTTCGAAGAGTTCGCCGTAATTGCCGACGCCCTTAACGATATTCACAACCCAATCATTGGTGAGGCCGAGATCCGTACCGATCTTGGTATCCGCTTCCGAGCCGAGAAGACGCTTGATTTCCGGGTTATCGGAATTCTTCATCTCTTCGACATTGGCCTGAGTAATACCAAACTCTTCAGCATTCAGCAGCGCATAGTGAGTCCAGCGGATAACGTCTGCCCACTTGGAATCGCCCTGACGGACAGCCGGTCCGAGTGGTTCCTTGGAAATGATTTCCGGCAGAACAACGTGGTCATCCGGGTTTGCCAGCGTGAGGCGGGTCGAATAGAGGCCCGACTGATCAGTCGTATAGGCATCGCAACGGCCAGAATCATAAGCTGCGTTGGCTTCTTCGAGCTTTTCGAAGACCACCGGATTGTATTCCATCTTGTTGGCGCGGAAGTAGTCAGCCATGTTCAGCTCGGTCGTGGTGCCAGCCTGAACACAGATTGAAGCGCCGGAAAGCTGAAGTGCTGAGTTAATACCCGACAGCTTCTTCGAGTTAATCATGAACCCCTGACCGTCGTAGTAATTGACGCCAGGGAAATCGAGACCCAGCGACGTATCGCGGCTGATGGTCCATGTCGTGTTGCGGATGAGGACATCCACTTCGCCCGACTGCAATGCAGTAAAGCGCTCTTTAGCATTGAGAGGCGTGAACTTTACCTTCGTTGCATCGCCGAAAATCGCGGCAGCAACCGCACGGCAATAATCAACGTCAAAACCCGACCACTCGCCCTTGTCATTAGGCGATGCGAAGCCGAGCAAACCTGTGTTGACACCACACTGCAGGAACCCCTTAGCCTTTACATCCGAAAGTGTATCGGCCGATGCTCCCGAAGCTGCGCCAAACAACGCCGCTGCACCCAATACCCCTGTCAAAACAGTCTTTTTCATCTGGCCTGCAACCTTTTATGTTCCCTGGAGATCGTGGTGGACAAATGATCCATGCACGTCTCTGTTGCTTTATTTTTTGCATGAGGTTGAAGAACAGGCCACAAGACCTCCCCCACCCCTGCTTACGCAGATATCCCTCGCCCGGAGCCGTTATCGACCCTCTGTTGTTTTTATGGGCGGAGTGATGCCTGTCGCCTTCACAGCGCTATCGAAGGCGATATTTTGGTTTTGGTCAAGCTATTAACGTCGTGGAAAAAGCCCGTTTGCCTAAAAAATGGGTCATCAACATGCAGATTTTTACACGATTTCCCAATTTTAGGGTAAAGGCGTTCAGCTTGAAAAATCAGCCGAACCTAAAAAAGAAAATATTATAAAAATTCAATAATTACAAATTGTTATAGATAAAAAGAGGCACTGAACATAGCGATCAGCACCTCAATTTTGCCCCATTCAGACCCGCGGCATCACCTGATCTTCATCTAGCGAAAAAATAATATTTCGCGTCGCCATATAGCGAGCCACCCACCATGTCGCGATAAAGCCAATTGTCAGTCCAGCCACGACATCTGTCGGATAATGAGCGCCGGCTGCCAGTCGGCTGATAACGAAAAGAACACAGACCGGAACCGTGAGAAACCGCCAGCGAGGCAAGAAAATCCACAGTGAAACCAGCATGATACCGGCCATCATGGAGTGTCCGGAGGGGAAACTTTCATAAGAATGTTCGCCCCGAAACGGAGCGAAATACGCGGAGCCCAATTCATCCAGCAAAAGCGGGCGCGCGCGTCCGATCAAGAGCTTTCCGATCTCCGTGGGAAAACTGCCGACAACGACTGAGGCAAGAACAAGAGTCGCCCAACTGTGAAAACGGACGAGCACTTGTTGTGAAGCTAAGCGAATGTTTGGTGAGAGCAAGAAAGCCGTACTCAGCCAAACGATAATGCCGACGCCAAGCCAGACCAAAGTGCGAATCAAATCCGTAATGGTTCTAAGCACTTCCATGACAAAGAAGTCGCTGTTCATTGCAGCGCGAACAATCTGCGCATCCCAAATATGCAGAACAAGCAGAACAAAGGGCAGCAGAACTACAAGCGCCGTCATTTCAAGTGTCCAGCTTGATGGCGCACCCGGATAAGCCGGCCTGACAAGCGCCCTTACCAACTCCGAAGCGATGCGGATCGGATAAAGAATTGTGCTTGTGGCCTTACTCTCACTCATATCGGAATTACTCTTTCTCTGGTTTACATTATCACTGTTACAAAGCGCCATGTTGCATCCGCTTCATGTGCGTCTTATCCAATAAATTGGAGTATCCACCGGAGCGGACCAAAACCTGCTCATGCAAGACTGAATCCGCCGGAAACAAGTTTGCAAAGCTCTCCAAATGAGAACTGGTGGCAAAGCATGCAACATGGCCTGGAGGCAATTTCGTGACTAACAAACAGGACAAGACAGAAAAGCTGGGCATAAACACACGGTTGGCCCATGATGGTTATGAACCGCGCGATTATTATGGCTTCGTCAATCCACCCGTCGTGCGCGCCTCTACCGTTCTTTTCCCGGATGCACAGACCATGGCGACGGGCGCACAGAAGTACACTTACGGAACGCGCGGCACTCCAACCAGTGAAGCACTTTGCAAGGCTATAGACGCTCTTGAAGGCTCCGCTGGCACTGTTTGCGTGCCTTCTGGTCTTGCTGCAGTCACTATCCCTCTGCTGGCTTTCCTGTCACCCGGCGACCATGTTTTGTTTGTCGATTCTATTTACAATCCAACCCGTCACTTTGCCGATACGATCCTCAAGCGTATGGGTATCGAGGTTGAATATTACGATCCGGAGATCGGTGCAGCCATTGCAAAGCTGATGCGCCCAAACACCAAGGTCGTCTTCACGGAGTCGCCAGCATCCAACACATTTGAGGTGCAGGATATCCCGGCAATCGTCGAAGAAGCGCATAAGGTCGGTGCGATTGTGATGATGGATAACACCTGGGCAACGCCGCTTTACTTCAAACCGCTCGATTTTGGCGTTGATATCAGCATCCATGCTTCAACGAAGTATCCATCCGGTCACGCCGATATTCTTTTCGGGACAATTTCGGCCAATGAAAAGTGCTGGCCGCAGCTTCTGGAAACGCATGGCACGCTCGGCCTTTGTGCTGCACCTGACGATGCCTATCAGATCCTGCGCGGTTTGCGCACAATGGGTGTTCGTCTGGAGCATCACCGCAAAAGTGCGCTTGAAGTCGCTCATTGGCTTGAAAGCCATCCAGCGGTTGATCGTGTGCTGCACCCCGCCCTTGAAAGCCATCCCGGCCATGAAATCTGGAAGCGCGACTTCAAAGGCTCGTCAGGCGTCTTCGCTTTCGTTGTGAAAAGCGGCGGACGGCAGGAAGCTCACGCATTTCTGAATGCGCTTGAGATTTTTGGGCTCGGTTATTCTTGGGGCGGCTACGAAAGCCTCGCCAATGAAGTTGGCATCAAGGATCGCATGGTTGCCAAGGGCGATTATCCGGGCCCAGTCATTCGCTTGCAGATCGGCCTTGAAGATGTACCTGACCTGATTGCCGATCTCGAAAAAGGCTTTGCAGCAATCTGAATTGCCTTATCACGTGCTCGTCCCATCGGAATAGACACATAAAATAGCAAAGCGGCTCTTGATGGTATCGGGAGCCGCTTTGTTTTTACATAGTATTTTAGTTATATATAAATAAAAATTTAGGGTGAAATTAGCTCATTCTTTTGCTTCCATCGAGTGTTGGAATATTTATACTTATGAACTATCGAAAATAAATATCGGCTTGGGTCAGTGTCTTCTTGGAATTCAATTAAGCATCCGCTTCACCTTTTTACGCAGAGTCTGCTCGCGCTCTTTTTACTAGCTCTATCAGCGATTCCGACTGTCGCTCAGGACACAGCTCTGCGTCAGGTGAAAGTCGGGGTTTATGTCAGTGAGCCTTTTGTCAGCAAACAGGGCGACATCTACACTGGCATGGCTATCGATTTGTGGAGCAATATAAGCACACGTCTAGGGCTTGCGTCTCAATTCGTCGAATATCCGAACTATAATGCGCTGGTGAAGGCCGTTTCTCAGAGCGAAGTCGATGCGGCTGTCACCAACATTACAATCACTGAAAAACGTGCGGAAGTGGTTGATTTTACTCATCCTTGGTTTGATGCAGGCCTTCGGATCATGGTTCACACCCAAGCGGGAAATGGCTGGGAAGATCTGATTGGTGACCTGGAAGATGCAGGCCATCTTGCCACCTACGCCTGGATTGGCATCGTCATTCTGGTTGCCACAGTTTTGCTTACGCTCTTTGATCGCCGGTTTGACCAGAATTTCCCACGTCGTTGGCTTGAGGGCCTGGCCGAAAGCTTCTATCACGTTGTTTCGCTTGCCACTTCCGGCAAAAGCTCACGCAAGAATCTCTTCGGTTGGGCGGGACGTATATGGCAGGCATTCTGGCTGGTTTTTGGTATTGCCGTGGTTGCTTACGTAACATCTTCCGTAACCAGCGTAATGACCGTTGCCCATATCTCCAATAACATCAACAACTTGGCTGACCTTCAGAGTAAGACGGTTGGGGTGCGTACGGGTAGTATTGCAGAGCAGACAATGGCAGCGCGCTCCATCTCAACTGTAGGTTTCGACCACCTTCCCGAAGCTGTAACCGCACTGACCAATGACGAAATCTCGGCAATCGTTGGCGATAGTCCTGTGCTTGAATATTATGTACACCAGAATGTCGATGCGCCAATCGAGATTGTGGGCAACACCTTCAGCCCTGATAAATATGGATTCGCCTTCCCGCGCCATAGTGATCTGGTTAAGCCCGCTTCGATTGCGATCATCAGCCTTCAGGAAAGCGAAGAGCTGGCTGCGCTGAAAACCAAATATTTCGGAAGGGACGAATAGTCGGAAAATGCAGATGCGTCCGAATGGTCGCTTTTGTTTTCATAGATTGAAAAGTTGATATTTAAAATCAACATTCATGGCCCTGCGGCTGCTTTTCGGCACTTATCCATTTCACATGCCCCTGAAATACGGTAGGAAGCCAACCAGATAAGTCTATTTTGTCTTCAGGTGCCGAAAGCACCCAAAGGAAATGCCATGATGAACTGGGTTTTCGTGTTGCAAGGTGTAATCGCTATTGGTCTGGCAGGACTGGCCATTGCCGTCATTCTGCGTCACCGTCGCTAAGATACACGCATAAGCAGAACCATTGGGAACTTCTTGCCCGGTAAATTCGTTTACCGTGCATATAAATCCAGGGAGAAGACCCATGAAACTCACTCTTAAAGCCGCCATGATTGCGCTGGGTGTTTTTTCTGCGGGTGCTGCGCAAGCCGCTAACGCGATTGTAACAACCAATCTTAATGTACGCACAGGTCCGGGAACGGGTTATGCCGCGCTCGGCAGCATTCCGAATAGAGCGCCTGTCAATGTGCATGGTTGCACCTCGGGTTATGGCTGGTGCCAGATTAGCTATGGCGGATTGTCCGGCTGGGCATCATCCCGCTACCTCGCCATGCGTGAAGGCTCTAGCGGCGGTTACTCAGACGATTTCGGTCGTAATGCCGCTCTGATCGGCATTCCATTGATCGCTGGTGTCGCGATTGGCGCTGCCCTCAACGACCGAAACGACCGCTGGGACCGTCGCCATTATGACCGCCGTCATTGGGATCGTGGTCGCCATTGGGACCGCGGCCGTGGATGGGACAGAGGCCGCCACTGGGACCGTGGTGGAAGAAATTGGGATCGTGATCGCGGTCCGCGGTTTTTCCCACGAAGCCGCTCCGGCGATGGCCCGCACGGCCAATAAGACAAACAATTTTGAATTGAGAAACGCCGCAAAATTTGCGGCGTTTTTGTTATTGTACCAGGTGAAACCTAATTGCGACCTCCGAGCGCGAGGCGGCAGGCAAGCGCTGCGAACACAGTCGCCAGCAGATATTGCGGCAGCTTTCGCATAGAGGGCTGTGCTTTAATGCGATTTCGAACATGCGTACTCAAAAGAATCACGCTTCCATTCACAATCAAACCAATGCCGTTGAGCACGGTTGCCAAAACCAACATTTGTAAGATGAGGGAACCAGCCTCAGGCTTCACGAACTGGGGAAATAACGCCAGCACAAAGAGCACCATCTTCGGATTAAGCAGATTGGTAAAAAGGCCCTCACCGAATATCCATTTCAAAGAAAAGCGATTGAGGCCCACCACCGGTGAAAAGACAGTGCCATCTGAGCGAATGGTCTTCCAGGCAAGATAAAGGAGGTAGATGCAGCCTGCCCAGCGCACAATTTCATAGGCAACGGGCAAAACCAAAAAGAGCTGCGAAAGACCAAGGGCTGCCGCGACTGCGTGGCAATATGTGCCCACGGCAATACCAACATAGGTGAGAAAACCTGCAGCCCGTCCTTGGCTAATACTGCGGGAGGCAATGAGGAGCATATCTGGCCCTGGCGTAGCAGTGAGCACGACGCAAGCAGTGGCAAAAAGCATAAGTGTGGAGAGATCCGGCATATCGTATTCCTTCGAGTTACCGGAATTCCCGTTTAGCACTTGGGAACGCAATTGCAACTGTGTCGAAGGTGATTAGCAGAATTGCTGACGGCAGCGCTAATGCTGGCGGATACGATTGCTGCAATGTGAGGTTTTTGGCAGAGGAAGATTCAATGATCCAAGTCATTGTTTTGATGGCGATCCCGACTGGATTCGAACCAGTGACCTACGGCTTAGAAGGCCGGTGCTCTATCCAGCTGAGCTACGGGACCTCACCATCAGAACCCGGCCATAGCACAAAGCATGAGGCCGGGAAAAGCTGTTAGTGCGTCCAAGGCTGTGGACGATAGAAGCTGAAGTTATCCGAATAGGAAACCTTGCGACGCTTCACTTCATGCGGCTCGATTACGCGATAAGCGATACCGTTGCGGGTCGCATATTCAATCGCGTCTTCGCGGCTGTAGAAAGACAGGCGAATCTGACTCTTCATGTCACCGGATGATGTGTAACCCATAAGCGGCTCGACCTTACGAGCGCTTTCTGGCTCATATTCCAGAAGCCAGTTATCGGTTTTGGCTTTACCAGACTGCATTGCGGTCTTAGCTGGACGGTAAATACGTGCAACCATTTGACGAACCTTGATCTATGCTCTTGAGCCCATGAAGGGCGATAATTTCACCAAGGCAATAGTTTACACGTCTCACCATGTCAACGCGATAAAGGCGCACGCCACAGCATCTGACTGCGACATACTCATCTTGGCAAATTGTCTGGAAAAAATGGTCGGAGCGAGAGGATTCGAACCTCCGACCCCCTGATCCCAAATCAGGTGCGCTACCAGGCTGCGCTACGCTCCGTGCTTTGTAAGCGGCCCTTCCCTAGATAATCGCCGTGTATAAAGCAAGCGCTAAAAACAGATTTTTCAAATTTTATTCACAGCGTTACGCCGCTCGGTGCGTTTATGGCTTAGCTCAAAGCCAGGAACCAAGCTTGCTCTGGTGCGTTTTGTTTTCATCCTCAAATTTTCAGGAGTTTCAGAGTGAATCGCAACGGGCTTTATCTGATTATCGGTGCTCTTATTGTCGTGGTCGCAGGGTTCGCGATCTATACCTATCAGGAGGAATCAAAACCTTCCGGCATCGAAATGAAAATTGGAGAGGGTGGCGTTTCCATTCAGGAAAACTAAGCCTTTAAGCTAAGACGGGCGCGTCAACACGGCAAAAAGTTTCAAGTCTAAATCGGTTATAAACATATAAACCGATTAAGATTTCAAACGCTTACCGTTTGTGATGCAACGATTCTTCAAGGTCCATGTTATTTGCCATGCCAAGAGCCAATGGAGGATCGAAATGGATATCCAGACTTCAGATGCACTTTATCGTCGCCACGAAAATGAGTGGGCAGCATTTCGTGATGCTGTTCAGCAAAAAGAGGCGAGCCAGAAACGCGGTGAGACTGCTTCCGGTGAACCCTTTTCGGGCAACAAGGCATCCGGACAGGAATAATTCATTCCGACCCACTTAGTTAGAACGCCGCGAAAGCGGCGTTTTTTATTGCCGGAACAACGCTATAAAATCTTAAATTCAAGAAAATTCACTTGGGATTTCAATCCCGTCCGCTACCTTCTGCATATCGAAACAATTTCAGTATTTTGGGATCAGGAAATGTCGACACAGAAAGTAGCGATCATTACGGCAGGTGGCAGCGGAATGGGTGCGGCTTCCGCACGGCGGCTTGCAGCGGACGGTTTTTCCGTCGCAATCCTCTCGTCATCTGGCAAAGGCGAAGCATTGGCCGAGGAATTGGGTGGCATTGGTGTCACAGGGTCAAACCAGTCGGCTGACGACCTGAAGAAGCTCGTCGATCTCACTATCGAAAAATGGGGGCGTATCGATACGCTGGTGAATAGTGCCGGCCACGGTCCACGCGCACCGATCCTCGATATTACAGATGAAGATTGGCATAAGGGTCTCGATACTTACTTTCTAAATGTCGTACGCCCGAGCCGTCTCGTCGTGCCTTTCATGCAAAAGCAGAAATCCGGCACGATCATCAATATCTCGACTGCATGGGCTTTTGAGCCAAGCGCGATGTTCCCGACTTCAGCAGTTTTCCGTGCTGGTTTGGCCTCGTTTACAAAAGTCTTCGCCGACACCTATGCGGCAGACAATATCCGTATGAACAATGTTTTGCCGGGCTGGATCGACAGTCTGCCAGCAACAGAAGAACGCCGGGATAGCGTGCCTATGCAGCGCTATGGCAAAAGCGAAGAAATCGCTGCGACGGTTTCATTCCTTGCCTCCGAAGGTGCTGCCTACATCACGGGTCAGAACCTGCGCGTGGATGGCGGCCTCACCCGCTCGGTCTGATAAAAACCCTGGTAACGAAATGCGAAGGAAGACTCGGTAGTGTCTTCCTGTCGCGATTCGGACAGGGGACATGAAAAATGGCGCCACGGAAACGGAGTTCCCGCCCGACAAAACGCTCAACCGGGCGTTCTACCGGGCGCAAGAACAGTTCAGGTTCATCAGCACCAATTCTGGCGCTTGGCGCTATTTTGGGATTGGGTGCGTTTAGCCTGTGGGCAACGGCTCAGCATAAAAGCCCACAAGCAGCATTGACCGCCTTGTTCCAACGCACTGTCCCGACAACCACTTCGTCTGCTCCTGCCAAGGTTGAAGCCAGACAACCTGCCGAGAAGGCCGTGGTCGAAAAGAAGTCGCAAAGCAGAGATTATGCTGGCGCGGTGGGTCCGGTGCCACGCCCGGCCGCATTGGTAGCGCCGGCACCGGCCAAGCCTGTGCAGCAAGCCGCAATTGAGGTTTCAAAGCCCGCAGTCGCGACACAGAAAGTGGCTCCACCGCCGCCTCCCCCTGCATCCGCACGCGCATTGCCGATGCCACCGCGCGGCACCAATACGGCCGCTCATTCTCCATCGGTGATATATGCCAAGGCAAAACTCACCATTCACAAGAACGCATGGGATCGCTCACCGGCTATCGGTACAGTCGAGAAGGGTCGCGAAATGCGCTCCTATGGTAAGACCGGCAAGTGGCATCGTGTGGTCGTGCCTTCAACCAATATAATTGGCTGGGTTCATGAAGATCAGTTGCTCGGTGGCCGTAACAAGCCCGACAGCGCACAAATGATGACCACCGGCTCGATTGCCAAGAAGACGCAAGCACCAACTCCAGCGGCACCCGTCGTGCAGAAGGCACGCATTCAGCCGCCAATGGCCGTTGGACAGAAAAACTAGATTTTCTGTGCGGCTATTGCCATGGCTGCGATTTGCGGATCACCCGGCAGATAGTCAAAGCCAATTGCGAGCAGCGACGAGGTATCGGCGACCATGTTGCCGAACAGCTGCTCATAAAGCGTCTGTCTGCCCACAAGCGTCAGCAAAACCTTCATAAGAAAGGCTGGCACCGGCAGCAACCGTGACGAACGGCCCATTGCTTTGCGGGCTTTTGAGACAAGTTCGCGGGTTGAGCGGGGTTCTGGCTCAGCGAGATGGAAAGTTTGGCCTGAAACCTGATCTTTCTGTGCATTGACGAGAAACACTAATGCACGCGCCACGTTTTCCAGCGAGACAAAACTGCGCCGGTTGTCGGCCAAACCAAAGGGAAGCGGTAGTCCTGTGTCGCAAAGCTTCATTAAAGCGCGCAGATTGGCCCGTGCATCTGGGCCATAAACGAGCACCGGACGCGTAATAACCACCTCAATACCACGCATCGCAAGCAATGCTGCTTCGGCCTTCGCTTTGGCATGGCCGTAATCATCACGCGGTGAAAACGGCATATCCGGCATTAACGGCGATGGATTGCCTGCAATCGTGTAGATTGTTGAGACAAAGATAAAACGGCGTACACCGGCCTGTCTGGCTTTTTCTGCAAGCTCGACTGTCAGGCGATGATTGACAGCTTCAAACTCATCCGCCTGCGGGCGTTCGGCACCAGTTCGATGCGCCAGAGCGGCACAATGAACGACCGCATCAACGCCGTCAAAGTCTGGCGCCAAAAGCGCATCGCGTGAAAGAGCGAGCGTTTCGTGTCCATTGCCGGCCAGCTCGCGCAGAACAGCACTTCCGATAAATCCGCCAGCTCCAGTGACAGCGACCTTCATCCCTCACCGTGACCAGCTTCGGACAAAACCTGCGCGGCAAGCGTGCGCGTTATGCGCGTTTTCTGCTCCATAGCGGCGTTATCAAGACGATCGACAATCTGAATCGCTGACAGAAGCGAGCGTTCAATGCGGCTGACCAGATAACTCACCACATGCGGTTCAACGCTGATCTGTCGATCAGCAAAGAGCTTGTGAATAACACCACCCAGCAGCATGTCGTCCGGTTCGGCAATTTCCACCACTGTCGCCGCCTTGAGGCGCGATGCAAGATCGGGAAGTTTGACTTTCCAGTTTGCGGGCAGAAGACGCGAAGTCATCAGCAGCGATGGTCCCGGACCAAGGGCTGCATTCTGCCGAACGCTGTTAATGAGATGAAACAGGCCTGTTTCGTCAAAACGTGCGCCACCGATATTATCAATCAGCACAGGATATTCCGCAGCACCATGCACTACGCGCTCGCTGATAGATTTTGGATCAGCCAGCAACGCACCTGTTGCTGCACGCCACACTTCTGCAAGATGTGTTTTACCCGCGCCCGTCGGCCCGGCAAGAATAACCACCGGAGCAACCCAGTTCGGCCAACGGTCGATAAGGTCCACCGCCGCACGGTTCGACCCCGTGACCATGATGTCTTCGCGGTGATAGCCGGGCTGATGCTCAAGGGCGAGCGGAATCTGACGCGGCGCGTCACTCATCGCTGCCTCCAGAATGTCTGGCTCCTGAAAATCTGGCCCGGTTACGTTTCAATTTCATTTCTCTTTGCCTGTATTCTCGCCCGCCTCTATCAGCGGTCCGACATCTGAATGCGAACGCTTGTAAGCAGGGTCATACATCGGAGAATGGAGATAGCGATTCAGGGCAAAACGCACAAGCACCCCGACCGCTGCCGCAGCTGGCACTGCAACCAGCATTCCAGTGAAGCCAAACAGAGAACCGAAGGCGAACAGAGCGAACATCAGCCAGACCGGATGCAGGCCCACGGACGATCCGACGAGCTTTGGCTGGAGGATGTTTCCTTCAACAAACTGGCCCAGGAAAAACACCGCGGCAACAGCCACAATCATGATCCAATCCGGCCAGAACTGGACCAGCGCAACACCGATTGCAAGCGTCAGACCAACGAAGGAACCGATATAGGGAATGAAGCTGATAAGCCCTGCAAAAAAGCCGATCAGCAGGCCAAAGTTAAGTCCGGTCAGGGTCAGGCCGATAGCGTAATAGGTGCCGAGAATGAGACACAAAGTACCCTGCCCGCGCACGAAGCCCGCCACCGCTGCATCCATGTCACGAGCAATGCCGCGGACGGTATAAAGCTGCCTGCGAGGAACCCATGAATCGATGCGATCAACCATGCGATCCCAGTCGAGCAGCATGTAGAACGCAACCACCGGCGTAACGATGAAAAGGCCCGCAATATCAATGAGAGATTTCCCCGAATTCCACAGGGACTGGAGCAATGTGGAGAGGAAACCGGCGCCCTGTTGCAGGAGCGTGCTGAGGTTTTCCTGAATGACCGAACTATCGATACCGATATAGCGTTTCAGCCAGCTCGAATTCTCATTGGCAAGAAGCGCCTGCAACTGTGAAATGTAATCCGGTAGCTTGGATATGAAGTCTGCGAGCTGTGTCGCAAGCACCGGTATGATGATCATCAGCCCGACGACGAGTATCATCAGGAAGACCAGCAGAATGACAATCGTTGCAGCCAGTCGCGACAGACCCAGCCGTTCCAGACGGTCTGCAACAGGATCAAGAAAATATGCCAGCGCCATGCCTGCCACAAAGGGCAGAAGAACCGGGCTGAAAATCACCAGAAACAGAAGGAATATCGCCGCAGTACAGGTCCAGAACATGGCCTGACGACGAACAACAGAACCTGTAAAGCCGCCGACTTCCACATTGACGTGAATATCGCCATCCCGCGCTACAGCCTCAGCCTGCTGTATCGTCTTGGTCGTCGTGTCACGCGCAGGCGCTGGTTTCTTGGCCATTTTGATCCATTCTCTGCAAAGATATTTCCCGCGTCTCAGCTATAATACGTCGGCGTTACTATTCTCGTAAGCGCGGGCAGATAGAGATAGTTAGATCGTAGCAAAAAGATTGCAATGCTTATGAGCGCGGCGCTGGCTATGCATTGACAGGTTACTGCAAATCCACAATCGCGAAAATTTCAGCAGATTCCTGCGATGTTTTGCGCTTTTCCGGCCTTCTGGCCTTGCAGGACACGCAATCTCATGTCATTGCGCCCTCATTATTCCCCACTAGGGGCACAGCCCCGTTTCAGGCCAGTTTCAGGAGCAGGTGATGACCACGGAAAATAACCCCGCCAGAAAAAATGGACTGACTTATGCTGAAGCGGGCGTCGATATCGATGCCGGCAATCTGATGGTCGACAAGATCAAGCCACTTGTCCGCTCCACGCGTCGCCCTGGCGCAGATGGCGAAATTGGTGGTTTTGGTGGCCTCTTCGATCTCAAAGCGGCAGGTTTCACCGATCCGGTGCTGGTTGCAGCCAATGATGGCGTTGGCACAAAGCTCAAAATTGCAATCGATGCAGACAAGCACGACACTGTTGGTATCGATCTTGTTGCCATGTGTGTGAACGATCTCGTCGTTCAGGGTGCAGAGCCACTGTTCTTTCTTGATTATTTCGCAACCGGCAAGCTGTCGCCTGATCAGGGCGTAGCTATCGTCTCCGGCATTGCGGAAGGTTGCCTTCAGGCTGGTTGTGCGCTGATTGGCGGTGAAACCGCTGAAATGCCGGGCATGTACCGCGATGGCGATTACGATCTGGCTGGCTTTGCGGTTGGCGCTGCTGAACGCAACCGTCTGCTGCCGCGCGGCGATGTTTCGGAAGGCGACATCATTATCGGCCTTTCGTCGTCGGGCGTTCACTCCAACGGCTTCTCTCTGGTTCGTCGCATTGTCGAAATGTCCGGCCTTGGCTGGAAGTCTGATGCGCCGTTCAAGGAAGGTGCAACGCTTGGTGAAGCACTGCTGGAGCCAACCCGCATTTATGTGAAGCCGTTGCTTGCCGCTATCCGCGCTTCGGATGGTATCAAGGCGTTAGCTCATATTACTGGCGGTGGTTTCCCGGACAATATCCCGCGCGTTCTGCCAGAAGGTCTTGCGGCTGAAGTCAATCTCGATGCAATCGATGTTCCTGCCGTATTCTCATGGCTTGCAAAGACCGGCGGCGTCGAACCACTCGAAATGCTGCGCACCTTCAACTGCGGCATCGGCATGATCGCTGTTGTCACACCAGACAAGGTGGACGAAGTGATTGCAGCTTTGACCAAGGAAGGCGAAAACGTCACAACACTCGGCCGCATGGTCAAGCGCGAAGGCGAAGGCGTCGTCTATCAGGGCACGCTGAAACTATGAGCCGCAAACGGGTCGTCATTTTCATCTCGGGCAGCGGCTCCAATATGGAGGCGCTGATCCGCGCTGCTCAGGCACCCGATTTTCCGGCTGAAATCGCCTCGGTTTTCTCTGATAAGTCAGATGCAGGCGGCCTTGCCAAAGCACAGGCCGCTGGCATCGCGACGCAGGTGTTTACCCGCAAGGACTATGCTTCCAAGGAAGCGCATGAAGATGCGATCCTTGAAGCACTCGCCGCATTGAAGCCGGATATTATCTGTCTTGCTGGCTATATGCGGCTTCTCACGGCCAGGTTCATTGCGCCTTACGAGCGCCGTATCCTCAACATTCATCCTTCGCTGTTGCCGCTTTTCGCAGGCCTTCACACGCATCAGCGCGCGCTTGATGCAGGCATGAAGCTTGCTGGCTGCACCGTGCATTTGGTGACGGAAGGCATGGATGAAGGTCCGATTTTGGCACAGGCCGCTGTGCCTATCGTCGAAGGCGATACGGAAAGCAGCCTTGCTGCGCGCGTTTTGAAAGCCGAACACAAGATCTACGCTTTGGCGCTCAGCAAATTTGCCAGTGGCGACGCGGAAATAGGCCTGTCGCAAGATGCGATGGTGATCAGCGCCTGAGTTACAAAAGCGCGATTAAACGCGACAAATTAATCACACCCGAATTTTTTCGTTAACAAAACTTTAATTCTCGCGAAAATGCCCTAATTCAGGTTCGTTAGGGAAGCTGCTTCGGCAACCCGTGAGAGTCGCATAAGCGTCTCTTTCAGTATGTGTTTATTAGAGGACAACATCATGTCTCTCCGTTTTTCGACTTCCTTCCTGTCGGCTATGGCCGTCGTTTCGGGCATTGCTATCACTGCCCCTGCTCTTGCTGCTGACTTCGTAGCGCCTCCCGGATCAGGTCGCACCCAGCCGCGTTCGGAAGTTGGCACTCTTACTTGTGATATTTCCCCTGCAATCGGCGTCATTATCGGCAGCCAGCAGGACGTGGATTGTGTGTTCAGCCCTGTTCGCGGTCGCGGCCCGGTAGAGCGTTACACCGGCAACATCACAAAAATCGGCGTAGATATCGGCTTCATCAATGGCGGCACCGTTGCATGGGCTGTCTGGGCTCCAACCGTTCGCCCTGAAGGCGCGCTCAAGGGCCGCTATGTCGGCGCATCGGCAAATGCCTCAATCGGCATTGGCGCGGGCACCAACATCCTGACCGGCGGCTCGTGGAAGACAATTTCGCTGCAGCCAATTTCGGTTCAGGGCCAGAAAGGCCTCAACGCAGCTGTTGGCCTTTCCAAGCTCAAGCTGAATTACGCAGGCTAATCCGGCCTGATATAATCAAGAACCGCGCTTAATTTAAATTAAGCGCGGTTTTTTTATTTCATCAAAGTTTTCTGATCCAGATTTTGGTGTCGTGAACTGCCAGACCGCCATATGGCGCCGCGGGCTCCGCACCGATCAGTGTATTAATCCCCTCACCCCGCTCGAACGTGGAGTTCGGGAAAATACCTTCTGACACAACGACACCGCGCTTTTGACCAGCGCGCAACACCGCATGAAGCACCACTTCACCGCGATGATTGCCGATTTCAATCCGCTCACCATCTGCGATATCCAGTTGAGCCGCATCATCCGGGTGGATGAGAAGCTCTGGCCGGATTTCCTTCGTGAGAGATGTCGGTGTTTCCGCAAATGTCGAATTCAGGAAATTATGGGCAGGCGATGTGGCGAGACGGAATGGATGTTCGGCATCCACGGCCTCAATCACATTCCAATAGTCTGGAAACTCTGGAATGGAGTGATGTGGCCCTTGCAGGCCCATGACTTCCGGTGGTTTGTTTGGTGACGGGCTGCCGGTCCAGTCAGGACGGAAGCGGAACTTTCCATCCGGCCATTTAAAGCCATTGATGTAATGTGCTTCCTCAAATGGAGGCTGCAAATCGACAAAGCGCTTTTCCTTCAAGTCATCGAAATGCGGAAGGGCGCTGTTGGCATTCATGTTGTCGATCAACGTACGCTCATCGACGTTAAAGCCCGGCAGATGTGCGACGCCCAGACGTTCAGCCAACTCGTTGATAACAAAGATATTCGGGCGAGCATCTGCAAGAGGTTCGATCAACTTCGGCCCCAGCACCACATGCTGCTGTCCGCCGCCACGGTAAATATCGTCATGTTCAAGAAATGTGGTCGCTGGCAACAGTACATCGGCCATTTTGGCCGTATCAGTCATGAATTGCTCATGCACGGCAACAAACAGGTCTTCACGGGCAAAACCCTGACGCACCAGACGCTGTTCTGGCGTCACATTCATTGGATTGGTGTTCTGGATCAGCATCGCTGTTACGGGCGGGCCGCCATATAGCGCTTCGCTATCGCCGGTAAGAATACGTCCGATCTTCGACTGATCGAGGAAACGCAGGCTTTTATCCTGCATTGCGCTGCCTTCAATCTCGCGCTTATCCATCTTGAAGATGCCGGAATTGGAATGAAACGCGCCGCCGCCCTCGTGTAAAAACGCGCCCGTCACACAGGCAATCGATGCTGCGGCGTGCATATTCACAGCGCCATTCCGCTGGCGCGTAAAGCCGTAGCCAAGCCGGAAATAGGTGCGCTTGGTTTTACCCACCAGATGCGCAAAAGCTTCGATTTCCTCGACACTCAAGCCGGTGATTTCAGCCGCCCATTCCGGTGTGCGGGTCTCAAGATGAGCTTCCAGCGCTTTCGGATCGTCGGTGTAGCGATTGAGATAATCCCAGTCCGCAAGACCATCACGAAACAGGACATGCATGACAGCGCAGGCAAAAGCGCCATCCGTTCCGGGCTTAAGCACAATGCCCATATCCGCCTGTCGCACGGTCGCATTGGCGTAAATGTCGATGACAACGATCTTGGCGCCGCGATCTTTTCGTGCTCGCACCGCATGGGTCATCACATTGACCTGCGTGGCTGCGGCATTGGTCCCCCAGATGACCACCACATCCGCCTTTGCCATCTCACGCGGGTCTGGGCCTGTCAGGCTGCCGGTGCCAGCAAAATAGCCGGTCCACGCCATATTGGTGCAGAAACTGTCAAACTGGTTCGAATAGCGTTTGGCATAGCGCAGGCGATTGATGGAATCGCGCTGCACGAGCCCCATTGTACCAGCATAGTAATATGGCCAGACAGTTTCGCTGCCATAGGTCTGTTCGGCCTTGATGAAGCGTTCGGCGATCAGATCAAGCGCGGCTTCCCAGGATGCCTGCTTCCACTCGCCGTCACCCTTACGGCCAGCACGAATGAGCGGATGTTTCAGGCGATCCGGATGATGAACACGCTCGGCATAGCGGGCAACCTTGGCGCAGATTACACCAGCGGTATAGCTGTTGTCCTTCGCACCACGGACGCGGCCGATTGTACGCTCATCCAGCAGCTCGACATCAAGCGCACAGGTGGAAGGGCAATCATGCGGACAGGCAGAATGTCCGATTTTGATATTTGATCTGGGGGATGGCTGGTTCATAGCGCTTTTTAGCGCAAGCTAAGTTCCACAGAAACGAATTTCTGACGTGTTGAACCACCTGCGACGAAATAGATTTTCACGAAAGTCTCAAGGTAATGGCGCCGAGCACAATGAAGCCCGCAGCCAGAAAACGTGGCAGGCCCACTTTCTCTTTGAGAATAAGTGCTGAAATGAGAACACCAAACAGGATTGCCGTCTCTCTCAAAGCTGCGACGACCGCGATTGGAGCCATTGTCATTGCCCACAGTGCCAGGCCGTAAGAGGCCAAAGTGCCAATTCCGCCAATCAGCGACGGGCGCCATCGGTTACGAACATAATTGAGAAAACGATCCGGCTCACGATAAAGCGCCCAGCACCCGAGCGGAAAAGCGTTTATCAGAAACAGCCACAGCGTATAGGACAGCGTGTTACCCGATGCCCGTACGCCGACGCCATCAATGATGGTATAAGTTGCAATGAAACCTGCATTGGCAAGCGCAAGCAAAGCGGTTTTGCTCGATGTGCCGCCGTTACGACGTCGCGCTTCGAGCGCCATTGCAAGAACGCCGCTACAGATCAGGATAATGCCTACCCAGCCGCCCCAGCCAATGGCTTCACCAATCAAAGGTGCGCTGACAAGTGCCACCAGCAAAGGTGGCGTGCCGCGCATGATCGGATATGCTTCACTCATGTCGCCCGATTTATAGGCAGCTGCGACCAAAGACATGTAGAATATCTGCGTGATGGTCGAGAGGCCTATGAAAATCCAGCTCGATGGATGCGGCAGTGGCAAAAAAGGCAGGAAAAACAGTGAAATCAGACCAGCCGCACCGGTAATGCAGGCGGCTGCGAAAAATTTGTCACTGCCTCCTTTGACGATAGCATTCCAGCTTGCGTGGAAAAACGCGCCACAAAGGACAATCAGCAGTACGCTACCAGACATGGAAGACTCGACTCGGATGAGAGCAGATGATGACAGTTATATGTCACATTTGGTGAAGCAGGGATATTGCCGAAAGCGACGAGGCATGAAACAAGCGCGAACATGAATTATCGTCACGCCTATCACGCCGGGAATTTTGCGGATGTCGTCAAGCACGTCATCCTTTCCCGCATTGTTGAATATCTCAAGCGCAAGGATCAAGCCTTTCGCGTGATCGATACCCATGCAGGTATCGGCCTTTACGATCTGCGAGGCACCGAAGCTGGCAAAACCAGCGAATGGACGGGCGGGATCAGCCGTGTTTTCGATGCAGTCGAAAAAAGCGAAATCCCAGAAGCCGCTATTGAATTGTTGCAGCCTTATCTCGATGTGGTGCGCGCGGTGAACAATGGTAAAGAGCTGCGGCATTACCCCGGCTCGCCGCTTCTGACCCGTCATCTTTTGCGCAAACAGGATCGCTTGTCGGCACTGGAACTTCATCCGCAGGATGCCAAAAAGCTGACGAAGCTGTTTGACGGCGATTATCAGGCGCGCGTCATTGAGCTTGATGGCTGGCTTTCGCTCGGCGCACATATGCCGCCTAAGGAGAAACGCGGTCTGGTGCTGGTTGATCCGCCGTTTGAAATAGAAGGCGAATTTGATCGCCTCGTTGACGGGCTGGTTAAGGCTTACAAGCGTTTTCCCGGTGGTACTTATGCGCTCTGGTATCCGGTCAAGGACCGTAAAGAGACAGAACGGTTCTCAAAGCGCCTGCGTGAAACCGAAATTCCGAAGATCATGCGCATTGAACTTGCGATTCGCGCACCATCGCTTGAGCCGAGGCTTGATGGCACTGGAATGATTGTCGTCAATCCGCCCTATACACTGGAAAGTGAGATGCAAACCCTGCTTCCCTGCCTTACCAAGTTGCTTAGTGAAGAAAAGGGGAGCAATTTCAGCATTCAATGGATACGCAGCGAGACGGATCGCACTTGACCGCTGCCCGTTGCTGAAAGAAACTGCAACTCAGCCAATTTAATAAAACGAGCTCCACGCTCGAATTGTGAGACAGGATAGAGATATGCAACGCAAGTTGGATCGCATCGGACAGTTTTCTCGTGCAGCACTTCTGGCTGCATCGGTTCTTCCCCTGACGTTCGCTTCCCTGCCCGCAAATGCTGCAGATTATCTGACATCTGCACCGACAGCCGTTGGTGATGCCGGTCTTTGCAGTCAGCAGAGCATTCTGCGCAGCGTCGTTTCTGATTTCGGCTATCAGGTTCGCAACGTACCAAACCTTCCACAGGTTGGCATTTCTGCAATGAGCGATGTTCGCCTGACGCGCTATGAGCCAAAGAACAATCCAGCCCAGATCGATCGCACCTATTGCAAGGCAACGGCTGTTCTCAGCGATGGCCAGAATCGTTCGGTCTGGTACATGGTTGAAGAAGGTCAAGGCTTTGCAGGCGTCGGCAAGAATGTCGAGTTCTGCGTAGATGGCTTTGATCGCTGGGCCGTGTACGACGCAAAATGCCGCGTCCTACGTTGATAGGATAGGCAATGCTGCGCAAACTGGCGGCGATCTCAGCCGCCCTTCTTGCCACTTCCTTTGCAGCGCTACCCGCAGTGGCGCAAGACCGGGGCAACAGCAGCCCCGGTGAATTTGATTTCTATGTGCTGTCTCTTTCATGGTCGCCAAGCTATTGCGCTTCGGAAGGTCCGAGGGCAAACAGGCAGCAATGCGGGACCAATCGCCCTTTCGGTTTTGTCGTTCATGGGCTTTGGCCACAAAACGAATGGGGCTATCCGGCCAATTGTCAGTTCGACAATGCTCGAAGCCGTGGCAGTTTTGTTCCCCGACAAATCGTTTCAAGCGTTTCGGACATCATGCCGTCCACAGGGCTTGTCGCGCATCAATGGCGCAAGCATGGAAGCTGCTCCGGCCTTCCTCAGAACGAATATTTCGCAACCGTCCGTCAAGCCTATCAGCATGTGAACATCCCTCCGAGCCTTCGGAGCATGGCTGGAAACCGTCGTGTTGATCCGATGCTTGTTGAAAAAGCGTTTGTAACCGCCAATCCGGGAATGAAGCCGGACGGAATATCGGTCGCCTGCAATAGAAATTACCTTCAGGAAGTGCGCATCTGCATGACGAAAGACCTGAAGTTTCGTGCCTGCGAACAGGTCAACGCCAATGCATGTCGCAGCCGATCCGTTATGATGCCCGCGACAAGATAGTCCTAAACCTCAGGAATCGTGATGACTCAGATCCTTTATTCGCCCGCCTCGCCGTACAGCGCCAAGGTGCGTATGGCCGCAGCCCATGCAGGTATCCCGTTTGAAAGCGTGGTCGTTACCACCTCGGCAGAACCCGATAACCTCGTCAGCGCCAATCCATTGGGTAAAATCCCGACCTTGCTTACAGATGATGGCAAGTCCGTCTTCGATAGCCGCGCGATCATGCAATATTTGAACCGCGTATCGGGGAACAAGCTTTTTCCGCGCAATGCCGAAAAGCGTACGGATGCTGAGCGTTTTGAAGCGATTGCAGACGGTTTGGCTGACGTTCTGCTCGCCCATGTTTACGAGCGTCGTATGCGCCCGGAAGAAAAAGTGCATCAGCCATGGCTGGATCTGCAATGGCGTAAGGCCGAACGCGCACTCGATCTTCTAAATGAAGCTCCACCGCGCCTTGCTGGCAAGCTGCATGGCGGTCATCTGGCGGTGGCTGCCACCCTTGGTTATCTGGGGCTGCGCTTTGAAGGCAAATGGGAGCGCGGTCGTCCGAAGCTCAAGCGCTGGATGAAGCGATTTGAAGAGCTGCATCCAGAGCTTTCAAAACTTCTGCCACACGCCTAGACCGCCGCGACCCTATTGGGCGCACAAAGGTCGCTCTAACACTTTATGTTTACAGCACAATTTTACCTTAAACTGATTCAGTTTTAGGGAATTATGTTGCAGCGCTTTTCGCGTAAGATCGTTCACTCTCGTTCGCTGAATGCCATAGAAAATCAGGCAATAAAAAAACCGGGTAGTTTCCTACCCGGTTTTTTCGTTCAATTACGTAGTAATTAGAACTTGTAACCAACGCCGACGCGGATGTCGTGGGTGTCGAGCTTGTTGCGAACCGATTCGGTTCCGAGGTCGTAGGTCTTGTTACCGAACTGGGTGTAGCGGTATTCAACGCGACCAAGGATGTTGTCGGTCAGCTTAGCTTCGAGACCGGCACCAGCAGTCCAACCAACGCGGAACTTGCTTTCGTCTTCAACGCCGTTGTCGAGCTTAACCTGCGAGCCAGCAACACCTGCGGTGATGTAAGGCATAACTGGGTTCAGGTCGTAACCAAGACGGCCACGGAGCGAGCCTTCGAAGCCCTGCTTGGCTTCAAGACCATTCTTGGACTTCTTGGCCCAAGAGTAACCTGCGTCACCTTCAACACCGTATACGAACTGGTCCTGCTGGAAGTTCCAGCCAGCATATGCGCCAGCCTTCAGATCGTCAGGCTTGATTGCGCCGTCGGTGTTGGTCTTTACCTTGTTCCAGCCGTAGCCGAGGTACAGACCGGTGTAACCGCCAGCCCAGCTGTACTGTGGAGCCATCTCAACAGGAGCTGGAACAGGAGGCTGTTCCATGATGGCGTCAGCAGCGAAAGCAGTTGCAGAGAACGGCAGCAGCGCAGCCGAGGCGATTACGAGAGACTTAAGAGTGCGCATAGCATTCTCCTTGACTAAATTACCTTTAGCGCGGTCCCTTATCGGGTGAGCAGCAATTTCGGGAGTGAACCGCTCATGCCGCGCTGACAGGACTGACATATCGTCGGTAATTGCGGCACGATCTGCCCCCTTCTGTGGAGAGAACCTGACGAGAAGGTGGCAAAATTGCGATGTTGCATTCTCGCAACGCTCGTTTCAGGCGCTTATATAGGAAAATAGAGAACCACTATTTTGGGACAGAAAAAGTTGGGTCAAATCGAAACTACTGAATTTGCAAGGTTTTTGTCAGCAGTAATCGGCATCCCCCCTATTTTTAGCTGTCTTTTTTCCGGCAAAATGGCATGAATCGAAGCGATGAATCACGATAAGAAAGTGTTTACCCTGTTGGAAAATCCGGAAACCAACCTGCTTGCAAATTGCCCTGTTCTGGTGACGGGAGGCGCAAGACGCATAGGAAAAGCCATTGTCGAAGATCTGGCAGCACACGGCTTTCCGGTAGCTATCCATTGTAACCGCTCGGTTGCGGAAGGTCAGGCACTGGCGGCCAAAATCGTGGCTAACGGCGGAAAAGCCGGTGTTGTGCAGGCTGATCTGGCGAATGAAAATGATGTTCGTGGCTTGCTGCAACAGGCAGAAGCGCAATTGGGACCGATTCGTTTGCTGGTCAACAATGCTTCGTTGTTTGAAGACGATCGCATCGGTAATCTTGATATGCAGCTTTGGGATCGCCATTTTGCGATTCATCTGAAAACACCAGTGATCCTTGCTGAAGAATTGGCCAAGGCTCTGCCGGAAGGTAAAGACGGCCTCATTGTGAATGTCATCGACCAGCGTGTCTGGAAGCTGAACCCGCACTTCTTTTCATATACGTTGTCGAAGACAGCGCTCTGGAATGCGACGCGTACGCTTGCGCAGGCACTTGCACCACGTATTCGTGTCAATGCCATTGCTCCCGGCCCCACGCTGCCCAGCGAGCGTCAGGATATCAGTGACTTTGAGTTACAGGTGAGCCATCTGCCATTGCAGCGCGCACCTGATTTGTCCGAATTTGGACGCACTATTCGCTATTTCTGGGAAAGCCGTTCCGTAACTGGCCAGATGATTGCGCTTGATGGCGGTCAGCATCTGGCATGGGAAACGCCGGATATAGCAGGAATTAAAGAATGACTGGACCACGCAAACCCAATGATGATCCTATTTCACGCCTGCCATCGGATGATGAGCAGGATGTGGCGGGCATTATCATGGGCGATGCAGAGAACGATGACGACGATGATGCAATCGAGGAAACGCCTGCTGTTGCCTCGGCGACCGATTCCATTCAGTGGGATTCGTCAGATGGTCTGCCAGATACAAAAGGCTTAAGCGGCGCAGACATTATCAATGCTTTCGTCAAGCGTTTGCCAAATAATCCCGGCGTCTACCGCATGTTCAATAGCGATGGTGACGTGCTTTATGTCGGCAAAGCCCGCAGCCTCAAGAAACGCGTCTCCAACTATGCGCGCGGCATCGGACATTCCAATCGTATCACGCGTATGATCGGCGAAACGGCGACGATGGAATTCGTTGTTACGCGTACAGAGACCGAAGCGCTGCTGCTGGAAGCGAATCTTATCAAACGCTTGCGCCCACGCTTTAACGTTCTGCTGCGTGACGACAAATCGTTTCCTTATATTCTGCTTAGTGGCGGACATCGCGCGCCCGGCATTTTCAAGCATCGTGGTGCACGCTCGCGCAAAGGCGAGTATTTCGGCCCTTTTGCTTCTGCGGGTGCCGTTGGTCGCACGATCAATGCGCTTCAGCGCGCGTTCCTGCTGCGCACCTGCACGGATTCAGTTTTTGAAACGCGCACCCGCCCCTGCCTGCTTTATCAAATCAAGCGCTGTTCCGGCCCTTGTACGCATGAGGTCAGCGACGAGGATTATGCAGAGCTTGTCAGTGAGGCCAAGGCCTTCCTTTCCGGCAAGAGCCAGAGGGTGAAGGATCATCTGGCAGCGGCCATGCAGGCGGCGTCCGCCGATCTCGATTTTGAACACGCGGCGGTCTATCGTGATCGTCTTGCCGCACTTTCCCATGTGCAATCGCATCAGGGCATCAACCCGCAGACGGTTGAAGAAGCCGACGTTTTCGCAATCCATCAGGAAGGTGGCATGACCTGTATTCAGGTCTTCTTCTTCCGTACCGGTCAGAATTGGGGCAATCGCGCCTATTTACCGAAAGCCGACAGCTCGCTTGGAGCAGCGGAAGTTCTTGGCGCGTTCCTGTCGCAATTTTATGATGACAAGCCCTGCCCGAAGCTCGTTCTTCTTTCAGAAGAAGTCGAAGATCAGTCGCTTCTCGCTGAAGCACTTTCATCGCGCGCGGGACATCGCGTTCAGGTCAATGTTCCACAACGCGGCGAAAAGGTGGAGTTGGTCAACCACGCCCTGACCAATGCCCGCGAAGCGCTGGGACGTCGTCTGGCAGAAACATCCTCGCAGGCAAGACTGCTCAAAGGACTGGCCGAGGCATTCGGTTTGCCCAATGCGCCACGCCGTGTCGAAGTTTACGATAACTCGCATATCATGGGTACGAATGCAGTCGGCGGCATGATCGTTGCCGGCCCTGAAGGCTTCGTCAAGAATCAGTATCGCAAGTTCAATATTAAATCGACCGACATCACGCCCGGCGATGACTTTGGCATGATGCGCGAAGTGATCGAGCGCCGATTCTCGCGACTGGTTAAAGAACATGCTGCGCCGGAGCCAGTAATGGATGCGGAAAGCCCGGAAGCCATCAACGATGCTTTCCCTGCCTGGCCCGACCTTATTCTTATCGATGGCGGTCAGGGACAGGTTGGAGCCGTTCGCCAGATTTTGGGCGAACTTGGCATAAGCCATCTTGTGACAGCCATTGGCATTGCCAAGGGCGTTGACCGCGAAGCTGGGCGCGAACGTTTCTTTATCGAGGGCAAACCACCTTTCACACTGCCGCCACGCGATCCCGTTCTTTATTTCGTTCAGCGTATGCGCGACGAAGCGCACCGTTTTGCCATCGGCACACATCGCGCGCGTCGCAAGAAGGAAATGGTCGCCAATCCGCTGGATGAGATTTCGGGAATCGGTCCCTCAAGAAAGCGAGCACTTTTGCATCACTTCGGAACCGCGAAAGCCGTATCTCGTGCTGCAGTTGAAGATCTGATGCAGATTGATGGCATCTCTGAAGCCATGGCGAAGACCATTCACGATCATTTTCACGACCGTTGACGTAATTTTGTCCGGGTTTGGGCAGCTAATCTTCCACAGGCGTCATTACGTCCCGGTAGAACACGTCCGCAGGTGTTGATTTTCTTTGTCATCCCTGTTGATGTGCTCTCATAACGAATGCGGCGGTGCTATGCGGAAAAATCACACTCTCTCCTTGCCTAACATTCTGACTTACGGACGGATTATCGCCGTTCCGCTTGTCGTTTTGTGCTTCTTCGTGGAGGGACGTCTGCAATCCAGTGATACGTCTCGCTGGACAGCGCTTGCAATTTTCGCCATCGCCAGTATCACAGATTTCTTCGATGGTTATTTGGCTCGTATCTGGCAGCAGACATCAACGATCGGCCGTATGCTTGATCCGATTGCTGACAAACTTCTTGTTTCCGCTTGCCTGCTGTTGCTTGCAGCCGATGGAACAATTGCTGGATGGACGCTCTGGGCAGCCATCATCATTCTTTGCCGTGAAATTCTGGTATCTGGCCTGCGCGAGTATCTCGCTGAGCTGAAGGTTAGCGTTCCGGTTTCTCAGCTGGCAAAGTGGAAGACCACTGCACAGATGGTAGCACTTGCATTCCTTCTTGCTGGCCCCGCCGGGGACAAAGTCCTACCATATACGACTGAAATGGGCATTGGCCTGTTGTGGATTTCTGCGATCCTGACACTTTATACCGGTTGGGATTATTTCCGCGCTGGCCTCAAACACGTCATGGACTAAAACTATGCGCGTAAATCTCATCTATTTCGCCTGGGTGCGCGAGAAGATCGGCAAGGGAGAAGAGGTTATCGAACTTCCTTCCCAGACCATCAGTGTTGGGGAGCTGATTTCTCACCTCAAAAACCTCGGCGAAGAGTATGAAGCTGCTTTCGAGCATGAGACAGTCATTCGTGCGGCCATCAATCAGGAACATGCCGAACATGACGAACTCGTCAAAGACGGCAATGAAGTAGCGCTTTTCCCACCCATGACGGGTGGTTGAAATGTCCAGACAAGCGACATGCCCGCTTTTTGTGAGCGTGCGCTCCGAGGATTTCGATGTTGCTGAAGAAATCCGCAAGCTTGGCGAAGGTCGCAAGGATATTGGTGCGATCGTTACGTTTACCGGCCTTTGTCGTGATGAAGGCGGAAAACTTTCCGCGCTTGAACTGGAACACTATCCCGGCATGGCGGAAGCAGAGATTCGTCGTATTGTCGATGAAGCGATCAGTCGCTGGCCTTTATCGGGTATTTCTATCATCCATCGCTATGGTCTTGTTAAACCTGGCGAAAACATTGTCCTGGTCGTCACGGCATCAGCTCATCGTCAGGCCGCTTTTGAAGCCGCGTCATTCCTGATGGACTTCATGAAAACTGGAGCGCCGTTCTGGAAACGCGAGCATTTGATTGACGGCGGCACCGGCAGCTGGGTCGAATCAAAGGCTGAAGACGACCAAAGTCGAGAACGCTGGCAGAAGCACTGAACGCTTCTTCTTTTGGGCAAGTTGTCGCAGATGAAATTCTTTTTTACATTGGAAAGAATTTCGCTCGCGCTATTTAATGGCGAATTAACTATTTAAGCCACTAGAATATAGGGTATTTTGGATAGCGTGTTACCGCGCTGCCACAATTTTCACATGAAGCGGCGTTTATTGTCTGCCTCATGAATCTTGATGCCATTGAGCTTGGGCCAATGAACCAATCGACAGATTGTTCGCGCCGCTCAAAAGCACATGACAACAAATGCGGGGAACGGAAGTTTCGGATTTGGCGATGCTAAAAGGACTGACGAAAACTCTTTCAATCGTGGCAGCGCTCACTGCGGGTATTGGTGTGCTCGGCGGTGCTGCCATGTTTTTTACGACGTCCATGCCGACTGCCAGTATTGCCGCTGACAAAACAATCAGCGGTAAGGTTGTTTATCGCGAGCGCATCGCTCTCCCACCAGAAGCGCACCTTGTTGTGCAGCTCACCGATGTATCTCTTGCCGATGCGCCATCCAAGACCATCGGCGAAACGCGGATAGAAGCACCACAGGGATCGCCAATCCCTTTTGCAATCAATTTCGATACTGATGAGATCGAGCCGCAACACACCTATGCCCTTCAGGCGCGCATTGTTGCAGGTGATACGCTTTGGTTTGTAACCGACGAACGTTACACAGTTGACCCGAAAAATCCTCAGGAACCAATTGAACTTAAAGTCGTGATGGTTCGTAAAAGCGCGGATGAATCGGTTGCCATTGGTATTGAAGGCAAGGATTGGCTCGCAGAAGACATTCAAGGCGGCGGCGTAGTCGATACTGCCCAGACCACCCTTCTGGTTGATTCAAACGGCACTGTCAGCGGCTCGGGTGGCTGCAACCGCTTCATGAGCAAGGCGACGATCTCGGGCAGCAATATTTCATTCGCCGAGATCGGCTCCACCTATATGCAATGCCCGCCTGCCCTGATGAATCAGGAACGCAAATTCCTTGATGTGCTTGGCAAGACGCGTTCATATAAAATGGATTCTGGAAAACTCGTCCTGATCGATGAAGGTGGTGACGAGTTGGCAAGGCTTGCACAAAGCCTTTGATCGCCTCAATGCTTAAATAAAAAAGCCCGGTCGAGAGACCGGGCTTTTTCAATTCATCTATAAGCAATTAGCCAACGATTTCGGTGCCGGAGAACCAGTAAGCGATTTCTTCAGCAGCTGTTTCAGGAGCGTCCGAACCGTGAACCGAGTTTTCGCCGATCGACAGAGCGAATTCCTTGCGGATCGTACCAGCGTCTGCGTTTGCAGGGTTGGTTGCGCCCATGACTTCACGGTTTTTGGAAATTGCGTTTTCGCCTTCGAGAACCTGAACGATGGTTGGGCCGGAAGACATGAATTCAGTCAGTTCGCCAAAGAAAGGGCGTTCCTTGTGAACAGCGTAGAAGCCTTCAGCTTCACGCAGGCTCATCCATACGCGCTTGGAAGCGACAACGCGCAGACCAGCTTCTTCGAGCTTAGCGGTGATAGCACCGGTCAGGTTACGGCGGGTCGCATCAGGCTTGATCATGGAGAAGGTACGTTCGATTGCCATTATGACACCTTGTTTGATGGAAAATTTGAAAAGTGAGGCTCTATAGCGTTGATAGCCTCAATTGCCAAGGGGTAGCCCCTCAGCCTTGCCTCTTATCATCTTGAGACGGCAGAAAATTGACTGCATAGATGTGTAAATTCGATTCACATGCGGGGGAAAGATGGAACAGCACTTTCAAATGTTCGCCTATTATAATCGCTGGGCCAATGAACTGCTCTATTCCGCAGCGGCCGATCTGAGCGATGTCGATTACAGGCTCGACCTCGGCCTTTTCTTCGGCTCGATCCATCGTACTTTCAATCATCTTCTGGTGACGGATCGCATCTGGATGAAGCGCTTCACCGGCGAAGGTGATCACCCCAACCAGCTTGATGCCATCATAACCGACGATTTCATCAAGCTACGGGATATGAGGAAGGCAGAAGACGAACGTATCTGCAACTATGTTGAAAGCATGAATGCCGCACAGCTCGCAGGACGCTTCACCTATATGACGGCAACCAATGTGCGCACCATCAGCCAACGCGTCGCGCCAGCACTCGCTCATCTCTTTAATCATCAGACGCACCATCGCGGGCAAATTCATTCAGCACTCACGCGTTTGAGCGCGGATGCGCCGTCACTTGATCTCATTCAGTTTCAGCGCACTGAAGCAGGACGCCGCTTCGCCTGATATTGGTTCAGATGATACTTGCGGAAATTTCTCAAGCCGTGCAAAAGCCTTCTCACCATGCTTATTCTTGACGATATCTCTGTACGCATCGCCGGACGCCTTCTGATCGACCACGCCAGTGTCACACTGCCTGCGGGATCGAAGACGGGTTTTGTTGGCCGCAACGGCACTGGAAAATCCACGCTTTTCCGCGTGATTACCGGTGATATGGCTTCCGAGACCGGCAGCATTTCTCTGCCGAAGAACACACGCATTGGTCAGGTGGCTCAGGAAGCTCCCGGCACGGAAGATGCGCTGATAGAAATCGTCATGAAGGCGGATAAGGAACGAACAGCACTTCTCGAAGAAGCTGAAACAGCGACCGATCCGCATCGCATTGCCGAAATTCATACCCGACTGGCCGATATCAATGCGCATTCGGCGGAATCACGCGCGGGCGCGATCCTGTCCGGTCTCGGTTTCAACACAGAAGCACAACGCCGCCCTGCATCCGCTTTCTCGGGCGGCTGGCGTATGCGCGTGGCACTTGCAGCAGTGCTTTTTGCTGAGCCGGATTTGCTGTTGCTCGATGAACCGACCAACTATCTCGATCTTGAAGGCGTGTTGTGGCTTGTTGATTATGTGAAGCGCTATCCGCATACCGTCATCATCATCAGCCATGATCGCGATCTGCTGAATTCTGCTACGTCATCAATCATGCATCTTGATCAGAAGAAAATCAGCTTCTGGCGTGGCAACTATGATCAGTTCGAGCGGCAACGTCATGAAATGCTGGAGCTTCAGCAAAAAGCCCATGTGAAACAGGAAGCACATCGCAAACACATGGAAGCTTTTGTGGAACGCTTCCGTGCCAAGGCGTCGAAGGCCAGACAGGCGCAATCGCGTATGAAGGCGCTGGAAAAGCTGAAACCAATAGACCTTTACGTCGAAAGCAATGTGCAGCCGTTCCGCTTCCCTGACGCGGAAAAGAAAGCCGCCTCGCCAATCATCGCGCTTGACCATGCCGATGTCGGCTATGTGCCGGGTAAGCCTGTGTTGCGAAACGTCACGCTGCGCATCGACAATGATGATCGCATTGCGCTGCTCGGCTCCAACGGTAATGGTAAGTCGACGCTCGCCAAGCTGATTGCCGGTCGGTTGCAGCCCGAAAAAGGCAATCTCACGCTTTCGCCCAATCTGAAAGTTGCGTTCTTTGCCCAACATCAGATGGATGATCTGATACCGGAAGACAACGCGATCGAGCATGTGCGCAAGCTGATGCCGCTTGAACCTGAAGCCAAAGTTCGTGCACGCGTTGCCCAGATGGGGCTTTCGACTGAGAAAATGCTGACGCCCGCCAAGGATCTCTCAGGTGGTGAAAAGGCACGCCTGCTAATGGGCCTTGCGACTTTCCATGGCCCAAACCTGCTGATCCTCGACGAACCGACCAACCACCTTGATATTGATAGCCGCGAGGAACTGGTTCACGCTCTCAACGCCTACAACGGCGCCGTTATTCTGATCGCGCATGATCGTCACCTGATCGAAGCGACCATGGAGCGGCTATGGCTGGTGCGTGAGGGTCGCGTAAAAGCATTTGATGGCGATCTGGACGAATACCGCCAGATTGTTCTCGCCGATGCCAAGGGTGAACAGGCCTCAGAGCGCGAAGAAGGCCCGAAGGTCAACAAGGCGGAACAGCGTAAACTTGCCGCCCAGAAGCGCGAAACACTGGCGCCCCTGCTCAAAAAGATTAAAGAAACCGAGAGCTTGATGCAGAAACTGCAGAAACAGATTCACGGCTTCACATCGCAGCTGGAAGACCCCGCTCTTTATGAAAAGGAACCACAGAAAGCGATCCGGATCAATAAAGAGATGAGCGAAGCGAAATCAGCGCTTGCCGATGCGGAAGACAAATGGCTTGAAATGTCTTCCGAACATGAAGAGGCAATGGCTGATTAAACTTGCGGGCGGCGAATACGCGTCCGCATAAGCGCATAAACGCCGAGCACGCCAATGATGAGGCCAATCGTGGTGTAGGTCTCATCAGCTTCTTCAGCCCCTCGCCTAAGCACCAGTTCGACTTTGGAGAGTTGCAGGCCATCCGTATTGCCCTGCACGGCGCGGAAAGCATAAGTGCCGGATAAAACCGGATCAATATCGCCTGCACTCTGGCGCAACACGCTGCCATCCTGCGGGCGATCTGTGTTGATAGAGCTACTGGTCGAAGCGAAATCGAGACCTTGCGACAGAACGGGAACTCCATTCCGGCTCACGGCCAGCGTTACGGCCGAGCGGCGCTCGGCAGGCACATAGCCAGGCAGCGGCACTGCATCGAGGAAAATACGTACAGGCGCGTCGCTCGCCTCAAGCTTGATTTCCTGTGTGATGAAGCCACCCTGACGGCTTTCCAGAATTGGCCAACGGCCAATCTCGTCACCAGTGAAGTGACGCACATACCAGGGATAACCAAGGGCGAGACCAAAACCCGCAATAATCATCGCAACGAAAATTGCACGCATCAGGCTTTGCGCTCCCAACGACGATCTGGTGTCTGTTGCCAGTAGGTCAAATCGTGGTTCTCCGTCTTGAAGGCTTTCCACTGCGCGCGAGCATGTTCGAGCTGATCCTGATCATGCCCGTCAAACATGACAACAAGTCGCTCGTAGCCGCCCGCTTGTTCCAATGCAGCACCTTCCACGAGAAAGCGAACCGTTGCTCCGTTGGGATTGGCTTCCGAGGTTGTCAGTAGCACCGGCTGCTGTTCAGGGTGCGGTTCCTTGTCGGTGCCATGAGCCACGAAAGATGTGTCAGAGAATGTCCAAAGCAGACTATCGAGCGCATCCCGTCTTTCATCACTCACGGCCTGAATCGTCACACGCCAACCGCGCCCGAGGGAGCGTTCTACAAGCCCCGGCAGGGCTTCATCCAGTGTCGATTCTGTCAGGTGGTAAAAGAGAATTTCAGCCATGCGCTCTCTTTAAATTATTGATGGGGGCGAAGAAAGTGATTCACCTTCTCGCCCCAACATATTGTTCTTGAATCGAATTCAGCTTTCGAAATTATCGCGGACAAGTCGGTCGAGAAGCCGAACGCCGTAACCCGAAGCCCACGATTGGCTATACTCATTTGTTGGCGATCCCATAGCTGTTCCGGCCACATCGAGATGCGCCCATGGCGTATCGCCCACGAAACGCTTGAGGAACTGCGCCGCGGTGATCGAGCCTGCATAGCGGCCTGAGCTGTTCTTCATATCGGCAAACTTGGAATCGATCATCTTGTCGTATTCCTTGCCGAGCGGCATACGCCACAGCTTTTCACCAGTTGCCTGACCTGCTTCATAAAGCTGATCAGCAAGCTCGTCATCGTTCGAGAATAGACCAGCATGATGCGTACCGAGTGCAACCACGATCGCGCCGGTCAGCGTAGCGAGATTGATCATGAACTGCGGCTTGAAACGATCATTGGTGTAGTAGAGTGCATCTGCCAGCACGAGGCGGCCTTCAGCATCGGTGTTAATCACTTCGATTGTCTGGCCAGACATCGATGTAACGATATCACCCGGACGCTGAGCATTGCCATCCGGCATATTCTCAACAAGACCGATCACGCCGATAGCATTGACCTTCGCCTTGCGACCAGCAAGAGCGCGCATCAAGCCGGTAACGGCTGCAGCGCCACCCATGTCGCCTTTCATTTCTTCCATACCAGCAGCAGGCTTGATCGAGATGCCGCCAGTATCGAAAACAACGCCCTTGCCCACGAAGGCAACCGGCTTCTCCTTGGACTTGGCACCCTGCCATTCCATGATGACCAGACGTGGTGGACGAACCGAGCCCTGTGAAACACCCAGAAGCGAGCCCATGCCGAGCTTCTTCATTTCTTTTTCGCCGAGAACTTCGACCTTTACGCCAAGCTTTTCAAGCTTTTCGGCTTCTTCTGCAAATTCTACAGGGCCGAGAATATTGGCAGGCTCATTGACGAGGTCGCGCGCCTTAAGAACACCGTCGGCCACAGCCTCGGCAACTTCAAGCGCTCTTTTGGCACTGTGAACATCTGCCGTCTGAATATGAATTTTTGCTGCGTGCTTCGGTTCGGCGTTTTCTTCGCTCTTGCGGGTCTTGTAGCGATTGAACTCGTATGAGCGGAGAATCATACCCAGAGCAACGTCGCCTGCTTCATCGCCCGCAATTGTCGTTTCAGGCAGAGCCAGCGTTAGGGTCGCGCGTTCGGCCTTGCCGATTCGCGAAAAAGCTGCGCCGCCAATCTTAATCCAATCATCATTACCAAGTTCGCCGGGGTCGCCGACGCCAACCAGAACGACCTTGTCTACGCCGCCTTCCGAGGTGTCAATCGCTTCTGCAGTCTTGCCCAAAGCACCTGTAAAGCCTGCAATTTCGGCGATTCGAGTGATTTTTTCGGCTCCGCCTGCCGCGTGGCCTGCTTCTTCTGCGAAGCCGCCGCCCTTGGCGACCAGAACAATGCTTACGCCTTTTTGCGGTGCTGAAAATTCACTGAAAGAAATGGAAGGACGTTTCGACATAACAACTCCAAACAAAGACCAGACAATGAGATGACACGATTGTGTCGCGACTTTTCCTTACTCATGTGAGACGAATATGGCGAAACGGCAAGTCCGCCGCATCATGAAAATCAGTTTTGCGTTAACTTCGGTGACAACTTGCCAAGCTCCGTTTCCGTACCCACCTATGTTCAGCAAAAACAGGTTGCAACCAGCCACGCTCTCCCTTTAGAGAAGCGAGCGCTAGCTTCGGCTGAAAATCTTTAGTAATCTGTTAACCAAATTTGTTCGGCTAATTTTAGCCAAGTGCAGTTAGACTGAATATTCATTTACGAGCGTTGTTTCTTTAGGGACAGGCTCCTTCAACGGAACCGGGATGTAAACTCCACCTATGAAATTGATTGAGTTGTACATCCTCCGCCGCGTGGCGATTATGTTCTTTGCGGTGTTGGGCGCCGCAGTGGGCATTACGTGGACTGTGCAGGTACTGCAACGTGTCGACTTTCTCACCACAAGCGGTCAATCAATTCAGACAATCATTCAGTTCAGTTCGCTGCTGATTCCGTCCGCAATTCCTCTTGTCATGCCTTTTGCGTTGATCATTGCAATTACGCAGACACTTTCGACAATGAACCAGGATTCCGAGCTCGTTGTCATCAATGCATCCGGCGCGCCTCGCAGCGCGGTAATGCGTCCGATACTCATGCTCGCAGCGATTATCTCTGTCGTTTCCTTTCTCGTCGCTAACTATGTCGACCCTTATGCGCGCATGAACATGCGTGCTATGATCGCCAATGCCAGCGCTGATTTGCTGAATGCGGTTGTTCAGGAAGGTAGCTTCCGCAAACTTGCGGACAATCTCTATATTCAGATCGCCGAGCGCCGTGGTGATGGCAGCATCGGCGGCCTGTTTATTGCAGATTCTCGCGATCCAACGCTTGATCTGATTTACTATGCAGCTGATGGCAACATCGCGAGCACGCCCGCAGGTGACATGCTGCTGATGAAGGATGGTGAAGTCCAGCGCCGCGATGTTTCAGACGGCACGGTTTCGATTATCAAGTTCAACTCCTATGCCTTCGATCTGAGCCAATTCACGTCAGCTGGCGATGATTTTGTGATCTATGCGAAAGATCGGCCGCTTACATATCTGCTGAATCCGGATCCGAACGACCCGATCTTGCAGACGCGCCCTCTGCGCTACAAGGCTGAGCTGCACCGCCGCTTGACCGAATGGCTGTATCCTGTTGTTTTTGCTCTGATCGCCCTCGCTTTTGCTGGCGACTCTCGCTCACATCGTGAAGCGCGCGTATCCGCTTCTTTCTCCGCGATCAGCACGGCACTTCTGGTTTACTGGGCGGGTTATTTCTCGGCCGACCGGGCTGATAAGGACGAGACATATATCGTCATGATGTATCTTGTGCCGATTGGTGTAATGCTTGTCACCGGCTTTGCTCTGTTAACAGGACGGCGTGTCGGGCTCCCAGACAAGTGGAGCGATCGGATACTTGATAGCTACGACCGATTGAAACGAAATATAACAGCTACTTCAGATCGTCTACTTGGGCGATCCCGCAAAGATACGGGGGGACGAGCATGATTGGCTGGACTCTCGGTCGTTACTTTTTCATGCGATATGTGCAGATTACACTGTATTTTCTGCTCGGTATCTTTGCTTTGGCACTTTTGCTCGACTTTACCGAGAACGCCAGCAAACTCGCTAATCTGCCTGGTTACACGGTATGGGCTGCGCTAGGTATCTCTGCGATGCGCGTCCCATTCATCATGCAGCAGATGATTCCCTTCGTCGCGCTCTTCGCTGCAATGGCGACACTCATCTCGCTTAATCGCAAATATGAGTTGGTTGTCGCACGTTCCGTTGGCGTTTCGGCTTGGCAGTTTCTGCTTCCGGCATGTTTCGGAGCATTGCTGTTTGGCCTCGCCACCATCTTCATTCTCAATCCGTTTGCGGCCTATGGCTTTTCCAAAGCTGACGAGATCGCTTCAACCTGGAAAAGCGGCAAGGTAACCGACGTTTCGGCTCTCCGTGATCCTTGGCTTCGCCAGAAGACCGACGATGGCGAAACCATCATCGGCGCCAAGAGCATCCTTGATCGCGGGGCAACGCTTGCCGACGCTACCTTCATTCAGTTTGATGATAAGAAGAAAATCAAAGATCGCTATGATGCTCGCACCGCGAAACTCATGGATGGTCATTGGGAATTAACGGACGTAACGAGATTTTCGCGTGGTGAGGAACCGCGCAAACTGGAGAGCGTCAATATTCCTACGCAGTTGCGTCCGGAATATGTGGAAGAAAAGCTCGCCTCCCCTGATACAATTCCATTCACGCAGCTGCGTCACAAGATCGAAGTTGCGCGTTCTTTCGGTTATTCAGCAAACGCATTTGACATGCAATACCAGTCACTTCTGGCATTGCCCGCATTGCTGATGGCCATGACTCTCATTGCTGCAACAGTGTCCCTGAAATTTGTGCGGTTTGGTCAGTCCGGAGCGATGATTCTGGGTGGCGTTGTCGCCGGCTTCATGCTTTATGTCGTTTCGGTACTGGTGAAGGCATTCGGCAATGCAGGATTCGTTCCTCCATTCGTTGCAGCATGGGTTCCTGTAATTATTGCGACATTTTTTGGTGTCTCCTTTTTGTTGCATAAGGAGGATGGTTAGTGGGTTCGAGTAACGCCCGCATGGTATTGCCCCATTCATTCACGCGTCTTGCACGCGGGACTGCTTTGGTGTGCGGCCTTGCTATACCTTTCATTTCAGTCGCAATCCTTCCTTCGCAGGTACAGGCGCAGGATGCTCTGGGAGCAAATTACCAGAGCGATCCGAATGCGCGTATGCTTCTGCAGGCAGATGAGCTTGTCTATGATCGCGATGTGAACGTCGTTACCGCTCAGGGTAAAGTTCGCATTGAATATGACGGCAATCGCCTCGTCGCGGATAAAGTAACCTATAATCAGCAGACCCGTCGCATGACTGCGACTGGGAACGTTGAAATTGTAGAGCGCGATGGCAACAAGATTTACTCCGACCATCTTGATGTGACGGATAGTTTCCGCGACGGCTTTGTGAATGGCCTTCGCGTTGAGACCACCGACAACACCCGTTTTGCCGCCGAAAGCGCGGAGCGTAGCAACGGTGAGATCACCACCTTTAATAATGGTGTGTACACGGCCTGTCAGGCTTGCGAAAAAGATCCGGACAAGCCTGTGCTTTGGCAGATCAAGGCACGCAAGATCATTTGGAACAGCGCGACTAAGACCGTGCGTTTTGAACGTGGCAAGTTTGAGCTGCTCGGCATTCCGTTGGCTTACTTCCCAGCCTTCGAAATGGCCGACCCGACAGTCAAGCGTAAGAGCGGCTTTCTGTTTCCAGGTTTCAGCTATAAAGACGATCTTGGGTTCGGCATCAAGAACTCTTATTTCTGGGCTCTAGCACCGAATTACGATCTGACGCTTTCGACAACTGCTTACACGAAGCAAGGCTTCCTAACGCAGGCCGAATGGCGTCATCGTCTCGAAAACGGCTCCTATAATCTTCAGATTGCTGGCATTCATCAGATGAAGCCGGGTGAGTTCAGCACCAATACGCTAGATCGCGGTGAAGATAACCGCGGCATGGTCGCATCCAAAGGCGACTTCGATATCAATTCGCGTTGGAAGTTTGGCTGGGATGTCATGGCCCAGACCGATCGCAATTTTAGCCGTACCTACAATCTTGAGGGCTATAACGCACAAACTCAGGTTTCAAAGATCTATTTAACCGGCATCAATAACCGGAATTACTTCGACCTCAACTTCTATCGCTTCAATGTGCAGGAATCTTATCCGCTCACGTCTACGTATAAAGACGTGGAAATGCATTCGAAGCAGCCTTGGGTTTTCCCAAGTCTCGACTATTCTTACACCGTGCCTGATCCTGTTTATGGTGGTGAACTTAACATCACCACCAATGCGCAGGTTCTGTATCGTCAGAATGCGAATTATACGCTCAATCCAGGTAATAATTCGATCTATTACCCACGCATCCCTGGTTTCAGCGGCACAAATGCGCGTCTTACGACGGAAGCTGAGTGGAAGCGTACATTTATCACGCCATCTGGTTTGGTAATTACGCCGCTTTTGGCTCTGCGCGGTGATGCTATCAGTGCCAATACGAACTTTGATCCAGCTGTTGCGGGTTACACCGACGCCATAGTTCGCTCCGAAGCATTGCGCGCAATGGCGACGGCTGGCCTTGAATTGCGTTGGCCGATCCTGTTCTCAAGCACCAGCTCAACACATATTCTTGAGCCGATCGCGCAGATCTATATGCGCAACAACGAACGTTACGCGGGCGAACTTCCGAACGAAGATGCACAGAGCTTCGTGTTTGATGCTACAAACCTGTTCTCGCGTGACAAGTTCTCTGGCTATGACCGTGTGGAAGGCGGCACTCGTGCCAATCTAGGTCTTCGCTATTCGGGCAACTTCAGCAATAGCGACTGGGGCTTGTATGCTCTCGCAGGGCAATCATTCCAGCTCGGCGGCGTGAATTCGTATGGCACCAGCGATTTCCTGAATGTAGGGGCAGATTCCGGTCTTCAGGATGCACGTTCCGATTATGTTGCAATGATCGGCACCTCTAATTCGACCGGTCTTGCACTGGCTGCACGCGGACGTTTTGACAAGGATAACCTAGACGTTAAGCGTGGCGAACTCGAAGTACAGCAAAACTGGCAGAAGCTGTCGGTTTCAGCTCAGTATGCTTACATCGCTCCGCAGCCGGCTTATGGTTATTCAGAGCTCCGGCAGGAAGTTACGGGTGCTGCTACTGCACGTTTAGATGCTAATTGGCGTGTCTTCGGTTCAGGCACTTATGACCTTGTGTCGGATACACTTGTTCGCGCATCCTCTGGTCTTGCCTATGACGATGAATGCTTCACCTACTCGATGGCTTACGTCCAAACCCGTAATCCGGGTGAGGACAAGGCATCTCATAGCGTTGGATTCAATATATCGTTCAGAACACTCGGCGACATTGGCAGCGGCGCTCAAACCTTCTAAACTTCGAAAGAGCGGAAACAATCCAACTTGTTCCGCTCTTTCCTTTTATGCCGCAGCATCACTTAATCATTTCAAATAACGTTCGCTTTTTTATCGATTTTATTCAGTTAAGTACCTTTAATTACCTCGTAAATTGCTAAAGGGTCATTGTTTCGCCGCTTTGGCTCCTCTATACAGGCATCATAATATGTCTGGCCTCTGATATGCTTGTTCAGTTTGAACTTGCGTCAGATGACTAGTAAGATTGGACACATCCGGTGAAATTTGTCATTCGCCGACCTGAAGGAAATCGGGAAATAAAGATGATGTTTGCAAGACCTCTATTCGCCTCCCTGCTGGGCGCTGCCGTATGTGTGACGGCGCTTGGAACGGCTGCGACTTTGACACCGGCATTTGCTGCCGGCGGAACGGAGGTCAAGGTCATTGTCTCCGGCAATGCAATCACCAACGGCGATATTCAGCGCCGTGCAGCATTTCTGAAACTGCAGCGTAAAGGCGGCAATCTTAATCAGGTTGCTCGTGAAGAACTGACTGAAGAAATGCTGAAGCGCGTCGAAATGAAATCGCGCGGCATTAACATTTCCGATCAGGAAGTCGATCAGGCCTATGCAGGCTTTGCGACCCGTAACAAGATGAGCGTCGCTCAGCTTAATCAGCTGATGAATCAGGCTGGCATTACACCTGATCATTTCAAGAAATACATCATGGTCCAGATGGGCTGGGGTCGCCTGGTCAGCGCGCGCTTCCGCGCCACTGGTATGGTTAGCGAGCAGGACGCTGTTCAGCGTATGCTGAAAGACGGCGGCAAAAAGCCTGTCTCAACTGAATACCATCTGCAGCAGGTTATTTTCGTCGTTCCAAATGCAAAGCGTTCGCCTGCTCTGCTCGGCAAGCGTCGCCAGGAAGCAAATGCATTGCGCTCGCGCTTCCAGAGCTGCGACACTACCCGTCAGCTAACCAAGGGCATGATCGACGTTACAGTTCGCGATCTCGGTCGGGTTATCGAACAGCAACTTCCGGGCGAATGGGCCAAAGACGTCAAAGCTGCTGGCGTAAACCGCGCAACTCCTCCACATGACACCGAAAAAGGTGTTGAAATTCTAGCCGTATGCTCGACGCGTCAAGTTTCCGATGACCGAGTCGCGCAGCTTGTCTTCTCCATGGAAGGCACCGATTCCGAAGCGGGACAGGAAAAGAAGGCTGATGATCTGAGCAAGAAGTATCTTGCTGAGCTGCGCGAAAAGGCAACGATTGTAAATCGTTGAGTTTCGCTCCAGAGCCTTGGCAGTGCAAAACTGACCGTATAATTTGAGGGGGCGTCTGCCCCCTTATTTCATCAGCCGAGATAAACAGCTATGACTATTCACCCGGTTCCTCCGCTCGCCGTCAGCATTGGCGATCCTTCAGGTGTTGGAGCTGATGTTGCTCTCAGCGCATGGTTGCAGCGCAAAGAGCTTTCTCTGCCAACGTTTCTGCTCATTGCCGATCCGGCGCAGCTTTCAGACCGCGCGCAGCATCTTGGCCTGAATGTGCCAATCGCAACGATTAGCACCCCTGCCGATGCTTGCGACGTCTTTGATGTAAAACTGCCCGTTTTGCCATTGAAAAACACGCATAAGGAAAGCCCCGGCAAACCTCTGCCGGAAAACGCAGCAGGTGTTATTGAAGCAATAGAACGCGCCGTTGCGCTGACATTGAGTGGCGAAACATCAGCCGTTGTCACCTGCCCGATTGCCAAAAAGCCGCTCTACGATGCAGGTTTCAAACATCCCGGACACACGGAGTTTCTCGCTGAACTCGCTAGCAAACATCTCGGACGCACAGTCATTCCGGTAATGATGCTGGCTGGCCCCGAACTACGTGCCGTTCCAGTCACAATCCACATCCCTCTCGTCGACGTCCCGCGCTTACTGACCAAGGATGATATTCTGGAAGTGGCTTACATCACGGCGCAGGAACTGACGGATCGTTTTGGCATAGCAGCACCTCGTATTGCGATTTCCGGCCTCAATCCTCATGCGGGTGAAGGGGGTGCACTGGGCAAGGAAGATGATGCTATTATTCGGCCAGCAGTCGAAGAATTGCAGCGTGAGGGCATCAATGCCTGGGGACCATTGCCTGCTGACACCATGTTCCATGCACAAGCACGCGTGACTTATGATGTCGCCATTTGCATGTATCACGATCAGGCGCTTATTCCGGCGAAGGCTCTCGCTTTTGACGAGACGGTCAATGTTACCCTCGGGCTTCCATTTATCCGAACATCCCCTGATCATGGAACTGCCTTCGACATTGCAGGAAAAGGCATAGCGCGCCCTGACAGTCTTATAGCATCCATAAGGCTGGCACAGGAACTCGCCGAAAACGAAGCAAGGCGGAAATCATGAGCATCGACAATCTTCCGCCACTGCGTGAGGTCATCGAACGGCATGACCTGATGCCTAAAAAGTCGCTTGGGCAGAACTTTCTGTTCGACCTGAACCTAACATCGAAGATCGCTCGACAGGCAGGCAATCTGCAAGATCAGCCGGTTATCGAGGTCGGTCCCGGTCCGGGTGGTCTGACACGCGCCTTGCTCGCTCAGGGTGCTATTGTCACCGCAATTGAGCGCGATGAACGGTGCCTTGATGCTCTTGCAGAGATCGAAGCGCATTATCCGGGACGTTTGCGCATTATTTCCGGTGATGCATTGGAGCAAGATTTCAAAGCTCTCTTTCCGGATGGCCCGAAGCCACGCATCGTGGCTAATCTGCCTTATAATGTGGGAACACAATTGCTGCTCAACTGGCTTCTGACAGAGCCTTGGCCACCCTTTTATTCCTCGATGACCCTGATGTTCCAACGTGAAGTTGGCGAGCGTATTGTGGCCGCACCTGATACGGATCATTATGGGCGCCTCGGCGTTCTGGCAGGCTGGCGTACGCATTCGAAAATTGCTTTCGACGTGCCCCCACAGGCGTTTACGCCTCCGCCGAAAGTTATGTCGTCGGTCGTCCATATCACGCCGCGTGAAGAGCCGCTCCCATGTCGCGCGGATGCTTTGGGCCAGATTACGCAGGCAGCCTTCGGGCAACGCCGAAAAATGCTGCGTCAGAGCCTCAAGCCTGTCGGCGGCGCACAACTTCTGGAAAAGACCGGAATTGATGGTACCCGGCGCGCCGAAACGCTAAGCGTCGAAGAATTTGTTGCACTGGCCAATGCTTACCGGCCAGTGTGATTCAATTCATCTTTGAACCATCTTTGGCGTCACTTGTCAGTGGCGCCAAATTCATCTGCTTGAAAACCTTATCGACATGATCCATTTCCGAGCGGAAGCTCGACATGGATGAACCTGTCAGCTTTTCACCCGCATTGAGCTGTGCTTTGAGCGGGTCGACATAATGATCACCGACTTTGAGCTCATAATACAAATGCGGTCCGGTCGAGTAGCCGGTTGATCCCACATAAGCGATCACTTCACCCTGCTTCACATGCTGGCCGACTTTCAGCCCCTTCGCTTCTCCGGAGAGATGAGCATAGGTGGTACTGTAGCCGCCCTGGTGGCGAATGCGCACATACTTGCCATAACCCTTTTGCGACGAAATCAGCTCAACCGTTCCATCTCCCGCAGCGACAATCGGCGAGCCGATCGGTGCATCGTAATCCACGCCATTATGATGTTTGCGGACATGCAAAACCGGATGCACACGCCAGCCAAAACCATCATTCAACCGGCCATTTGGTAGTGGCTTGTGCATGAGGTATTTGGTCATCGAGGAACCATCTTCGTTGAAATAGTCAGCGTTTCCCTCGACTTCATGCCTGTAAAGACGCTTGGCCTGACCGTTTGTAGTAAACTCCACAAACACCAGCTCAGGATCGGCATCCACGCTCTCACGAAACAGGAGGTCGATTTTATCAACCCCGTTGGCGCCCTTCTGAAGCGATACGTTATTCTCAGCCGCGAGTTTCTTCACATCATCCGCGACTTCGCTCGGTACCCCTGCTGCAATAAGCCGGGACTGAACAGATCCATCCGTTACTTTTTTAGCGGGCTGGCGCGATGCGGACAACATAGCATCATGAGAAAGACGCGCGAAAAGTCTCTGATTATCATTCGCGCGGAAAACACCATCGTCTGTCCGTCCATAAACGGAATCTGATGCATTACCATGTCTGAACCGTGCCATGGTTATATGCGCTGGCTTGCCCTGCGACTGATCGAGTAGCAGAACCAGATTATCACCAGGAACGAGGTCTTTTCGACCAAGCGCCTGTTCCAGATGTGCTGCATCGTCAGCGGAAACATCCGCCGCCTGCATGAGTACACCCACCTTCTCGCGCGACTGTGGAGCGAGAACAATTTCGTGCGCTTTTTTGTGAGGCGTATCCGCTGGCTTGGCAAAGCTTACATTCAGCGGCACACCTTTTTGATTGGCAAGCGCTGAAATTTCATCTGGCTGATCAGAGGTTTTCTCCCCTCGCCGTTTACCTCGTACCGATGCCAGATCGAGCAGACCCCGCCCGCTTCCTTCATTCTTCAAATCAAGGATGACATGCTGATAGGTAAAGAGCGTCGCTTCTCCATCGTCGGTACCTTCGGCAATATCGATGCGCTTGGCAATGCGTCGGTTCTCATCAACTTCATTCTGAGGAACCAGCCGCGCTTCTTTCATGGCCGCATGACTGTGAACCAGCGTGGTAGGATCGATCATCACAGGCTGTGAAGCATGTCCATGTCGCACCAAACCTCCCGTCACCAAAGCCATTGCGCCACCCGCCAGAAGCGTAGCTGACGCCAGCGCAATACAAGCGCGTCGATGTGTGTGAATTGAAAAGCGTACGCGTTCTAGTGGCTTGAGAGCACGCTGCGAAAGCGGAGGCAATTTCGTATGCTCAGCCAAAGCAGCAGCATGCGCGTCGTTGGACCGGATCATGAGATCTGGCGATACAACAACGTGAATCTGCTTATCTCTGCGGGCAGCACGAAACAGCATGCAGTGAGCGGCTCCAAATTCCATCTGAAATAACAAACGGACCAGAGGGCCAGAGCACGGCCAAATTATGGCTCCGGTGGCCATAATCCACCGGAGATAGAAGCTCAAACGCTCAAGTTAAATTTATCAGGCTCTGGCGCGTGCCTTACGATGCGCCGACAAAGACGACCACGTGTAGATAATCAGGCCTGTCCAGATGAGAACAAAAGCTACGAGCTGCGCATTCGAAAATGGCTCGTGGAAAATGAAAATTGCGAAGATAAACAGCAGCGTAGGCGTAAGATACTGCATAAGGCCAAGCGTCGTATAACGCAGCAGCTTTGCACCGCCAGCATATAGGATCAGCGGAATTGCAGTGAATGGTCCTGCAAGCAACAGCAGCGAAACGTTCGACATAGTGCCTGAGAAGAAATGATCCTGACCATTGGCCATCAACCAGAAAACATAGCCAAGCGCCGGGATTGAAAGGATAACCACTTCAAGCGTAAAGCCCTGCAAAGGTGGCATAGGCAAAGACTTGCGGAAAAATCCGTAAAGACCAAATGTCAGCGGTAGCACCAGTGAAACCCAAGGCAGGCCACCAGCATTGAGAGTCAGAACGAGAACAGCGGCAAATGCAAAGCCGACTGCAACATACTGCACTTTTGACAGCCGCTCACCGAGAAACAGCCCGCCCAAAACCACATTGAATAGTGGATTGATATAGTATCCGAGTGCGGCGCCGATAATCTGGTCATGCGCAACAGCCCAAACATAAACCGACCAGTTTACAGTGATAAGTGCAGCGGTCAGTGCAGCCATTGCAAGCATTCGCGGCTTGCGCAGAGCATCAAGGATTGTGCGAAATTGACCGATGAAGAGTAGCAAAATCGCCGCAACAGGCACCGACCAGATCACGCGATGCACGACAATTTCAAGTGCGGGGAGATGTGACAAAGCCTTGAGATAGAAGGGCAAAATAGCCCAAAGACCATAAGCCCCCATAGCCATCATGAAGCCACGGCTTCCATCTGAAAGCTGGCCTCCGGATAAGGTTTGCTCGGTCATTTCCATCTCCGAATTAAGTGTAGGCTCGAAAAAGCTACGAACTTTTTCGAGTTAGTCAGACTGCTATGCGCCGATCAATCCATAAAATCTATTCAATTAAACTGATCAAAGCATCAATCTTCGTGAAAGAAGCGGCTTATTCAGCCGCCACCAGACCAGCTAAAGAACGGTTTTTCATCAATTTATAATTGACCGAATCCATCAGCGCCTGAAACGATGCATCGATGATATTGTCGGAGACGCCAACCGTGCGCCAACGAGCACCCGTAGCATCACCGGATTCAATCAAAACGCGGGTGATAGCTGCCGTACCACCATTGAGGATACGCACCTTGAAATCCACCAGTTCGAGATCTTCGATTTCATCCTGATAGCGGCCAAGATCCTTGCGCAGCGCAATATCGAGAGCGTTGACCGGACCATGTCCTTCGGCAACCGACATATGCATTTCACCGTCGACTTCGACCTTCACCACGGCTTCCGAAACAGTTTTCAATGAACCATTGGCATCGAACCGACGTTCAACAAGACAGCGGAAAGAGTCGACTTTGAAGAATTCTGGCTGCGGGTTGAGCATGGCTCTCGCCAACAGCTCGAAACTCGCATCAGCACCTTCATAAGCATAGCCTTCTGCTTCGCGCTCTTTGACCAGCGCAATCAACGTATCCAGTCGCACATCGTCCTTGGCAACGCGAATGCCGCGACGCTCCAGTTCGGCGATAAAGTTCGACTTACCACCCTGATCCGAAACCATGACGCGACGGCGATTGCCAACGGTTTCAGGCGGAACGTGCTCATAAGTCTGCGGGTCTTTAAGCAGTGCTGAGGCATGAATGCCTGCCTTGGTCGCAAAGGCGGACGTACCTGTATAGGGCGCCTGCTCGGTCGGCGCACGATTCAGAATATCATCAAAGGCGCGTGAAATGCGGGTGATTGCTTTCAGCGCATCAGGCTTGACACCAAGTTCAAAGCGATCAGCCCAATAAGGCTTCAATGCCAGTGTCGGAATAAGAGAAACGAGGTTCGCATTACCGCAACGCTCGCCGATCCCATTCAGTGTTCCCTGCACATGGCGCACACCTGCATCGATTGCAGCAAGCGAAACGGCGACGGCCTGCTCGGTATCGTTGTGAGCATGAATGCCAAGGCTTTCGCCCGGAACAACAGCTTTGACCGCATTGATGATTTCAGCCACTTCCGACGGCTGTGTCCCGCCATTGGTATCGCAAAGCACGACCCAACGAGCGCCTGCCTCATAGGCAGCCTTCGCACAAGACAATGCATATTCAGGGTTGGCTTTGTATCCATCGAAGAAATGCTCGCAATCAACCAGCGCCTCACGACCAGCCATACGAACAGCTGTCACCGATGCAGTAATCGATTCCAGATTTTCCTCATTGGTGCAACCGAGAGCGATCCGCACATGGTAATCCCAGCTTTTGGCAACGAAACAGACTGCATCGCTCGAGGCCTGCAGAAGTGCAGTCAATCCCGGATCATTCGATGCCGAAACGCCTGCACGCTTGGTCATTCCAAAAGCTGCAAACTTGGCCCGTGAGGTCTGTCGCTTTTTGAAGAAGGCCGTATCCGTTGGATTTGCACCCGGATACCCGCCTTCGACATAATCCACGCCCAGCTCTTCAAGCAGAATGACAATCGCTTTTTTGTCTTCGACAGAGAAGTCAATGCCGGGAGTCTGCTGTCCGTCCCGCAAGGTCGTGTCGTAGATATAGATGCGTTCGCGTGCCATTTTGCCTGCCTGTCGGTGGGTGTATGCCTTGATAATTTATGGCTTTTTAGTTTTCAGTATCGTGGTCGGGGTGCTGGTAGGACACCATGGTTCTTACAAACTGGACACTTTCCGGATCTCGTTCGGTCTCGAAACCGGGTAGTTTTGCGAGGTCATCGACATAGGGAAGCTTGACTTCGACACCCCATTGAATTGTGGGTTCAATCTCTTCTGGTGCATCGAAAGCGCCTATGGAAAGCGCCACGCCATCCGGTGCTTCGTAAGTCAGTGGAGTTCCGCATTCAGCACAGAACCCACGCTTGACGTGATTCGACGACTGAAAACGCTTCGGTTCGTTACGGGTCCAAATGAGTTTTGCTTCACCCACCGAGACCAGCGGCGCATAGAAATTGCCAAAGGCTTTCTGACACATGCGGCAATGACAGATAGATGCTGAACCAAGTACGCCCTCGACATGAAAGCGCACCGCACCACACTGGCATCCCCCGCTATAGAGCGGCTTATTATCAAGCGTCATGGCTTCCTCCCAGAAACTAACCGATCGTCAGCTTACCACTTCCCATGTCGTGATGCGTTCGCCGGTGTCAGGATGTTTGCCGTCCTTCAACTGCACGCCCTGCGCCAGAAGTTCATCGCGAATACGATCTGCTTCTGCCCAGTTCTTGCCAGCTATGAAATTCAGGCGCTCGGCAATCAATGCATCGATTGCAGCTGTATCAACATCTGCCTTTGCAAATACCGGCAAATCCTGTGCTGTCACAAAGTAAGGGTCGAGCAAGCCTAATAGCGCCATGCCCTCGCCCAAAGCTGCAACGTCCTTGGCCTTGAATGCTTTGCGTAGAGCCGTGATAGCAGACCAGGTGTTGAGATCGTCCGACAATGCGTCAGCGACTTCTTCAACAACGGAAAGTGCAGAAGGCGCAGCAAAGTCCGCGTCGCGCAACAAACCATACCACCGATGCAGCTCTTCGGCAGATTCTGCCAGACGCTGCGCCGTCCAGTTGATCGGCTCGCGGTAATGCGTTTGCAGCATAGAAAGACGAGCAGCCAGACCGACCCAGCGATCGCGAGCATCCTTGTCATCCCAGACACCAAGCTGCGGCAAACCATCGTTCAGCACATCGCGAATGGTTATGAAGTTGCCAAGCGACTTAGACATCTTCTGCCCTTCAACCTGAAGGAATCCATTATGCATCCAGATGTTGGCCATACGCTCAGTTCCGAATGCGCAGCATGATTGCGCAAGCTCGTTTTCATGATGCGGGAACACCAGATCGATGCCACCGCCATGAATGTCAAACTGGTTCTTATACGGATCATCACACTTCAAACCGCCGCCAAAAGGCGCCAGCAGCTTGGCCATAGACATGGCCGAGCACTCGATATGCCAGCCGGGGCGACCAAGCGTTTCAATACCTGCCGGTGAAGGCCAACCGGGTTCACCATTGCGCGATGGCTTCCACAGCACAAAATCCATTTCATCGCGCTTATAGGATGCAACATCGACGCGAGCGCCGGCCAGCATCTCATCGAATGGACGGTGGGAAAGCGCGCCATAGCGTGCGCCACCCAAAGCGTTCATCGCTGACGGGGAAAACAGCACATGCTCATCTGCAACATAGGCAACGCCGCGCTCGATTAGCTTCTCAATAATATTACGCATGTCGTCGAGATGCTCGGTTGCACGCGGCTGGCTCGACGGCTCCAGATTTGCCAGAGCCTTGATATCAGCTTGAAACTGGTTGTTTGTGCCTTCGGTCACCCGGCGGATTGCTTCATTGAGCGGAAGGTTGGGATATTCAGTAGCAGCACGCGCGTTGATCTTGTCGTCAACATCGGTGATGTTACGCGCATAAGTGACTTTTTCCGTGCCATAGAAATGGCGCAGCAGGCGGAAAAGAACGTCAAAGACGATAACCGGACGTGCGTTGCCGATATGGGCAAAGTCATAAACGGTCGGTCCGCAGGCATACATGCGCACATTATTTGCATCGATGGGGGTGAAATACTCCTTCGTGCGAGTGGCAGTATTGTATAGGCGTAGTTGCGGCGCATCAGCCATTTTATTTCCCCAAAGGACCTGAAAATACGGGCACGAAAGACCGCAGCCGTCTGGCCGGGGCGTTATCATCCTGTTTCATGGTAGGGGAGACGAAAACGGCCGGGCCAGCAAGCTGCTAGCCAATAATAATCGAACCAGTACAAATGATCGTGGTCGGCGTTTTCATGACGCTACTTATCTCTCTCGACCTCAATCACGTCAAGAGCTTTTGAAAAAGTTCAATAGAAATAAAGTATTTCCCTCAGACTGGTGAAGCTGGAGTGCCTGACAGGCTTATATGAAGCCGGCCTCGTCAAAATCGCTGTTGCATTTCGGCAACCCCACTCCCCCTTCATCCTTATCCCGTTGATGTTAACCGGAATTCCTCAAAACCGGCTCTAAACAGCCTTCATTCCGTCCCAATCAATCACAAAATGGTGAGTGTAATTTGGAAGAGGATGGACCAATGCCTAAAAATGAACTGCAACCACGACAAGACAAGCTCATTGACCAGTACCGCGAAATCGGACCGGCTGTGCTGGTTGCAGCGTTGATGAGCAAGACCAATCGCGAAAGCAAAGGTCGCAACGACAATACGCGCCGCTCAATTCTGGCAGTCAAAAAGACAGGCTGATCCGCTTCATCGCGTCGTCAGCGTCCGGCTCGTCAGAACATGGAAAGCTGACCGTCGGGCTCATCACCCGGCCCAGGCTTTTTCTTTCTTTTGGCCTGATCCAGTGATGGCGCCACAAGATTTTCCTCTACTCTCGCCTGAACGTCAGGAGAGGTATTGGCAACTTTGTTGACCTTGTCCGACACCGGAATGGCTTCAAAAAAGTCATCCTGAACTGGCCGCATGATGTCGGCCACCTCTCGCGGAAGCAGGGTCTTGCAGTTAAGCCAGCGGGCATAATCCTCTGGCTTCACCACCACAGGCATACGCTCGTGGATGGGACGGAGAAATCCGTTTGCACTTGTGGTCAGAATACCCGCTGTATCGATTTGCGAGCCGTCAGCGCTGCTCCATGTTTCAACGAGCGCACCAAAAGCCACGATACCGCCGTTGCGTGGCCTGATCCAATAAGCCTGCGCTTTGTTCTTTCCCTCGCGCCGCCATTCGTAAAAGCCGGAAGCGGGAATCAGCGCACGCCGATGATTGAGTGCCGCACGGAAAGAATTTTTCTCGGCTGCCGTTTCAGAACGAATATTGAAGACAAGATTCCAGTCGTTGGGATCCTTGACCCATGACGGCACAAACCCCCAGCGCACCAACATCCCGATACGGTCGGGCCTGTTGCTTCCCGGAGGCGGCGTTTCGCCTGCCAGAATAGAGAGTATCGGCTGCGTTGGTGCAATATTGTAGCGCGGAGGAAAATCCTCCTCGATCATTGCACCGAGCAGGGCTTCAACTTCTTCGCGGCTGGCAGTCAGAGAAAAACGTCCACACATAACGGCCATGTTCAGATTTTTGAGTTAATCGTCAAGCGGGCTTTGCTGTTGCCAAAAGCGGTTTGCCGCATCATAGCTTGTGCATGGTTACAGTTCCCGTCATCCCTGCCCCCGTTCAGATACACGGTGTTTCTCTCATATGTCGCCGTGATGGCCGCTTTTTGCTGGTCGAACGCGGCAAGGAACCATGGAAAGGCTGGCTGGCTTTTCCGGGTGGAAGTATCGAAGCTGGGGAAACGCCGGAAGAAGCTGCCATTCGAGAACTGAAAGAAGAAACTGCGCTGGATGCGGACTCTCTCCGACATGTTATCACAGTTGATCTGGCACTCGAAGGCAAGGCCTATTCAAAGAGCTACTTCCTGTCAGTTTATCGTGCGTTTGACGTTTCAGGTGAGGAACAGGCTGGTGACGATGCAGCCGCAATACACTGGCTGAGCATCGAAGAAATGGCCCATGCAAATGTGACGGATAGTACGCTGGATGTGGCGCGCTCCATCGCTGAAATCGAGGATGCTTCAGGCGCGCATTCCGTATCGCCTTGAGGCCCCGTTTCTCATTCAGGAATTTCTTTCTTCAGAGGGGCGTATATTGCAGGAAAAACGGCTTTCCATATTGGTCATAGCATTCTGGCTGGGCATCCTGTCCCCGGCCCTTTCTGCCCAGGATGCTCCTTATGAAGGCAAAATGCTCAGAATTGCGGAAGTGCTTGGCTCGCTTCACTATCTGCGCAACCTTTGCGGAGAAACCAGCAACGAATGGCGTGAGCGCATGGATGCCATTATTGCCGCCGAAAAGCCCGATGAAGCCGAGCGAGTACGTCTTGTTTCAAGCTTCAACCATGGATACCGCGTTTTCAGCGACAATTATGTTCGTTGCACGCCCTCGGCTCTTGCGGCGATTGATCGCTACATGAAGGAAGGAGAAAGCTTGTCGAACGAGCTTATCTCGCGCTATGGGAATTAACCAATTATTCAGTCTTGTGCGGATGGGCAGAAATTGCCTCATTCAAATCCGCTTTAATCTGTTAACACTGTCTTAAACGTGACAGTCAGGCTGCAGGTGATTGTGCTCCCATTGGTGAGAAATCAGCTGATACAGCAAGAAGGGCGCAAGCCGGGATGAAGTCTATGGAATATATGCCAGCAGATCTGGACGAGATGATCGCCCGCGAAAAGAAGCTTGTTGCGATTGAATACCAGAATGAAGCCTGGGCAGACGGCATTTCCGAAGGGATTGAGCCGGAAATTCTGGCGGAAGCTGCTTTCACGACAGCCCTGACAGAACTTATGCGTTCAACAGGCGAAGACAGCGCGCTCGAACTTATCGAGAAAATGCGCGAACAGATTATTGCAGGCACCTTCCTGCAGGATCGTGTTCTTCAGTAGGCAGAGTTATCCGTCGCAAATACCCGCATACGACTAGGCGGTGTATCGTATATCCGCTCCCACACTCTGCGGAACTGTCTTGCTGACGCGAACCCTGCACGCTCAGCAATATTCTCCATATCGAGAGCCGAATTCAGCAGCATTTCGCGAGCAAGGCTTATTTTCAGCCGATTGGCATAATCAATCACGCTCATGCCTGCATGTTCATTGAACAGGCGTGAAAGATTGCGCGGGCTTGCCCCGCTGGCTTCAGCGAGTTTCTCGACAGACCAGTTTTCAGCCGGATTTGCAGCCACAGCATCCTGCGCACGATGCACCACAGGATGCATGTGATTGCGGCCTTCAAGCCATGGCGAAAGCTGCGGATCGCCACCGCTGCGACGCAGATAAACCACAAGATAACGCGCCACTGATAGAGCCAGTGCATGCCCTGCCATCTCGGCCAGAATATGCAGCATTAGATCAATACCGGCAGTAATGCCCGCACTGGTCAGCCTGTCGCGATCCTCCACAAACAAACGGTTTTGCAGAACATGCGCGGTCGGTGCGAGTCGATGCAGCTCATCAATCGCCATATGATGCGTGGTGCAGTCATACCCCTCAAGCAAACCCGCGCGTGCTGCTAGAAGTGCACCAGAACAGATTGAAACCAATTTGATACCCGGACGGATTGTACGACGCATCCAGCTCACGATTTGCGTTTCAATCGCTGCATCTTCGTCGCGATTAACGACAGCAGTCCCAAGCGGAATGTCAGCTGAGCCGGATATCACCACAAGCGCATCATCTGGCAGGTGATCGGGTAGAGGCTCAATATTGGCAAGCGTGAGACCGATGGAGCTGAGCGTCGTTTCGGAAGGCCCGATAAACGTCACTTCAAACTGCACCCTATTTTGCTCCAGATTAGCCTTGCGCAAAACCTCCATCGGCCCCGCCACGTCAAGCAAAAGCGTGCGCGGCGGAACGACGACAAAGACCCGGACAGTTTTATGGCTGTCGACGGTTTGGTTCATGCAGCTTTCCGTTCTGCGCTGCCTGCAAGAGCCTGTTCCACCGTTGCTATCCTTGCAAAGCGATCCGCAAGTACCAGCTCGGTACGCGCGCGAATTTCCGCAGCACTCCACACGTGACCACTTATGTCAGTCATGGGGAAAGTCAGCGTGGCTTCGCCGACATAATCGACATCAAAGCCAAGGTCAGATGCATGACGCGTGGTGGTCTCGCAGCACTGCTCGGTGCGGATACCTGAAACGATAACCCGTTTGATGTTGTTAGAAATCAGCCAGACATCGAGACCCGAGCCCACCAATGCGCTATGGCGACGCTTACGGAAAACGGCATCCGGTTCGATCCTGATCGGTGCAAGCGCCTTCACAAGACCTGATGCCTCCGAAAACGGTCCCTCATTCTCAACATGAAAGATTTGCACGACCGGAATGCCTTTGCGCTTGGCACCATCAATCAAAGCCTGCTGCCGCTCAATGTAAGCGGCAACCTCTTCTTCTCGATAGTAAGGTCGATGCCGAAAAGATTCCTGAACATCGATAACCAGCAAGGCTGTGTCGTTGGCGGACATTTTGTGCTCCTTGTAAATTTATACAAGAACACAATACTCCCGACAATTCAGGCCGAAAGATTAACTTCGGACAAAGATGGGACAGATTGCGCCAACTACAAACTCTGAAATTAATCTAAAGATTATCAGCCCAAGCGGCTGTGTGCTTCACCGGCGCAAATTCGGTGATTTGATACTCCGCAAGCCCCTGATTCTTGAAAGGATCGTGAGCCAGGATCGTTTCAAGCTCCTCCCGGGTTATGCTTCCACTCGCAAGAATGATACCTCCATCCCGCGGATTCTTCGGTCCGGATGCCAGAAACGCCCCACTTGCATACTGCCTATCGAGAAACTCCCGATGTGTAGCGATATGTTTTTCAACTTCATTCAGAGGCTTTATATATGTCAGGTTAACAATGAACATCAGGCCACTCCATGAAGTGCCCTTCGTAAAGAGCATCGCGTCTAAACTCATTCACGCGACGCACTTTAGCATTTTATCTACCCTGCACCTCAACCAAGAATGGGGGCACCGTTTCTTGGAGTTATTTTCACGAACGAGGCAAAGCTTCCAAAAACTCGACTGGCTCGCCCTTATTCGGATTGACGATTTCCGCTTCCCACATGACTTTGATACCGCGCACGAAAGTACCAACCGGCCAGCCAGTGACAGTCTTGCCATGATAAGGCGTCCAGCCAGCCTTTGAGCCAGCCTGTTCATGCGTGATGGTTTCGCGACGTTTCATATCGACGATGGTGAGATCGGCATCATAGCCAACAGCAATGCGACCTTTGCGAGCCATACCGAAAATGCGGTTGGGGCCGTGGCTCGACAGATCGACAAAGCGCTCCAGCGAAAGCTTACCAGCATTGACATGATCGAGCATGATTGGCACCAGCGTCTGAACACCGGTCATTCCAGACGGCGAAGCCGGGTAAGACTTCTGCTTTTCTTCCAGCGTATGTGGTGCATGGTCGGAGCCGAGTACATCGATAATGCCCTGATCAACGCCCTTCCAAACACCATCGCGATGGCGCTTTTCACGCACCGGTGGGTTCATCTGGATAAGATTGCCAAGCGTCGCATATTCATCCGCCGACAACGTAAGGTGATGCGGAGTGGCTTCACAGGTTGCCACATCCTTGTGACCTTGAAGGAAATCGATTTCTTCGGCTGTAGAGATATGCAGGACGTGAATCCGTGCGCCGGTTTCGCGGGCGATACCGACAAGGCGTTCGGTGCATTGCAGTGCAGTGGTAACATCGCGCCAGACGGGATGGCTCGATGGATCGCCTTCAACACGGAGATTTTCGCGCTCCTTAAGGCGGAATTCGTCTTCCGAATGGAAGGCGGCGCGGCGACGCGTATTTTTCAGGATCGAACGGACGCCTTCATCGTCCTCAACCAGCAGATTGCCTGTTGAAGATCCCATGAACACCTTGATGCCAGCCGCACCTGGCAGGCGCTCAAGCTCGGCAACGTCTTTTGCATTGTCCCGCGTTCCGCCGACCCAGAAGGCAAAATCGCAATGCATACGATGACGGCCACGGCGAATCTTGTCTTCAAGCGTTTCAGCGGAAGTCGTCAGTGGTTTGGTGTTCGGCATTTCGAAAACCGATGTCACACCACCCAGAACTGCAGCAAGCGAACCTGTTTCCAGATCTTCCTTGTGCTCCAACCCCGGCTCACGAAAATGCACCTGACTGTCAACAACGCCGGGCAAAATATGCAGACCGGTGCAATCGATGACTTCACCGGCAGAACCTGCTGCAAGCGAGCCAATCGCCTCGATGCGCCCGTTACGAATACCAATGTCCCGCTGACCTATACCGTCGTGATTGACGATGGTTGCACCTTTCAGGATTGTGTCGAACGTTTGGGCCATTGTTGTCTCCTGCTGGCTGAATGGGACTTGCGAGCCTTTTCAATGCGGCTTACGTAACGATGGTTATAAAGGCAAGGAAGAAGCGATGGCGACGGTAGCGGAAACGATCAATCTTTCCAACAGAGCACTGGTTCACATTACAGGCGAAGACGCGGAAAAATTCGTGCAGGCCGTGATCACAACCAATCTCGACAAGCTTGGCGCCGATGAGCTGAAACCCGGCGCGCTGTTGGCACCGCAGGGCAAGATCATGTTCGACTTCCTTGTGTCGCGCATGGAAGACGGGCTGCGATTCGACATGCCTGCTGGCATTGCAGCTGATTTTGCTAAGCGGATGACGCTCTATCGTCTGCGCGCCAAAGCAGAAATTAGCCAATTGCCAGAATCACTTGTGAGTGTTTGCTGGCAGAACGATTCCGCTTCCTCAGAAAGCGATTCAATTAAGCGCGATACCCGGTTCCCTGAAGAACTGAATGTTATTCGCATTTACGGACAGGCCGGTGAAATCAGCGATGAAAGTGCATGGATTGCTCTTCGCGCTGAATATGGCATTGCCGAAGGTGAAGCCGACTTCGCCTATAATGATGTGTTTCCTCACGACATTAATTTCGATCAGACTGGCGGCGTGACTTTCCCGAAAGGCTGTTTCATCGGGCAGGAAGTCGTCTCGCGTATGCATCACCGCGGCACGCCGCGTCGACGCGTCCTCGTGGCAAAATCTGACGCGCCCCTGCCCGCAATGGGTACGTCGGTTACGGTCGGTGGGCGCGATATCGGAACCCTTGGCAGTTCATCCGGCAAACTCGGTCTGGCGCTTGTGCGCATTGACCGGGTGAAGGATGCGCTTGATTCCGGCACGCCGATTCTGGCTGGTGAGGCCGAAATTACGCTCGCCCTTCCCCCGCATGTACGCTTCACATTTCCGACTGCCGACGCGGACAAAGCCTGATGGCAGCCGCTGACCGGTCATCGGGCAAAGATCGCGCCTGGCAGCGCATGTTGTCAGGCCGCAGACTGGATCTTCTTGATCCATCGCCCCTTGATGTAGAGATTGAAGACATCGCGCATGGTCTTGCGCGTGTCGCCCGCTGGAATGGGCAGACCGTCGGCGAACACGCCTATTCGGTTGCCCAGCACTCGTTGCTGGTTGAACAGATTTTCAACCGGCTTGTGCCTGATGCGAGCATCGAATGGCAAATGTTGACGCTCCTGCACGATGCGCCTGAATATGTCATTGGCGACATGATTTCGCCCTTCAAAGCTGTGATGGGCGGGAATTACAAACTGATCGAAGCGCGTCTTGAGAGTGCAGTTCACGTTCGGTTTTCGCTGCCAGCTTCCATTTCCGTGTCTCTAAAAAAACTGATCAAGCGTGCCGATCAGGTCGCAGCTTTTTTTGAGGCAACACGACTTGCCGGTTTCAGCGAAACAGAAGCGACCAAATATTTTGGCCATCCGCGCAGCTTCGATCCGGCAGGGCTGGACCTGACGCCCCGTCCGACACAAAGCGTTCAAAATGATTTTCTGGCGCGCTTTGCAACATTGGAACAGGCGCGAAAGAAATAAGCCATGACGCATATTGTGGTCAGTCCGCTTTCGAGGCTTGAAGCCCAAATAGCTCTGCATCGCCCAAGTCACATCTTGTCATTGAGCAGCAGCGATCTTCCATCAATGCCGAGCGCCGCCACGCGGCTTAGCCTTACTTTCAACGATATCGTTGAGCCGCACGAAGGGCTGGTCATGCCTGACGATAGTCATATTCACCAGATACTGGCCTTCGCAAGCGATTGGGGTCGCTCCAAGCCAATGCTCATTCACTGCTATGCGGGTGTATCACGCTCTACCGCAAGCGCCTACATTATAGCACTTGCGCTCAATCCGGCACTGGATGAAGTAGCTCTCGCGCAAAAGCTGCGACAGCTTTCACCATCAGCTACCCCGAATATTCGACTCATCGCGCTTGCGGATCAGATATTGGAAAGAAACGGTCGCATGATTGAAGCGATCAAGGCAATCGGGCGCGGGAAAGACACTTTTGAGGGCGAAGTCTTTAGCTTACCTGTTGCAGGTTGATGCTTCGCGATACCGCATTCAGAAAGCCCCCGCGTGCATCGGGAGCCTTTTGCGCGCGCGGTTCCCACACATGCCGCAAAAAGAAGAAGCCCGTCATTCTGAATGCATCATTGAGGTCGTCATAGCAGGATGGACGCACTGATGTGCTGTTGACGAATGCAGGCAACGGCAACATTTTATCGGCCCAAGGAGCACCGGCATCGCCGCAGACCGCACGTCCTGACTTGGGCGATACATAGATCAGGTTTTCACGGACACCTGTTGCTGCACATTCTTTGAGGTCCAGGCCAAAGCCGAGTTCTTCAAGCATCATCACTTCAAACCGAAGCAATAGTTCACCTGAGGCGAGCGGGTCGTCAAAATGCTCGATAATGAGGCGGAGCGTTTCGTATAAGCCACGATGGGAATCACGCTCTGGCAATAAGCGCAGATGGGCGGCAGCAAGCTGAATACCATAAAGCGCCACAGGCGTTTCAATGAGCCGCGCCGCCGCAAAGCCAAGCGGCTCAATGGTAAAGCTGCCCATATGCTCATCAAGCCTTGCCCACCATGATAGATCGACATGATTGCCCGGCTGAAGAAGAGGCTGCATGCGGCGGGAGCGCCCGCCGCGTACCATGCCCATATGACGCCCATGTTCACGGGTCATCACTTCGACAATGGCGCTTGTTTCGCCATGTCGTCGTGTGCCGAGAACTATGCCTTCATCGCGCCATTCCATGGAGCAGCCAGATATACCTTAAGTCGGGAAGTCCAGACCCATTTCACGATAACGCTCAGGATCGTTGCCCCAGTTTTCGCGAACTTTTACAAACAGAAAGAGATGCGCGTTCTGTTCAAGAATTTCGCTGATCTCTTTACGCGCAGCCTGACCGATAGCCTTGATCGTTTCGCCCTTATGGCCAAGTACGATCTTCTTCTGGCTTTCGCGCTCGACATAAATGACCTGCTCGATACGTACCGAGCCGTCCTTACGCTCTTCCCAGCGCTCGGTTTCTACCGTCGAGGAATAAGGCAGTTCTTCATGCAGGCGCAGATACAGCTTTTCACGGGTGATTTCCGCTGCAAGCTGGCGCATCGGCATGTCGGAAATCTGATCTTCCGGATAATACCAAGGGCCATTTGGAACGGTTTCCGCCAGGAACTTTGCGAGATCCTTACAGCCCGAACCGTTCAGCGCAGAGATCATGAAAGTCTGATCGAAGGTTACAAGCTCATTGGCCTTCTTTGCCAGATCCAGCAGAACCGGGGGATCAACGCGATCAACTTTGTTGAGCACCAGCACCTTCTTCTGGCGCACGTTTTTCATGCTTTCCAGAAGCGCTTCTGCATTCTCGTTGAGACCACCCTGTGCATCCAGCAGAACGAGGATGATGTCGGCATCTTTCGCGCCGCCCCATGCGGTCGTGACCATCGCACGGTCCAGCCTGCGCTTTGGACGGAAAATACCGGGTGTATCGACAAGTACGATCTGCGCATTGTTCTCGATGAAGATACCACGAACCAGCGCGCGCGTGGTCTGTACCTTATGCGTGACGATTGAAACCTTGGTTCCCACCAACTGGTTAACCAGCGTGGACTTTCCGGCGTTTGGCGCCCCAATCAGCGCTACAAAGCCAGAACGTGTCTGCCCGGTTTCAATTTCGCCGGAAGTCGGCGTCGTCGGATTATTCATTGCTTATCCTTTTAGGAGCAACCCATTTCACAAGAAGTGGGAAGCACTCCAATTTTGTTTTGCGCAATTCCCGACGCGGTCCCGTCCCCACTTTCGCTGGAATTGCTCGATTTCAAATTGATGGCAGAGATTGGCTCCTCGCCCAAAACCAATCTGCCCTATGCGACAAGCCCACCACTGTCGCTGTTGATCCGATTATAGCCGAATTTCGCTTAAAAGAATGCAGATTTCCGCATTAGCCGGAAGTGTCGCGTTTCCAGACAGATTCCCTATAAAGCATCGCTTCTGCAGCGCTTTGCTCAGCAATCCGCTTGGATCTACCTTCACCCGTTTCGGGTGCAAATCCTTTCACTGTCACTTCAACGGTGAAAAGCGGGTCGTGGTCCGGCCCACTGCGGCTCAAAATGCTGTAAGATGGATGTACATTGCCTTGCTGATGCGCCCATTCCTGCAACTCAGTCTTGGCATCACGGCGAGCTGCTCCGGTCTCAAGCGAACGCTCCTGCCAGTAGCGCTTTATGAAGCCGCGCGCAGCCTCCAGCCCTCCATCAAGATACATCGTGGCGATCAGTGCTTCGACAACATCCGCTCGCACATTCAACAAGCGCTTATCATTGAGCGATTTAATGTCGGAACCTGTGTGGATGAGATCGGCAAGCCCGATTTCGTCCGCAATCGCGGCACAGGTTTCCGCATTGACCAGCGCATTGAGGCGCACCGACAATTCGCCTTCTGGAGCCTCTGGAAATGCTTCAAAAAGCATTTGGGCAACCACGAGACCAAGCACGCGGTCGCCAAGAAACTCAAGGCGTTCATAATTAGCACGGGATGGTGCCTGGACACTTGAATGGGTGAGCGCACGTTCAAGCCGTTTCAGATTTTGAAAACGGTATCCTGTGCGCGCCTCCAGAATTTCTGCTGCTTTATTCGCGGAGACCATTTTAGTTTCCGGTTACAGCTGTATGCGGCTCGCCACTTACCCATGAAATAAGTCGGCTGAAACGAACATCAGACGGCCATTTCCAGATTTCAAGCGGGCTTGACTTATCGGCGATTGAAAAAAAGATGATGTTTGCACGACCGACAAGGTTTTCAAAAGGCACATAGCCGACGCCAAAGCGGCTATCGAGCGAGTTATCGCGGTTGTCACCCATCATGAAATAATGGCCAGCTGGCACCTCAAATACGCGCGTATCGTCGCCAATGGAATTTGGCGCCAGATCAAGCGTGTCGTAGGTCACACCGTTTGGCAGCGTTTCGCGATAGACTTCAACCGGGCGATTGACCTCCGTCACGTCGGGATTATCGATGGTGCCAACGCGTTCGCGCTTTACCGCAACATCGTTGATGTAAAGCACACCACCTCGCATCTGCACACGATCACCTGGCAGACCGATCACACGTTTGATGTAATCGACATTCGTATCACTTGGCAGCTTGAAGACGACAACGTCACCACGTTTTGGCTCAGCGGCCCAGATACGACCTGAGAAAAGGTCGAGACCAAAAGGCAGCGAATAGCGCGAATAACCGTAGGCATATTTCGACACAAACAGATAATCACCTTCCAGCAAAGTGGGGCGCATGGAGCCGGATGGAATACTGAATGGTTGGAAAAGCAGGCTACGGATAACCAGCGCCAGCAACAGTGCTTGCACGATAACGCTGATGGTTTCGCCAAAGCCACCCGATTTTTTAGTCTCACTTTTGCTGGACACGCTCATTGTATCTCCGCTTGCCGATGTGCGATCTAATAACGGCTTAGATTGCCCGAGGCAATCCAATCACCGGTTTCTCGCACGATTATGAGCAGGAGTTTACCTGTCACAATCGCAATTGTTTTGTTCATATCCTTGTCGGGAAACCAGTTTTCACCATTTCCGCAACATCAATTATTCCGCTAAAGGAAGAGCTTCGATAATGACGAAGGCCTGAGCGAGAGGAAAATCATCTGTAATTGTCAGATGTATGGCAGCACGCGTGCCTTGTGGAAGCATACGTTTCAATTGTTCTGCTGCTCCGCCCGTAAGCTTCATCGTTGGCTTGCCCGAAGGCGTATTGACGACACCCATGTCCCGCCAGAACACACCATTCGAAAGCCCGGTACCAAGAGCCTTTGAACAGGCTTCCTTTGCAGCGAAACGCTTTGCATAAGAGGCTGCACGCTGTTTACGACCGTCGGATTTTGCCTGTTCAATCTCAGTAAATACTCGTTGGGTGAAGCGATCGCCGTGCTTTTCAAGTGTTTTCTCTATACGGCGTATATCAATAAGATCGCTGCCAATGCCAATGATCATATGTTTTTCGGCTCCCGCGACCGATAGAGACTGTGCTTCTCAGCAAGGCGTTCGAGCCGACGCCGACGAAAGGCAGTTACCGCAAAGCGTGTGACGAAATAGGCGACTACCGCAAAAGCCGCACCGAGAATCGTCGATCCGAACAACATAGGCTTAAGCAGAGGCGTCCAGACTTCACCGAATTTCATCGTCTGAAGCGCATGTCCCAGGTGTAAAGGCGGCGCGCTTTCCAGGTCTCCGCTTATGACAAAGCGGCCCAGCTCATAGGTGCTTCCCCAGATGAACGGTAGCGTCAACGGATTGGCAAGCGTAGTGCCAAGAGCTGCAGCGGCAATATTACCAGCCAGAAAATAGGCCAGAACGATTGCGATAATCAGGTGAAATCCGAAAAACGGTGTGAAAGCTGAAAAAACGCCAACGGCCAAGCCTGCAGCCACCGCATGTGGAGAGGCGGTGATGCGCAGCACTCGCTTGCCGCCATATTTGAATGAGCGAGCAAAGGAACGGCGCGGCCAGACGAGCAGCCTCAGGCGCTCTTTTCGGCTCGGCGGATTTCGACGTTGGAACAACATGGGCTTCTAATACTGCTCTCTGCTCACCGAGACAATTGTTATTATTGAGCTACCAATCCGGATAACAGCTTCTCGTGACCCTCGATGTTGGCTGTTTGCATACGAGGTAAATAGAACTTCGGAGATACACCCAGCATACGGCGAAACATTGTCGTGAAGGCGGAAACGCTATCGTAGCCCAAATCAAGCGCCACGCTTGTAACCGCTTCGCCTTCGGTAAGGCGTGGGACAGCGGCAAAAAGGCAAGCCTGCTGCCGCCAGACAGATAGGCTAACACCAGTTTCTCGCTGAAAATGACGGGTAAATGAGCGTCTACTCATCGCCATACGGTCAGCCCATTCGTCAATCGTTGCGCGGGCCGAGGGCTTCGTCACGAACTCCCGACACAGCTTTTGTAAGCGTATGTCTGCCGGAAATGGCAATCCCAGCGGCCTTTGCGGCAAGGTGTGTAGGTCTTTCAGAATGAGATCGATTACCAAAGAATCGCGGCTTCCCGGTTCGGGAATGCTATCGACAGAGGTTGCATCGATAATCAGACAGCGCATCAGGTCGGTCAGCCCCACCACATGCAGATAGTCTGGCACACCGGAAATTGCATCAAGAGCGATATAGATTGAGCGCATGAACACATCGCCAACGATTTCGACGGAATGTTTGACACCAGCAGGAATCCACATCGCGTGATCACCGGGGATCATCCAGCGTCCTGCATCGGTTGTAACCAGCACCACCCCCTGTGACGCGCATAAAAGCTGCGCACGGCTATGACTATGTCGAGGAACAAAATAGCCATCAGGATATTTTGTTGGAAGTGCAATGACTGGTCCGCCCATGTTTTCCAACATGGCGATCCGTTGTTCGTGGAACTTTTGCAGGTCCTCACTGCCCGGTAATAAAAGCCCCGGTGGCGATTTTGGCTTCATTGGCTTTGGCCCACTCTCGAAGGTAATGGACCAAATCACGAAAGCAGGCGCGAAACAATATGATTATGAAATGGTCAGGTTAGAAATATTCGTAAACGTACGAATTGGGTTTCCGAACCGACCTCACCACTTTGCGGGAAAATCCCGTTCCAAATTACCTTCGGAGTAGGACTATGAGCATGAGTGCTGCCGAGCAGCCAACAAGCAGTAGCGCGAACAATACGGTTCTCGCCATTATTCTGGCCACGAGTATGGGCCACTTCCTGAACGACATGATGCAGTCGCTCCTTCCGGCCATCTATCCGATGCTCAAGGACAACTACAGCCTGTCTTTCTGGCAGATCGGCTTGCTAACCTTCACCTTTCAGGTAACGGCTTCGATCCTACAACCAATCGTCGGCATCTATACCGACCGTCGTCCGATGCCTTACTCCCTACCCTTCGGCATGGGTTGCACGCTGATCGGCCTGATCCTGCTTGCAACGGCTCATCATTATTCGGTCCTGCTTTTGGGTGCGGCCTTCATCGGCTTCGGTTCTTCGGTATTCCATCCAGAAGCTGCGCGCGTTGCACGTCTTGCATCGGGTGGCCGCCACGGCTTTGCACAGTCGCTGTTTCAGGTAGGCGGTAATTTCGGCTCATCGATTGGACCGCTGCTTGCAGCTTTCATCGTGCTGCCGTTTGGTCAAGCCAGCGTGTCGTGGTTCTCTATCGCAGCCCTGATCGGCATGGCTCTGCTGTGGTATGTTGGCAATTGGTACAACCAGCATAATCTTGCTAATAAGAGCAAGCCAAAGCCCGACAAAACCCTGCCGCTACCACGTAAGAAGGTTATTGCGTCGATCTCCGTGCTCGCCATGCTGATCTTCACCAAATACGTCTATATGGCCAGCCTTACGAGCTACTACACCTTCTATACGATCAGTCATTTCGGCGTGACCGTACAGGCATCGCAGTTGCTGCTGTTCGTGTTCCTCGGTGCAGTTGCAGCAGGTACGATCGTCGGAGGTCCTATCGGCGACAAGATCGGCACGCGCACTGTGATCTGGGTATCGATCCTCGGTATCGTTCCTTTCACACTCGCCTTGCCTTATGCAAACCTTGAAGTAACAACTGTTCTCACCGTGATCATCGGTTTCGTGCTGGCATCTGCCTTCCCTGCCATCATCGTGTTCGCACAAGAGCTGCTTCCGGGACGTGTGGGCATGGTTTCAGGCCTGTTCTTCGGCCTCGCATTCGGCATTGCGGGCATTGCAGCAGCAGCGCTCGGCATCGTCGCCGACCGCACAAGCATCGAGTTCGTCTATCAGATCTGCTCGTATCTTCCGCTTCTCGGCCTGCTGACGATCTTCCTGCCTAAGATGGAAAAGGCACGATAAGCCCAACCAGCTTTTGGTTTGAAAATAGTGGGGCACCGTTCATCCCCCAACGAACGGTGCCCCTAATGCCACTGACCTTTTGACGGCCCGGTGCAGCGGCAGCTCTAAAATAGAGTGAAAACCACCCTACTTCTTTGCTCTGGCGCACATTGCGAATGATATTTCAGCAATGCGCAAATTGTAGCTCCGGCTACACGGCGAAACTGAAGCCGTGCATACTTTCCCTGCGAAACTCGTCGAATGTTGCCGCCACCAAGCGGATGAGTGGCTTGCCGTCTTCGGTCGCAGTAATTATCCCGTTATCCACCTCGACCAGCCCATCAGCGACCAGCGGACGAAGCAGCGCCATCTCATCGGAAAATTCCATATCCGGCGCGGCATGGTTCAGATCGACACGGAAGTTGCACATGAGGGCGGTAATGATCCCTGCCCGCACGCGATCCGTATCGCGCATTGTATAACCACGCACGGTTGCAAGATCGCCCGCTACTGCCCGCTTGCTGTATTGTCCAACATCGGAAATATTCTGCGCGTATCCACCCGGATATTGTGAAATCGATGACGGCCCAAAGCCGATCAGTGTATGGCAGCGATCCGTCGTGTAGCCCTGGAAGTTACGATGCAGTGCACCTTCACGCGCAGCAGTAGCGAGTGCGTCGTCAGGTAGAGCGAAATGATCAATGCCAACAGGCTGATAGCCGAAGCCGATGAAACTATCGGCAACTGTGCTTGCCTGCGCAAAACGCTCGTCGGCATCCGGAAGGCTGTCCTCGTCGATCAACCGCTGATTGGCACGACGCTGCGGCAGGTGTGCATAACCGAAGCAGGCAACGCGATCAGGCTTGAGCTCAGCGACCCGCTTGCAGGTCTCACGCAGCGTCTCAATCGTTTGCAGCGGCAGACCATAGATAAGGTCAAAGTTTAGCTTATCTATGCCGACTTCTCGCAGCAGAGTTGCCGCACGAATAACCGTTTCAATCGGCTGAACGCGACCAATTGCTTTCTGCACATCAGCATCCACATCCTGAACACCAAGGCTCGCACGGTTTACCCCCATCAACGACAAGGTCTTTGCCAGAATTGGATTGACCGTGCGTGGATCAAGCTCAATGGCGTGTTCCATGTCCGGATGAAAATCAAACGACAGGCGAAGAGCCGCCATGATACGCTTGAACTGCGTGGCATGCAGAATAGAAGGGGTGCCCCCGCCCCAATGCAGATGTACGACTCGCGGACGAGCCGTCAGACTTGCGCTTACAGTTTCAATCTCGCTCAACAGAGCTACGACGAAATTTTCGATGACATCTTCGCGGATCGCCATCTTGGAATGACAACCGCAATAGTGGCAGATCTCTTTGCAGTACGGCACATGGATATAAAGCGAGACGCTTTCTTCCGGACCGATCTGACGCAGCCAGCGCTTTGTGCTGGCAGGTGTGATAGGCGTGAAATCCACAGCAGTTGGGAACGATGTATAGCGGGGAACGGCAAGCGCCGCATATCGTCTTATCGCGGCTTCATGCATGATGGTTCCACTCCCCGCTCCTGACGATCCGGTGAGAGTCTCTCACCTTTACGCGCACTGGACGAAGACGGGCATTCTGCCGGGCAAGTCGGCATGAGGCGGCAAGGAAGCCCGCACACATGACAGCCGATATTGTAATTGCCAGCCACAACGACACCTGTTCACCTCGTTATGATCGAGCAGCACTGCAATGTGCTGCATCATCCTCTACGGTCAGGTGTAATGGTGGCTGGGGCAAAGTTCATTGATTTGAATCAACGAATTCAAAACAAAAATATTGGGATTGCTGTAAATGAAATTATGCGGCGTCAGGGTCCATTCCGGCAACCGCAGCAAGCGAGCGGCGAGACAATATCTCGACCGTGTTGGCGTCCAGTAACTGGATAAGCCCCTGGGTCTTGAGCTTTGTGAAGCTCCGGCTAACGGTTTCAATCGTCAGGCCAAGATAGTCCGCGATGTCAGTGCGGTTCATCGACAGATGAACGAGATTAGGCTTTCCGCCACGCTTTTCCGTGCGTGCGCCTAAAACCAAAAGGAAGCTTGCTAGCTTTTCCACCGGTGCAAGACGGCCCAACACGAGCTGATTATCACGCGCGGTGCGCAATGCTTCGCGAGTCATTTGATGGAGGCGTTCTTTCAGCCTTGGAAACCGCTCCATCAGACTGTCCATTTCCTTGGTGGAAAAGGCACAAAGCACAGACGGAACAACTGCTTCTGCCGATTGCGAGTAGACGTCATCATCGGCCAAGCCGAGATAGTCACCCGGAACAAGAAAGCCCGCAATCTGGCGGCGACCGTCCGGCAGCGATGTATAGATGCGCAACATACCCGATGTTAGGCTGAAAACGCGGCGCTTTGGATCGCCCTCTTCCACCAACATCTCGTTTGCATCGAGCTTCTTGGAGGTCATAATCGCTTCAAGCGCGCCAAGATCACCGTCATCAAGCGCAGAGCAAACCGCCATACGACGCACGTCGCAATCCACGCACACTCCACAGGGAGCACGATAAGGGGATTTTGAGTCGAATATAAGAGGCGCAACAGCCACGACAAATTCCTAGATAGGGGGATGGGCATGGGCGTGCCCTTCCCCCTAAATTAAGGGTACTAGATGAATACCGCAAAGCGCAATTTCGCCGCAGGGTGGAAACAGCCTTGAGCAAAATCAATAATATAGTCGAAATCGCTTAAATATTACGGCTTCCTGGCTTAATCGCTGGGATTGCAGCGAGTTCCGGCGGCAGGTTATCTGGGGAATAGGCTGGTACTTCGTATTCCGCGAGGGCAATCAACTTCGTTCCGACATCAGCCTTACCCGCTGAACGATCAACGATGCATGCAGCAGCAACCACTTCGATGCCAATATCCTTCATGCACTCGATAGTTTCGCGAATCGAAAGACCTGTCGTGACGATGTCTTCCACAATCACAACGCGCGCACCTTTTGGCACATCGAAACGGCGCAGTCGGAAAACGCCATTTTCACGCTCAACCCAAACCGATGGGACACCAAGATGGCGTGAAGTTTCGTATGAAGGGATAAGACCACCGATTGCAGGGCCTACGACATAGTCAATCTTGCCGAGATCAGCGGCCTTGATCTTTTCTGCCAGCGCCTTGCAAAGCTTCTCGGTCTTATCCGCATGCATGAAAACGCGTGCTTTCTGCAAGAAGACCGGGCTACGCAGACCGGAAGTGAGAATAAAGTGGCCTTCAAGGATCGCTCCCGCTTCGCGGAAGACGGCAAGCACATCTTCGGTTTTCATATTTGTCCTACCCGTTCACACGCTTTGCGCCACTAACGCTTGCGCTTTCTTTTAGCTGAGAAATGATGCGGTTGAGGTGCTTTAGGTCCCACACTTCAACGTCAATTATCATTTCAGTAAAGTCCGGTGCAGTCCGCACCATTGAGAGATTGTGAATATTGGCGTCGTTGGCAGCAACGATCTGCGCAATCTCAGCCAGCGATCCCGGCGAGTTGATTGCAGATACGCTGATGCGCGCAGGGAAGCGTTCATGCATCCCTTCATCAATATCCCAGCGCACGTCGATCCAACGCTCCGGCTGGTCGTCATAGGCCGTCAATGCAGGCGACTGGATCGGGTAGATCGTGATACCGGCGCCTGGTTGCATGATACCAACAATACGATCACCCGGCACAGCACCTTCCGGCGCGAAACGCACTGGCAGATCGGAATTGGTGCCACGGATCGGCACAGCTTTGCGCTTCGGTTTTTCGCCGGTCGCAGCGGGTTCTTCGGCACCTTCAGAACCTTCCGGCACTTTAAAGATCATGCCAGCTGCGTTCTGAATGTTAAACCAGCCCTTTTCGCCAGTTTTTGCCGGGCTGTTCTGCGAAGTAACGCGCGTATCCTGATAGTCTGGATAAACTGCCTTCACCACATCTGTCGACGGCAATTCACCGCGTCCCACAGCCGCCAGAACATCTTCAACCTCTTTGCGTGCAAGACGCGGCAAACCAGGCTTGAGGATATCCTTGCTGAATGCTTTTCCGGCACGCTCAAAAGCCCGCTCGAGAATGCGCATGCCAAGGCCGGAATATTGCTTGCGAACAGCAGAACGTGTTGCACGGCGGATCGCAGCACGCGCCTTACCTGTTGCAACGAGCGACTCCCATGCTGCTGGGGGCACCTGCGCCTTGGAGCGGATGATATCCACTTCGTCGCCATTCTTAAGCTCCGTCATCAGCGGCATGATACGACCGTTGACCTTGGCGCCTACGCAGCTATCGCCAATATCGGTATGGACCGCATAGGCAAAATCGATTGGTGTCGCCCCACGCGGCAGCGCAATCAGGCGACCCTTCGGCGTGAAGCAGAAAACCTGATCCTGAAACAGCTCAAGCTTTGTATGTTCCAGAAACTCTTCCGGGTTATCGCCTTCGGACAACTGTTCAATTGTCTGACGCAACCAAGCATAAGCGTTGGTTTCAGTCGAAATCTGATGCGGATTGTTGGCGCTACCACGATCCTTGTAGATCGAATGGGCGGCCACACCGAATTCTGCAATCTCGTCCATGACGCGGGTACGGATCTGCAGTTCGATACGCTGACGCGACGGGCCGATGATCGTTGTATGAATCGAGCGATAATCGTTTTGCTTGGGCGTCGAAATATAATCTTTAAACCGACCTGGGACCATCGACCAGGTCGTGTGAATCAAACCGAGCGCGCGATAGCAGTCCTGCGTGGACTCGACCATAACGCGGAAGCCGAAAATGTCGGATAGCTGCTCGAAAGAAAGGCCTTTGGTTTCCATCTTGCGGAAAACCGACCAAGGCTTCTTCTGGCGACTTTTGACACTCGCCTTGATGCCGTTTTTCTGGAAGATCTCGGAAAGATCTTCTTCGATTTTCTGCAAAAGGCCGCGGTTTTTTTCAAGAAGTTCAGCAAGGCGATCTGTAACCGCACGCCAGGCATCCGGATTGATATAGCGGAACGCCAGCTCTTCAAGTTCTTCACGCGTGTCCTGCATACCCATGCGGCCAGCAAGCGGCGCATAGATGTCCATGGTTTCTTCTGCAATGCGTAGACGCTTGTCTTCGCGCATCACCCCAAGCGTGCGCATATTGTGCAAACGGTCGGCGAGCTTCACCAGAAGAACACGTACGTCTTCCGAGATCGCCAGCAACAGCTTGCGAAGGTTTTCAGCTTGCACCGCTTTCTTGGAAACAAGATCAAGCTTTTTAAGCTTTGTCAGACCTTCGACGAGCTTGCCGATTTCAGGACCAAAAAGCTGATCAATTTCCTGTCGGGTCGCGGTCGTGTCTTCAATCGTATCATGCAGAAGAGCAATCGCGATGGTAGCTTCATCCAGATGCATGTCGGTGAGGATGGCTGCGACTTCGAGCGGATGTGAAAAGTAAGGATCGCCCGATGCGCGCTTCTGACTGCCGTGCTTCTGCATGGCATAAACATATGCCTTATTGAGAAGCGCCTCATTGACGTCAGGCTTGTATCGCTGAACACGCTCTACAAGCTCATATTGGCGCATCATCTACAGAAACTCCCCACAGTCACATACGAAACAACAACTATTCAGATCAGAGCGGTTCCCATTAAACAGAATCCTTTGAGCCGCTCTCTCTTAACTTTTCCGCGCTACCCTACGCAAAACCACTTCGCAGTTTTGTTAGAAAAGCTCCAGATATCGCTAAAAAATAGAATATTTTGCGAGCTTCTGAACCTGTTTTTTACAAACAGCCTTAATTTCTCGTCGAAACCCTACTCAAACTCGCGTGAATTACCGCGTGATGGGCTTCTTGGCCGTCGCGTTCAAGCAGATAAAAACATGCGCTGCAGCCTTGCCGGGCTACAGCGCATGTAAAATACGGTAGTCTGAAAGGCTATTAGAAGTCGTCGTTCTTTTCAGGAGCAACGAGGCCTTCAATACCAGCCAGCAGCTCTTCTTCCGACATACGATCGAAGGAAACAACATCGTCTTCTGCAGCTTCGGAAATGCCCTCGGCCAGTGCGTCGGATGCATCGGTGATCTGAGCTGGAGCAGCAGCTTCTGGCTCATCAACCTCGACATGCTTCTGCAGCGAATGGATGAGATCTTCCTTCAGGTCGTCTGGCGACAGCGTTTCGTCAGCAATCTCGCGCAGAGCAACGACAGGATTCTTGTCGTTATCACGGTCGATCGTGATCTGTGCGCCCTGGGAAATCTGGCGCGCACGGTGACCGGCCAAAAGAACCAGCTCAAAACGGTTCTCGACCTTATCTACGCAGTCCTCAACGGTGACGCGGGCCATAGGCGGTCCCTTTCATCTCTTAAAACTTATCGGAATTTTCCCAGCACATAACGCTTATGCGTCGAAATTACAAGCAAAAGCGCAAATGCGTAGCGATAACCTTCATACAACAACGATGAACTCGTTATTCTTTGTTAATCTGTATGACAAATGTGTCTCTTGATAAATCTGTATGACAAATACGCGTCTTGGTTCAAATCGGAACAATAGAAATCGTGCTATTATCGGTTGCAATGTGCAAAATTCACGTAATGGTAATTTAGTTTGCACAAATAACAATCATAGGTTGCTTGTTTTTCTATAATATGTCCTTAGAACGCAATAAACGCATTGGTAAAAATGAATACCACCCGCCGTTTAAGAAACAAATCTGAATAAGCGGTCGCAGGCCCACTCCCTTCCGACCGTAGAGTGGATATATTACACGATGTTCGATTCTCGTGAAAAGATTGCGCTTTTTATTGACGGCGCCAATTTATATGCAGCTTCAAAAACCCTCGGTTTCGATATCGATTACCGTAAACTTTTGAAAGCCTTCCAGAAACGGGGCTATTTGCTCCGCGCGTATTATTACACCGCTCTGGTTGAAGATCAGGAATACTCATCGATCCGTCCACTGATCGACTGGCTTGATTACAACGGCTATAAGGTCGTGACAAAGGCCGCTAAAGAATTTACAGATTCAACGGGCCGACGCAAAGTCAAAGGCAATATGGATATCGAACTGACGGTCGATGCCATGCAGCTCACCGATACCGTCGATCATTTTGTCATTTTCTCGGGCGATGGCGATTTCCGTTCTCTCGTCGAAGCATTGCAGCGCAAGGGCCGCAAGGTTTCCGTGGTTTCCACTCTGACCACGCAGCCAGCAATGATTTCCGACGAATTGCGTCGCCAGGCCGATCACTTCATCGACCTCGTCTCACTGAAAGCCGAAATCGGCCGTGATCCTTCCGAGCGCCCACAGCAGCAGCGCCGTCAGGATGACGATCTCGACGACGATTATTGATATCGACTGGCAACAGCTCCTAAATCTCGAGCTGCCAGATTGTTTACAAACGAAAAGAGCGCCTAAATGGCGCTCTTTGTTTTTAAAGCGATCCACTTAAGAATGAATCGTTGGAACCGCTGTAACTTTTTGTTTTTACACATTATCCGACGCAAAACCGCTTCGCACTTTTGCTAGAAATGCTATAAAGACCTTCGAGCTGGTCAGCCCCGATCACGCAGCAAACGCGATTTCTCGCGGTTCCAGTCGCGCTGCTTTTCAGTCTCGCGCTTGTCGTGATTCTTTTTACCGCGTGCCACTCCAATTTCTAGCTTTGCACGACCACGATCATTGAAGTAAAGCTTCAACGGAACGACGGTCATACCTTCGCGTGATACGGAGTTAAAAATCCGCGACATCTCGCGGCGGCTTATCAGCAGCTTACGCAAGCGGCGCGGTTCATGGTTGAAGCGATTACCCTGCGTATATTCAGGAATATACGAATTAATCAGCCAGAATTCACCATTCTCAAAGCTGGCATAGCTTTCAGCAATATTGGCCTGATTGGCGCGCAAGGACTTAACCTCGGTGCCAGTCAGAACCAGACCAGCTTCGAGCGTATCGGTAATCTCGAAATTGTAGCGCGCTTTACGGTTTTCAGCGACCATTTTGCGGGCGGGAGAGTTTTTCGGCTTATTCATAATGGCACCATATAATGCTCATTCCCGGAAATGAAAACGCTCTCGCACTGGCGAGAGCGTAAAAATCCATCAACCGGGCAAAAATACCAGCCTTAGTTGACAAGACCGGCGTGTTTCATAGCCTGATCGATCTTTTCTGCGGTTGCTGCTTCGATCGTAACCATTGGCGAACGCAGAACATTTTCAATGCGACCCAAACGAGAAAGCGCATATTTCGGGCCCGAGGGATTTGGCTCGATGAACAATGCCTTGTGCAGCGGCATCAGGCGATCCTGCAATTCCAGCGCCTTCGCATAATCACCAGCCAGACAAGCAGCCTGGAATTCCGCACAAAGACGAGGAGCAATGTTAGACGTCACCGAAATACAGCCTACGCCGCCATGCGCATTGAAGCCCAGAGCAGTGGCATCTTCGCCCGAAAGCTGGATGAATTCTTTGCCGCAAGTTGCCCGCTGTTCCGAAACGCGTTCAATCTTGCCGGTTGCGTCCTTCACGCCCACAATATTTTTATGGTCGCGAACCAGAGCACCCATGGTTTCCGGTGTCATATCGATTATCGAGCGGCCCGGAATATTGTAGATCACGAGCGGAATAGAGATCGAACGGGCCACACGCGAGAAATGCTCATAGAGACCACGCTGGTTCGGCTTGTTATAATAAGGCGTCACGACGAGAACTGCATCAGCACCTGCCTTTTCGGCGTGCTGCGCAAGCTCGATGGCTTCAACAGTGTTGTTAGAACCGGCACCGGCGATGACAGGCACGCGGCCTGCAGCAACTTCGATGCAAACCTCGATGACACGCTTATGTTCGTCATGGGAAAGCGTAGGCGTTTCACCGGTCGTACCGACAGGAACGAGACCTTTGGTCCCCTCTTCAATCTGCCAGTTTACGAAGTCACGAAAGGCTTTCTCGTCGAACGCTCCTTCACTATCGAATGGCGTGACAAGTGCAGTAATCGAGCCTTTCAGCATCAGTGAACTCCTGAGAAATAGAGACGTAACCCGGCAATACCAAGCTGGCTTTCCTATATGCCAGAACAGTTGCGAGGCGATGCACCATAGTCTCGCAGTGCAAATCCGGCAAGCGGGGGTCCCGCCCAAATCAGCGCGCAAATGACAGTTTTACGAAAATTTCTCTGCTAATGTTTGCTCCAAACTCATCGAAGCATCATCGTAAGATATGCCTTTATGGGGTAAAACGGATAAGAGAAAAACATAACTCTTTATTAACCAATGCTTCACGCATCGAGATCATAGTCTTACAGCAGACAGCCACTCCGTGGATCAGGCTTATAAAAGCCCGATTTGAACAATATTTTGCCTGCAAACAGGCACTCTATTCTCGTTAGATCATGTGTAAGAAAAATATAGATATGCCATTAAAGCAAAGAGCGCTCTTTTCGGGCGGTTTGATTATTGCTGCCTCGCTTCTTGCAGGGCAAATGGGGGCTGCATATGCCCAATCATCTTTGCCAACGGAGGTTCCCACGCCGCTGGCACGCCCCTTTGCGTCAACCGCTACACATGAATCTCCAATCAATCTGGTTACCCCTAAGCCTCGTCCTGCTGCGGCACCAGACCCGGTTATTACCTCCTCCTTTAGTCGCGTAGAAAACCCTGCAGCAATTGGCGGAACGCTAAAAAGCGGTCTCGATGCGCTTTATTCCCGGGACATTACGGGGGCAATTGCCTACCGCAATGGAATGCCCAAGGGCTCGCTTGATCGCCAGATTCTGACATGGTCGATCGCGACATCCGGATTGGACGGCGTTCCTAGCGCTGAGATCGCAATGGCAGCATCAGAGTTGCCAGGCTGGCCAGGCATGTCGGCCTTACGCCGTAACTCAGAACGCGCACTTGCAAAAGAAAACGCTTCGGCTTCAACGGTCATTGCTACATTTGGTACAACACGTCCTCAGACAACTGAGGGCATGATTGTTCTTGCACGCGCCTATGTAGCTAGCGGAAACAGTACCAAGGCGCGCCAGTTGCTAGCGCCATGGTGGGCAACAGAGCGTCTTTCTGCAGATGATGAAGCGAAAATTCTGAAGGAATTTGGCAGCGTTCTGAGCCGAGACGACCATCAGCGTCGTCTTCTGCGCTCGCTTTATAATGATCGCATGCAGTCGGCCAAGCTTCTATCTGGCCCCGCACAGGCACAATCACTTTATAACGCTTACGCAGCGCTTGCGCAAAAATCGCCGAATACGGCAAAAGCCATTGCCGATGTTGATCGGTCTTGGCACTCAAACCCTGCCTATATGTTCCTGCAGATTCGTTTTCTGCGGCGTGCAGATCGCTTTAGCGAAGCAACAGACCTGATGCTGAAAGCGCCAAAAGATGCAGCATCGCTCGTTGATCCAGACGCGTGGTGGGTCGAGCGACGCATTCTATCGCGCGAACTTCTCGATATTAACAAGCCTCAGCTCGCCTATCGACTTGCAGCAGCACATGCTGCCGAATCGCCCACTATGGCAGCCGAAGCCGAGTTTCATGCGGGTTGGTATGCATTGCGTGCACTCAAGCAGCCAAAGCTTGCGGCCCCGCATTTTGCCAAGATTGCAGAGATTTCCTCCCGTCCAATTTCCGCCTCCCGTGCCTATTACTGGTTGGGTCGCGCATCAGAAGCTGGAGCTGGCGGCGATGCACAGGGCTATTATCGACGTTCTGCACATTTCGGCACCACGTTCTACGGTCAGCTTTCTGCCGCAAAGCTCAATGAGAAGGCGCCTGAGCTAGCGTATCCGAGACCAACAGATGCCGAGCGTGTGCGTTTCTCTGGTCGCCCTGCAGTGCAGGCGATCAAGCGTCTTGAGCAGATTGGTTATGGAAATCGCGCAACCTCACTTTATACGCAGCTCTCACAAGAGCTCGGGAGCGTTGGTGAACTCGCCCTTCTCGCTGTGATGGCAGAGAAAAACGAGAATCATTATCTAGCTCTGCGTGTTGGTAAAGCTGCTGCATTCCGTGGATTGGATGTCGGCGCGCTATCGCACCCGATTGGTGCCATTCCAGCACATGCGAATATCAGCGGCTCTGGCAAAGCGCTTGCCTATGCGATCGCGCGTCAGGAAAGCGAATTCAACATCAGTGCAGTTTCGAAAGCTGGTGCGCGCGGTCTGTTACAATTGATGCCAGAAACGGCGAGAAGCGTAGCGACACGCAATGGGATGGCTTTCTCTGCACCGAAGCTCACAACCGACGCCGCTTATAATGCGACACTGGGCGCGCATTTTCTAGGCGAACAGCTCGATCGGTTCAACGGATCCTATGTGCTGACTTTTGCCGGTTATAATGCTGGCCCTCGTCGTGCATCCGATTGGGTTGCAAAATATGGCGATCCGCGCGGTAAACCGATTGAAGAAGTTGTCGATTGGATCGAGCGAATTCCGTTTTCCGAAACGCGAAACTATGTGCAGCGTGTGATGGAAAACTATGAGGTTTATAAAGCTCGCCTCACCGGCAGCGCCGATATCCGAACTGACCTGATTTATGGCCGACGTTGAGTCGGCCTAGTCGGAAAGTTTAGATTTCCAATCTCAAGCCTGTGTCTTCTTTGTACGCGGCGCAGCCTTGGGTTTTGGGGCAGCTTTCTTTGCCTTAGAGCCTCGCTTGGACGTGCCACTTGGGGATGTTTCAACAAGTTTCCCCGCTTGAGCGATCCAACCTTCACGCGAAACGCGTCCGGCGAAACCAATGCGGCGTTCGATCCAAGCTGCTTCATCAGTGCTCCACTGTGCGATTTGCGCATAATGAAACACCCCAAGCTGCTGAAGCATTCCTTCTACGGCTTTCCCAACTCCGTTAATTGCCGTCAGATTATCCGGCTTTCCACGTATTGGTGCATCCAGCAATTCTGGACGATCAGGGTCTTCGACGACCGCAACAGCTTCTTCAACTAAGGCTTGTTCGTCGGCAACAACGCTTTCTGCTTCAGGCGGAGTGACTTCTTCTTCTGAGGCGTTTGTTGCCTGTGCCTCAGCTTCAATAACAGGCTCAGTTTCCTGCCCGCCAACTACTTCAGCTTCTGACGGCGCAAGCGGCTCAGGCTTTTCGTCGATTGCCGGCGAAGAGAGAGCCGCCGCTATGATCGTATCTTCCTTATCATTAGCCGTACTTTTCTTGCCTTTAAAGAGACGTCCCAAAACGCAGCCAATCACAAAGGCAACGGCAATTAGAATCGCCAGTTGGATGATCAACATCGGCATATTTAGGTTCCCTCATACTCTACGCATCTGCGCGTGACCCCAGTCACTGCAGTCAATCAAAAATACCCCGCACAAATCGGCCATTCATGCCCTTGCCCTATCCTGTGACCAGTCACTTTGCAGCGGTCAACCATCCCACTGCAATACCTATCACAAGCGACAACAAGAGAACCGGCCAGAACATTCCCGCAAGATAAAGCATCCAAATTCCGCCTATCATCCAATCCGAAGCGCCCCTTCAATATACATAGGAAAGGGAGAGAAAGGCCTTGTGTCAATTGGGATCTTCTAAGAAACAGGGGAAGAAAGTCGCTAGGCGTAAAAAGATATCAAGGCCGAGCAATTTCCGAACTCGATAGCTTCAAACCGAGCGGCAGAGGGGCTTTCAATAGAGCAGTCAACTCGTCATAGGCCGCCTCATTCAGTGCATGCCCCTTGATCGTTATCGTACTGTCCGAGATTTCAATATCGGATCCAGCCATTTTCTTTGCGAGATCAATAGCCCAAAATACGCGATCTTGAAACTCAGGTGGAGCCCCTCGCGCTAACGCCATCTGATCGTCGACGAGATTGGTGTTGCCCGCCGATTCTGCTGCACTCATTATAGAATCACGCATTACGTTATCTGGAATGAAGCCCAACAGAACCATGCCTTCATTGTTTTTAGTAAGTTTAAATATATAAGGACTGGCTTCTCGGAGAACCGTCGTGAGATCGGAGAGATCACCAATACCATCGACTTCCTGCAGAGCCTTAACGGCAAGCTGTTGGGTTTCCGGGTCTGGAGCCATACCCTTCAGTACAACATCACGACCATCAACATCAAAACCTGTCCAGGCATAGGGTGAAAGCGCCTGCCCCGTACGTTCGGCAATGTCAGTTTCAACCCGTTCGGCGCCGAACCAGAGTGCGAGCGATGTGAGCGCCGCTGTCCATGTTACGCCTGGCCAAAACCATTTCACCATATGTCCATTACTCCGCAGCGAATTCTATCGTTACCAACTAGCTCCAGAGAGACTGCCAAGCGCAAAAAAGCAAGACATATGCCGCATTTTAGAAATGAACATAACAAAAAACCCGGCAGCTAAGCTGCCGGGTTTCCTGTAACCAATCCGTAAGGATTAGAACGAACGCTGGAAGCGGACCATACCCTGCCAAGCGTCGTCACCCTTAAGTTCGGAACGACGGTCGTCCCACTTGGTGTACGAAACTTCTGGAGTGATGGTGAAGCCTGGAACCAGTTCGTAAGCTACGTTTGCAGTAGCTGCGAAGGTCTTTGCGTCTTCATAAGCGAGCTGTACGTTGAAGGTAGCCTTTTCGGTTGCCTTGAACTTTGCGCCGCCCCAAACAGCCCAATCGCCACCCCAGGTGCCGTAGAAGCTGTCGATTGCACGAACGCCGTACCAGCTGTTTGCATCAGCTGCATCGCGGTAGCCAGTGATTGCGTAATGGTCGTTGTTCGACTTGTAGCCGCCCTGTACCCAAACCGAGAACTGGTCGGTTACGTTTACGTCCAAACGAACCTTACCGGCCCATTCTTCGTTAACTGCGTCGTAAGCAGCAACACCAGCGATCGAACCCCAGCCCTGAGCGTACTTCAGGCCACCAACAACATGTGGCGTGTAGTCGTCGATAACGCCATTGAAGTCGATGTCTTTGTTGTTGCCCTGTTCAACAGCGATAACAGCCGAGAAGCCGTTGCCACCGGTGAAGGTGTAGCTGATTGCGTTGGTGCGGTAGCCGCCAGCGAGGATCACGTCGTCGTTGATGACGTCGCCGAGGTAACCAGTGAAGGTTACGAAGTTCGACTCATCGAGACCAAGACGCAGGCCGCCGAGCTGAATGTATGCGTAACGCAGATCGCCGGACGAACCGTTGTCGCCGTTGTTCCAGTCGTAGCGGGTTTCAGCAAACGTCTTCAGGGTGCCGAGTTCGGTTTCCGAAGCGGTCGAGAAACGAAGCGTGAAACGTGCCTTCTGAGCATAGGTGTCACGATCAACGCCTGCACGGGTACGTGCATATACGTCATCGCCGCCACCTACGTCGTAACGAACGTAGCCGTGAACGCGCAGGCAGGTTTCGGTGCCTGGGATGTAGAAGTAGCCAGCGCCGTAAGCATCGCAAACGCGGACATATTCAACTGCTTCTGGCTCTGGTGCGACGATTGCGTCGGCAGCCTGAGCGCCGGAAGCTGCAACCAGAGCTGCAGCGGAGCCGAGGAGAAGGCTCTTGATGTTCATTTCTGACCTCCAGTCAAAGTTAAAAATGGGTCTGGGCATTCTGATTTGGCTGAAGGACAACCTGTCCCCATCCCCTGATGAAAAAGTCGCCCCGAAGCGCTCCTTCTTCTGGATGTGAAGATACTCGCCAACTTTTTCGTTTCAACATCGAATATCGCTCCCAAGCTTTGTTGAGCTTCTATGAGGGACGGTTGTTGCAGAAATGACACGAAATTGCCCCCTTTGGAGCCGTGATTTTAGACTTTGTTAACGTATGTAAACGCCGGTTAACCGGTCTTAACGATTGAAAACACGTATTTTTTGAGTCTGGGCTGTGAATAGTACCGCGAATCCGCTGAATGGATATCCAAATGTGGCTTTAGAAGCAGCTTTGCGGCGATGCACTGCCGGATAATAGAGAAGAAGTGACGAATCTCTCCATAATAGTGCGCCTCAGAAAGCTGCTTTTCACAGACTTTGAAGCCCACGATTCCGGCTTATTCACATCCCCCTATATATAAAAGTCCAAAATATACTGAGAATTTTGACATTCCGCGCTCAAATCGCTTGAAATGATCAACCGTACCGGCTATCTCGCCCTTACCGGAGAGGTGGCCGAGTGGTCGAAGGCGCTCCCCTGCTAAGGGAGTAGACCTCATAAGGGTCTCGTGGGTTCGAATCCCATCCTCTCCGCCACTGTCATCAACATGATGATTTCCTCCTTAGAGCACTTGAATCCTCTCTGTTAGACGCGCTGTTTTGCCATTTTTTGCCACGCAGTAAGTTTTGGCATCGTTGGATTCCAGCTCCTGACTTTTTTTGCCTTTGCATTCAAAAAGATCAAGCTATTGAATTTATGGTCTTTTTTGACTTCTTGTCGATTCTTGACTGGAGGTCAGAAATGAACATCAAGAGCCTTCTTCTCGGCTCCGCTGCAGCTCTCGTTGCAGCTTCCGGCGCTCAGGCAGCAGACGCAATCGTCGCGCCAGAGCCAGAAGCCGTTGAATATGTCCGCGTTTGCGATGCTTACGGCGCTGGCTACTTCTACATCCCAGGCACCGAAACTTGCCTGCGCATCCATGGTTATGTTCGTTATGACGCAGCTGCTGGCCGCGATGCCTACAATGGCTACGACGCAAAAACCTGGAACAAAAACACGCGTTTCACGCTCCGCACGTCGACTGCGACCGAAACCGAACTCGGTACACTCAAGACCTACACTGAAAACCGCTTCAACTTCACGAACGGTGAACAGGGCAGCCACACGCTGAACTTCGCATACATTCAGCTCGGCGGCCTGCGCATGGGTCTCGATGAATCGGCGTTCCACACCTTCACTGGTTACCTCGGCGACATCATCAACGATGACGTGGTTGCTGCTGGCGTCTATCGCACCAACCTGATCAGCTACACCTTCACCGGTGGCAACGGCTTCTCGGCTGTGTTGTCGCTTGAACAGGGTGGCGACGGCTATCAGATCGACGGCGATTTCGATGGCGATGGCGATATTGAAACCGTTGAGTTCTCAAACCGTATTGATGACTACATGCCACACGTTGTTGGTGGTCTGAAGTACGCTCAGGGTTGGGGCTCGATCGCTGGTGTTGCTGCTTACGACGCAAACCTCGAAGAATGGGCCGGCAAGGTTCGTTTGGACGTAAACGTGACCGAACAGTTCTCGGTCTGGGTACAGGGCGGCTATTCTTCGTATGAAGGTAACTACGGCATGTACGGCAACTGGGGCGGCGATTGGGCTGTCTGGGGCGGTGCAAAGTTCAAGGCTACCGACAAGGCAACCTTCAATCTTCAGGGTGCTTACGAAGATTGGGGCAAGACCGCAATCGCAGCAAACGTTGCCTATCAGCTGGTTCCTGGCTTCACCATTACTCCAGAAATCAACTACACCCGTTGGGATAGCGACCATCCAGCTCGTCTGGCTGGCGACATCGCAAACAAGGATGCATTCGGCGGCATCATCCGCTTCCAGCGTTCGTTCTAATCTGAACTACGCTTGAGCATCTGACGCCAACGGGAAACCGTTGGCGTCGTCATTTGGGGAGCGTTCACAAAAACGTGAACAAAATTCTTTCGCGATGGGGATCTCGACGGAATTTGAAATGGGGGAGTTGCGGGGACGAACAAATTGGGGGCGAGAGGTTCTATTAGAGGATCAAAACATGTCTCCACATAAAGTTAGCTCACTTATCTTGTACTCGATGAATTATTTCTCTATGCATGCTTCCCATAAAAAAATGGGGGACTTGCTATGATCGTCGTTGGGGGCACGAGGATCGATGGAGGCGAAGCTTATTCGCCGGTCATCGACTACAACCTTGAATACACATCCGTCAGAAGCCAGAATCACAGGCTCGTAGAGCAATTTTCGCTCGCTGAACTGGCTGGAAAGTATATCAACATCCTTTGGGATGACGGCTCACACAAGTATAATGTGAAATCGTTCCTTGGTGAAATTGATGAGATTCTGAAAGGCGTGCGCTTTTCAGGATTTGATCAGGAAATGCTCGACTCCGTCATAGGTTCGCTTCGTGAACGCGGCAACAGCAATGCAACCATCAATAGAAAGATGGCTGCGCTGAGCAAGCTGCTGCGAAAGGCGCATAAGATGGGGGACATCTATAATCTGCCGGAGTTTGTCCGACAGAAAGAACGTGCGGGACGGATTCGATTCCTTGAATATGAGGAAGAGAAGCGCTTGTTTGCGGCGGTTAAAGCACGTTGCGAGGACAGTTATCGCCTCAGTATTTTCCTTGTCGATACAGGTTGCCGTTTAGGCGAAGCCATTGGGCTCACCTGGAATGACATTCAGGAGCATCGCGTTACGTTCTGGTTAACGAAGTCGAACCGCAGCAGAACGGTTCCGCTTACAAAACGAGCGAGAAAGTCGACTGATATTGCGCATGAACGGCTTAAAGGCCCCTTCTCCATGCTCAATCAGGTACGATTCCGCCAGATTTGGAATGATGCAAAAATCGAAGTCGGGCTTGGAACCGATGATCAGGTGGTACCGCATATCCTGCGACACACCTGCGCGTCTCGCCTTGTTCGAGGTGGAATCGATATTCGCCGCGTACAGATGTGGCTCGGCCATCAGACACTACAAATGACGATGCGTTATGCTCATCTCGCTACTCATGATCTCGATTCTTGCGTGAAAGTTCTCGAAATTCGATAACGAGAATATTGAATAATGATTTGGTTTCGCGAGTTTGCGCGAAATCCGCTCGTTTGAAGTAAGTTTGGGTATGTGTGTCGCGCAATTCGACAAAACTCGAGATGCGCAGATTCACTCTGGCATCACGCTGAATACTGATTCCCACCTGAATTGAAGCCCAAGATCCAGCTTTCCAAAGCACGCCTTGTGTCGGACGTCGTGCTGATTCGCCTCTTAACGGGTAGTTTCTTCAAAAGGATCAATAATCAGGATTTACATAACTGCCTTTGAAAAACCTGAGGCTGTCGCTATCAGAATATGCGTGGGGGTTATTCCGTATCGGACGCCGATTTGATGCGTTGCGGCATATCCGATGCGACTTTAACTTCATTATTGAATTTCCCCAATTCGTGATGTGGCAAGACCCGACACAAATTGCTATTCCTGCTTGATCTTTTATCGAACGCCCGAGCAAATAATTGACGGTGAATTGACATCACCTTCGGTTCTGCTGCCTCATCCACCAGACCAAGTTGACCGGAAACACAATGGCATCGCCTCGTCTTACGCCGCTTGTTGAAAGCCTTCCCTCCACTGTCCCGTTCATAGGCCCTGAAACACTGGAGCTACAGCGCGGAAAACCTTTCGTTGCCCGAATCGGTGCTAATGAAAGCAGCTTCGGGCCTGCCCCATCTGTCATTGAAGCCATGAAGCAAGAGACATCCGAAGTCTGGAAATATGGTGATCCAGAAAATTATGCGTTACGCCATGCTATCGCAGCGCACCATGGCGTGAAGCCAGAGAATGTCATGCCCGGTGCAGGTGTTGATGCTTTGCTGGGACTTGTTGTCAGGCAGTATGTTCAGCAAGGTAACAAGGTCATCAACTCTTTGGGCGGCTATCCAACGTTCAATTATCACGTTGCAGGCTTCGGTGGCACTCTACTGACAGTTCCTTATCGCGACGACAAACCTGATCTTGATGCGCTTATCGACAAAGCACGCACTGAAAACCCTGCGCTGCTTTACATCGCGAATCCAGACAACCCGATGGGTACGTGGCACGAGGGATCAGACATTCAGGCCTTCATAGAGCGAGTGCCTGAAACGACGATGTTGATTCTCGACGAAGCGTATTGCGAGACGGGGCCAGCATCTGCCTTCCCACCATTTGAGTTGGAACGTCCCAATATTCTACGTATGCGCACTTTTTCAAAAGCTTATGGACTCGCCGGAATTAGGGTCGGCTATGTTCTTGGCTGCGCAAGTGCAATCAAATCATTCGACAAGATTCGCGATCATTTTGCAGTTAATCGAATTGCACAGGCTGCGGCAATCGCAGCATTAAAGGACCAAGAATATTTGCGCGACGTGGTCGAACAAATCCATGGTGGACGCAATAGAATCGCAAAAATAGCCAAGCAGAATGGGCTGAAGCCGATTCCCTCTGCAACGAATTTCGTCACAATTGATTGTTGCCACGATGGCGCCTTTGCCACTTCCGTTCTCAATGGTTTGATTGAGCGAGATATTTTCGTTCGAAAGCCCGGCGCGCCCGTTCTTGATCGCTGTATTCGTGTCAGCGTCGGTGTGAAAGCACAACTGGATAAGTTTGAGATAGCCTTGCCTGATGCGCTGGCTGCCGCTCGAAACGCTTATAAAACTGCCTGATAGTGGAGACACTTCATGTCGATCCAACGGAATGATCAGCCTCGCAATGCTCTGTTCGGCACACTCGCTGGTCTATGCGGGGCTCTGGCAATTGCGTCGTATGCAGGTGCGGCTCATGGCGGGGAAAACCATCTTGGCACTATCGCACCAATGCTTCTTGGTCATGCTCCAGTTCTGCTTGTTTTATCGCTGATCGTGCCGAACAGTCGTGTAGCGAATATTGGCGGGGCATTACTGGTGGTCGGGTTGGTCTTGTTTTGCGGAGACCTGTTTATGCGGGACATGACCAGTAACAGACTCTTCCCAATGGCAGCGCCTACAGGCGGAAGCCTGATGATTCTTGGCTGGCTCGTGGTCGGTATCAGCAGCTGGTTCAAGAAAACCTGATTTTATAATTCGGAAACTTAACCAGAAAAAAGGCCTTGCAAATCTGCAAGGCCTCTCTCCAAAACGGGTTAAGTTCAAACCGACTTATAAGCCGTCTCAGATTTGGGTTTATGAATTACCCTTGAGGCGCGCATTGCAGAGGCTGTAGTATCCGCCGCCCTTCTGAACCCACTTCAATCCACCAAGTGCATTAGCGTCTTTCAGAGTGTGATACTGCTCAAGACAGGTGTGCATACGTGCCTTGCCAGCAGATTCGCTAGAGTATTTTGCCGAAACAGCCGTTGGGAATTTAACACCCTTTGGTGCCGCTACTGTTGGAGCAGCAGGTTCAGAATTGCCATCCGTGGTGAGTGCTACAGCATCAGCACCTGGACCACATTCCGCTTTACGGAAGTCATTCCACTTGGCACCGCCATCAGTACCGGCATCTTTTGCCGCCTGATATTTGGCACTGCACTGCTTCATGGTAAGACCTTTGGCATCATCTGCAGCTGTCGTCGCTGCACTTTTCGCCGGTGCGGCAGCTTTCTTTGCGGGAGCTGCTGGAGCAGCCGGAGCTGCAGCTGCATCATCACACTGGGCTTTGCGGAAGTCGTTCCACTTTACATGGCCAAGCGTGCCAGCATCTTTGGCGGCCTGATATTTCGCGCTACATTCTTTCATCGTCAACGCGCTTGCAGGAGATGAAAAAGCAAAGGCAGATGCGCCTAGAATGATTGCGGTACCAGCAAAGGCTGTAATGGTACGAATAGACATCTCGTCGCTCCCTATCGGATACGGACTATTGATTTTGTTGCATTCGGATTAGCGCTGACCGCTCAAAGCGATCTATTCAGAATATCCGGCCTGCTTTGCCGGTCTTCACACCTTGTAAATTTGTCTTCACCACCAAGCTTGATGCCAGACAAGTTGACTGTCAATCACTCTCTTAATATTACCACTGTCTACAATACAAAAATTCTAACCGTCATTCTTTAGTCGTTACGTAAATTTGAATGACGCGAAGTAAATATACAGTAATTCCATGATCTTGTCTCAGCTTTATTGCAACACAGTTAAAATCCGGAGCTTGCCCAGATGATAAAAAGGATCATGATCATTGGTGGCGCAGGTTCGGGAAAGTCCACCCTCGCCCGTTCGCTTGGTGCAATCACCAAATTACCAGTTATTCATATCGACACCATCTATTGGCTACCCAATTGGACAATGCGCTCTCGGGACGAAATCGGCCTTCTGAGCGATGAGGTTGCGGATCACGATGAATGGATATTTGAAGGCAATCACAGCGAAACAATGGCGCATCGCGCAGCACGCGCCGACATGATTATTTTTCTGGATATCTCAACCCCAACACGCCTTTGGCGCGTCCTGCGCAGAACACTTCGCCATTACGGTCAATCCCGTCCTGATATGGCGGAAGGCTGTGACGAGCGCTTTGATTGGGAATTCCTAAAGTTTGTGGCTAATTACCGCAAAAACGGGCGTATTCTGGCAAAATCTTTTCTGGAAAGCGCCCCTTCGCATCTGAAAAAGCATCATCTACGCAGTCACAAGGATGTAGAGCAATTTCTCAGTGAAACTCGCAACGAAATAATCCGAAAAATGAACGGTCAAAGCTGAGCTAAAATAAAAATGCGACGTTCAAAATAACAATATTGCTAGCAGTGCCGTCGGGCATCCGCGATGCTATATTTGCGAGGTCTCCCAAGACTTGGCGCTGGCGCGTGGCACATTATCCATCGGATCAGCGGGAATATGCATACACTCAAATGACGGATCATTGCTCCGGCCCTTTGAGTAATCTTGTCCGAATTTCCGGTTTTCGCAGTTCTGGAGTTAAATGTGACCGATATCGCAGATAGCGCCTCCCCGCTTGTCGATGTGACCAGCACACTGGGGGTCGATCGTCATCGCCTTTATGAAGATGCAATCGCCATGTTGATTGGCACTTCATTCATTGCGTTGGGCATTACGCTTTATAGTCAAGCGACGCTTATGACAGGCAGTACGGCAGGTATCGCGTTGCTTATCCAGTATGCCACCGGCATCGGATTTGGCTTGCTTTATTTCGTGATCAATCTGCCGTTCTACTATTTTGCTGCAAAGCGGATGGGCTGGCCATTTACGATCAGAACGTTCATCGCCGTCGCACTTCTATCTCTCTTTGCCAAACTCATTCCTTTATGTGTTGATTTCAGCTCAATCAATCCGCTCTTTGCAGCGCTTATGGGCGGCACACTTATGGGCATGGGCGTTCTGGCACTTTTCCGCCATCGTTCCGGCGTGGGCGGCGTCAATATTCTCGCGCTTTACTTGCAGGATGCCTATGGCATTCGCGCTGGTTGGTTTCAGCTCGCGCTCGACATTATCATCATGCTCGGATCGCTGTTTTTCATCCCGTGGGAAAACATGCTTCTGTCGCTTGTGGGTGCGATTGCGATGAACGTTATCATCGCAATCAACCACAAACCGGGGCGCTATCTCGGGATCAGCTGAACAAAAAGCCGCCTCATTGGGCGGCTTTTTGTTTTCTACATTCCGTAGTTCAGTGCGAAGTCATCCACTCGCGTGCACCACGCAGTGCCGCTGCCAGCTCGCTCTTGCTCATCGTCGCTGCAACCTGATTGCGCATACGTTCGGCTTTCTGGTTGCCACGGATTGCTGCAATGTTAAGCCACTTGTGTGCTTCGACGACATCAATTTCGCAGTCGCGGCCGATGGCGTATTTCAAACCCATCTCCAGCAGGATACGATCCTGAGAACCTGCCTTGTCGTGCTGTATAACGCTCTGAAACTGTGTCATTTTCGTTGTCCCTGTTAAATCCCGAGAACCGTCCGCTCTTTGTTTCCGTGACTGGCTTTCACCGGCCCGGAACCGTCGGATCTGTCGTTCCGTTCATGGTCTTTAAGATAGGCGACAGGATTAAAATGCACGTTAAACCAGATGCTTAACAACGCGACAACGAAATCCCAACAAGGAGTAAATTTGGGATTTTGTTAAACATCCAAGCTTCGCGAATTGCAGCGTTTTTCCGAAATTGCCGCTTTTTCATCCACAGTGCTTGGAAACCAGATGATAACCATGGCATCGATTGGCTTTGTTGAGAAAGTGATTATCGGCGAATTCGAAGCCACCAATTATCCCTCTTCCGCTTCGGACCAAACTCGATTACGTTTACGTTTGCGTAAGTTTTCTGCAGAGCTGAAAATAGAGAGCTTTGCGGCATTTTGGGAGGAATGCATGATCCGCACTTTTATTATGGGAATGACCGCCGCCGTAGCACTGACGGCAGGCTTAGCCGCACCAGCATTTGCTGAAGAAGCAATTGTTGGTACTTGGAAACGCCCGAATGGTACGATTATCAGCTACGCAGCTTGCGGCGGCGGTAAATATTGCGGCACAGTGCAGACCGGCGAATATAAGGGCAAGTCGATTGGCACAATGTCTGGCAAGGACGGCAGCTACAAGGGCGAAGTCAACAAGCTAGACGAAGGCAAGACTTACACAGGCAAGGCCAGTGTCAAGGGAAACACTCTCTCACTTTCGGGCTGCGTCATGGGCGGCTTGATCTGCAAGAGTGAAAGCCTCGCACGGCAGTAAGCGAATAAAATAAGAAAGGCGGCTTCTAAGCCGCCTTTCTTTCAAGCATTTCTGACCAAAGCGAATTAGCGCGCCTTCTGGCCAAAAAGGATTTTCTGCGCTTCCTTGTCATTGGCGAGGTTAGACTTTTCGCGCTCTTCCTTGCCAACCAAGAGACCACGCTGAACGGCAGGTCGTGCATTCATGGTTTCATACCAGCGCTTGAGGTTAGGGAAATCCTCCAGCTGCTGATCATAGTTTTTGTACGCGTTGATCCAACCAATGCTGGCCATGTCAGCGATAGAATATTCGCCTGCAATATAGTCTTTGCCTTCGAGTTGACGATTCAGGACACCATAAAGACGGTTGACCTCATTGGTGTAGCGATCAATGCCATATTGCACCTTTTCCGGCGCATAAACGCGGAAGTGCCCGGCCTGACCCGACATGGGACCAAGTCCACCCATTTGCCACATCAGCCATTCATCAACGGCGACACGCTTGCGTTCATCCGTTGGATAGAACTTTCCAAACTTCCGGCCGAGATACTGAAGAATTGCGCCTGATTCAAAAACCGAGATCGGCTCGCCGCCCGGCCCTTCCGGGTCGATAATCGCTGGCATACGGTTATTGGGTGCAATTTTGAGAAAGTCCGGTTGGAATTGATCGCCCTTACCGATGTTCACATATTTGACTTCGTAAGGAACGCCTAGTTCCTCCAGCATGATGCTGATTTTGAAGCCATTCGGGGTAGGCCAATAATAAAGCTCAATGGGTTTTGTCTGCTCAGCCATGGGTATCTGTCTCCCGCTTTCTTGGCTTTGTCCGTATTTCCAATGCGGGTTAACATAAGCGCCGTGCAGCCCGGCACAAGTGCGAAGCGATCAAGTTAGTGAAACATCAATATTTTTGAACGCCGGATGAATGCAGCTCTCAGGAGCAGTTCAGGTCGCATCCTTAAACTCAAGCCCGTAGAGCAAACGCTTTTAAAGCCGGGGGAATTATGCTGCTGTGGCGAGTTACGATTGTCTGTTTAATGATTGCCGGTTTTGCGATCATCGCGAGCCTTTTTGTTGATCGCAAATATGATGTTTATCGCGACCAGCCGGTCGTTGGCCCTATCACAGCAATGCACCTCAAGCATGTGGACGGAGACAGGCGGCTATGATCTCGCGTTTCCGTATTTCAGCAGGGATTGCGCTTCGTGTCCTGCTTTTCACCGCCGTCTTCACCGGCCCTGCCGCAACCTTCGCCTACACCCAAATAGGGCAGAACGCGCAAATGAACGGGGTCGGCCTCGTACTGTATGTAAGCCTTCAAAGAAGTGCTTAAACAGGGACATGCGCGTGTCATGGAGTTTGCTATACTAAGTCATGACACAGCGAATCGAACAAACTTTCATCCCTGATATCAAAACCCCTCCCTTCGTGGAGCCGGAAGTTTTTACCGATGCAAGTGCGGCGGTTGCCGCACTGCGCAAGCTTTATGATCGCAACACCGCGTTCCTTCGCACGGCTTTTGAGCAGCTGGCAAAGGGAGAGGCTCGCCCTCAGCGTTATCGCGCTTTTTATCCCGAAATCTGCCTGTCCACCTCCAGCTTTGCGCATGTAGATACGCGTCTCGCCTTTGGTCATGTGACTACGCCCGGCGATTACGCGGCGACGATTACCCGGCCAGATCTGTTCGACCATTACCTCAACGAGCAAATTCGCCTGCTGATGCGCAATCACGGCGTTGCGGTCACCGTTCGGGAATCGGCAACACCAATTCCGATTCACTTTGCCTTCATGGAAGGCACCTATGTCGAAGCATCGGTTGCCAATGCTTTTACGCATCCGATGCGCGATCTCTTCGATGTTCCGGATCTGGCTGCAACCGACGACAAGATCGTCAATGCCGATTTCGATCCTGTTCCCGGTGAACCAATGCCGCTGGCGCCGTTCACGGCACAACGCGTTGACTACTCTCTACACAGGCTTGCGCATTACACCGCAACCAGCCCCAAGCATTTTCAGAACTTTGTTCTATTCACCAACTATCAGTTCTATATGGACGAATTCTGCGCTTATGCGCGCAAGCTGATGGCAGACGGTGGCGGCGGCTATGATAGCTTTGTTGAGCCAGGCAACGCGATAACACGCGCAGGCGAATCCGAGCCGAGCAGCGGCATTCCGCTACAGCGTATGCCACAGATGCCTGCCTATCACCTTCAACGCGCCGATCATTCCGGTATTACCATGGTCAATATCGGCGTTGGCCCATCCAATGCAAAGACCATCACCGACCATGTTGCTGTGCTGCGTCCACATGCATGGCTGATGCTGGGACATTGTGCCGGTCTGCGCAACACTCAAGAGCTTGGCGATTACGTACTTGCTCATGCTTATATGCGTGAAGACCACGTTCTTGATGACGATCTTCCTGTTTGGGTGCCCTTGCCCGCACTTGCCGAAATTCAGGTAGCACTTGAAGAGGCGGTCGAAGAAATAACTGGCCTTGAAGGCTATGACCTCAAGCGCATCATGCGCACTGGTACAGTCGCAACAATCGACAATCGAAACTGGGAGTTACGCGACCAGCGCGGACCGGTTCAGCGCCTTTCACAGGCGCGTGCAGTTGCGCTTGACATGGAGTCTGCCACGATTGCTGCCAATGGGTTCCGCTTCCGCGTACCATACGGCACGTTGCTCTGTGTTTCCGACAAGCCTTTGCATGGCGAACTGAAACTGCCTGGCATGGCGACAGAGTTCTACAAGCGGCAGGTAGCACAGCATCTGCAAATCGGTATTCGTGCGATGGAAAAAATCGCAGCCATGCCTGATGAGCGACTGCATTCGCGCAAGCTCCGTAGCTTCTTCGAGACAGCTTTCCAGTAGGTATGAGGCAGTAGGGCAATAGGTAGTTAGGGCAGTATGTATTTTGAAAGCATACTGCCCTTTTCCAAATTCCCCTATTCCATCATCGCGCCGTAATCAGCGGCTAGGTGCGTACCATGTCAAAACGCCGCGAAAACCTTTCATTGCTCCTACTGATCACCGCTGTTCTGGTGTCGGTCCCTCTTGTGCTTGGTTTTCTTGGATCAGCGCATCCAATGCTCGATTCATTCGGGCATTTTCGACCACATCTAGCGATTCTGATGGGTTTGCTGGCATTGCCGCTCTTGTTCACAAAGATGCGGCGTGAAGGTGCAATGATCCTGCTTTTTGCGATCCTTGCTTTCAGCACGACGCTTGGTGCCGCACGTAATCTTCTCAACGGATCATCTTCTGCACAGGCCGATGTGCCGACGACCGGCGCACGTTACAGCCTGGTGCAGATCAATCTGCGCTATAACAACCCTGAGCCTAAACGCGTTATGCAGATGGTTGCGCAGGAAAAGCCTGACGTTATCACCTATCAGGAAGCCGGTGCAGATTGGGCAATGTGGATCGACATTCTGAAGGGTACTTATCCTTACCATTTTGAATGCCACAAAGACGGAAGCAATATGGGCGTTGGCATTCTGTCCCGCCGCCCATTCAGTGAAGGTAGCGCTCAGTTGTGCCTTGGCGATGATCGCCTTGCCATGACTTCTATCGATTTTAGCGGCACGAGCGTGAATGTAGCAGCATATCATGCTGTGCTTCCGTGGCCATATGGTCAGGCGGCGATCATCGATGCATTGGTGCCAGAATTGCAGAAATTCAGTGGCCCTATGATCATCGCTGGCGATTTCAACGCTACGCCATGGAGCAATGCTGTCCATCGCATCGAGAAAGCTTCGACCACCAAGGCGATGACTGGTATCGGTGGCACATGGATGTTGCAAAACCTTCCGATAAAACTCGCGCCTTATGTCGGTCTGCCGATCGATCAGGTTCTCGTAAGCCATGAAATCGAAGCGCCCGCTGCAACCACACGCGAGGACGTCGGCTCCGATCACTTGCCAATCAGGCTTGAGTTTTCGGTTCCGATGCCGGTACGTCCAGACACTGACGAGCCGGAAACTCAATCAGTCATGCTCTCTTTTTGAAGCGTTAGAGCGACCTTTGTGCCCCCGGCACTCTAATAAAAAAGGCGGTTTAAAACCGCCTTTTTCAATTACATGTTTCCGCAAACACTACATTGTTCACGTAAACTGGTCCCTCGCCGACATCGTTCTCAACGGCGGTCGATACGGACACAGTTCACGCAAACACTACATTGTTCACGTAAACTGGTCCCTCGCCGACATCGTTCTCAACGGCGGTCGATACGGACACAGTTCACGCAAACATTACATGTTTACGTAAACCGGTCCTTCGCCGCCTTGTGGCGGAACCCAGTTGATGTTCTGGTTCGGGTCCTTGATATCGCAAGTTTTGCAATGCACGCAGTTCTGCGCATTGATCACAAAGCGAACATCCTTGGCCTGCGGATCAGCCGCGGAATTGCCGTCAGCATCCACCCATTCATAAACACCTGCAGGGCAATAGCGCGTCGATGGACCTGCAAAGACATCATGCTCTGATGTCTGCTGCAGCTTCATGTCAGCCACATGCAAATGAACTGGCTCGTTTTCGTCATGGTTTGTGTTCGAAAGAAACACCGACGAAAGACGATCAAAAGTCAGAACGCCATCCGGCTTCGGATAATCGATCTTCTTGTGCTTTGCTGCTGGCTCAAGGCTTTGCGCATCGTTCTTCCCATGCTTCAGCGTACCAAAGAATGAGAAGCCAAACAGCTGATTGGTCCACATATCAAGACCACCGAGAGCAACACCCATAACCGTTCCGAGCTTCGACCAGAGCGGCTTCACATTGCGGACCTTCTTGAGATCCTTGCCGATAGCGCTGTTACGCCAGCTGTTTTCGATTTCAATCGGCTCATCATTGGCACGACCAGCGGCCAAAGCTTCCGCAATCTTGTCGGCAGCAAGAATGCCCGACAGAACTGCGTTATGACTGCCCTTGATGCGGGGTACGTTGACTAAGCCAGCCGAACAGCCGATCAGCGCACCACCCGGGAAGGACAGTTTTGGCACTGACTGGAAACCACCTTCGGTAATCGCGCGCGCGCCATAAGAAAGGCGTTTGCCACCCTCGAATGTATCGCGGATCGCCGGATGCGTCTTGAACCGCTGGAACTCTTCAAACGGCGACAGATAAGGGTTCTTGTAGTTGAGATGCAGTACGAAGCCGACTGCAACCATATTGTCTTCAAGATGATAGAGGAACGAGCCACCGCCGGTCTTCATATCAAGCGGCCAGCCAAATGAATGCTGTACCAGACCCGGCTTATGCTTGGACGGATCGACCTGCCAGAGTTCCTTAAGGCCGATACCAAACTTGGCTGGTTCACGACCTTCATCAAGCTTGAACTTCGCAATCAGTTCCTTTGCCAACGAGCCGCGTGCACCTTCACCGATCAGAACATATTTGCCAAGCAGCGCCATGCCGCGCGTGTAATTTGGACCGTGCGAGCCATCACGCTCGACGCCCATATCACCAGTAGCAACACCGATTACAGCGCCTTCATCATTATAAAGCACTTCGGTGGCAGCAAAGCCCGGATAGATTTCAACGCCCAGCTCTTCTGCTTTCGTGCCAAGCCAGCGGCAGACATTGCCGAGTGACACGATGTAATTGCCGTGATTGTTCATCAGCGGTGGCATGGCGAAATTTGGCAGACGCACCGAACCCGCAGGACCAAGCAGCAGGAAATGGTCAGCGGTCACAGGGGTCTTGAACGGATGCCCCTCTTCCTCGCGCCAGCCTGGCAGAAGCTGATCGATACCACTTGGATCAACGACGGCGCCCGACAGGATATGCGCGCCAACTTCCCCGCCCTTTTCAAGAACGACGACTGAAAGCTCCGGATTGATTTGTTTAAACCGAATAGCCGCAGCAAGGCCTGCAGGGCCTGCGCCGACAATCACAACATCAAATTCCATGCTTTCGCGTTCGGGAAGCTCCTGGCTCGCGATTGCTGGGGCTTCAGACATTCTAGGCCTCCGTCTGGTGTAACTTCATCACCCACTAATGGAGTGGGCGTGAAGCATCCAATTGTTTTTACTCATGATCCTATCGCGAACGGCGATAAACCGCTTTTATACAGATAGGCTTCCCCATATTGGTCTTACCCTGTCGCAGAGTTAAAGACTGTCGCATATGCGTCCAATTGTCCAAAATCGCCGCAATACAAGCATTCATAATATTGACCTTAACGTAAACGTCAAATTTTAAACAGCCGATTTAGTGATTATGGGCTATTGTGACGCAACGTAATTCTGCGTGCCCAAAGGCCGCCCCCATCTTCGAGAGAGACGCTTTAATCAACTCTATGAACCGGAAATATGCGCTCTGCTATTGCATTCAACACCAAAATTCGCCACCTCAGTTTGTGAGGTGTAAAATATGATCGATGACCGGGAAACGCTGGATATGGAAGGCTTGCTCCGCTTTTACGCGGAAGCGGGTGTTGACATGCCGCTTTCCGATACGCCGATCGATCGATTTGCAGAAGCTCAGCGTCAGCCGGTACGTTCAGCTCCCGCGCAGCAGGAAAACAAATCAACTTCGTCAGCGGACCGCTCGCGCGCGCAACAACAGCAACCGCGTCAGGCAGCAACGCCCTCACCGACCAGCCGCCCTGTGCAGGCTGCATCCGATGTTCCGGATAATGCGCAAATTGCACTGGCCCGCGAAGCCGCTTTACAAGCCGCAACGCTTGATGAGCTGCGCGAAAAACTTGCAGCCTTTGATGGCTGCAATCTCAAATTCACCGCCAAAAACCTCTGCTTTGCAGATGGTGATCCGTCGTCAGACATCATGTTCGTAGGTGAAGCGCCGGGGCGTGATGAGGACATGGAAGGCTTGCCATTCGTTGGCAAATCCGGCCAACTTCTCAACCGGATGATCGAGGCTATCGGCCTCAAGCGTGAAGGCGTCTATATCGCCAACACTATTCCTTGGCGTCCGCCGGGTAATCGTACGCCAACCCCCGTCGAAACAGAACTTTGCCGCCCGTTCATTGAACGGCAGATCGAACTTGCAGCCCCCAAAGTGCTTGTTGCGCTCGGCGGTCCAGCTGGCAAGGCTTTGACAGGTGCGACTGAAGGCATTCTACGGTTACGTGGCAATTGGAAAGTGCACCGCACGCCGTCGGGTATTGAGATCCCGGTCATGCCCACGCTGCATCCGGCTTATCTCTTGCGTACGCCTGCGCAGAAAAGATTTGCCTGGCGCGATTTTCTTGCAGTGAAAATGAAGCTTGCGGAACTGGCTGAATAATATTCCCAGATTGCACGTATCAGACAGCGAATTGTCACTAACATGCCGCAAACATACATTATTCCGCCGCTTGCACTATATCCGAACTCGACAAACGTTCTTTAAGCTTAGTGCATCGGGGAGGTTTTCATGGCCGGCCAGCTTCTGCCTATAGCTGCCTTGCTTGCAAGCACATTTCTAATGCTGCTTGCCGGTGGACTTGCAGGCATTCTCCTGCCAATCCGCGGAGGCGTTGAAGGCTGGTCAACGACCACAATTGGCTGGATGGGAACGACCTATGCGCTCGCTTTCACCATAGGCTGCATTGTTATTCCTCATCTGGTGCGGCGCGTCGGGCATGTGCGTGTATTCTCGGCACTACTCACGCTTCTATCAATCGCGTTGCTGCTTCATTCGCTGATTGTAAACCCTTATGCCTGGATGATTTTCCGCGGCATCGCAGGCTTCTCGCTTGCAGGCTCCTATATGATTATCGAGAGCTGGCTCAATGAACGCGTCACCAATGAAACGCGTGGCAAGATTTTCTCGATCTATATGATTATTACCATGCTTGGTCTCATGTGTGGCCAATACATCCTGCCATTTGGTGATGCGACGACCGTAACGTTATTCATCATCTGTGCGATCATTTATGCCAGCGCCCTGTTGCCAACCACACTTTCCAGCGCTCAGTCACCAAATCCGCTGACGCAAGCTTCTCTGGACCTAAAGGGGCTTTATAGACGCTCCCCCGCAGCAGCCGTCGGATCTTTCATCGCGGGCATAGTGGCCGGCACATGGAGCTTCCTCGCCGCCATCTATGGTGAAATGAACGGCCTTTCGACCTTTGGCATCGCCACAATGCTGGCCTGCGCAATGATTGGCGGCGCTATCTTCCAATATCCACTCGGGCGCGCTTCCGATATTGTGGATCGCCGTTTCGTCATGGTTATCGCGGGCGCTATTGGCTTTGTGCTCTCAGCCATCATGCTGCTGGTTCATCCGACCTCGCCCTATGCGCTCTACATCATGATGTTTCTGTTCGGCTCGGTACTTTACTCGATCTACAGCCTTAACGTAGCCCACGCCAACGACTATGCCGACGCGAGTGAATTTGTTAAAATTTCTGGTGGCTTGCTTATCATCTATGGCACAGGCAGCATGGTCGGCCCGGCCTTATCCGGCCCACTCATGGATCTTATGGGGGCATCTGGGTTCTTTGTAACTATGGCACTCGCTTATGCAGTCTATGGTCTGCATGCTTTCTGGCGTATTCGCCGTTTCGAGCGACCAGCAGTCAGCGATCAAAAAACAGAGTTCAAAATCTACACGCCAGACGGTCAGCCTACACCTGAAACAATGCAGCTTGATCCGCGCGCAGAAGGTTCACCGGGACAGGCGTAATTCTACTGTGCCTGTTGTGGAGTATTGGTTTTGTGAGGCGCGATCGCCAACTGATGCTCACGGTAGATGATATAGCCGCCAGCGCCCATAACGATCACGCTGCCAATCAGCATCTCAAAAGTTGGAATATCCCCGAAGAATAAAAACCCAATGCCGAGGCCGAGCAGCATTGAGGTATATTCAAATGGTGCAATGGTACTCATCGGGGCATGCCGATAGCATTCGGTCAGCAGAATTTGCGCAATCCCGCCCGCAATACCTGCGCCAATCAGCATTGCGAGCTGAGGCCAGCTCGGTGCAACCCAACCGAACGGCACACTAACTAGCGCAATAACACTTGCTGAAATCGAGAAATAGATAACGATTGTCGATGTGCGTTCGGTCTGCACAAGACGACGCACCAGCATCATGGCAAAGGCAGCCATCACGGCGCCGCCCAATGCCGCCAAGGCGCCCATGGCTTCATTATGTCCGACATTGCCTTCCGCAAACAGCGTCATGCGCGGCCAGATGATAATCATCACACCGAACAAGCCGATGACGACCGCACTCCAGCGATAGAGCCGGACCACTTCATGCAGAATGAGTGCGCCAAGAACAACGGCGATAAGCGGTGATGCGTAGTTGATTGCAATTGCTTCCGGCAAAGGCAGCTTGGTCAGTGCATAAAAGCTCAGAGACATCGCGCCAACGCCGACCATGCCGCGCCAGAAATGGCTGAACCCATGGCGGGTTTGAAGAATGCCGGATAGCTGCCCGCGCAACGCAAAGTAGACCAGGATGGCAAGGACTGCGAAAAAAGATCGGAAGAATATTAACTGGCCAAGCGGGATACCATCTGCAGCCTTGAGCAAGGTCGACATACCGACAAAAACAGCGACGGAAGCGACTTTTAGGCTAATGCCCAGCATTGGATTGTTTTGAAGCAGATCAGGCTCGGCAGTTTCGCCGGTCTGAACATTTGCGGAGGCCGCGTCCGGGAGGGACTTCACAACGCAGTTCCTTAAACGGGGGATGCAGGAGCAAGGCGGGAAATTACAGTTATTGCGCTATCCATAGGCTTGTTCGCAACAAAGTGCCAGCCAAGCAAAGATCAGTAATTAAAAAATATTGAGCAACTTCGCTTTTCTTGTCGTTTGCTAAAAAGCCGGATACGACTCTCGTATCGAAGTGATCACAAAGAAGAGTTTCGCAATGCGTACTGAAACCGGCCAGACATTCCGCCTCGAAGATTATCGCCCGACACCTTACGCAATTCCTCAAACGAAACTCGATTTCACACTTGAGCCCGAGAAAACGATCGTTCGCGCCGAACTGACTATTGAGCGCCGCGCTGGAACGGCTGCTGATACACCACTTGTTCTGGATGGTGACGAGCTGAACTTCGTCAGCATCAGCCTGGATGGGAAGGCGCTCAATGATAACAGCTACTCAGTGACGCCGGATAAACTCGAAATCACTGACCTTCCCGACGCTGAGCGTTTCACTCTGGAAATCGTCACCGAAGTGAACCCCACTACAAACCGGCAGCTTTCCGGGCTTTACCGCTCAAGCGATGTCTATTGCACGCAATGCGAAGCAGAAGGTTTTCGGCGCATCACCTATTATTATGATCGTCCGGACGTTCTCTCAGTTTATACGGTTCGTATTGACGCCGAAAAGGCTGCTACACCAATACTGCTCGCAAATGGCAATCCAGTCGAGCACGGCGCTGTCGTCGGTAATGCCGACAGGCATTTTGCCGTCTGGCACGACCCACACCCCAAGCCTTCCTATTTGTTCGCCCTTGTTGCTGGCTCGCTTGATGTCGTGAAGGATCATTTCACGACACAATCAGGGCATCCTGTCGACCTCGCCATCTATGTTGAACATGGCAAAGAGGATCGCGCACTTTATGCGATGGATGCGTTGAAACGTTCCATGCGTTGGGACGAAGAAAAGTTCGGCCGCGAATATGATCTCGATGTCTTCAACATCGTTGCCGTCTCGGACTTCAATATGGGGGCTATGGAAAACAAGGGCCTCAATGTCTTTAACGACAAATATGTGCTGGCCGACCCGGAAACGGCAACGGATGTCGATTATGCTGGCATCGAAGCCGTGATCGCGCACGAATATTTCCATAACTGGACCGGCAATCGCATTACCTGCCGCGACTGGTTCCAGCTGTGTCTCAAGGAAGGCCTGACAGTTTATCGTGACCATGAATTTTCGGCCGACGAACGCTCGCGTCCGGTAAAGCGCATCGCAGAAGTGAAAATACTGAAAGCCCAGCAGTTCCCAGAAGATAGCGGTCCTCTTTCACATCCGGTACGCCCACGTGAATATAGCGAGATCAACAACTTCTATACGGCGACTGTTTATGAAAAAGGTTCGGAAGTGGTGCGTATGATCCGAACGATCATCGGCCCCGAACTGTTCCGCAAAGGTATGGATCTCTATTTTGAGCGCCATGATGGCGATGCTGCAACCATTGAAGACTTCATCAAAGTTTTTTCCGATGTCTCCGGCCAAGACTTCTCGCAATTTGCGCTCTGGTATGATCAGTCGGGCACACCAAAGGTTGAAGCGAGCTTCAGTTTTGATGCGGCAAAAGAAACTTACACCATCAGTTTCACGCAATCCCTCGCACCCACGCCCGGTCAGCCGGTAAAAAAACCGATGCATATTCCGATCGCCTTTGGCTTGTTGGGATCGGATGGCAAAGATATTCAACCTTCCTCTGTCGAAGGTGGAGATGTGCACGATGGCGTCATTCATCTGCATCGTGTTTCGGAAACGCTAACGTTCCATGGGATCAAGGAACGCCCAGTCCCCTCGCTGTTGCGTGGTTTTTCCGCCCCGATCAATCTGGTCTCACCGCTTAACTCGGAAGACCGGGTCTTCCTCGCTCTCAATGACAGCGACCCGGTTGCCCGCTGGCAGGCTCTGACCGGCATCTTTACGCAAGCCTTGCTAGAAGGCGCCAAACGAGTACGTGGCGGCTACTTGCCGGAGACCGATACTAAAATTATCGAACTTGCCGGACGTATTGCCTCGGATGAGAGCCTTGATGCCGCTTTCCGTGCACTATGTCTGACTTTGCCAAGCGAAAGCGACATTGCGCGTGAGATGGGCGAGAATGTTGACCCGGATGCAATCTTTGCAAGCCGCGACCATCTGATTGCTGCGATTGGTTCCGCCTATGCGAAAGACTTCGCAGCACTTTACACACGGCTGGAGCAACAGGATGCATTCTCTCCTGATGCTGTATCAGCGGGCAAGCGCGCTCTGCGGAATGTGCTGCTTGATTACCTCAGCCGTCACGAGAATAGCCCGGCGCGTGCTGCGCAGCAGTTTGCAGACGGCGATAACATGACCGAACGTGCAGCAGCCTTAAGCGTGCTGGTGCATCGCTTCGGCGATAGCCATGAAGCCCAGGGGGCGCTTGCGTCATTTGAAAGACGCTTCGGCGACGATGGCTTGGTGATGGACAAATGGTTCATCGTGCAGGCAACCCGACCGGGCGACAAGGCACTTGAAGCCGTTCGGACCTTGACGAAACACAAGCTGCTTTCGTTTGATAATCCAAACCGGGTACGCGCATTGATCGGCGCATTCTCGGCGAGCAATCCAACGGGCTTTAATCGCAAAGATGGCGCGGCTTACAACTTCTTTGCCGATATCATTCTGGCAATCGACCCAGAAAACCCGCAACTCGCAGCTCGCCTTCTCACAGCATTGCGGTCGTGGCGTTCGCTGGAAGATGCCCGTCGTGAACATGCTCGTGCAGCCCTCGCCCGCATTGCAGGGACGCAGAAGCTGTCGACTGATCTACGGGACATCGTCGACAGAACGCTTGCTTGATTCGCGAATCAGCTGATTGATTCTCTACTTCATCAAACTCGGCCTCTGAACAGGCCGGGTTTGGCCGTTGCGCAGATATTCAAGCAAAGCTGCATAAAACCTGAAAAGGCTTCCGGCTTTCATGAGTCTTTTCAGGGTGTTAGATGGGCGCGCTCTCAAACTGATTCCGTTTAACAGATTGAGATTCAACGGAAAATCCAAATTCACGAATGGTGTTTTTTACGTCTCGTTAACGAATTCACTGGACAGCACGAATCACTTTTGATTCATTGATGTTGTTCGGAGATGGCGTATTCCGAAACATTTTGAGTAGAGATTTCAGTTCACGCGGCAAAAGCAGTTCTGGGCGGACAGCGCTTTGAGCGCATCTTGGGAACTGTTACGGCAAATCAAAGAGGGGCCAATAGATGGCGAGCACCGACGCGTACGACGCGACGGCGGGGAAGCATCGCGACTCCGGACGGAAGCGAAAGAAAGGCAGGCTTTCTGGCCATGCCAAGCTTCTTGCAGGCCCTGCTTATGGCAAATTCGCAGCGGTTGAACCCGCGTTGCGCCGCCTTGTTCCGGCTCTCATCATCATATTCCTGATCATACTCGGTGTGGCTCGTGTTTTCTCGATGCTGTCATGGCGCGAAGACATTGAGCTTCAGCACAAAGCCGCCCTTTCTGCTGCAACGGCCAATCTGGCGCAGATGATTGAGCGTGCAGCCAATGGAACGCAGGCTGGCGCTCAGATGTCGCCCAAAGACCTCGATAATACAATTGCCGAATTTCGGTCGCGCGGACTGTCCTCCAGCGGCATGACCGTTGCTCTGGTCAATGATGACTCCGTTATCGTCACCGCTTCCGGCCCTGCAACGGACATCATCGGCAAACGGGCTGACGATGTGTTCAGCGACATCCAACCGCTTTTCATGTTTGCGGAGCGCGCAGGCGTTCTGACCATCGTCATGAACGGTGAGGCCGCTTACGGCACGGTATCCAAACCTATGACCGTGCCCTATGCGATTGTAGCCGCGGAACCGGAAAGTACGATCTTTGCCGAATGGAAGCGCGCAGTCTCCCTGAACGTGACGCTGTTTGCAGGCACGACAGGCGTGATGTTTGCCATCCTTTATGCCTATTTCAGTCAGGCAGCGCGCGCTCGCGAAGCTGACGACCTTTCCGGGCAGATTCAGCGCCGCATCGATATGGCGCTTGCGCGTGGCCGTGGTGGTCTATGGGATTGGGACATGGCGCGCGGACGCATCTACTGGTCGCGCTCAATGTATGAAATGCTTGGTTATGAAGCGCAGGATGCGGTTCTCGCCTTTGGCGACGTGTCAGCGATCATCAATCCAGAAGACGGCGATCTCTATTCAATCGCTGAACAGGCTGCGGCTGGCGACATTTCCCACGTCGATCGGGTATTCCGTATGCGCCATGCCGATGGTTCATGGGTCTGGATGCGAGTTCGTGCGGAAATTGCCGCAGAGAATGACCTGCATCTGGTGGGCATCGCCTTTGACGTCAGCGAACAGCACCGTTTTGCGCAGCAAACGGCTGAAGCCGATATGCGCATCCGTGAGGCTATTGAAAACATTTCCGAGGCCTTCGTTTTGTGGGATGCCAATAATCGTCTGGTGATGGCAAATTCCAAGTTCAGTGAATATGCGGGGCTTCCAGTCTGGACACTGAAGCCAGGCGTTCCGCGCAATGAAGTCGATGCCCATACACGCCCATTCAGCTTTGAGCGTCGCATGGCCAACGAGCATAACCGTGCGGGTGGTCAGACCTTCGAACGACAGCTGAGCGATGGACGCTGGTTGCAGGTCAACGAACGCCGCACGCAGGACGGCGGACTTGTTTCCATCGGCACCGACATTACGCAGATCAAGCAGCATCAGGAACGTCTGGTTGATAGCGAACGTCGCCTCATGGCAACCATTCACGATCTTTCGATAGCCCGTAAGGGCGAGCGCGACCGCGTTCGTGAACTGTCGGAACTGGCTCGTAAATATGGTCAGGAAAAGGAACGCGCGGAAGCTGCAAACCGCGCGAAGTCTGAATTCCTCGCCAACATGTCTCATGAGTTGCGCACGCCGCTCAACGCGATTATCGGTTTCTCCGAAATGATCCAAGCCGGCACTTTCGGGCCACTTGGTTCCGATCGCTATGAAGAATATATCAACGACATTCACACCAGCGGCAACTTCCTGCTCAACGTTATCAATGACATTCTGGATATGTCGAAGATCGAAGCTGGTCATTTCTCACTTGATCGCGAAGAGATAGACCTTTGCCCGCTGATCAATGAAACCGTACGCATGATCTCGCTGCAGGCAGACGAAAAGAACATCACAGTCGAGACGCGTATCGAAGAAGCGATGCAGCTCAATGCAGACCGTCGTGCGGTCAAACAGGTGCTGATCAATCTGCTTTCCAATGCGGTCAAGTTCACCTCGCATAACGGACACATCACTGTACGCGCTCGTAAAACCGGATCGGCTCTTTTCATGACCATTCAGGATACAGGCGTAGGCATTCCAAAGTCTGCCTTGCGGAAAATCGGCCAGCCGTTCGAGCAGGTGGAAAACCAGTTTACCAAGACGCATAGTGGCTCAGGTCTTGGCCTTGCAATTACGCGCTCACTTGCAGAACTGCATGGTGGCTGGCTGCGCATCCGCTCGACCGAGGGCATTGGCACTGTAGTTTCCGTCTGCATTCCAGACCGCAGACAGAAAGCCATCGTCAGTCATGAGGCAGAAATCCACGCAGCCTGATTGGCGCTAGAGCATTTCACGTTTCAATTTACCCCATGGAAATGCGCCATCTGTTTGCTTCGGGATGCGCTTAATAGCAAGGCGTGAAGATGCTGACGCATCACGCCTTGAAAAAGTTCAATCGCCACTTGGGCTTAACCAAAACTCCATGAGTCATACTCATGGAGTTTTGGTATAAGTTTATTTGATCAACTCATCAAAACTGGCCCGAACACTTGTCGCCAGTTCCGCCAATTGATGTTCGACGCGCTTGATGTCCGGCAATTCGGCAGCGCGACAGAGAAGGTCGATCATCCCCGGAATGAACTCTTCCCGCGACGCGTCGCTACCAAGGCAGAGGCGAATTGTTTGGCTGAGATTGGTGTAGAAGCGATGTGCCTCCACCAGCATGTCGCTTGATGCTGGATCGGCAAAGGACGAATCCAGTCCTGAAAGCACATCTTCGGTTCCAAGCGGTCTGGGCTCAGTGACCAGCTTGCCCGTTAGAACTGCAAATTGCGCGATAAATTCGAGATCGACAATGCCACCGGGTTTCAACTTGAAATCCCAGTCATCGCGCGGTGGCTTTTCCTGATAGATAAGATCGCGCATTTCGCGCACGTCTTTTGCGATCTTCGTTGTATCGCGTGGTGCTGAAAGCACCTCATCGATCTCGCCTTTGATGAAATCAATAAAATCAGCATCGCCATGGATCGGGCGAGCACGCGTCAGTGCCATATGCTCCCATGTCCACGCTTCACTACGCTGATATTTGCCAAAAGATTCAATATGTGTAGCAACCGGCCCCTTATTACCAGAAGGACGCAGCCGCATATCAACTTCATAAAGCACGCCCTCGGCTGTCGGCGCAGACAGTGCAGCGATCAGACGCTGCGTAAGGCGAATATAATATTGGGAAGGCGCAAGAGGTTTTTCACCGTCGGTCTCATCGGTGTCAACGTCGTGATCGTAGAGAAGGATCAGATCGACATCAGAGCCAGCAGTCAGCTCGCGACTGCCAAGCTTACCCATAGCAAGCAACGCCACTTTAGCGCCCGGAACCTTGCCATGTCGGCGTTGTAATTCCGTCTCCACGGCCTCGAATGCCTTGCCGATCATAAGCTCAGCGAGATCGGAGAAAGCACGCCCTGCCCGCACACCATCAATCGCGCCGGTCAAAAGCCGGATACCGATCAGGAAACGATGTTCGGCTGCGAAGATGCGTAGACGATCAAGCACCTCCTCATAATCACTGGCTGATCCGAGAAACGCGCGGAGCCGCTCTTCCAGATAATGACGCGTCGGCATTTCTGAGAAAATTGCCGGATCGAGCAGACCATCAAAGACATGCGGATTACGTGTGATTACTTCTGCAAGACGAGGTGCCGCACTCATGATCATGACAATTAGATTAAGCAGACGCGGATTGGATTGCAGCAGGCTGAAAAGCTGGATACCCGACGGAAGCCCTTGTAAAAAGCTGTCAAAGCGCAGCAAGGATTCATCGGCACGTTTGGTTTCGGCAAAGGCTTGTAAAAGTGCGGGTGTCAGTTCGGTCAGGCGTTCGCGCGCCTCGGCTGATTGCGTGGCGCGATAGCGTCCAAAGTGCCAGGTGCGGATTACACGGCAAATATCGCTCGGCCGTTCAAAACCCATCGATGAAAGCGTTTCGAGCGTACCTGGATCATCAACATCACCGGTGAAGACGAGGTTGCCGCCGGTCGCTGTACCCAGTTCAGGGGCTTGCTCAAACAATGCCGCATACTGCTTTTCAACGACCTTGAGTGCAGCAAGAAAAACATCGGAAAACTCTGCTGGATCGGCATAGCCCATCATACGAGCGACGCGCGCAAAGCCTTCGTCGTCTTCCGGCAGGATATGCGTCTGTTCGTCGGCGATCATCTGAATACGGTGCTCAACGTCGCGCAGGAAATAATATTCCTTTGCAAGCGCATCGCGTGCTTTCTCGGTGATCCAGCCACGTTCAGCAAGCCGGGCAAGCATCGGCACGGTCTGGTTGCCGCGCAACTCAGGGAAACGCCCACCGGCAATCAATTGCTGCGTCTGCACGAAGAACTCGATTTCGCGGATACCGCCGCGCCCAAGCTTCACATTATGGCCACGCACGGCAATATCGCCATGCCCCTTATGAGCGTGGATCTGTCGCTTGATCGAATGCACATCGGCAATGGCGGCGTAGTCGAGATATTTGCGCCAGACATAAGGGGCGAGTTCGGCCAGCACCTGCAGACCGGATTCACGATCACCGGCAACTGGTCGTGCCTTGATCATGGCAGCACGTTCCCAATTCTGGCCACGGCCTTCGTAATAGTGCAACGCTGCGCCCACCGGAATTGCAAGAGGCGTTGATCCCGGATCAGGACGCAAGCGCAAATCAACACGGAAGACATAACCATCCGCAGTGCGGTCCTGAAGAATGCGGACAAGACGACGCGTCAACCGTGAGAACGTATCAACACGTTCATAGGGATCGATGATTGATGGGCGTTCGGAATCAATGAAAACAATGAGGTCGATGTCTGACGAGTAATTGAGCTCACGCGCACCGAATTTGCCCATGCCTAGCACAATCCAGCCGCTCTCTTTTTCAGGATTGGCTTGGTCGACAAGCTTGATCTTACCCGCACGATCCGCATCGCGAAGCAGGAAGCGAATGGCTGCACCAGTGCAAGCTTCGGCCAGATCGGTGAGCCAGCCGGTTGTCGTTTCCGTATTGAAAACCTGCCCTAGATCGCAAAGCGCAATCAGCACATGGGCTTCGCGCTTCAATCGGCGTAGATCGGACATAAGCGAAGTCTCGCTCGCACCCTCTTCCGCGCCACTGGCCGATATTTCGCCCATGATGTCACTGAGTGCAGTCTCGGGTGTTTTTGCAACTAGACGCTGCAGAATGCCAGGATGACGCGTCAGAGCTTCGCGAATGAAGGGGGAAAGATCTAGAACAGCAGCAAGAAATGCTTCCGCTTTGGGCTGATGCAACAGCGCATCGACATCGGAAAGATTTTCTTCCTTGGACCGCTGGATGAGATCAGCAAAAAACGATTTTGCACGCCCACTATCAAGGGGTGTCAGCCCACAAAGGTTTCGGTCGAAAAACAGTGCCTTTGTGTCTTCAGCCGCCATGGTCCCCTCATTCATGCGAGTATTAAGATCAGCTGTCCTTCAACAACGGAAACTCGAGAACTGCACGCAGGCCCGGTCCATTGTCTTCCAGACGCAGAGCGCCACCGTGCAACTTCATAACTGCCTTGGCAAGACTTAAACCAAGACCCGATCCGGGCTGCGTACGGCTTTCCTCAAGACGCACGAAGCGTTCAGTTGCCTGCTCACGTTTATCTTCCGGGATGCCGGGGCCGTTATCAGCCACCACAATGCGTACCCACTGCTGATCACGTTCCATGGAAAGCGTGACTGTTGCGGTGTTTTCACTATTCAGCGCATATTTAATGGCGTTATCGACAAGGTTAGAAACGGTCTGACCGACAAGCTCACGATTGATATGCAAAGGCACGTCAATCAGATCACCAAGAGTAAGCTTTACGCCAGCGTCTTCGGCAACCGGCTCATACATTTCCGACACATCGCTGACGATTGGCGCGACCGACATATTCTCCAGATTTTCCGAAGAATAGCCCGCTTCCAAGCGTGAGATCATAAGGATCGCATTAAAAGTACGGATCAGCTGATCGGATTCGCCGATGATGTCTTCCAGCGCTTCACGATATTCCGTTCCTGCTTTTTTGCCTGAGAGAGCTTCTTCCGCCCGATTGCGCAAGCGGGTGAGCGGCGTCTTGAGGTCGTGAGCAATATTATCGGATACCTGCTTCAAGCCTTCGTTGAGCTCGAGAATTCGTCCAAGCATGACATTGAGGTTGCCAGAAAGACGATCAAACTCATCGCCGGAACCATTAACAGGCAACCGACCAGTCAGATCGCCATCCATAATGCGTTGCGAAGCACGCGAAACTTCATCAATACGCTTGAGTGCTCGACGGCCCACAAAGAACCAGATCAATAGCGCGCCAACACCCATAATGCCGAGCGCCAACATAAGCGATCGGCGTACCAGATCGCGGAAGCGTTCCGGTTCACCAAGATCACGGCCAACCAGAAGACGCATGCCATTCGGAAGCGCGATCACCACGGCAATTGCGCGATGCTCGGTTTCCGTGCCCTGCTCACCATAGCGGCGATATTTGAAGGCTCGTTCAACGATGCCGTCAGTGTCCAGAACGCCCGGCTCAACGCCTTCTACGTTGCCAGAAAGAATCCGCCCCGATGGATCAGCAACGAGATAGAGATAGGCGCCGGGTTGACGCGACCGATAATCAATCGTGCGTACGAGCTGCGGAATGCCGCCACGCGCATAGGCCTTACCAATGCTCGCAACTTCTTCACCCAGTGCTTCCTGCGTCTGGGTATTGATTATCGAAGCGGAAAGATTGGTCATGTAAAAGACCAATGCCACCGCACCAACAGCAAACAATAGCAAATAGAGTGTCGATAGTCGCGCAGCCGTCGTGCGCATGAGCGCAGAAAAGCGACCCATCATTCCACCTTGGCACTCGCTGATGAGCTTTTAGCGCGTCCAGCTTTCAACATGTAGCCGGCGCCACGCACTGTATGCAAAAGCGGGCCATCGAAGCCCTTCTCGATCTTGGAGCGCAGACGCGAGATATGGACGTCGATCACGTTGGTCTGAGGATCAAAATGATAATCCCAGACATTTTCAAGCAGCATAGTACGTGTCACGACCTGACCTGCATGGCGCATCAGATATTCGAGCAGACGAAATTCACGCGGCTGAAGTGTGATGTCTACATCCTGTCGGCGCGCAGTGTGTGCGAGGCGATCAAGCTCCAGATCGCCAACACGATAAATCGTGTCCGCTTCGCGGGGGCTTGAACGGCGCTGCAAAACTTCAACACGAGCCAGAAGCTCGGAAAATGCGTAAGGTTTGGTCAGATAATCGTCACCGCCTGCGCGAAGTCCTGTCACGCGATCATCCACTTCGCCAAGGGCGGAAAGGATGAGAACCGGCGTTTCCATGCCTTTGGCACGCAGTCCGGCGACCACAGAAAGGCCATCGCGCTTCGGCAACATCCGGTCAACGACCAGCACATCATAGCTACCGTTTTCAGCCAACGTATAACCAATCTCACCATCGCCAGCAATGTCGGCAGAATGGCCAGCCTCGATAAAGGCCTTCTCAAGATAGCGGGCCGCTTCGCGGTCGTCTTCAATAACGAGAATCTTCATGGCGCCACCCTAAAGCATGTCGGGGAAAAGTTGGAACGAGTTTCTTCCTTTGACGACACGCGTAAAAACAAAGTTCGATGTGGTAAATGGAGCAATGCCAGGCGGACTGACCGCCTGGCATCTGAATTTCAGACACTAATTGTCCAGACGATCATCATTATCCCTGATCGATAGGCAGCGCCACGAAGCGGCTCTGATCATTGCTCTGGAGCTGCAACAATACCGCCTTACGACCAGCCTTTGAAGCTTCGGTAATTGCCTTATTGATGTCTGCGGCGTTCTTCACCACCTGATTGTTGACGCTTACGATCACATCGCCGGAACGAATGCCGCGATCAGATGCATCGCTGTCAGGGTCAACATTTGTGACCACCACGCCATCACCTTCTTCAGAAGGGGTGACAGTCAGACCATACGAGTCGAGGGTTTCACCCTGCTCGGTATCGCCACCACCACCGGACTGGGTGTCAGCCTTTCCGAGATCCTGCGGCATGGCTGCAATGGTGATATCGACTTCTTCAGCCTTACCCTTGCGCCATACAGTCAGAGCAGCCTTTTCGCCCGGGATAATGTTCGCAACCTTGCGAGCAAGATCGCGTGGGTCCTGAACTGTCTCACCATTGACGGCAGTGATTACATCACCAGCCTTGATACCAGCCTTGGCAGCCGGACCATCGGCCTGAGGCGATGCAACAAGTGCGCCCTTTTCTTCTGCAAGGCCGAGCGACGCGGCAATGTCCTTGTTTACCGGCTGAATTTGTACGCCGATCCAACCGCGTTCAACTGAGCCCTTCTTGATCAGCTGATCGACAACTTGCTTGGCGGTCGATGCAGGAATTGCAAAGGCAATACCCACGCTGCCACCTGAAGGAGAGAAGATGGCGGTGTTGATGCCGATAACTTCACCGGAAAGGTCGAAGGCTGGACCGCCGGAGTTACCCTTGTTCACTGCAGCATCAATCTGAATAAAGTCGTCGTAAGGACCTGCACCGATGTCACGACCACGAGCAGAGACAATACCGGAGGTTACAGTACCGCCGAGACCGAAAGGATTACCGACTGCAACGACCCAATCACCGACGCGGATCTTGCTGTCATCGCCGAGTTTCACATAAGTGAACTTGCGCTTTGAATCGTCAATTTTCAGTACGGCGAGGTCAGTGCGTGGATCGGTGCCGATCAGCTTGGCATCGAGTTCTGTGCCGTCGTCGAGAACGACGCTATAGGCATCGCCATCTGAAACAACGTGGTTGTTTGTGACAAGGTAGCCATCCTCAGAGATGAAGAAGCCGGAACCCTGTGCGACAGGGCGCTCATGGCCCGGGCGACCCTTTGGAGCTCTGCCAGGACGACGGCTATCAGGACGTGCATCGCCGCGCGGTTCCATACCAAAATCACGGAAGAAGCGCTTCAATGGATGGCCGTCTGGGAGCTGATCAAATCCGGGAGGTCCGGAAAACTGCGAACCGCTGTTTGCTGTTTCCTGAACATCTTTCTTGACACGAACACTGACGACTGCCGGACGAACCTTTTCGACCAGATCAGCAAAGCCAGCTTGCTGGGGCGGAGTGACACTTACGGCTTCCGCACGGGCATTGTTCATCACGCCCATCGGGCCGGTGGCAACGAAGGCACCAGCCAGCGCGGCCGACAGCGCTACTGCTGCAACACCCTTGCGGTACTTTGAAGTTATGATCTTCGACATCTGTCTCTCCTTACGAGCAGCAATCTCGGACCAGGAATTTCCACCAAGGCAAATCCGGTCCTGTAATCCTTTATAGAGCACAAGATAGTTCGAGCTACCTTACCGCTCAATTTCCGGAAAATGAAAGTTTTGTAAGGTTTGGGTTCAATTCAGGAGAAGAAAAAGATCTTATTTGTCATCAAGAAGCCGGGAAAGCTCGGCTTTTTCACGCTCAGACAAAGGCTTTTGGACCTCGACGACCGCATTTCGTCTGCGGAAAGCAATGAACAAAGCAATTCCACCAAACAGCAAAACAAGAACAGGGAAACCCCAAAGAAATGCCGTCTGGGCATTGAAACGAGGTTTCAGCAGAACAAATTCACCATATCGATCAACGACAAAATCCATGACCTGCTTGTCAGAATCGCCCGATGTCAGGCGTTCACGCACCAGAATACGAAGGTCACGCGCTAATTCAGCGTTGGAATCATCAATCGATTCGTTCTGACAGACCATGCACCGCAGCTCTGCCGAGATCTGCCGTGCCCGTTTTTCCAATTGCGGATCAGGCAATATCTCATCCGGGTTCACCGCAAGTGCGGCCGACCCGTAAAATGACAAAAGGACTGCCAGGAAAAGTGCTGTAAACCCTCTCGCAATCTTCATGCTGCGGCCTCAGCGGGCTTGGATGAAGATTTACGGGCCTTCGATGGTGCACCAACACGCAGGCGCCGATCGGCAAGCGAGAAGATTGCACCAATCATCATGACCAATGCGCCATACCAGATGAGCGTCACATGCGGTTTCCACCAGACGCGTACAACGATGGAACCATTTCCCGGCTCATCGCCCAAAGCAACGTAAACCTGACTGAACCAAAGTGTGCGAATGCCTGATTCCGTTGTTGGCATCTGTCGAGCCGGGAAGAACCTCTTCGACGGCTCAATCAGCCCCAAGTCACGGCCTGAGGAATCCAAAAGCGTGAAGCTGCCGCGATTTTCAGTGAAGTTGGAGCCGGTGAGAGGACGTAATCCTTCAAAGCGCAACGAATATTCGGCAACTTTTGTTGTTTCGCCCGGCCGCATCAGCAAGACACTTTCAGTGCCGTAAGTTGTGACACTGACGATGCCGAGCAAGGTCACGCCGAGGCCGATATGTGCCAGCGCCGTTCCAAAGACGGAACGCGGCAGACCTTTGAAGCGAGAAAATGCTTTGCCTGCCGAAACCTTGCCGATACCTGCCTTCAGCCAAAGATCGGTCAGGCTTCCAAGGATCAGCCAAACGGCAAGACCAATACCCAGCGCGGCAAGTACGGAATGGGCATTGCTACGCCAAACCACAATACCGACAGTGATCAGTGACAGAGCGAAGGCAGTCATCAGCCTTTGTGCGACACCATACAAATCACCGCGTTTCCACGCTAGCAACGGACCAAATGGGACTGCCAACAACAGCGGAATCATCAATGGTCCGAAGGTCATGTTGAAGAAGGGAGCGCCGACAGAGATCTTCTCTCCGGTCATCACTTCCAACAGCAGGGGATAGAGCGTCCCAATAAGGACGGTTGCAGCAGCAGTCGTGAGAAAGAGGTTATTGAAGACCAAAGCGCCTTCACGCGAGATCGGCTGGAACAGCCCGCCTGAAGTCAGACTCTGAACACGAAGTGCAAAAAGCGACAGCGACCCACCGATGAAGATCGCGAGAATAGCAAGAATGAAGAGACCGCGCCCCGGATCGGTCGCGAAACTATGCACTGAAGTCAACACGCCGGAACGCACAAGGAAAGTGCCAAGCAATGACAGCGAGAAGGTCAAGATCGCTAACAACACGGTCCAGATTTTCAGCGCCGACCGTTTTTCCATGACGATTGCCGAATGCAGCAAAGCAGTACCGACCAGCCATGGCATGAAGGACGCATTCTCAACCGGGTCCCAGAACCACCAGCCGCCCCAGCCGAGTTCGTAATAGGCCCAATATGAACCCATCGCGATACCGCCGGTCAGAAACATCCAGGCGACCAGCGCCCAAGGGCGAACCCAGCGCGCCCAAGCCGCATCAAGGCGACCTTCGATCAGCGCTGCTACGGCAAAGGAAAAACAGACTGAAAATCCGACATAGCCGAGATAAAGCAACGGCGGATGGATCGCGAGACCAATATCCTGAAGGATCGGGTTTAGATCGCCACCTTCAATCGGCGCGGGGATAATACGCGTAAACGGATTGGACGTGAAAATGATGAAAGCGAGAAATGCTGTTCCGATCCAACCCTGAACACCAAGCACATTTGCGCGTAGCGTTTCTGGCAAGTTGCCTGAAAAGGCAGCAACCAACGCACTGAAGAAGCTAAGGATCAACACCCAGAGGAGCATCGAGCCTTCATGATTGCCCCAAACGCCGGTAATTTTATAGAGCATCGGCTTTTGCGAATGCGAATTCTCGACAACGTTCAGAACTGAGAAGTCAGAGACCACATAGGCGAAAGTCAGAACTGCGAAAGAAAAAGCAATAAGAGCAAAAACAGCCAGTGCAGTCGGCACGGCGACGCCCATCAGCTGCATGTCTCTGCGCTGTGCGCCAACAACAGGCGCGATTGACTGCACCACTGACAAAGCCAGTGCGAGAACAAGCGCGAAATGACCAATCTCGACATTCATAGGCTTTTTCCAGTTTCAATCTCAATTACTGGCTCGATTACTGGTCCAATATTCATCATTGGCCCTCCCACACGCCTTTCTTCTTCAGGCTGTCGGCGAGATCTTTTGGTACGTAATTTTCATCGTGTTTGGCGAGAACATTGTCGGCGCGGAATACACCGTCAGGGCCAAAACGGCCTTCAGCAACCACTCCCTGACCTTCGCGGAACAGATCAGGCGCAATCCCTTCAAACACGACATTGACGGTTTTGATTGTGTCCGTGACGGTGAAATGAAGTTCGCTACCCTCACGAGTAACCGAGCCTTCTTCAACAAGGCCACCAAGCCGGAACCGCGAACCCGATGTAATTTCCTGCTCTGTCAAATCAGCTGGCGTACGGAAAAAACGGATGTCCTGGCTAAAGGCCATAAGCATAAGACCGACAGCGATTGCGAGTACGACCAGCGCACCGCCGATCAGCATGAGGCGCTTGCGCTTCCTCTGACTGACAGTGCGGGCTAAGCTGCCTGCAGGTTTCGTGTTGCGTCCATTACCTTCTGCAGTTGCACTCATTGTGTTGCGCTCCCTGCTTCCAAACCTAGTCCTGCGGCAAAGCTTGTCAGCTCCGTCCGCTTTTCACCATCCAGCGCCGCAACTCCACGTTTGAGTGCATCGAGTGCTGCATCGCGGCGATTGAGGATCATATAGGAGCGCACGAGACGCTTCCAGCCATCGATATCCCCGCTGTTTTCGCGAAGACTTTCATCAAGACGTTGAACCATACCCTCAACCATCGCCTGACGATCTTCCGGGCTCATGGATGCTGCAGCGTCTACGTCGTCTGTCGTGGGTCCTTTGGCTGGCGCGGACGGTGCTAGCGATCCTCGAATGCGCGCAATTGTCTGCTCAACCTGAGCACGCCATGGCGCATCTTTCGGTGCATTATCAAGGAAAGTCTGCAACCTTGTAATGGCGCTGTCGGCATTGCCGTCCTGCATTTCGCCCTGTGCAAGATAATATTGCGGGCGGATATCGTTGGGTTCGAGCGCTGCTGCTTTTTCAAACAGACCCTCTGCCTCTGCAGTGATTGGTCCACCTGAAACAGCAATCAAAGCTTCGCCAAGACCAAGGATACGAGGGAAATTTTCACCCTCAAGACGAATGGCCGAACGATATGCATTCACTGAGTCGGCGCCTCGGCCTATACGCAAATAAATCGGCGCCAGAACATCCCAGCCGCGAGCGTCATTGGGGTTTTGAGCCAAGTGTGATTCAGCGCGGGCAATAAGCTCATCAACCGAACTGTTCTGTGGGCTGTTAGCCAAGCGTGCAGCAAGTGGCATGGACGGCGTATCGGGCGCGCCAAAAAGTGGATAGACACCCCAGGCGATAAGGGGGACAGCCAATACAGCTGAAAAAGCCAGCAACCGTCCTGAGCGAACCTTTTTCACCTCGGCAGCAGCGTCGGCGCTGCTCTTTTCAGCACTGAGTATACGACGGGAAATTTCGATACGTGCTTGCTCCGCGCTGGGAGCATCGATCATGCCGCGCGCAGCATCGGCCTCTACTTCGCGCAACTGGTCTCGATAGACCTCTAGATCGTTTTTTTCAGGGGGCAAAAATTCTTGCTTGTTCCGCGTCAGCGGCAACAAAACAGTCAAAGTTGCTGCAAAAGTCAGCAGTGCGGCAGTCAACCAGAATTCCATGGCTGAGACTTAATCTCAGCGAAGGCAAAAACCAACTCGAAGGACGTGGAATTAGGCTGACTAGGGCAATTCGCCGCAAAGGCTTAATCAAAGGACGCCGATTTATGCCCGCACATACGCATGGGATAAATTTTAGCGATGCATTCCATGCATGACTGTTTAAGCACCTTTGGCTTTATGTAAGCGGGGTCCAGCTGCCATCGGCATTCCGGCAAGCGGTTCCGCGCGAGGTTTGCGACGCATCGCCAATCGAGAATGTGTGGGTATATTGGCGGCAGTTCTGAGAACCCACCTGATAAGGCTGTGCGGCAGTCACATCGCCGGAAGTCGAACCACTACCACTCCATGAAACCGCTTTACCTGCCGGAGAATATTCAAGCGCGCGATATTCCGCTTCAAGTGCCTTCTTACGGTCGCCCGCTGTCAGCTGACCTGCTGAACTGCCAAGGAGTCCGTTGCCGAGCGACGCGAGCAGATCCGGACGTGTTTCTGCTTTCGAGGAAAGCCCACCAAGCGAAGTCAGCCCTGAGCCCTTGCCGCCGCCGGAAGTTCCGCAGGCAGAGAGAGCGAACGCCATAGAAGCGATCAAAAACGGAGCAGAAAACCTTGATACCATCGTCATAACAAATCGGCCTTCATAAAAATGAGCATGCATACTATCGTAGGATGCAGCTATTACTCTAACCTTCTAGTCTGCCTCGTGGCAAAAACAACTATCAATCTTCAGTCAGCGGCAACACAACGCGCACCTGAAGGCCGCCAAGATTGCTTTTGCCCAAGAACAAGCTGCCCCCATATTCACGAACCGTATCCTGAACGATTGCCAAACCAAGCCCAGTGCCTGGCTTCGTTTCATCAACGCGGTTACCCCGTTTCAATGCGGCATCAATCTTGTCGGGAGCAAGACCAGGGCCATCATCCTCAATCAGAATCTCGAACTGGCGTTGCACATCCGCCGCAGGTCGCAGAACGATCTTGATCCGTCGACGTCCCCATTTGCCTGCGTTCTCCAGAAGATTACCGACAATTTCTTCCAGATCTTCCTTTTCACCAGCGAAAACTGCATCCGGCAAAACATTTCTGAATGCAATATTGAACGACGGATTGAGCTTTGCAGTTACGCGTTCCATACGATCAAGCACAGGTGTAACCTGAGTTCGAAATACGACGCTATCCCGTTGCGCAGCAATCCGAGCGCGCTGGAGATAGTGTTGTATCTGAACCTGCATGGCCTCGCTTTGCTCAAGCACCACGCGGCCCTGTTCACCACCCATGGAGCGCGCTTCATTCGTCAGCACCGAAAGCGGTGTTTTCAAAGAATGGGCGAGATTTCCGACCTGCGTTCGCGAGCGCTCAACAATGCGGCGGTTATTCTCGATAAGCGCATTCATCTCGTTTGCCAGCGGTGCAATTTCCAGCGGCAGCGACGTGTCGAGTTTGGCCGATCGTCCCTCGCGAATATCAGCTAAAGCCTGACGCACTTTATCAAGTGGTCGCAAACCAAAGAGAATAATACCAGCATTGATGAACACGCTGCCAATGCCGAAAATCGCCAGATAAAGAGCCAACTTGCTTCTGAAGTCTGAGATTTCATTCATCACTTCGCTGAGATTGCCCATGACACGGAAGCGTGCGACGCGATTGTCGTTATCGAGAACAACTTCGGTCTCGACAATATAGAGCTCTTCACCGTTCAGGCCTGGCAGCGTGTAGCTGCGCATAAACGAGCTATCAAAGGGCGCCTGCGTGATCGGCATTTCAGGCACGATGCGCCCGACCGAGGACAGCGACTGGAGTTTGCCGGAAATATTTGAGGAAACGGGATCTACAGACCAGTACCAGCCAGAAAGCGGACTGGAATAACGCAGTTCGCCCAGCTCCGGACGCCCTTGAAGAGTGCCTTCCGGAGAGATGCTCACGGCACCGACGAGACTGAAAAGGTGCGCAGTCAGAAGCCGCTCAAAGTTGTTGCGCGCAGCATCGCCATAAAGCGTGCTTATCAATGTCGCGACAACAACAAGCGCCAGAATGACCCAAAGCGTCGAAAGGGTTACGACGCGTATCGCAAGAGAACGCAGAGGGGGGAAAATGCTAAGAAGCTTCAGTTCCCGCTCCCTTTCACATCTGTATTTCCTTCCGAACGGATACGATAGCCCATGCCACGTACCGTTTCGATCAAGTCAACGCCCATCTTCTTGCGCAAGCGGCCGACAAAGACTTCAATCGTATTGGAATCTCGGTCAAAATCCTGATCGTAAAGATGCTCGACCAGTTCGGTGCGCGACACCACTTCGTCCATATGATGCATCAGATAGGAAAGCAGCCGATATTCGTGCGAGGTAAGCTTCAGCGCCACACCGTCAATACTGGCCTTTGAGGTCTTGGTGTCCAAATGCAGCGGACCGCACACCAGCTCCGACGAAGCATGCCCGGCAGCGCGTCGGATAAGCGCACGCAGTCGCGCCAGCACTTCTTCGATATGAAAAGGCTTTGCGACATAATCGTCGGCACCAGCATCGATACCTGCAACCTTATCGCTCCAGCGATCACGGGCGGTCAGCATGAGAACAGGCATTGTACGACCGCTGCGGCGCCAACGCTCAACAACGCTAATGCCATCCATCTGCGGCAGACCGATATCGAGGATCACGGCATCATAAGGCTCGGTATCACCGAGATGATGACCTTCTTCGCCGTCAAAGGCACTATCGACAACATAGCCCGTGGCAACCATCGCATCCGAGAGCTGCCTGTTCAGGTCCTTGTCGTCTTCAACGATCAGGATACGCAAGTTTAAAGCTCCTCGCAGGAACGCATTACTGTGCGGGGACGGCCACTTCTACACGGCGCGGGCGTTCGCCATCGCGGCCAGGTACGAGCACAACGATCACACACATGGCACGACCATTTTGCGTGGTTGGTGTTGCCTTGGCCAATTGGCCACCCTGTGAGGCTGCCACTTGTTCTCCAACTGCCGCGCAATCACCAGCGGCAGCGACCAGAAGATTGGACTTCTGTGGCGTCGCAATTGGCAGGGCACCGGCATCAGCCGGCAACAGACCAATGCTAACGGCCAGAAGCGCGAAAATTTTGAGAGCAGGGTTCTGTTTCATCATGTCCCTTATATAGCGCCTCCCAGCTGAACGATGCATGAACGATACACTCTGCCTGTCGACACAAAGGAAATTATGCTCATAAAACAGCTTCAACCCCATATCCGGATTGAAGCCATTCTAAACTGTTGTTTTTATGCATAATATCAACCGGAACATCAGTCAATATTCCGGTTTCATGCATCTTTTCAAAACCTTGCTATCACGGATTATAAAATTATGAAATGCGTGAAGTTGCCCCTATGCGCCCAAAAACGGCGATAAGGCCGGCAATAGCTGTAGCAAGTTGCAACAAAATATCTGTCAAAGCCCCCTGATCCACAGTTTCACTGACCAGACCAAAAGCTCCAGCAAGTGATAGAAACAGGGCAACAAGGCCTGCCCAGACTGTGCGAGAAAGATACCAAGGCTTATCTTCGATCATGACTTTTCCTTTCTAAGTTCAGGTTCCGTTTGAAATATCAATGGAAGCAAAATCCCCTGCTCCGATTTTAGAACTCACCATTGCAACGCGAAGCTGGAAGTCGCTGCTACCCAAATCCGAAAGCCGATCTGCACTGGGGTAAATCCAGGAAGCCGCTTGCACCTGAACGCTTCGGACAAGCACATCCGAACGCCAGATTTCGACCTGATAGGCTTCGCGCTCTTCACCCAGTGGAATCTCTTCCCCAAGCCAGCTATCGGCATCAACACGGCCGCGCCTGATCCAGCCGAACAACAGATCATTATTACTGAGCCGCTCTGCTTTGAGGTGAACAGGACTCAATGGTTTCAACGCCTGCACACCGCCGGTTGCTTTTACGGTGTCGAAAAAATCATCCGAGAACGATTTACCGGCCGCCCCAATGCGCCAGTTGAGTTCCAACCCGATTTCAGATGTTTGCAAACCGATGCTTTGAACGCCCCCATCCAGCAGGATGAAGGGCGTACCCGTCGGCTTTTCATTGAGGCTAGCGGCCTCTGTGCCAAGCTGCCCGCGCAAAAGACGACTTAAGCGCCAATGGTTCTGGCCGATTTCTTCAGCCGCAAGGAACTGCAGTACCTCCCATTTTCCATCAGAGGACTGCACAAGCGCGGTATTGGCACCATTCAGGATTTGCGTGAACGGTTTCGATTCCAACTCACCCGAATACAGCACCAGTTCCAGTGTTTGACCATCGATAAGTCGCCCACTTGCCCCTCCGGGCAATGGAGCTGTCAGCTCACCCATAACGGCGCGTTCGCCGATCAGGCCACGCTCGGCAAAGCCGTCACCGGAGGGCGAGGCATAAGTCGCGACCCCACGCCACGGCTTTGCATGACACGCAATACGCAACTGACCAGCCGGATCTTCAGCACCTGGCCAGAGTGGCAGGTCGATGAGATGAAATATCGGCTTCATATCCGAAACAGGTCCGCCCGGCGTCAGCTGCGGCGTTTCTCCCCTATCAGCAAAAGCCACATTGGGTGCCAGCGCTACAGCCTTGACCACCCGCACCTCTCCGTCTTCAAGAGACGACACAACATAATCGCGACCACCGCCCAGCATATCGAGCCGCACACGATCACCGACATGCAGGGCAGCCTCAGACCACGGCAATGAGAAGCTCGCTGTCCGCCGTTCTGCATAACGGCGCGCCATCCAGGCTTCCGCGAGTGCAGTCGCCTGTCCCATTTCCATTGAGCCGGAAAGGCTGAGGCTTTCCGTGCCTTGGCCCATATCGCGCCGCACCGATGCACCTACCACCTGAAAATCACGCAGCGGATCGTTGCAATAAAGTTCAGCTACCGAAGGTAAATCGCCCTGATCCTCAAGAACCGCGGTCAGCGCTTCGCCATCGGTCGGTTCGACAAGCGTAGCCGCCACGTCAAGTACAGGAGCCGCACGACCAATGCTGCGGAACTTGAACTGCCCTGACTGCTCAAAGCCGTGCACACCAAACACACTCATCAGTGGCTCCAGCACACCGCGAGCCGTGCTGGGCTCTGAAATCACGAAGCCAGTCAGATGCCCATCCGCGCCTGTGCAGTCTGCTTCCGGCAAACCGAAATCTGCGAAGATAGCTGCAATAAGCTCATCAAGTGCAACACCGCTCATGCGGCCATTGAGCCAATGTCCCAACCGCCAGTTTGGTGTGTCTCCCCACACGTCGGCTTTCAGCGGAAACTCCGGAAAAGGTCTCGTATCCCATGACCAGAGATAGACGCGATCCATGTCGAGCATCGACCCGCCATAGATGGGGGAAACTGGGTTCCTATCCGGCCAGTAGTGATAATGCGCCCGCAGAAAGCGATCCATGGCAATATCGGAACGCGCTCCATTCGAAAAATAGGGTGTCGCGTTTTCCGAGGATTTCGGATCAGGGAACACATTCGGCTGGTTTGGTCCTTTATCGACCGCCGGGCATCCCAGTTCGGTGAACCATATGGGCTTTGATTGTGGTGCCCATGCAGTTGGCGCAAGAGCCTCAGCACCATCAATGCGATTATAGTGCGGGTTGCTCCACCATGAGCGAATGTCTTTATATCGGTAAACCCATGGCTTGCCCGCAAGCCCATCCGTGATTGGCGTGCGCTTGCGCT